>JBEBUZ010000006.1:0-84335 GCA_040393015.1 Paraniabella yanshanensis
TGATTGCGGCGGTGAATGGGAAGAAAATCGTAATGCTTAACCCCTAATTCACTTGCTCTTTGCATGATCAGCACTCTTGCTAAAACAAAACCAGTAACTGCAAAAGGCGCAAGGCCTTATCCGGCTTTAAGCTTTAAGCCTTCAGCCTATTCAATTCCTTTACCTCCCACTACGGGCAGCCTGAGTGTCGTTTTCTTCAGATCGATGTTGAGTTCGGTGCCCGGCCTGGGCCACAAAGTGAATTCTTTGTCGCTCGAAAATATCATCAGCCCGATCCTTTTACCGGCCGGAATAATCTGATCATCGGGTTGCAGATCAAACCGGATCGTGTAAAATTTGCCGGGTTTCAAAGGTTTACTTTTGGAGAGTGATTTCTGATTTTGCGGATCGGCCCATCCCCGGGTAATAATATTGTCCGTAATTTTCGCTTTTTCTTCGTCGTTCCAGGGTAGCGCTACCAGCCATACCGATAAGTTCGCGGCAGGTTTATTGGAAGAAAGTCTTATCGTAACGGTGGGCACGCCCGAAATATGGACCGCCTCTTTCAATATCGGCGTGGCATACAAAAGCCGGTGTTTGCTGTTCTCCGCCGTAGCCAGGTCCTTTCCCGACAAACCGACATCATCTACCAAAGTTTCCTTTTCTTTTACGCTTCCCGATATAGTGAGTCCACCCAAACTGTTACCGCCAGGCGTTAAATGCAGGGTCACCGGTACCGCAGCCGGATTGGGATAGTCGGCATAAGGAGTTGGATCCCGTTGTTTATCGTTTTCTCTTACAATCCATGCACGATCGTCCTTCTCCACCCCGTTCTCCACCTCAAAAAGATAGCGGGTAAACCAACGGTTCATCATTTTCATCGGGGGAGGCCCGCCATGTCCGTTTTGGTGATAGTAGATCTGAGCCGGTATGCCCATTTTTTTGGCCTCTTTATAAATACGGTAACTGTGTTCCGGCATTACGTTCCAGTCGTTAAAACCATGCGCCATCAATAAAGCTGCTTTCATGGGCTTCATGGCATTGAGATAATCGCGACCCGCCCAAAAGCTATTGTAATCACCTGTAATCCGGTCCATTCCCCGCGCCATTTCTCCGTCTCTTACAACACTGTCGCTGTAAGCTCTCTTAGTTTCATGCCCGCTATGAATAAAGTCGTAAAGAACATCTATGTCCTCACCTAAATAGCCGCCCGGACTACGCACCAGGCCATTAGACCGGTAATAATGATAATAGGAAGTATTAGGCGCCACAGGTATAATAGCCTTCAATCCGTCCACGCCCGTTGTAGCAGCAGCAAGAGGCAGGGTTCCGTTGTAGGAAGTGCCCGTCATACCTACTTTCCCCGTACTCCAGTAAGCCATTACTTTTTCGTTCCCATCGGGACTTGTATACCCGTTATCTTTTCCGGCCAGCCATTCTATCACCGCTTTCGGTGCAAGCGACTCGTTAATGCCGCCTACCGTAGGAGATCCCTGTGATAGTCCGGTTCCCGGCGAACAGGAATGAACAACAATAAAACCATATTTAATCCATTCCAACTGAGAGTTGCTGATAATAGGCCTCTTACCGGTTCGCTTAACAGGAGGGTGAACACGGGGAACGGGCGCAGGTTCACCCAGCTCGTGTTGAACATTCCAGAACAATCCCTCCACATCCGGCGCAACACCCTGGTAGTAGGGACTCGACTCGTATATTACCGGCAGTTTCAAGCCTTCTGTTTCTGTTTGGTAAGGACGTGTTACGCCCACATACATACGATCTTTTTTGCCATCACCATCGGTATCAAATTCCGTTTCCACCCATAAATCGCTGCGTATCCATTCGGAGGGCGTATTAAAAGCCTCTACTATTTGCGCTTCCCCATTTACAAAAAACGGTTTTGCTTTTTCCGTTGTTTGAGCGGCGCCGGTATAGCTAATAACTATTGCCAAAAAGCCGGCGAATATTTTTGTGAAATTCATATCTCTAAATAAATGAATAATAGGTGAAACCGAAAATAAAAGTATTTTTTGGGTTGCGAGGCGTTTCTGCCGAAAATGTTTATGAACGGAAGAATGCAGATTTATACGGAAAAGAAATTTTGTCCATACACTGTGTCGACATATTTTTCCCCGAATAATGCGCAGGCGATCGTTTTCTAAAGGACTTTCTTTCCCGGCCATTTGCCCCTACCTTTGTTGGGAATGACTTGAACAGACCTAAAAAAACTATCATGACTTCGGTAAAAAAAGACCTTTTTGAAAGTCCGGATTATTTTAAAGTAGACGAATTGCTCAGTGAGGAGCAAAAAATGATACGGGATGCAGTAAGGGCTTATGTAAAAAAAGAAATATCGCCTATCATTGAGGATTACGCCCAACGGGCAGCTTTCCCGCAACATATCGTGAAACAGTTGGGAGAAGCAGGCTGTTTTGGCCCTACCGTTTCTCCGCAATATGGAGGCGGGGGACTGGATTATATCAGCTACGGACTTATGATGCAGGAACTGGAACGCGGCGATAGTGGTGTGCGTTCAACGGCATCGGTGCAGGGCTCGCTGGTCATGTATCCGCTGGAAGCTTACGGAAGCGAAGAGCAGAAACAAAAATACCTGCCCCGGTTAGCCAGCGGCGAATGGTTAGGCTGCTTCGGCCTTACGGAGCCCGATCATGGCAGCGACCCGGCAGGGATGCGCACTTCTTTTAAAGACGCAGGCGATCATGTAGTGCTCAACGGATCTAAAATGTGGATTAGCAATGCACCCTATGCGCAGGTGGCCATTGTTTGGGCAAAAGACGAAACCGGGGAAGTACGGGGATTGATCGTAGAAAAAGGAATGGAAGGCTTTACAACACCCGAAACCCATCATAAATGGAGCCTGAGGGCCTCCGCTACCGGCGAATTGGTTTTTGATCAGGTAAAAGTACCCAAAGAAAACATACTACCCGGTGTTAAAGGACTGAAAGGGCCATTGAGCTGTCTTACCAGGGCCAGGTACGGTATTGCCTGGGGCGTTGTTGGAGCGGCTATGGATTGTTACGACACGGCTTTACGTTATTCTAAGGAAAGGATACAGTTTGGTAAACCCCTCGCCGCTTTTCAGTTGCAACAGAAAAAACTGGCCGAAATGATTACGGAAATAACCAAAGCGCAGTTGCTCAACTGGCGGCTGGGAGTGTTGATGAATGAAGGAAAATCTACACCCCAGCAGGTGAGTATGGCCAAACGCAACAGTTGTGAAATAGCCACTCAAATTTGCAGGGACGCGCGGCAGGTTTTGGGAGGCATGGGTATTACCGGCGAGTTCCCCGTTATGCGGCACATGATGAACCTCGAGAGTGTCATTACCTACGAGGGAACACATGATATACATTTACTCATAACCGGCCTCGATATAACCGGGCTGAATGCTTTTAAATAGATTTTTAGTACAATTACCAATATGTTTTTTTACTTTGTACATTTTAATTTCCTCCCGGCGAGGAAGGGTGCGGAGGGTTCAATATGCGTATCTATCTGATTGGTTTTATGGGCGTAGGCAAAACCCATTGGGGCCGGCAAATAAGCCGGAAACTCAATATTCCTTTTTTTGACCTGGATGAGGTCATTGAGCAGGATACAGGGAAAACCATTGCCGAAATATTTGAACAGGAAGGGGAAGAATATTTCCGGATGAAAGAAAAGGAAGTGCTCTACCTGCTCACAGAAAGTCACGACTCTATGGTATTATCCTGCGGTGGAGGCGCTCCCTGCTATTTTAATAATATCGACTATATGAATGAGAAGGGAACCACCGTGTGGATCGACACCCCTTTTGAAATACTCCTGGGCCGACTTCGCCAGAATAAAGCCAGGCGTCCTTTGCTCAAAGATCTGAACGATGAGCAATTAAAAGCCTATATTGTGAAAAAGAACAGCGATCGCCGTATTTATTATGAAAGGGCGAAAATCAGAACAGAAGATAACCACTTACAACTCGACGATTTTATAAAATTGATTTTGAATGAATAAATTATTTCTGTCCCTGGGGGCTTCACTGGCCGGACTGGGTGTTATTCTCGGTGCATTTGGCGCACATTGGCTGAAGATAAATGCGCCCGATTCAGCCCCCACTTTCCAAACCGGCGTACAGTACCAGATGTATCATGCTTTTGCGCTGATCCTGGCCGGTATATTGTTTGAAAAATTTCCGGTAAAAGCCATGAATTGGGCCGGCATCTGTTTTTTGATTGGCATCCTGCTTTTTTCCGGATCCCTGTATGCGCTCACAGCATTAAAGGCCACCGGCAAAGTAGGCCTGGGCGGTATCGGCATCATCACACCCATCGGCGGGTTGTTCTTTATTGCAGGCTGGCTGGCCCTGGTGATGGCTTTGGTAAAGAGGTGAGACCCGTAGTCATTCTATAGCTACCCGTATCGCTTTTCAAGTTTCTTCCCAACCTTCATTATCTTTGTTCCCATGACGAACACGAGTAAAGCGAAGAACAAAAGACCGAAGGCTAAGGCGAAAGATTCTTTAAAAGGCTTTGTCACCGAAAAGGAAGAAAAAGTTGGTGTAAAACAATTGGCAAAAGACGAACGTACCTGGAAAATAACAGGCCTCAGCTTCCTGCTCCTGGCCATTTTTCTCATCGTGTCCTTTGTTTCCTATTTTTTTACCTGGAGGCAGGATTTTGTTCAAATCTCCCGCGGATCGGAAATACTTTTTGATACGGATATCCGGGTCGAAAACCTCCTGGGTAAGTCCGGCGCCCTCGTTTCTCATCTTTTTATCTACAGGTTATTTGGTGTAGCGGCCGCACTGGTAAGTACTTTCTTTTTTGTGTTGGGAGTTAACCTGATATGGCGCCGTCGCATTTTTTCTATATGGCGTAATCTGAAATACGTTACACTGGGTATGCTTACGGGTTCCACCATCCTCGCATTTTTATTTAAGAAAGAGCTATTAGGTCCCGAAGAATTTAGCTGGGGCGGAGGCGTTGGAAATGTAATCAGCGACTGGCTGATGACCTCGCTGGGGATTGTTGGAACATCAGCTATTTTATTGTTGATCGTAGTGGCTTATTTTATCTGGCAGTTTAATCCTGCTTTCGGCTTCCCAAAAAAATTAACCGCACCGCCGGTACAGCCTGCTGTTCCCGCAGTCGGCGTAAAAAAGACAGATTCACCCCTGCCCGATCATGATTTTATGAAGGATGAAACAAAAGAGGAAAAGGCAACGGGAGCTGTATTGACAATAGATGACCGTGCCGAAAAGCCCGGGCAGAAAATAAGTCTTATTGAAAAAGAAGAAAGTGTTCCGATTAAAGAAGAAGCCAAAGGTTTTGAGGGCATAACCGTACTCAAACCCGAGGCGAGAATTGATTTCGAAGAACCGGTTTCGCCCAAAACTGCGGCCAGGGCACAGGCAAAGACCGGCGATGCAGGCCTGAAACTGGAAATAAACGATACACCCTTGCCCGAAACGCCTGAGGAGGCAAAACTGGCAGCGCCCGTTGAAAAATCCAAAGCCTATGAACCTACATTGGATCTCAGAAACTACAAATACCCTTCGCTCGACCTGTTGGAGTCGCACGGAAGCGATAAGGTAGAACATGACCCCGTAGAGCTGGAAAACAATAAGAACCAGATTATAACTACCCTGGGTAATTACGATATACAAATACAGCGGATCAGCGCTACCATAGGTCCAACCGTTACTTTGTACGAAATTGTTCCGGCCGCCGGGGTACGCATCTCCCGTATTAAAAACCTCGAGGATGATATAGCCCTCAGCCTCTCGGCCCTCGGTATCCGCATCATTGCGCCTATACCGGGCAGGGGTACCATTGGTATTGAAGTGCCCAACGCCAAAAAAACCATTGTGAGCATGAAAACCCTGCTCGCATCCGAAAAATATCAAAAAAGCACGCATTCGCTTCCTATCGCCCTCGGAAAAAAGATCGACAACGAAAATTTTATTGTAGATCTGGCAACCATGCCCCACCTGTTAATGGCCGGTGCCACCGGACAGGGTAAATCGGTGGGCATTAACGCTATTCTGGTATCGCTTTTATACAAAAAGCATCCTTCCCAGTTGAAATTTGTATTGGTCGATCCCAAAAAAGTGGAGTTAAGCATTTACAGCCTTATCGAAAGCCATTTCCTGGCCAGGCTGCCTAATGAGGAGGAAGCCATTATTACCGATACCAAAAAAGTGATCAATACCCTGAACGCACTTTGTATAGAAATGGATAACCGCTACGACCTTCTGAAAGAAGGCGGTTGCAGGAATATCAAGGAATACAATGCCAAATTTGTTTCGCGCCGGCTCAACCCCGAAAAAGGTCACCAGTTTCTTCCTTTTATTGTTTTAGTAGTTGATGAGTTTGCCGATCTTATCATGACGGCGGGTAAAGAAGTGGAGATGCCCATTGCCCGCCTCGCTCAGTTGGCCCGTGCAGTGGGTATTCACCTTGTTATAGCCACCCAGCGGCCATCGGTAAATATTATTACAGGTACCATCAAAGCCAATTTCCCTGCCCGGGTAGCGTTTAAAGTAAGCAGTAAAATCGATAGCCGCACTATCCTCGATGCAGGGGGAGCCGAGCAATTGATTGGAAAGGGCGACATGCTCATCAGCCTCAACGGCGAAATAGCCCGCTTGCAATGTGCTTTTGTGGATACGCCCGAAGTGGATAAAGTAGTGGAGTTTATTGGTTACCAGGAGGGATATCCCCAACCCTTTTTACTGCCGGAATATATCGATGAAAAAGAACTGGAAAACGGCGATTTCGATCCCGGCGACCGCGACTCCCTTTTTGAAGAAGCTGCCCGCCTCATCGTGGCCAACCAGATAGGCTCCACCTCTTTGTTGCAACGCCGGATGAAACTGGGTTATAACCGGGCTGGCCGCCTTATGGATCAGTTGGAACAGGCCGGCATTGTAGGCCCCAACCAGGGCAGTAAGGCGAGGGAAGTATTAATAAAAACCGATGCCGATCTGCAGCAGCACCTCGAAATGCTGGGCTGATAGTTATTGAAGGAACTAAATGTTAATTAATGTTAACCAGCACACCGCCGCGCTAAAACCAGCGTCTAATGTAAAACGAAATATTTTCTATTAAAAACTAAAAACAAAGATGAAGAAATTGTTATTCACCGGTATAGGATTATTGTTAACCTTACTCACATTTGCTCAGCAACGCGATCCCAAAGCAAGGGCTTTACTCGATGAGGTGAGCGCGAAATTCAAAAGCTATCAGTCGGTTATGGTCAATTTTGCTTATGAAATTAATAATGCCGCGGGAAAAGTATTGTCCAAAAAAACAGGTACCGTGCAAATGAAGGGAAATAAATATGCCATCAATATGGGATCCAATAAAATCATCAGCGATGGAACCACGGTATGGAATTACGACCCTGCTGCCAAAGAAGTAACAGTAAACAGCGTCGATGCGTCGGAGAATAGCATTACGCCCCAAAAGCTTTTTACCGATTTTTACAATAAGGATTTTATGTACGCCCTGCAAAAAGATGGCGTGGTAGGCGGAAAATCGGTGAACAAAGTAGTTCTGCAACCCATTGATAAATCGAAGCCTCTTTCGCTTGTTTACCTGGCGATAGACAAGGCGACCAAGAATATCATCAGCGCTACCGTTGTCGAAAAATCGGGTAACCGTTATATTTATAATGTCAGCAATTTCAAAACCAATGTGGCGGCTCCCGATGCGAATTTCACCTTCGATCGGTCAAAATATCCGGGCGTGGAGGTAGTGGATTTGCGTTAAAGTTGTTGAATGGGGTTTAAAGTAGGCGGACAGGCCATGAACCATCAACGATGAACCATCAACCAAAGAATGCCATGGCAGAAGATCTCTTAATAAAGAAAGGCACAAAAGCAGAGCAATACCAGTCGCTGATACCCCAAATAACCGCTTTACTGGAGGGAGAGCCTGATCAAACGGCTAATATGGGCAATATAGCGGCTGCGTTGAAGGAACAGTTCGGCTGGTGGTGGATAGGCTTTTATATGGTTAAGGGTGATGATCTGGTATTGGGACCCTTCCAGGGGCCGGTGGCTTGTACCCGCATCAGGAAGGGCAGAGGCGTGTGCGGAACTGCCTGGCAAAATGCCGTTACTCTTATTGTGCCGGACGTAACAAAGTTCCCGGGTCATATTGCCTGTAGCAGTCTGTCCAAATCGGAAATAGTAGTGCCTGTAATCCGAAACGAACAAGTAGTGGCGGTATTAGATGCCGACAGTGAATGGCCCGGCCATTTTGACGAAGAAGATCAGCGCTACCTGGAAGAGATAGTCCGGCTCCTACCTTTCGAAACCCAGCCCTGACAGGAGAGCTCCTGCCCCATCCTATAAAGATACGAAAAAAAGCCGCCTTCCGGTGCGGGGAATCGCAATAAGTTCTATATTCGATTCCTTCAATAAAGCAAATAATGAAAAAAATATTTCTGTCCCCGCTGCTTTTATGCAGCCTGACCGCCATGGCTCAAAAAGATCCCACCTTAACCGAAATATGGCAGCCCGAGCCTCGCGTGGTAACGCCGGGCAAACTGGCTGCGGGCGCTCCTTCCGACGCTATTATACTGCTGGGAGATAAGGATTTGTCTGAGTGGAAGGGTAAGGACGGAAAGCAACCTGTATGGAAATGGGAAGACAAGGTGCTAACAGTGAGCAGGGGCGCCGGCTCCATCACCACCCGGCGATCTTTTGGCGATTGCCAGCTCCATATCGAGTGGCGGACTCCGGCCGAAGTAAAAGGACAGGGCCAGGGAAGGGGTAATAGCGGCATCTTTCTGATGGGCTTGTACGAATTACAGGTGCTCGACAGCTATGATAACCGTACTTACAGCAACGGACAGGCAGCCAGCATTTATAAACAGATCCCACCGCTGGTAAACGCCAGCCGCAAACCCGGCGAATGGCAATCCTATGATATTATTTTTACCGCACCGAGGTTCAACAAAGACAGCAGCCTGCAATCCCAGGCGAGGATCACCGTACTGCACAACGGTGTGCTGGTACAGAATAATGCCGCTATTTGGGGCGCCACCCAGTACATTGGCATTGCTACAAATACCTGGCATCGCGAAAAAGAGCCGATTGTGTTGCAGGATCATGGCGATGCAGTAAGTTTCAGGAATATATGGATACGGGAACTATAAATGTGGATAACTTTTTCCGGGCAGTTTTCAGCCGTAAAAGAGGGTTTCAGGCAGTAGTTTTGGATCGGAACAGGACCCCCATCCCCTAAATTTCATTTTTTTTTTTTTTTGTTAAGAAAAACAATTATCTTGGGCACTTAATGGAGAGAAGGTAGGAATAGTAAATTATTAAGTTTTGAAAAGCAGCTTTTTTTAAGCTGCTTTTTTTTTCGGGCGGAGCTTATAGATCAACCGGCTAAAAATTGTTCAATGGTTTCTTTTATTATATGGATGGTTGTTTTTTGCGTTAGCAGTGCGATTTCGATTACCCTGGTAGGCGACCGTAACCTGATTTCGGGAAACCTGCTGAACCCCGAAAACATGCTGAAGCTCATTTTCAACTGGAAATTTATGACAGCAATGTTGTTTGCCGTTTTTTCGAGGTTAAGCTTTATTATGATCAATAATTCTTTATTGAAAATACCGCGGCTGGCGCTGGCTTCCACCTCCATCACCACTTTTGCTACTTCTATTTCTTTAATTTTTGTACTGGCAGCTAATTATTATTTTCTCGGCGAAAGATTGAATCCACATCAACTCATAGGTGCCGGGGTGGTGCTGCTGGGAATTGTGTTAATGACTAAATAATTTCCTTCTTTAGGGCTAAACAAACTGTTCTCCCCTGGGATGCCTACACCCAACGCCGGGCTTTAGCGCAGTATAAATTTCTGGTAAAAAAACTTCAGGGTTCGGATCAAATTTACCAGGTAAGGAAATCTTATTTTATTTTTCTTCATTACCTGTATCGAGTCGTTGAAGCTTTTCCAATAAGACCGGATACCGCCGGTACTGGCGCCTCCGTCCCTCATAAAAACAATATCTTCTTTCAGATAGGCCCATTTGTACCGGCCCGATCGGATGACCCTAAGCATAAGGTCGTAATCGGCTGCAATTGTAAAGCGGGTATCAAAATGGCCGGTTTCCTCATACACTTTTCGGCTGAGATATAAAGTAGGGTGGGGCGGATGCCAGGCCAGCCGGGTGCTGTATTCTCCGGCCACAAACCGCCGGGTGGTTTGGGTCAGGGTTTTCTCATCCCTGAACACCAGATCTGCATATACGGCATCTACGGGATCCCTGCGGAAGCGGCTGACTATTTTTTCAATCACATCGTTATTTGCGAGCACATCGTCTGAATTCAGTATACCAATAATATCGCCGCCCGCCATTTGAAGACCTCTGTTCATGGCATCGTAAATGCCGCTATCTTTTTCGCTGATGAAACGCAATCGTCCGCCAAAACGCGGTACGTATTTTTCAATGATGTTAATCGTTGAGTCGGTGGATGCACCGTCCTTCACAATATATTCGATATTGGGGTAGGTTTGGTGGAGTACCGAAAGGATGGTTTGCTCAATTGTTGCTGATGAATTAAAGCAAACGGTAATGATCGAAACTTTCATGAATAGGTAATTGCTTTCCTTATTTTGACCAAATCCTCTAAAAGAGGCTCTAAAAGATCGAGTTGGAGCATATTGGCGCCATCGCTTTTGGCCAGTGCCGGGTGGGGGTGTGTTTCAATAAATAAACCATCGGCGCCGGCTGCAATAGCCGCTTTGGCAATGGTTCCGATAAGTTGCGGGTTGCCACCGGTAACACCACTGCTTTGGTTGGGCTGCTGCAGGCTATGGGTGCAGTCCATTATTACGGGTACGCCGTGCGCCTGCATCCAGGGAATATTGCGGTAATCTACGACCAGGTCGGTATAGCCGAAACTGTTGCCCCTTTCGGTCAGCATTATTTTGTTGTTGCCAGCCCGCTGTATTTTCTCCACGGCAAATTTCATCGAGGGGCCGTTTACAAACTGTCCTTTTTTTACATTCACGATCCTTCCGGTTCGGGCAGCGGCTTCCAGCAGGTCGGTTTGCCGGCAAAGGAAGGCGGGGATCTGTAATATATCCGCATAGTCTGCAGCTATCGAAGCTTCCTCAGCCGTGTGTATATCGGTAGTAACCGGTAATGCAAAAGTCTCCCCTGTTTTCTTCAGTAAAACCATGGCAGCCTCATCTCCTATGCCCGTAAAGGAGCCCGCACTGGTGCGGTTGGCCTTACGATAAGAAGATTTAAAAATATAGGGGATTTCCAATTTTCTACAGATAGAGGATACTTTATCCGCCACTTCCGTCAGCAGTTCTTCGCTCTCAATTACACAGGGACCGGCAATCAGAAAGAAGTTTTTATCATTGTAATGCTGTCCTTCCCAAATGGAGTTTAAAAATGTATGCATGACAGCAAATGTAATTGAAAACTTGATCGAATGACGATTTACGGGCTGAAAGCTCAAAGCTAAAAGCTGAAAGCGCAAGGCTAAAGCGAATTACGGGTTAAGAATTAGGAATTACGACACCCGCATCCAGTATCCAGTATCCCTATGAACCATAAGCATCCCATTTGTTGGTGTCTTTGCTATACGCAAAGCTCCGCGCAACACCAACAAAGGCGGCAGGCAATGTCATGAACTATGATCTATGAACCATAAGCCATCAACCCGCCCCGCATCCGGCGAGCCGGAGAACGAGGGAGCGTTACATTACCCCCTTGCGTTGCAGCATATATTTTATATCCGCCGCCTTTCCCCTGAATTTTTGATACATTGCGGCGAGATCTTCGCTGTTGCCCCTGGACAGGATCATGTCGCGGAAGCGCTGACCATTTTCCCGGGTCAGGCCCCCATTCTCCGTAAACCAGGCATAGGCATCGTGGTTTAACATATCGGCCCAGGTATAAGCGTAATAACCGGCAGAATAACTATTGCCCCAGATATGTAAAAAATAAGTAGATCTGTACCGGGGCGGAACATAAGAAACCAAACAGCCTGTTTTTTGCAGAGCTTCTTTTTCGAAAGCATTTACATCCGTTACCGGCTTGTCTTTTGCCGATAACAGGTGCCACTGCATGTCGAGATTGGTAGCCGCGAGAAGTTCGGTAAAAGCATACCCCTGATTGAAAGTAGCGGCCGCCTTAATTTTATCTATCAAGGACTGAGGAATGGTTTCTCCTGTTTGGTGATGTTTGGCATAGTTCTTCAGCACGGTGGTGTCCAACGCCCAATGCTCATTAAACTGCGAAGGCATTTCAACGAAGTCCCGCGCTACATTTGTTCCCGATAAAGTGGGATACTGCTGATTGGCGAAAAGCCCATGGAGGGTATGACCAAACTCATGAAACAGGGTGGTAACATCATCAAAACTAATCAGCGCCGGTTGACCCTTTACCGGTTTGGGGAAATTACAAACATTATAAATCACGGGCTTCCTGTCGAGCAATTTCGATTGCTCCACCATATTGCTCATCCAGGCGCCCCCCTGCTTGTTATCCCGTTTATACATATCGGCATAAAAGAGCGCCATCGGACTTCCATCGGCATCCAGCACATCAAAAACGCGCACATCGGCATGATACACCGGGATATCTTTTCGTTCTTTAAAACTAATACCGTACAGTTTATGGGCCGCAAAGAAAACACCATTTTCCAACACGCTGTCCATCACGAAATAAGGCTTCACCTGGCTCTCATCCAAATCGTATTTTGCCTTCCGTACCTGTTCGGCATAAAAATCCCAATCCCAGGGCTGCAGTTGAAATGTATCGTTCTGCGCTGCGATCAGTTGTTTGATATCTGCTGCCTCTTTTTCCGCCTTTTTTACCGCAGCCGGAGTAAGCCGGCTTAAAAAGCTTTTTACCGCGTCCTCTGTTCTGGCCATTTGGTCCTGCAATTTCCAGGCAGCATAATTTGGAAAGCCTAATAAGGCTGCTTTTTCGGCGCGGATGGCGGCAAGCCTCAATACATCCGGGCGGGTATCGTTGCTATCACCTTTCTCGGCTCTTGTCCAGGAATGTTCAAATAATTGCTGCCGCGTAGCCCGGTTAGTTAACGACATCAAAGCAGGTTGTTGCGTTGTATTAATTATGGCCAACCGGTACTTTCCTTTTTGGTCATTCTTTTCTGCAGCTTCAGCGGCCGCTTCAATTTCGCCCTCTGTCAAGCCTTGTAAGGCCGCCGCATCCTCAACGGTAAGTGCCGCTGCCTTTGCCGCATTCAACAGCCGATTGGAGAATTTTGTACTGAGAGCCGACTCCTCTTCATTGAGAGCTTTTAACGCTGTTTTTCCCGAGTCGGAAAGGTTGGCGCCGGCCATCACAAAACGTTGGTGATACACTTCTACCAAACGCTTCGATTCCGCATCCAGGGGTAGAGCGGTTAATTGCCTGTAAATGGTATCAACGCGGTTAAACAGCTTTGTGTTCAAATACATTTTGTCGTAATGTGCGGTAAGACGGGGCGCCATTTCCTCTTCGGTTTGCTGAAGGGCGTCATTGGTATTCGCGCCTGTAAGCACATAAAATGCGAGGCTAACCCGGTTCAGCATGGCGCCTGCTTTTTCCAGTGGTATAAATACATTTTCGAATGTGGGTTGATCTGCATTATCAGCGATCTCTTCTATTTCCCTGCTATGCAACTGCATCGCCCTTTCAAATGCCGGTTTAAAATCGGCATCCTTTATTTTATCAAAAGGAATGGTATGAAAAGGCAGGTCACTTTCTTTTGCAAAGGGATTATTTGTACTGTCAAAACCGTCTCCGGGCGTTTGATCACTGTTTCCCTGGTTATTGCAGGATGCGATTGTTAAAGCCATGGTTGCAGAAAATAAAAACTGTTTCATGTTAATAGGTTTTTCGTCTGGCGAGGCAGGTAAATAAAACTAAGGTAACATTTTTTACTTTATGTTTCGCAACACAGTGGCCGGGTAGAAGAGTTGCTTAAAATGTTTAAACCTCCCCTTATTTGAAAGGGAGGTTTAAACATTGCGACAGGGCAAACTATTAACGATAAATAACAGCTCACCTGTTACTGTAGCGTTATACGCATAGCAGTAAGATAATAAAATCCAGTTGAATTATCATTCGATTCGCCGGCTGTAATTGTTATCGAAACATCACCATTCGCGTCGGGCTTTACGCCGTTGGAGCAGGCAATTTTAGTACTGTTGTTTCCTGTAAGTAAATACGAGACCACCTCATTTTGTCCCTTTGTTATGAATTTGGTCTGCCTTCCTTCCGCTGTTCCTCCCCGGGAACCATAATAGCAGAAATTATAGGTTTTTGCCGGGTTCAGATTCGAAATTTTAATAACACTCTGTTTCACCAATATATCGAGGAAAGCCGCTTTGGAGTTACCATAGTAAGAGCTCCGGGCCACTGAAGCCGGCATATCAAATTCGGTGGATGTATTTTGTACGCCATCGAGGTTGGAATTGTTAAATCGTTCCACTACCGTTAAAGAGGCTTTGGTGATATTTCCATCCTTGTCCCTCAGAAAGGGTATGGTAGCTCCCGCCAGCGCACTGGTAAGCCCGTTCCAGCCATCTACCGACTGCTGCTGATTGATGTCGACAAATATGGGATTTAACTGATCCGCCGCGTTGATGGTTTTGAACTCCGTCATATCTGTTATCTGAAAGGGCTTTGCAACAGCGGCATGTGCTATTTTCTGGGCCATTTCCCGCTCACCGGCCGATAACATGAAAAGCTTTGGATCATAAGTATTACCTACCACAGACTTCCCAAAAAGAGCCTCATACCAGGTACAGGCAGCCAGATACCGGCCAATATTCAAATCAAGATGGTAACCGTCCCTGCAAAAATTATCACCCCAAAAAGTGGTTCTTCCATTCTGGATAGCCGAACCAGCGGGCACTACTACATCGATGGGAACCAGTTGCGAAACTCTGTTCGAAGCATCCATTATAGCGGAATACATATTGCTTTGGTTATTGCCATAATTGGCAAATCCGCTGTGATTGGAGTTTTGCGCATAAGCCCAGGTCTGATGCCATACATATTTGGTATTGGAATAGAAAACCCGCTCTTTTACATAATCATACAATTCGGGCAAGGAAGCTTCAATTGTATTAAACATTCCCGACAACTGGCTTACCTGTTGAAAACTGATAAAATCCCAGCGTTCATCGGCGATGGCCTGTTCTATTGAATAATTGGCCGTTGTCGTCTTGGTGCCATCCTTACCAATCTTCCGGTAGGAATAGACCGCCTGGTTACCTTTCGCATTGGTTAAGTGCTCTTCAAGTGCAGATCCGCCAATATAAAGATTGGCGATAATTACGCTATCCCCTGCTGCTCTGGCAATCGGGTACAGGTAGGTTTCCAGGGCATCTTCTGAAAAACTGTTACCGATTGCCAAAATGCGGGTAATATTATCAGGAGGCAATTCAGCCACATTAACAGTAGCACTGAGTTCCCGGCCTTCGAAGGAAAAATTGATCGTAGCTGTTCCTTTTCTAACCCCCGTAACCACTACAGAATGGGCTGTATTCTGTGTCACCCTTACAATATTGGGGTCTGATGTAGAATACTCAAATTTCTGAACATATTTGGTTCCGTCTTCCCGGTCCAGATTAATAACCTTTGTCTCCCCCATCATTATTTCCACCACCGGTTTGTCTACATATACCGGCGCACCCTGGGTGGTCTTATCCTTCTGGCAGGATTGCAACTGCACCGTACTGAAGGAAAGCAGGAGCAGGAATATACCTGCAAACGAGGAAAATAAACTCTTTCTTCCGAAAAAGAAGTTCTCCATATTTTCTTTCATATCTATACTTTTATTTAAATAAAGTGGTCATTGAGGATTATTGTTCAAAATACTCGATCACCCTGAACTCAGCCTGTTGAAATAAGGTTGCTCCGTTGATGGCAGAAATAGCTAACCGATAATACTTGTAAGCAGTTTCATTAGCAAATTCATATCTGTTGGTTGCTTTCCTGCCCGAAAATGTTTGTCCTCCACGGGTATCCACAGCCGTCCAGGTCAGTCCGTCATTTGATCCCAGGAACTGCCAGTCACGGGGGTCTCTTTCGGGTGCATCATTACCCGATGTCATGGTATAAGCACCCAAAACAATAGGATTGGGAAAGGTTAACTGGTACCAGAAATTGGGCAGGATCGTATTCATGCTAAACACCAAAAACTTTGTATCTATATTATTGTCGACAAGCTTTTTGGATCCCTCCCCGGCATCGGGTCCGCCACTGTTATCATGGCTTACTGTCAGAGTGGCCTGCGCGGTCACATCCCTCTCGGGTCGTACTATATCATCAATCCGGAACCAGGTGGTGGTAAGAGCAGAATCGATCACTTCTCCTCCCGCCGATTTTAGGGTAATAGGAAACATGTACCTCTCATTTACGTCCAGCTTTTTGCTTTCGATGGTGATAGTAAGCGGTTCAGACGTTGTTTGACCCGATTTGATAACCGAACTGAAACCCGAAATACTATAGCTTCCTTCCGGCAGAGGAATATAATCAGTATTATTTTCCTCATTATACACACTAATCCAGTCTTCCTTTAGTTCGAATACCACGGGTATATCTCTTGGTGCAGGCTTCATTGCCATACCATAAGAGGCGCCAAATCCCAGCCGGGAAGGCTGGCTCGACATAGTGATGGGGATGGTGCTCCTGCCTTCTGCTGCCTGGGCCATCAACACCTTTCCGGTATATCCCTCATAATCTTTCTCGAAAATAGTTTTACCACAGGCACCTAAGAGTAGGCAAAGCAGCAGAACCTGGGTTCCAAAAAATACATTGCTATTGATTTTCATGCGTATATTTTTATGATTTTTATAATTCCCGCACCACTACCAACCGGGGTTCTGTTTAAGGTTAGGATTCCGGAAGGTTTCGTCCAGCGTTATCGGTATCACCAGCATTGCATTGCGCCAGGGTCTTCTTTCTACCAGGAATCTTTCATATTTGAAGCCAGAACCTTCCCTGATGGCCCTCATACCAAAAATATTCTGTTCTGTTTGCGAAGCAATTTTCCATCTGCGCACATCCCAGAATCGGTGATTTTCCGCAAACAATTCTATTCTTCTTTCATTGCGGATGCGATCTCTCATTTGCGCCTGGGAAAGCCCTGTGGGCAAGACGGGCATACCTGCTCTGGTCCTGATTGCATTTATGTAGGTGGCTATATCGGAATGACCCGGACTATACTCATTCAAAGCCTCGGCATAATTCAGGTACAACTCCGACAAGCGGAACTTAATCCCATCTGTGGTACGTGAGGTTTGTCCAACGGTCTGATTTTCGTCTACCAGCTTCCGGTGGTAATAACCAGTTCTTGAGTGATCCGTAGCCGTACTGGCCTCATCTCTTCCGCCGGCAAAAGTCTCTACGGCCCGGCCCTTAAATTGTGCCCCGTTATAAAGAATATCGGTATAAAATCTCGGATCCCGGTCGTTGTAAGGCGCTGCTTCGTTATACAGCGGAGAGCTTTCGATGGAGTTTCCGTCACGCATTTCGTAGTCATCTACCACATTTTGGGTAGGCGCGGCAGCAGACCAGCCACTGTAGCCAAAAGGAAAATAATGCCGTTCGAACTCGGAACCTCCCTCTTCATTCATCCTTACCCATAATACTTCGGGGCTGTTCCAGGGCTGTATATACATATTCTTTCGGGCAGTGAGATTGGATTCAAGTCGGTAACCTGCGCCCTGACAGTAATCAATAGCCGCCTTAGCCGCATCGGCAGCCTTTTGCCATTTGGCAGGATCGGAAGCCATCGTATTTTCCGACACATCGGGAAAGGGCGTGGTCTTTCCGGTTTCTGCCCAAAGGGGACTCGCAGAATAAAGATAAATTCTCGATTTAAGCGCAAGGCAGGCCGCTTTCGTAACACGTCCGAAATCCGTTGGCTGATAAGAATAGGTTTGCACCCTGGTATACGCCATATCACAGTCCGACACTATTTGCGCCACACAGGAATCGTAAGCATTTCTCGGGCGTTTCAGTGCCGCATCATCGTTAGGATCCTGGATTACATTGTTCACAATAATCACACCTCCAAACTGTCTTACCAACTCAAACATAGCCCAGGCTCTTAAAAAATAAACCTCCCCGATCCGGTTATTTAGATCACCGGTACGGTTGGGGTTGTCGGGAGTTTTATACTTTTCAATTCCTTCGAGAATTGAATTGGCCTGCCGGATCATCACATAATAATTTCGCCAGGTATTACCGATAGGATTGTCGGTAGGAGATACGGAACCAGAGTTAAACCGCATAGAAGACATCCAGTTAGATGCGTCCTTCGATTCATCCGTGGCAGAACCCATCTGATACCCTCCCAGGTAACCATACACTTCCGGAAGTTTACTATAGAGGTTATTGATGACCATATCTGTCTGACTGAACAGGGAGAAAATGTCTTCGTCCTGCTGTTGTGTCGTTGCCGCCCGATCGAGGAACCCCTTCTTACACGCCGGAAAAAGGATGACGCTTATGGTTATCAGAACTAATAAATATTTTGTCGTTTTCATAATTGCAGAAATTAAAAGTTAATATCTAATCCAAATGCCCATATTTTCTGAATAGGATACATCGCTCCGAATCCATCATCTATTTCGGGATCAACATAATAGTCGTCTAATGCATTTTTGAAAGTAAAGACGTTCATACCATTGGTAAAAAATCTAACCGATTTCAGCTTTAATAAATTGGTCCACCTGGAAGGAAGTGTATAACCCAGCTCCACGTTCTTAATTCTTAAATAAGAAGCATCTCTGATCCAGAAGGTAGAACCCCGGTGGTTGTTGGCATTTGTACTGTTGTGCAGCAGCGGATAGGTTGCAGTAGATGCGGTTTCCGGCGTCCAACGGTTCAGGTGGAAAGGTTTTACTTTTCCTTCCTGGAAGAACTCATATACTGCTTCATTGTTGAGCATAACACTGGAATGTGCTGCTCCCTGAAAAAGCACACTGAAATCGAGCCCTTTGTAGCCGCCGCCGGCCGAAAACCCGTACATGATTTCGGGCGTTCTCGAATAGCCGATTGGCGCTTCATCATAACCGGCCAGCACTTTTCCATCACCGTCCAGATCGAGATAAGAAATATCGCCCGGGCGGGGAGTTCCAAATTGCTGTGCACTAATATCAATTTCTTCCTGACTTTGGAAAAACCCGTTGTGAATCAGACCGAATTTGGTCCCGATAGGCAAGCCGGTACGGTACATCCACGGGTTGGTTCGCGCAACCTCGTCCTGGAAGATAACTTTATTCTTTGCGTAAGTAAGATTCCCCTTAATAAAATAGAGAAAATCGCCGATGGTTAGTTTATGACCTAATTCCAGGTCTATTCCCTTATTGTCAACAATTCCCAGGTTTTGAGGTTTGATATTCTGACCAAATACATCTGTAAGGGTACCCCTCGAAATCAGGATATTGCTTCTTCTCTCTTTGAAAGCTTCGATCGTGAAACTTATAGCATCTCTCCACAAAGACCCTTCCAGAGCCACATTAAGCTTGCGGCCCCGCTCCCAGGTTACGCCGGGGTTTCCTATTGCCCCCTGCGCCCAGCCATTGTGCTGAGCGGGGTTGTTACCGGCTCCAAACCAGTATTGGCTGGCACCTGCCCAGGAAGTAAACCAAAGAAAGCGCTCGCCACCCACCTGGTCATTACCTACTTCCCCATAAGAGGCTCTTAGCTTCAACAGGTTAATAAAGGACAGAGCTTCATTATTGTCAACAAACTTCTCCTGAGAAATAACCCAGCCTGCAGATATGGAAGGAAAAAAGCCATACCGGCTCTCAGGCGGAAAATTCTCGGAACCCATATAAGATCCGTTCAGTTCTACCATATACCTCGAATCGAAATTATACTGGGTTCTGAACAAATAGGTTTCAAATGCATAAGGAATGGCAGAGCCGGCTCTTCTTAACCTGCGGTTCCAGTTTCCCATTGCCGTTATATTATGCCGGTTGTACTGCCGGAACCAGTTTACCGCACCTTCTACAAAACTAATACGCTCGAGGCTTCCTCCGGAGTAACTACCATTGGGGTCGATCCTCGAATCGCTGCCCACCTGCACATAACGATCAATATCACCATCCTCCCTGTACACCGGATAAAATACTGCATAACCCCTGCCATAAGAAACGTTAGGCGTTGCGGTGTTATCGTAGGAGTAAGATAGTTTGGCACTCAGATTTTTCGTGATAAAATCAAGTTTCTGAGTTGCCGATAAAGTTCCCTGTATAGTATTGTTAAGATAGATCCGGTAACCACGCCTGGAAACTTCTCCTAAAAGGTTGGAAGTATAGGTTCCATTGCCGAATAAAGAACTATCAGGATTTATAATCGGATAAATGGGCGGCATCCGGTTCATGATATTCATAACCGTACTCGCTGCTGTATTAGGATCCGACCGGTTGGTTTGGATACCGGCAAGATTAAGACTTACCAACAAACTCTTCGTAACATCTACATCCACATTCGCCCGCAGGTTAAACCTCTTCATGATGTTATTCGAGTTATAACCCTGGTCATTTTCGGTAGTATGTTTATAGTTACCTTCCTGGATATTCAAGCCCGCCGACAGAAAATACCTGGCAATACTGTTACCTCCTGTAATATTGAGGTTGGCATTTCCAACCTGCGAAGGCTGCATCAGGAACCCATAATAATCCGTATTATATCCGGTACCGTTTCGGTATTCTTCCAACTGCGCCTCGGTGAAAGCAGGCTGATTGCCGTCATTCATCAATGCTTCATTTTTTAAGAGTGCAAAATCGTATGACCCTAAAAACTCCGGTAGTTTGGTGGGCTGCTGCTTACCATAGGAGGTTCGGAAATTCATTTGAGGCGCGCTTCTTTTTCCTCGTTTGGTAGTTACCATTACAACCCCATTAGCGCCGCGCATCCCGAATACAGCCGTGGAGGCGGCATCTTTTAAAATACTGAACGATTCAATATCATTGGGATCAATATAGTCCATACTACGCTCCACCCCGTCTACAACCACAATGGGCCGGGCATTTCCCAGGGTAGCCAGGCCTCTGATATAAAGTGCCGATGCATCTACACCTGGCTCACCGCTGCGTTGCGTGGTTATCAAACCCGGTAAGCGTCCGGCCAGTGCGTTGGTTAAATTGGAAACGGGGCTTTGGAGCAGATCTTTGGTGGTTATGGTTGATACCGAGCCCGTCATGGTAACCCTTTTCTGTCGCCCGTACCCAACCACCACAATTTCATTTATGGTTCCCTGCAACCCCACCATCACCACGTCCAGAATTTCGTTAACAGCAGGTTTGATTCTTTGAGGCTCATACCCCACATGCGTAAATTCGAGCGTATCGCCGATCACTATGGAGATGGAATAGCGTCCTTCCTCGTCGGCAATGACTACTGTGTTTTTCCCAAGATCGCTCACGGTTACACCCGCCAGGGGCTGTCGGCTTTCATCGATAATCGTGCCCGATACAATCATCTTCCCATCGGCTACCGGCTGGGCATCCCCCCGGTGGACAAAAAACATGGATAGTACCAGCAACAGTCCGGGGTAAAGACTGCACCGTAGTTTTCGGTTTTGATCTTTCATACCTATTTTTTAATTATTAGTTGCAATCAATTATTCAACAATCGTTCATTGTTAAAAATCCTGAAGCCATCGTCCTCTTCACATATAGCATACAAACAGTCATTACTGCAAAAACGTTTTAGCACATGGTTTAAAAAAAAGAGAAATACGGGCTGTACTCTCTATAATAATCGTTTAAGCATCCCAAACTTACAAAAATTTTTTATAATTTCTCATTGTTTTCAAAAAAAAATTAAGCCCCTTGTATCTTAGCCTTCAGCAGGGTCTGTCCGCACAAAAATTCCGTACCGTACCGCGCAAAACTTTGTCCACCAGGCTCCAAAATAAATCATTGATTCAGACTCATGGAGAAGGGATAGTCGGATTTTTTTATACCCCTTCCTTTTGCAGGGACAGCGCCCAGCGAAAAATGAATATTGCCGCCTTTCAGCAGTTCAAAATGCTCAAAATAATTTTTCGTCGACAGTTTCCCGTTCACGCTTACCGACTGTACATACCGGTTGCCGGTACTGTTCAGCGGCGCGTTAATCACCAGTTTTTTTCCATTCTCAAAATTAATCTCTGCCTTTTTAAACAAGGGTACGCCCGTAACATACTGGGTACTCGCTGGCGTTACGGGGTAAAAACCCAGAGCCGAAAAAACATACCAGGCCGAGGTTTGGCCATTGTCTTCATCGCCGCAATAACCATCAAAGTTGGAGTTGTACAGGCGGTTCATCACTTCTCTTATCCAGTACTGCGATTTCCAGGGCTGCCCGGCATAATTGTATAAATAGGTCATGTGCTGTATGGGTTGGTTGCCATGGGCGTATTGTCCGAAATTCATGATCTGCATCTCGCGCATCTCATGGATAATACCCCCATATTTAGATCCCGTGAAATCCGGCGGCATGATAAATACCGAGTCGAGCATGGTAATAAACATTTTGTCGCCTCCCATCAATTGCTTCAATCCCTCTATGTCCTGAAACACACTCCAGGAGTAATGCCAGCTATTCCCTTCGGTGAAATCGCCCCCCCAGGCATAGGGGTTAAAATAATCGGCAAATTTTCCGTCTTTCTGACGGGGTGCCATCAACAGAAATTTGTCGTGAAACAGCTTCTTATAGTTCATCGCCCGTTCCCTGAATATATTTATTTCGCCGGCCGGCTTTTTTAAAGCCTTTCCCAAAGCATAAATGGCGTAATCATCGTAAGCATATTCCAGTGTGCGGGCCACATTTTCATTCACCCCCACATCGTTAGGCACATAGCCCAGCTCGTTATAATGTTCTACTCCCCTCCTGCCGGTAGCCGCCGGTCCTTCGTTATTAGCCCCATGCAGCAGCGCCTGCCAGAGCGTTTCAATATCGTACCCACGCAAGCCCTTTAAATAAGCCTCGGATACTACCGAAGCCGAGTTATTGCCAATCATAATGCCCCGATAACCGGGCGACGACCATTCGGGCAGCCAGCCCCCTTCTTTATAATCGCTTATTAAACCTTTCTGCATCTCTGCTGCAATAGAGGGATACACCAGATGGAGAAAAGGATACAGCGCCCGGAAGGTATCCCAGAAACCGGTTCCGGCAAATTTATAGCCGGCCGTTGTCTTACCGGTATACGGACTATAATGAACGATATTGCCATTTACATCTTTTTCATACATCTTCAAAGGGAAAAATACCATCCGGTAAAGGCAGGAGTAAAAGGTTCGCATCTGCTCTTCTGTACCGCCCGACACCTTTACACGTCCCAATACTTTGTTCCATTCATTACGACCCTGGGTCTTGATCACCTCGAAATCCTTATCCCCAATTTCAGAAGCCAGATTCAGTTCGGCCTGTTCAAAACTGATGAAGGATGAAGCTACTTTTGCATTTACGATATCGCCTCTTCTGAGGCCTTTAAATCCGATGATAGCGCCGGCATGTTTACTTTTCATTTCCTCCTTATCGGAAAATTTGTTCTCATCCCAGGTAGCTTTATAATCAAACTTTCTATCGAACCGGATGACAAAATAATTTTTAAAATTCTCGTGTACCCCACCGCTGTTACGGGTGCTGTACCCGATTATTTTATTTTCGGACGGAATGATCTTTACATAGGATCCCCGGTCAATAGCATCTACAATAATATAGGCGCTATCTGTGGTGGGAAAGGTAAACCTGAAACGGGCCGCCCGCTCGGTAGGCGTAATTTCGGTGGTCACATCGGCATCGGCCAGGTACACTTTGTAATAATGAGGTTGCGCCGTTTCTGCTTTGTGGGAGAACCAGCTTGCCCTGTCCTGTTCGCTAAACCTCATTTTACCGGTAACGGGCATAATGGAAAAATAACCATAATCGTTCATCCAGGGAGAAGGCTGATGCGTTTGTTTAAAACCAACGATTTTATCCGCATCGTACCGATACATCCAGCCATCGCCCATACGACCGGTTTGTGGCGACCAGAGGTTCATGCCCCAGGGCCTGCCAATAGCAGGGTAGGTATTACCGGTGGAAAGTTCAAATTTTGAAAGCGTTCCCATCAGAGGATTCACGTAATCTACCAAAGATTGAGCGCCGGCTATCAAAGAAGCGAAGACCCAGCCGATTATTAAAGCAATTTTCTTCATTTTAATATTTTCTTCCCCAATAAACCATTCAAAACAGATAAAGGACTTTCATAAAAGCAAAACCTGCTTTCTGGCCTTAAGGCAAGTTCTGGCACGGATGGTAAAGTCCGGACGCAATCACAAATCATAGCAAAATCGTTTTTGCGATCTAAAATTAACAAATATTTCCAAACTTCCAAATTTATTCCAATAAACTCAAGGGTCATTCCTCACTTTCCGGGACTGCACACAGGAGATACCTGAAACTAACCACGTAACAGGTGAGGTCTTTCCTTAAAGGTTTTCCACAGCAATTCACCAAACAAGGTATTGGCCCAGGCAAACCAGGATCGGGTAAATTTTTTCGGATCATCTTTATGAAACGACTCATGCATAAAGCCGGTGTCTCCATGTGTCTTTTGTAAAACCTGGATACATTGCTTAATCTCCGCATCATTGTCCGAAGTGAGTGCCTTCATGATTAAACTCATGGGCCATACCATATCCAAACCAATATGCGGCCCCCCTATTCCTTCGGCAGCGGTACCCTTGAAAAAGAAAGGGTTTTCTAAGGACCATACATAATCGCGGGTATTTTTGTAGAGGGTATTATTTTTTGAAACAGACCCGAGATAAGGCATGGCCAGCAAACTGGGAACATTGGCATCATCCATCAGGTTATAGCTTCCGTAACCGTTTACTTCGTAGGCAAAAATCTCTCCATACTTAGGATGGGTGGTGGTTGCCTGTTGCTGAAGCGCCGCCTCCACCTCCTCCGCCAGGTTTTGCAACTCGTTGGCCAATGCTGCATCTTTGTTTATACCATTCACCATCTCTGCTGCCTGTTTCAGGCTGGTAACGGCAAAGAAATTAGCAGGGATGAGGTAAGCATACACCGTAGCATCGTCGCTGGGCCGGAACATGGAACAGATCAATCCGTTGGGCTTAACCGGATAACCATAGCCGTTCATAGGTATACCATCGGTTGCAAATTCGGTTTTTCGCTGAAATTTATATGGCCCTGTATTCTCCTTCCGCTGCTGCTCTTTAAAAGTTCTTATCGTTAGCAACAGAGATCCTTTCCAGTCGTTTCCGAACGGCGATGTATCGCCGGTAGCTTTCCAATAATGATAGGCCAGCCGGATGGGGTAACAGAGTGAGTCTATTTCCCATTTTCTTTCATGTACTCCTGGTTTCATTTCGGTAATATCCGATTCCTTCCATTTACTCAGCTTATCTTCATCATTATAAAACGCATTGGCATAGGGGTCTTTCAAAATAAATTCGACCTGCTTATTAATTACTCCGGCAATGAGTTTCTGTAATTGCTTATCCTGCTTTGTAAACTGGAGATAAGGGAATACCTGTGCCGAGCTGTCTCTCAGCCACATGGCATCGATATCGCCGGTAATGACATAGGTATCGGGCTTACCATTTTTTTCTGTATAAAAAACGGTAGTATCCAGGGTATTGGGGAAGCAGTTGTTAAACAACCAGGCCAGCTCCTTGTTTTTTACGCCCGACTGAAATGCCCTGATCGCGTTTTCAATAGCCTCGCTTTTAAAGTGACGTTTGGCAGCTTCCCACCGAACCACCGGGAAATCCTGCCCGGTTCCTGCAATGGAAAAGCCCGGTCCTAACAAACCGGCTCCCACGATGGCTGTGTTTTTTATAAAATTTTTTCTGTTCATAACAAAAGCAATGGTTAATCAACGATTTTATTCTGTCAAAGAAGGTCGCAAAAACGATTTTGCTATAAAGTTAGTCATTGTCCTGTGACCATTCCCCAGAAAAATAATTTATACTGATTTCCGGATGATTAGTTCGGCTGGCAGCAGCAGGTTGCGTCCGCTACCTACATTCTTTCCCGAAGTCATTTGCGCTTTCAACATCTCGATCCCTTTTTTGGCAATTTCGGCAATCGGCTGATTTATAGCGGAGATGGCAGGAGTGTACAACTTAAAAATATCGTGGTCATCGAACGAAAGCACGCCTACTTTTTCAGGTATCCGGCGGTTTAATTTCTGTAAAGCTTTTAAGCCGTCGATAGCCAGGTAGTTGGTGGCAAAAAATACCGCATCGATGTCGGGATTTTTTTTAAGAAAAGTTTCGATTCCTTCTTCATAGGCATCTTCCTTCGTAGAAAAGGGAAGCTTCAGGATGTATTTTGTTTTTCCGCTCCCCTGTTTCTTTATGGCTTCCCTGAACGCGGTTAAACGGTCCTGCATTTGAACCTGCTCGAGGGCGGTTACCACAAAGGCGATGCGTTTGTATCCTTTTTTGACCAGCAATTCAACCCCTTTTTCGATGCTGGCTTTATTGTCAACGAGTACCGAGGGTAAATTGGCGCCTGCAAAATAGCGATCCAGCAATACCACCGGTTTCCTGGCATTTTTAAGTTCCAGTATGTCTTCGCGCATGCCGCTCGAAGGGGTTATGATAAAGCCGTCTACCTGCTTATAAAGCATCCGGATGAGCTCTCCGCCTTTTTTATCGTCATTTTCAGTACTGCAATAAACCACCCGGTAACCTACTGTATGGGCCTGATCTTCGATTTGTTTGGCGAGCCTGGAAAAAAACACATTGGATATATCTTCCACAATCAGCCCGATCACCTGGGTTTTTCCGGTACGTAGGCTCACGGCGGATTTATTGGGCATATACCCCGTTTCCTTAATTATTTTCCGGATTTTTTTCGCCAGGGCATCACTGATGCGCATTTCTTTTTCCTTTCCGTTGATAACAAAAGAAACGGTCGACGGCACTACGCCGGCAATCCGGGCAATATCTTTGATAGACAGTTGCTTCATAAGCGTTCAAAATTGACGACCGGCGAAGGGCCCGGTAACCGGTTTCATATAACAATTTATTGGAAAACTTCCGTTCTGCTGATAAAAATAGAAATTTATAACGAATCTCCGGCATTTTTCCTGAAAAAGAAAAAACGATTTTGCAAACCGTCCCCGTTGGCTTTAATCGGCCGGGTAGCTACAGGTAGAATCGGGGAAGATGGCAATATTCCTGGCTGAAACCGTATGAGCGCTGAAATACCCCAGGGCCCCACCCTTTATATTGGAGGCAGGGTTATCGGGCGAGGCTGACTGTGAAGATCCCAGCGAGCTTTGATTGAGGCTGTACCAGAACAAATAAACCGGTTGTTCAATACATTGCAGCACTACCCTCAACTGGTCGCATTTCCTCAAGGTATATTCATCATTAAAAATTAACAATTCGTCGGTAACCGTGCGACCGTTGAACAGATCGTCTTTTACTACAAACACCGTAGCTTCTTCGCTCCCGTCGACATATTGTATATAGCGATAGGCATTGCCCGGTGCAGGGGGATCGTCAAAACGAACGGTTCCTATCAATCTTTTTTGCCCCAGGAAAACGCGTTCTGTTACGAACAGGCTGTCGAGCATTACTTTCTCCGGCATGGTAGAAGTTGCGGTAAAAAGTTGGCGGCCTCCGGTATGGCCGTTAGCTGCGGGGGCATCATATTCCACTTTCAAATGGTAGGTATGGCCCGGCCTGCCCGAAAATCTTGCCCGGTAAATACCCCTGCCACCAGCAGTCTCCGTTAAAACTACTGTTCGCCCCCCTTCTTCGGTCATGGTGATATTGGCCTTACTCACGCCCATCAGGTTCAGCGTATCAGAAAATGCACTGGTTTGTGAAAAGCGAACCCAGCAGGTGCTGTCGTCGTTTATAACCGCTTCCACCACATATTTTCCCGGCACTTTTTGTATATCCACCGTTATAACCCTTTCACAGGCGAGCACCAGTAAGGATAACCCTGCCATAATTAATATCGATTTTACACCTGCCGACACTTATTTAAATTTAAAATTATAAGACAAAGAGGGTACAAATTTAAAAAGAGAGGTTTTAACCGCTTCTGTCCGGGAAGGGTCGGTCTCACTTTGGCGAAAACTAATAAGATAGGGATTTTCCCTTCCGTACGCATTAAAAAGGCTGAAAGCGAGTTCGGAAGAAAATTTTTCCCGATCCTTTAACAACCAGGTGGCGCCCAGATCGAGCCGGTGATAAGCCGGCATCCGGTCGGCATTTCGTTTGGTATAATAAAATACGATCTGGTTGTCGATTACATACTTGCCGTTTGGAAAAGTAACGGCATCACCGGTATAATATATCCAGTTGGCCGCCAGGTTCCATTTTCGTCCTAACTGGTAATTGAAAACAATGGCCACATCATGGGTCCGGTCCTGGCGGGCATTGTACCATTCGCCTTCACTGATCCCCTCAATTTTTCTTTCTGTTTTGGATAGAGTATAACTGATCCAGCCGGTGGCTTTCCCGGTTCGTTTTTTCAGGAACAACTCCCAGCCATAAGCCCGGCCCTTGCCAAATAAAATTTGCGATTCAATGGCGTCGTTGGTAAACACATCCGCTCCGGCCCGGTAATCGATCTGGTTTTGCATGGTTTTATAGTAAAGCTCTGTAGAAAACTCATACCGGTTTTCTGAAAAATTCTTATACCAGCCCAGTGAGAAAAGATCGGCAATTTCGGGTTTGATAATATTGGTACTGGCCAGCCATTTATCGGTTGGGGCTCCGGTAGTAGAATTGGACATCAGGTGCAGGTTCTGCACATTTCGCACATAGGATCCTTTTACAGATGTAGAGGGATTGATAATAAAGCTGGCGGCCAGGCGGGGCTCCGGATTTAGATAATTTTTAACCACTTGTCCTTTACTATAAGTGAGTGTATCCGTAACCCTGCCGTTTTCATCAATATTATAAAAATCACCGGCGCCTAAAACGGAGAAGGAAGACAGGCGGGCGCCGTAAGTTAGATTCAGACGTGGGGAAACTTTCCAGGTGTCGGTTATGTACAGTGCATTGTCCCAAGAGTACCGATCCTGCAGATAGAAATTATTATAGCTGGTGGTACCCGAAGAAGTTACTTCTCCCGGCCTTATTTTATGATAAATGGAATTGAGCCCAAACCGCAGCGAATGTCCGCTGCTGGCGTACCACTGAAATTCCTGTTTGAGGTTCAGATCGCGGATTTTGGAATAAATATCCAGGTCGTTGTTTTCATTATTAATGTTAATGTTATAATCAAAGTCGCTATAAATAAAAGAAGTATTGGAAAATAAACGATTATTAAAGATATGGTTCCACCGAAGTGTACCGGTAACATTTCCCCAGTTAATGCCAAATTGATCAAGCTTCAGGTGATCCCTTCCCAGGTATCCGGATACATAAATATTATTTCGTTCGTTGAGTTTAAAATTGAGCTTCGCATTATAGTCGTAAAAGTAAAGCCGGCTATTTCGTACAGAAGTGTCCCTGGCCAGCGGCACAAATGCATCGGCATAAGTGCGTCGGCCGGAAAGCAGAAAAGAAGAGCGGCCTTTTTGTACTGGACCTTCGAGGTTGAGTTTGGCAGAAATAAGGCCTATACCGCCACTCAGTTCATAATTCTGGTTATTTCCCTCGTTCATCTTTACATCCAGCACCGAAGAGAGTCTGCCTCCATACTGGGCGGGCATGCCACCTTTGTAAACCGTGATGTCTTTTACTGCATCGGAATTGAAAGTGGAGAAAAAACCGAGCAAATGAGAGGCATTATAAACCTGCCCTTCGTCCAGCAAAATCAGGTTTTGGTCGGCGCTACCACCGCGAACATAAAAGCCACTGTTTCCGTCGCCCGCAGGCTTGATGCCGGGCAGTAACTGGATAGCTTTCAGGATATCGCGCTCGCCCAAAAGCATGGGTATATTTTTTACTTCTTTTATGGTAAGCCGTTCTACACCCATTTGGGTGCCGGTAATCGTCCTCCCTTTCCCTGTAGCCGAAACTGTTACATTTTCAAGATTCTGCACCTCATCGGGAAGAAATACATCACGGGAAATATCAGTGTTGAGAGTAACGCCTGCGGTTACGGGTTCAAAGCCAACAGCTGACCAGGTTATTTCATATTCCCCGGCAGGCAGTATAATGGAGTAAAACCCGTATTCGTTGCTGGCAACTCCCTCGCCTTTATCAGTCCGGATGCTGGCGTTAATAATCGTTTCCCCGGTACGTTCTGAGCGGATGGTACCGCTCAGCGTAAACTTCTGTTGCGAATACACAACAAGGGATACGATAAAAAATACAACGAAGAATAAGCCTCTTTTCACCGTGTGAATTGTTTTACACTTTGCCTGTGTACCTTCCCCTTCACTCAACCCGGTTCTGCTGCGGATTTATTACTCAGACCGGCGAAAGATAAATGATAATGATGAGACGTATAAAAGTTTAATATTTCTTTGATACTATTGTTTTTCCAGCCTTATTTTACCCGATACGAAGAGGAGGCCTATGCCAGTCCCTATTTATCATCGTACATCGGACAGTTTACACGCCGCTGAAGATGGTGAAGCCGCCGTCTACCTGCACAGAAGTGCCGGTTACAAATGAAGACTCATCGCTTAAAAGCCAGATAAGGGCTCCTGTGAGTTCTTCTGGATCTCCGAATCTTTTATAGGGTGTACTGCGAATAACTTTTTCGCCGCGGTCGGTATAAGTTCCGTCTTCATTAGTAAGCAGCCTCCTGTTTTGATCGGCGAGGAAAAACCCGGGCACGATGGCGTTCATACGGATCTTATCGCCAAAGCGGTTGGCTACTTCTACGGCAAACCATTTTGTGTAGGCTTCAATTGCTGTTTTGGCCAGGCTATACCCCAGCACCCGGGTTACCGCGCCGTGTGCCGTAACCGAAGATATATTCACAATACTTCCACCTCCGGCTGTTTCCACCATTGCCCGCCCAAATACCTGAACGGGGAGCAGGGTTCCAAAAAGGTTAAGATCCATTACCTGTTTTAACACATCCATATTAAGGTCAAAAATATCCTGGTCGGGTTGAACAACAGCTCCGGGCTGATTTCCACCGGCGGCGTTTACCAGCCCGTCTATTCTTCCGTACTTTTGTAATACCAACGAACGGGCCTGTTCTAATTGTTCCCGGTTGGTAACATCGGCTACCAGTGCAATGGCCTTGTTCCCCGCTTTTTCAATCCCGGCAACCCTTTCTTCCGCAACTGCGGCATTACGCCCCATTACACCTACCACCGCTCCCCGGGCGGCAATGGCTTTAATAAAAGAGTGTCCCAGTACACCCGTAGCGCCTGTTACGATGATTACTTTTTCTTCGAGCGAAAAACGGTTGTCCTTCATGATTAACAGGGTTGATTATTTGTATAAGGGGTCTGTGAACTGGCTGTCGGGATCAGTTTCATGTACTACCGAGCCATTTTTTTGAGGTATAAAAGTAATAACATTGAGTGTTTGTTTAGTGTGGTTCAGGCGCATTAAACGCATGGTACCGTCTCCGCCGTTCCGGTCATTTTTTCCACCGTAGGGAGGACTTTGTCTCGATTGGTAATCGGAAAGATAGGTTTTAATGGTATTTCCTTTAAACTCGTCTTTTCTTTTGGCTTCCCCGGCAATATGGCCGCCCAGCATTAGAAATACATTGCCATGATGTTTCGCCATACTATAAATGGCCTGTCCCTGCCTGGTAAAATTTCCGGGTATGCTGTTATCGCCGGTGCCGGGCCGGTCGCCGCTAACAGAACCTTTAGGCCGGCCTATCATACTATGAGAAACAAGGATGGCTTTCCTGTCGGCGTTGGCACTTAGTACACTATCGGCCCATTGCATCATCCGCTTTTCATAGCTGGCGCTGTATCCCTTGTAAGCCGGGTCGTTGAACACGAAATACATAACCATATATTTCACGCCGTTGGCTGTAAATACATCAAAATGTGTTTCTGTATTGTTGGTATTTCCCAAAGCCCCGCCGTACCAATGCCTGTTACCAAAATGAGCTTTACCAAAGTATCTGGTAAACTGGGTAGTATCGCTTGCTTGTGCAGGGGTGCCATTAGGAGTTTGATCATGATTACCCACGGCCAGGCCATAAGGCACGCCCGTTTTGTCGAGGCGGTACATTTCGGATCGGGCACGTTCCCATTCGACACGTGTATTTCGGTCGGTGATGTCTCCGAGGTGGATAATATAAGCTATTTTTTCTTGCTTATAGTTCTTCAGCAGCCAGTTAATCTGGTTACTGAACATTTGCATATTTCCTCCATTCTTTTCATTGGTATAGTACTGGGTATCGGGCAATACTGCGATAGAAGCGTATTCATCCCCTTTTTCAATGCCGAAACTATCGGTGGTAACCAGGGAGGCGGTTTTACATCCTAAAAGAGAAACAAGGAGAAACAGGGAAAGCAGCTTTTTCCTCATAAAATCATTTTTTAATTAAATTTCAAATTATTTTTAACAATAATAAGCATTAATTAATAAAAAATAAGCTGCGCCAATTAATTAATGATAAGTTTACAGGGTATTTTAAGGTGTTGCACCACTCTTTCTGCGCTATTCTGGTGCCGGGTTATATGATTAAAGATCAATTCGGCAGCTTTCACTCCCATGTCGAAAGAATTTTCATCGATCGATGCAATAGGTTTAAAATCAAGATACTGTATTAATGGCAGGTTGCCGAAACCCACTATCTCAACTTTTTCGTGTTGCCCGGGAAATTGTTCTTTCAGCACTTTAATAACATCGAGACTGATATAGTTCTTAAAAGTAAAAAAAGCGGTGGGCGCTTCCTTGCTTTCCATGAGTTTTTTAACGGCAGCAAAGGTCTGCTCCGGAGAAAGGTCGACCTCGTCTACCAGGGTGGGATCGTAAGGAATCTGGTATTTCTTTAAAGCTTGTTTATAGCCTTCGTAGCGCTGCATACTGGTTCGTAAAAAAGAGGGACCCATTAAGTGGGCAATTTTTCTATGACCCCGTTCGAGAAGAAATTCAACGGCTTTTTTGGCGCCGCCCACGTTATCGGTAGACACATAGTCAAATTCGGGCTCGGGATAATATCGGGAAAAAAACACAAAGGGTATTCCGGCATGAATAAGACGCTGGAACCGGTCGGTATTCAGTGTGTTCTTCGAAACGGTGATAATAACCCCGTCTACCCGGTTTTTGATCATATTCTCCACGAGCTTTTCTTCTGTTACTGTGTCTTCGTGAGTCTGAGATATAATAACACTATAATTTTTTTTGCTGGCCACTTCTTCTATTCCGTTAATGGCAAGTACGTAAAACTGATCCAGCAGATCGGGCATAATGACGCCTATGGTAAAGGATTTATTCTGCTTAAAATGGCGCGCCGCTTCATTTGGAATATAATTCCACTCTTTCGCTAATTTTTTTACCCGCTCCTTAGTGAGAGCGCTGATCAAAGGATGATTATTCAGTGCTTTGGACACTGTTGAAACCGACATATTCAGCCGCTTCGCAATATCTTTTATCGTAATTCCCTTTTTCACTACCGAAATATAGGGAATTTTTACGCTACTAAAACAATTTCAAACGTTGTAACTCATTTTTAGCTGATATGCATTTCAAAAGCGTTTGGCAATTAGCTACATTTACACAGCTTGATTAAAAAATTAACAATTGCTATGCTAAAAGATGCCCTGATTTACTGCGAGTATTGTCTGGCAACTTAGCAAAAAAACAAGGCTGTTCAATTGTACCTGTGTTTTGTATCCACTAACGGGCGATATAAGACATAGCGGCTCGCTGCGCAAGCATAAACCTTAATTCATTAAGCAACATATATGACCAGGTATATCAACAAAACGGAATGGAGACAGCTTGTACTGCTTACAGTTTTAAGTTTCGGAATATTTACGGCTGCTGCCCAGAGTCTTTCAAAAAATGACTACGGCAATATTCACGATACCGCAAAACTGAATTTTCAATCCGACAGCATTATACTGCTACATAAGGATCAGGCAAAAGACAAACTGCTGCAGGCTACGGCTACTGTATATACGCCACAGCTTATTACCACGCCTGCCCCTTCTTTTTTACAGGCTTTACCGGGCCGGCTGTCCGGCTTATACACCCGCCAGCGCAGCGGTATCCAGGACACCGACAACCCATCGGGTGTTATTGATTTCAAAATACGAGGCCAGGTACCGTTGATACTGGTAGATGGCGTGCCCCGGGATTTTGCCTCTATCGATCCCGAGTCCATTGAATCGGTAACCGTATTAAAAGATGCGCCGGCTACTGTTATGCTGGGACAAAGGTCGTCGGGCAACATCATACTGGTAACCACTCGTCGGCCTACGGCAATACCATTCAAACTGTCTTTCACAGCACAGCGGGGTGTACAGAACCTGTTGAGCAGAACTAAACCAATCTCTTCGGCGGACTATGCCATTCTTTATAATGAAGCCCGTAACAACGATGATCTCGCACCGGTGTATTCGGCGAATGACATACTCACCTATCAAAACGGATCGGATCCCTTATTTCATGCGGATAATAATTATGCAAAATATTTCCTGAACAAGAACGCATTGCTGGACCGGTATAACGTAAATATTCAAAGTGGTAATGAAGTGGCGGCCTTTTATGTTGCACTGGACTATCAGAAAGAAGGAGGTTTTTTCAACACGGCCGATCTCAATTCGTACAGCACCAATACAGGAACAGACCGATACATCGTTCGGTCGAACGTAAAAGTAAACCTGAATAAAACGCTTAGCGTAGGAGTAAATATTTTCGGCCGTATTCAAAATGCCAACCAGCCAGGAGCTACAACGTCTTCAGTTTTTAATGCACTGACCTTTACACCTGCCAATGCTTATTCGATTTTCAACCCCGACAGTTCTTTGGGTGGTAATGACAATTACTCCAATAATATTTATGGTATGCTCAATATGTCGGGCTACCGCAAATCCACTTTAAGAGATCTGTCAAGCGATATTGAGATTACCCAAAAACTGGATACATGGCTTAAGGGTTTATGGGCCAGGGGAACATTATCCTATAATAACACGGTGGATCAGACAGTGAATCGTTCTAAAAATTTCGCTACTTATCGTTTAGCTATCAATACGGGAGCGCCGGTTTACGGACAGATTGGAACGAATACCGCACAACCCAATACCCTGGCGATTGACACAAGGCGAACTTATACCTACGGAAAACTAAGCATGGGCTACGACAAAGTGAAGGGTGACAACTCTTTGAACCTGTTATTGCTCGCCGATAATCAATCTACCACCTCCAACCTGCAGTTACCGTCTACCTATACCAATATAGCGGCAAATGCGGTTTACAGTTTTGCTAAAAAATATTTTGCGGAAGCCACGGTAAGCTACGGGGGGCATAACCGGTTTGCTCCCGGCAGAAGATTTGGTTTGTTTTATGCAGGGGCTCTGGGCTGGGATCTGGCGAAGGAATCATTTCTGTCGGACGTTGAATGGATAACCCAATTAAAACCCCGTTTCAGCTATGGGCTTACCGGAAACGCTAACGTGGGGTATTATGTATACGATCAGTATTACGATTATTGGGGCTCTACAGCCGCCTATTATTTTGGCGCTACACCTGCTCTCGCCAGAGGTTTTTCCGAGCTCGCCCTTGCCAACCCCTACGCCACCTGGGAAAAAGCCTATAAGCTAAATATAGGCGTTGATGCCCTGCTTTTTGCCAACAGGCTTCAGCTCACATCTGAGTATTTTAATGATAGTTATTTTGACCTGATGCAGGTACGCGGCAACTCCATAAGCCTTATCGGCCAGAGTTACCCATCGGAAAATATTGGTAAAAACAGGTACACCGGCATCGAAAACAATATTACCTGGCGAACAGGCGATGAAACCAAAGGCTATTTTCTGGCTGCCAATCTTTCGGTATTAAAATCGAAAGTATTATTTAGTGATGAGGTATTCAGACCGTATGATCATCAACGACGGACTGGTTTGCCTGTTGGACAAGCTTTCGGCTATGTAGCGGAAGGGTTTTACCAGTCGCAGGCGGAGATTGATGCAGGCCCCATAGTGGAGGGTTACGTGCCAAAACCCGGAGACATTCAATATAAGGATCTGAATAATGATGGTTATATCAACCAGTTTGACGAAACAGCGATTGGTACCCTTAAACCCTTAATATACTACGGCGGAACAGCCGGCTTTCACTATAAGGGATTCGACCTCAGCATATCAGTACAGGGCGTGGCCAATAACGATATCGTCAGCAGCACAGGGTACAATTCGGTAACAAGTTCCCTCGAATATGAATTTCAGGGCGGCGGAACGGGGCAGCTATTTGAACATCACTTAGGCCGGTGGACTCCCGCCAATGCCGCTCAGGCCACTTACCCCCGACTCTCGATCGGCAGCAATTCCAACAACCAAAGGGCATCTACCTTCTGGGTACGCCGGATGGACTACCTGCGTATACAAAATGTGGATATTGGCTATAGTTTACCCAAAAGATTGATACAGGGAATAAAATTAGAAGGAGTACGTGTATTTGCCAATGGCTTCAACCTCTATTCTTTCGACCGGCAAAACTACCTGGATCCCGAATCCTTTAATTCGATTTTTCCTTTGCGCCGCACTTTCAATTTTGGAATAAATATCAAATTATAAACATACAGAGATGAACAGGCATATATATATCTTTTTAATAGCAATATTTTCCGTCGTTGTATCCTGCCAGAAGCTGGAAGACTGGCCTATGGAACGAATTAAAGAAGACTATTTGTGGGACGCCAGGGATTCATTAGGAACGAATGCGGGTTATTTTTTAAATACCATTTACGGCGAGATGCCTACGGGGTTCAACCGCATCGGAGGAAATGTATTGGGTACAGCAACCGATGACGCTATCCCTTCTGCCGACAATACGGTTATCGCAAGATTCACCAGCGGCGGATATTCTCCCATTGATAATGCAGATGACTCCTGGAGCGCTAATTATGCCAGCATCCGGAAATGCAACCTGTTTTTACAAAACTTTCCGAAAGTAACGCTCAAAGAAAGCATTCGCCAGGAGGGTGTTTATTGGATGGCCGAAGCTCGTTTCCTGCGCGCCTTGTTTTATTTTGAACTGGTAAAGCGTTATGGCGGCGTTCCCTTGTTAGGAGACGATATACTTTCGCTTAACGACGACCTGAAGTTGCCCCGGAATACATACGATGAATGCATAACCTATATAGTAAGCGAATGCGATGCAGTAAAAAACAGTCTTCGACCAGATCCTGTTTCCAATTCCGATTATGGCCGTATCACCCAAATGGCGGCGCTTACCCTGAAGGCTAAGACCCTTCTTTACGCTGCCAGTCCGTTGAACAATGCCACCAACGATAAAAGCAAATGGACCCGGGCGAAGGACGCATTGGCCGATGCCATTGTTCGGGCAGAAGCAGGCGGCTTTTCCCTGGAAAACTCCTTCAGCAACGTCTTTCTAACGCGTAAAAACTCCGAGGTCATACTGGCTTTTCAACGCCAGGTAACTACCGATCTGGAATTAAACAATGCGCCGGTTGGTTATGTAAGCGGCAATACTGCCAGCCGGGGCCGTACAAGCCCTACCCAGGATTTAGTGGACGCCTTTACCACTATTAAAGGGTTGCCCATCGAAGAGGACCTGCGATCTGCAAATAATCTTACCGGTTACGACGCCAACAATCCCTATGCCAATCGGGATCCCCGGTTATCGCTCACTGTTTTTTACAATGGAATGCCCTGGCTCACCCGGCCCGTAGAAACATTCGACGGGGGTGCCGACCGACCCGGTGGCATTACCGTGCAAACAAAAACGGGATATTATATGCGTAAATTCCTGGGCGATTTCACCACCGGAACAGCCTATTCTAACCAAAATCACAACTTTCCTTTGTTCAGATATGCGGATGTATTGCTGATGTTTGCAGAAGCCAAAAATGAGGCAGACGGCCCGGCCGACTCGGTATATACTTATTTAAGAGAGATCAGAAAGAGAGCCGGCATCCTGGAGGGTAGTGCCCCGGCCTTGTATGGCATTCCGGATGGGCTAAGCCAGGATCAAATGAGGCAGCTAATAAGAAACGAACGAAGAGTGGAAATGGCATTTGAAGAGCAACGATTCTGGGATTTACGCAGATGGAAAATTGCGGAGAACGTGTACAACCAACCCCTGCACGGTATGCGGATCATCCGTACCGGATCAAACCTGACTTACAACGTGGAAGTATTGACAGTTCCGTTTCAATTCTTCGCACCCCGCATGTACCGGTACCCCATCCCGTTCAGCGAAATATCCAAGAACCAAAATCTTGTTCAAAACGAAGGCTACTAAGTATTTCGCCTGGGCTAAAATAAATGTTATGAAGAAATTATTGAGAGCTATTTTGATTGTTTGCTTTTTATTACCGGGAGCAATATATGCCCAACAGACAGTACAGGGCACTGTAAACGGTATTGACGGTCCGTTGCCGGGTGCCAGTGTGCAAGAGAAAGATGAGGCAACCAACGGTGTTATAACCAGTGAAAACGGCGCTTTCCGGCTTACATTAAGGGGCGTAACGAAAACCATTGTTGTGACGGCTGTGGGCTATCAGGACCAGGAGATAAATGTAAATAATATCGATACCGGAATTATCATCAACATGTACCAGGTGGCAAAAGGCCTCGACGATGTTATTGTAGTGGGCTATGGTACCACCAAAAAAATAACTAACACGGGTGCCGTTACTTCTATATCCGCCGCAGATGTTAGAAATACGCCCACCCCGAATATTCAGAATACGCTCATAGGAAGAGCACCTGGTTTTATCTCACAGCAACGTACCGGCCAGCCCGGGAAAAGTGGGGCAGAGTTTTTTATTCGTGGTGTAAACTCGCTTTCAGGCGAATCTCAAAAACCTTTGATTATCGTAGACGATGTTGAATACACCTACGACCAGGTATCGCAGCTTGATGTAAATGAAATTGAGAGTTTTTCAATTTTAAAAGATGCGTCGACCACCGCTGTGTATGGTATTAAGGGAGCCAATGGGGTACTGGTCATTACTACCAAAAGAGGTAAGACCGGCAAACCGGTTATTAATTTTAATACCGAGCACGGATTACAAACCCCTGTTACCACTCCTAAGTTCCTGGATGCTTATACGGTAGCCAAACTGAGAAACGAGGCCTTAACAAATGATGGCATAACGCCGCTGGAATTTACCGAAGCCGACTTAGAGCACTGGCGTTTGAAGGACGACCCTTACGGACACCCGGATGTGGACTGGTACAACGAAATATTTAAACCATATTCTTACCAAACCCGTAACAATATCGATATCTCGGGGGGTACTCAAAAGGTTAAATATTTTGTTTCGGGCGGACATACTTTTCAGGACGGCCAGCTAAGAAATTTTAGCCGTGGCGATTATGAAGCACCCCAAAACAATTATTCTTACCAACGTTTTACGTTCCGTTCTAATTTAGATATGCAGGCAACAAAAACCCTGAAGCTGAGGTTAGATGTGACCGGGAGGGCAGGCACCATTACCGAACCCCATATTTCTACCACCCCTCTGGCAACTATTTATAGCTATCAAAGGCTCCCGCCTTATGCGGCTCCGCTTCTCAATCCGGACGGTAGTTATCCCTGGGCCTTCCGATCGAGGAATATTTACTACGAAACCAGCCTTATTGGCCGCCTCGCGCTACAGGGGTATGACAAAACATTCCGCAACGAATTGAATGTGCTTTTCAGCGCCGATCAGCGGCTCGATTTTATTGCCCGTGGTCTCTCCATGAACTGGCGCATCGCTTATGCCGGCGATGTGAGCTACGACCGGAATTTGTACCGGAATAATATACCCGCTTTCTACTACAATCCCGAAGATGGATCTTACACCATTCACAGCAACGGGCTCTATCGTTTGGAACCGCTTACCTTATCCAGCTCGGGACAAAATACCATTTCGCGTAAAACGGTAAACACCCTGGGACGCCTTAATTATGCCCGCTCGTTTGGCAGCCATAACATTAAAGGAATGTTGCTTTACAACCTCGACAACGTAACACGTGGCAGTTATAACAGCGCTACCGGAATAGCAGCCGTTCAGGAATACGCGCCTGTGGTATTGCAGGGAACCACTTTCAGGGCTGAATATAATTTTGCCCAACGCTATCTTATTGAATTCAACGGTGCGTATAACGGCACCAGTCAGTTTGTGGGTCGGCAGACAAAAGGATTCTTCCCGGCGGTATCCGTGGGGTGGAACATTGCCGAGGAAAAGTTTTTCAATGATATCAGGTTTGTGAACCTTTTGAAACTAAGGGCTTCCTGGGGTATAACAGGATCCGATATTACCGCCGGTAATGTTTATAAAACAGAGCAGTTGTATAATCCCGGGCCCAATTATAATTTCGGCGAAACATCCAATTCTTTTCCTTCCATCCAGGAAGGCACATTGGGCAATCTCAATATTTCATGGGAGAAGTCAAAGAAAACAAATATTGGTATAGACGCGCAATTTTTCGAAAACAAGCTTTCTTTTACAATCGACTATTTTTATGATTACCGATACGACCAGCTCTATGTAAAAGATGATGTGCTGAAGATCATTGGTGTAAACCTGCCTTATACCAATTCTGCCATTACAGAAAATAAAGGATTTGATGGACAGATCAGCTATAATAACCGGAAAGACCGGTTCTACTACGGTGCAGCGCTTACATTCTCCCATGCGAAAAACAAAGTAATCTATCAGGGTGAAGCCACGCCACGCTACCCCCACCTTGCCCGAACCGGCCGGCCGATTGGTCAGGCTTTTGGATATCATGTTTTGGGATTCTTCCAAACTCAGGAGGAAGTAGACAATTATCCACATCTGGCTAATGCAATGCCGGGAGATCTGAAGTACCTCGATGTAAATGAAGATGGGGCCATTGACCAGCAGGATTACCTGCCTATCGGCAGACCCAACCTGCCCCAAACAGTGCTGGGCACCTCCTTATCTTTCGGTTATGGCAACTTCAGCATGAATGTACTGTTCCAGGGAAGTTTTGATTACAGCTATCGCATCTCTACCAACCAGGTAATACCCTTCCAGGCCAATCTCCAGGAAGTAGCCCTGGGCAGATGGACGCCCGAAACCGCTTCTACCGCCACCTTCCCAAGATTGAGTACCGTATTGGCCGGACCCAGCAGTCCTTCCAATTCATCCGATTTCTGGATGGTCAACGACGCGAAATATGTGAGGCTCAAATCGCTGGAACTGGGGTATCAGTTACCAAAAAGATGGATGCAACGTTTGAAAATCAGCACCGCCCGGCTTTATGTAAGCGGGTATGATTTGTATACCTGGGCCAATTTCAGTTTATATAACCAGGATCCCGAAATACAAAGCGGTGGAAGCGGCGCGGTATATCCCGTATTGAAAATATATAATACCGGCCTGCAGATAGGATTTTAATTTTTCAGTCATTAATGAGTAATAGAGAACTTAAAAATATTCGGATGAAAACAAAAATATTAATAGCCGTTATTTTCGCTGCCTTACTGGCTTCCTGCAAACGAGGCAGTGTGCTGGACCAGGTGCAAACCAACGACCTCAACGAAGCTACCACTTTTGCAGACAGCGCCCGGACAATGCAGTTCCTGACCCGCATTTATACCGACCTGGGATTCAGCGCATCCCCGCAGCGATTAGGCGGTAGCGTAGGTATTCACAGCATCGGCGATGAAGTAGAGAGTAGCCTGCAAAGCGCATCGGCCTACAATATCATTTTTCAGACCGGTGCGGTAAGTGCGTTAAATATTCCTGTAGACGCATGGGAAACTTCTTACGCCAATATACGGCGCGTAAACGTGATGTTAGCCCATTTGCCTTCCACACCCCTATCTTCCTCTCTCCAGAGAAGGGTATCCGGTGAGGCGCGATTTATGCGGGCCTGGTTTTATTTTATCATGCTGAAACATTATGGCGGTGTTCCCCTGGTAGGAGATGCCGTGTACAGTCCCACAGACGAAATACCCTCCAAACGGGCCACATTCGAAGAGTGCGTGAACTATATTGCTGAAGAGTGTGATGCCGCATCAGCATTGCTCCCCAACTCCTATTCGGGGTTAGATTACGGCCGGGTTACCAAAGGCGCCTGCCTTGCACTAAAGTCGAGGTTATTCCTTTATGCTGCCAGCCCCCTGTTTAATGGCCGTGCAGAAATGGATGGTGTTCTCGGATATCCTACGCCAGATGCTTCCCGATGGAGCAGGGCTGCACAGGCTGCCCGAGATGTAATCAATCTTGGCCAATACAGTTTATTGGAAATAAGCTCACCTCCGGGTCACGGCTTTCAGAAAGTTTTTGTAACCCGTAAAAACAGCGAATACATCCTGGCAGCAATGGCAGGCAATAATCGTACGCTGGAATCGATGTGGGATCCCGCTACCCGCACAGGCAACGGAAGCTCGATGCCTTACCAGGAACTTGTTGACGCTTTCGGCACCATCAACGGAAAGCCCATTACAACCGATTTAAAAACTGCGGGCAACCCAACGGGTTATGATGCGGCCAACCCTTACATAAACCGGGATCCGAGACTGGCTTACAGTATTCTGTTTAATGAGGGTATGCGGCTCAATGTTAGCCGAACCGTTACTCCGGTATATACTTATGCCACTGCAGCACAGGATGGTTACCCGATTACCAAAACCGGGTATTATTTAAGAAAAATGCTGGATGAAAACACCATTGCCAGCACCACCTCCTCTCCTACCGAAAGATGTCTGCCCCTGATCAGGTACGCGGAAATATTGTTGAATTATGCCGAGGCAGCTAATGAATCGGGTGATATCAACACCGCCTACCGGCAAATAGAAGCCATTCGCAAACGGGCTGGTATTAACCCTGGAGTAAATGAAAATTATGGCTTACCCGAAAGCATGAGCAAAGAACAGATGCGCGAAGTAATCCAAAACGAAAGGCGGGTAGAACTGGCTATAGAAGAGCACAGGTATTGGGATGTGAGAAGATGGAAAATAGCAGAAAATGTATCCAATAAACCTTTGCATGGTATGAGAATTACAAAAACGGACGACATGTATACTTACGAAATCATTACCGTTAGAACCCCTGTATTTGTGGCGCCTAAATGGTATCTGTGGCCCATACCCCAGGGAGAAATCAATAAATCGGAAGAATTATTACAAAACCCCGGATGGTAATGCCATCCCAAAACCGAAAGCTATGATTGGATTAATAAAAAGGCAGCAATATGCACACGCTTATATGGCTGCCATATTGGGTGGGCTGTTATTTTTTTCCTGCAAAAAGCCGATCGTGGAAAGACCGGTAAATGTGGGCACTGTAAGATTTGAGTCGGCAACATACACCATTGAAAATAACAGTCCCGACTCTTTAAACATCATTTTGCCCCTTTCACTTCCCCTCGAGGAAGAAGCAACCCTCGTAATTACGGTGGATAACAGCAGTACTATAGAAGCAGACGAATATGCGATTACGCCTCCTGTTTCCTCTTCGGGATTAAGCTTAACATTGCCCAAAGGTGCCATCGAAACCTCTCTGAAAATAAATTCATTAAATAATTTTGAAGGCGACAGGCAACTGGTGCTAAAAATAACTTCTGCTACGGGCGGCCTTTCTGTTGCGAATACCAATGCCACTACCGTTATTACCATAAAGGGCGAGCCCATTGTACTACCCGAAATAAATGTGTCTTCCCGAACGCTTTCGTTCGGTAATGTAGCGGCGGGGTCGATTTCTGAACCGATTTCCTACGATATATGGGGAACTAAGCTTACAAACGACGTAACAATAACAGCGTCTTCCCATTTCGAAATTTCTCTCGACGGCAGCAGTTATGGTAATACGCTTGAACTCTCCGGTTCTACTTTGAATATTGCGCCCGTTACAGTATATGTAAGATTCCTGGCCCATACAGGCACCAATCAATCGATTAACGGATTTATTACGCATACTTCTTCCACAGTGCCCGACGTAACCATCGCTGCAAACGGGGTAGAATTTGGCAATGCCTTACCCGGTGTCCTGATCTTTAAGGACGATTTTGAATACGGATCTGCAGCGGGTAACCTTATTGATGTGAGCAGTTCCTGGACTGTTTTCTCCGGCACAACATCGCCTGTAAAATATATGGTTTCAGGTCTTTCCTTCCCGGGGTATGTTGGAGCCGGCAAAGGCGGAGCTGTGATAAGTGAAAATGGCAGTGGATCGCGCCAGGATGTCAGCACCTCGTTCCCCGAGCAAAGTTCCGGAACTATATATGTGGCACAAATGATCAATATTGCCACTGCTGCCGGAGGCGACTTCTTTACTTCCATGCGAAATGCAGGCGGATCTTACTATAACCGTATATACGTGAGGGATGCTGCGGGAAGTCCGCAGATTGGAATCGGCAAATCCACCGCTACCGTTGCCTATTCTAATGCCGGTTACAGCTATGGTACTACCTATTTGCTGATCTCTAAATACGATTTTGATACGGGCTTGTCATCATTGTACGTTCTGTCGGGAGATATTCCGCTTATCGAACCCGCTGTGCCCGATGCCGTTACCAGCACCGGTGCCGGCCCTACATCGGTAGTTAATATCTGCCTGCGGCAAAACACAACATTGCTCACCGCCACTTACGACGGCTTACGCATTGCTACCTCGTGGAAAGAAGCGGTTGGAAAATAAGTAAAAGGAAACCTGATTTTTAAAATAATTGGAATGCATATGAAGCGAAGACTGTTAACAATATTGATATTGGCAATCGCGGCCGGTTGTGTTAAAAACAGCCCTCAGCCGCCTATCCCACTCATGCCCGACCTCCCGGCGGTGGTAACTCCTTCCCTGGTAACAGTAGACTGTTCGCAGCAACAGGGACCGGTGATGGAAATCCACCGCTACAACGGAAGCTCTACTACTTCTGACATGCCCGGAGCTGCGGCCAGCGCCTGGGTACAACAACTGCAAACCAAGCTGGTAAGGGTGTGGATACAATTGGTATATGTATATAATAATGGAAATATTAACTATAACTATACCTACTCCGGAAACAATATGACGGTCGAAGATGCGCTGAGTTTTTATTCTTCCTCCTCCGACTCCCTGTTAATCGCCATGAGTGGTCATAGAAACTCGGGCAGTTATACGATGCCTACCGGCGACGCCTATAAAAACCTGGTGCGCGAAACCATATTATATTATAAACGGAAGTACCCTAAAATAAAATACATACATGTAGGCAATGAAGTGGACCTGGGCGGAGAGACAATGGTTACCTACTATCCCGTTTACAAAAATTATTATAAGGGTTTGAGCGAGGCCAACGCCATACTCCAGGCCGAATACCAGTTGCAGGGCAGGAGCTACGACCCGATACTGATTGGCAATTCCACTATCACCGGCAATATAACCAGTATGCTCTCCTATGCCGACAGCTTTGTAAAAGCTTATGCGGCCGACACTGATCCGTTGAAAAAGTTCGACTTCTTTACCTTTAACAGCTATGGGGAGGCTAACCGTCCGTTTGAATTACTGAGTGCGCGCAGCAAAATAAATCAGATGATGAGCGCAAACGGACTGCCGTCCATACCGGTTATCGTTTCTGAGTTTGGTATCCAGGGCGGCACTTCTCTCCCTTCCGGAGCTACACTCGAACAAATGGTAGTGCTACAGGCAGCAGGGCAATTAGCGAAAGCTTTTTATATGTATGAAGGGGGTATCGATATTGTATGCAACTGGCTGGTCAACCACGGCTCCCTGGTATATAAAAGCCAGCTACTGGATCTGGCTAATGCCTATGCCTCTCCCTACGGCAATATGCTGGTGCTCAGTAAAATGATGGCTGAGCGAAAAAACCGTGTAAAAGTTAGTTCGAAAGGTTTGGACAATGTGGGTCTGGGAATTAATGCCATGGCAGCAGCCGATCCGGCAAAAGGGATCGCCGTACTGGTATGGAATTATAACTGGACCAGAGCAGTTGACACACGCGATATTATGGTAGGAATCGACAATATCCCCACCGCCTATTTCCCTGACGGTAAAATACATTATGATGTGTATACTATCGATTCCCAAAACAATAATTATTATGCCGACAACACGCAAAAAGCGATAAGCGTAACCAACCAGGGAGATATTGACTACAATGCCGACATACAGATACCTTTAACCGTGGAAGGCGCCTCTGTTTCATTGATAGTGCTTACACCCCAATAAAAACGCCCGTTTGGCCGGCAAACTTATTCTCATCAGGAAAATATATAAGATGCAACTTTCCACATTCTATCGGAATCTTTTTCTATACATCCTTAGCATTTGTTGCTATCAGGAAGTAACTGCCACTACCTATTATGTAAATTCCAGGGCCGGCGACGATAGCAATACCGGCATCTCGCGGAAACAGGCCTGGAAAACCTTAAAAAACCTCGAACGGTCTGTTTTCCTGCCTGGCGACAGTATTCTCTTTGCCAGAGGATCGGCATATACCGGAGGGTTTACCTTTACCGCTTCGGGAACGCCCGGGAAACCGATTGTATTCTCAAGCTATAGCGCAGGGGCAGAAATTATACTGTCGAATGAAAGAGGAAGGCTCGAAGATATTTTTATTCTTGAGGGAGCAGGAAGAATGCCTGCTTTTTCTAACCCCGACTGGAACATACTAAACGGTAATATTTTTCGCATTGAAGGAAACTATATTGTTATCGACGGCTTATATTTTCACGACAATACCAACCCGCCGGGTTCCGACCGTAATAACAAAAACGTACAGAAAATGGGAGCAGTATATCTCAGTACCGGCACCCATCATAATATTGTACGCAATTGCGAGTTCTATAATACACCAGTAGCAGTGAAGGTCAAAGGCCGGCATAATCTTATCAGTCATAACTATTTTCATGATGCTTATGAAAAACTGGCCCGCTCATGGGGACCCATTGCCATTATGATTGTTGCCCCCTATAATGAAATAGCCTATAACCGTATCACGAATTATGGTTCTTATGGCGGACCGTACGGCTCAGATGGCGGTGTAATTGAGCTGGACGGAGTGGACGACCATTTCGATGGCAGAAATGTTCATATTCACCATAATATATCCATCAATAACCACGGCTTCCTCGAATTAGCCGGCCGAAACGTAGACAGCATTACCGTGGCATACAATCTTAGCGATGACCGGAATCAGTTTATTGGCGGGGGGTCTATGAAAAATATTCTGGTATTGAACAATACCGTGATCAGAACCCGGGAGCCTAATGTGGACCGTTATATTTTCTGGACTTTTAACCGTGATTCTACCCACCTCACAGTACGAAACAACATTTTTGTAATGGCCAAAGACATCCAGGTCTTCGGTCCTTATGTTAAAGCCGTAGGTCATAAAAGAACAAAAGTGGGTGAGCAGGTGCGCAGTAACAATATCTATTACTCTCCCGGCAATCCGGATCCGATCGGAATTACACCCGGCAAAAACGATTTAGTCGCCAACCCCCTATTTACAGATGCGGCCAATGGGAACTTCCGGTTACAAAAAAACAGTCCGGCTATAAACCGTGGCTACAAGACCAATTATAGCACCGACCTCGATGGCCGGACAATCGGCGAAAGGGGATTGCCCGATATAGGCGCTTTCGAGTATTGACAGCAGACACAATATCTAAAAAAACAACATGAAACCCGGCAAACACTTACTCCTGTTCCTCCTGATAGCCCTCTGCGGTCGCGCTCAGGCTGTTGAAAACACGATCAAAAAAGTTATTTGTTTTACTACGCTATCCCAATTGACCGTTGAAGTTAGCTTTGCCGAAGCTATTGCTAAAACAGAAAAGTTTAAGATACAATTAAAAGATGGCGATAATTATGTGTTGAACGGGTATTACTCTCCCTTGGAGATCAATGACAATAAAGCTGTTTTCCGAATCGGCAATTTAAAGGTAATTCCCTGGCAGCCTTCCAACCCGCAATTATATCATTTTATTTTTTCATCGGAGGGTTCACTACCGGTTGAAAAAAAGATAGGCTTCCGTATTTTCGAATCGAGGAATGGCCATATATATCTGAACGGCAAACCCCTCTTTCTAAGAGGCATCGCAATTAATCCTCCGGGAAGGGGCATTCCGGCTACAGTTGAAAAGAGCCGGGCTTTTGCAATGGATTATGTGCGATATCTGAAAAGTATCCACGTCAATATCATTCGCATTCCCAACAATGAAACCTGGTATGAGGTATGCGATGAATTAGGTATGATGGTTTTTGGTGGAAATTACGGCAGCGCAGTCGATGGCGAAAAACCTCCCACAGACTACGATAAAGCAGTGCGCTGGTACAAAGAAGTGGCTTACGCCGATATCGCCTCCCATCCCAGCCTGATGATCTACGCCATGACCAACGAAGTAGCGTACTCAGGTCCAAAGGGAGAAGAATGGAACCGGTTTCTCACACATGCACACACTGCATTGCAAAAATGGGATAATACAAGATTATATATCGGGAACGCAGGATACGGCTATGGTAAATCGGGCGATATATGTGACCTGCACCGCTATTGGGGCTGGTATTACAACTCGCCTTTTAATTTTATCAATATCCGCGACAACGAAAAAATTATACCGTTCAAAAAGAAAGTACAACCCATTACCTTTACCGAATGTGTAGGGAATTATACAGGACCCAGCGGCGCTTACAACCTCACACCCGATCATAAAAACCCGGGATCGCAACTTAACTGGACCGGCCATGCCGATTGGAACGATCAGCCCCGCCTGGCCGACGAACACCAGGCTTTTACTTTAAAAACCGCCACAGAACTGTTTCGAAGACTGCGGCCACTGAACAGCGAGCTAAGCGGCATTTTCCCCTTCACTATTATTTTTTATAACTGGAATAACGTGCAGCATTTCGCGGAAATGATCCCTAAGCCTGTTACCAGTCAAATAAAAAAATCTTATCAACCCCTATTGGTAAGCTGGGAAAATTACACACCCAATGTATATACTGGTTCTGTTATTGAACCCACTGTACATATTGTAAACGATGACGATAATTTCGGCGATCTCGCCAACGCCCTATTTGTTTATGAATTGCAGGATCACTCGGGCATAGCGGTAGTGCGGGATTCATTTCAGCTTCCGCCTGTCAAATATTACGAAACCTGGAAAAAAAAGATACCCATTTCTATTCCGCCCCATCTTTTCAGCGGCGATTATAAACTCGTAGGAATGATTCAATCGGGACAAGAAATACTTTCTAAGAACCACACCTCTTATTATTTAAGTACCGTTGATCAAACCTCCCTGCCCCGCCATACCAGTCCCATTTTATTATACGATAAGGAAGGAAATACCCTCAGGTCCTTTTCCACACTGAAAATACCATTTACCTCCATAACAAATATCAGCAATATACCTGTAAACGCAGTACTCGTAATAGGTGAAAACAGCGCCGATAACCACCTAAAGCAACAGGCGGCCATCATCAGGCAATTTGTTAAGCAGGGTGGCAGGTTGGTTTGCCTGCGGCAGAATTCATTACTGTTTCCTCATATCAATAGTTTTGTTTCGGTACCCCTGAAAAACGTGACCGTTCCACTGGATGTTCCGAGTTATCCGCCTCCGCCCCGTCCCTCCCGAAACGGTATCTATGTCAACGCCGAACGACCCGGTCATCCGGTATTTGCTGGAATTGGGCGGGAGCAACTCAGGGTTTGGTCCGATTATACCGGCTGGGATGAAACCAAAACCGGCTTCCCTGCCGTATACCCCGTGTCTGATGGATATGTACCGGAACATAAGCAGGATATGGCACAAATGGCTGTGCTGGGAAATTATGGTGTGGCGTTGGAAGGCATTGCTGTTAGTGAAATATTCGATGGCCGGGGCAGCGCGCTGGTTTGCGGCATGGACCTGGCAAAACGCACAGGCCTGGATCCCGTAAGCGACCGCCTGCTGATGAATATGATCGGCTACATGAGCGATAGGAAAATATCGCATGACAAATATCCGTTGATAACGGATAAAATAACCTGGGGTGATTACAGTTCCGAAAAAGGGCTGTTAACCGGCGTGAACAGCGGGTTGCTGGTAAATGCGGTGCCGCGTGTACCCGACAATAATTCATCCACAATTATCGTAACTGAAAACGGGGATCGGTTTCTGGGCGGGCCGGGCCGGTTTAATACCCGGCCGGGCGTACAGTATGTAGCCTATGGGCGGCGGCCGTTTGGTCCTTACGGTCTTCGCGGCTTTGGAAACATCCCCGACCCCGTTAGCAGTAACAATGGCATAGGTGAAGGCTTCTTCTGGTGCCGCCTTCCGCCAGGAAAAACCAAATGTGTGACACTTGTGTGGAACCAGGCAGAAGTTCCGTTAACATTAACCGTTACAACCAACAATGCAGAAACCGCAAAAAAAACGATACAGGCAGGAGCCCGCGAATGGGTGAACTGCGCCATACAGGGAGAGGAAGTGAAGGTTGCATTCAGCGGCGACCGAAGACTGGTATTGTTACAGACAGAATTTCAATAAACCTGGGTTATGATAATTGATATCCGACAAACGAAAACAGATACATTTCAAAAGAAGTTGTTTTTTTTGCCACTTCTGGCGGGCGTTATGTGTCTGACAACAGTTCACGGCCAGCAAAAGAACATCGCCTTGCATAAACCGGTTACGGTAAGTTCCCAGAGTGCGGAACATCCGGCCCAAAATATAGTCGATGGCAAAATATCCAGAGCATCAAAATGGGAAGCCGCGAACAGCAAAGCGCCTCACTCTATTGAAATAGATTTGCAGCGTTATTACCGGGTAGAAACGATACTCGTTCACACAGGCATTACTGACAGTGAGAAAAAGGCCGATGAAATGACGCAGGCCGCAGGCTTTTGGTCGATGAAAAATTTCAAATTACAGTATTGGGATGACGCCAACTGGAGCGATCTGCCCCGAAGCGAGGTACACGAAAACCGCCTCACATCGGTAGAATTTAAATACAGCCCTGCCATTACTACTTTCAAAATCAGAATTGTTTGTGATGATGGAGAACCGATAAATATTATGGAAGTAGAAGTGATGGGAAGCGAGGCCAAAGACATGCCCCCTCCACCCATAGTAAGTCAGGCTATTCAAAAACAAGCAGAAACCACTGGCACCCAGGCGGCTACTATTACGGTGAAAAATAAACCAGCAGGTCTTAGCATGAAGTATGTGGGCTATAACCAGGGCTATTATTTCCCCGGCTCCAATGTTTCGGGCTGGATCGAGTACTCCGGAGTTAATAGCTTGCGGGTATGGGCAAGTTTGAACGCCTTTGTTCCCGAAACAGCGGTTCAGACAGATGAATCATTGCAGAGCCTTGACGAGTTTGACAAAAGAAAAGCAGAGCTGAGGAGTAGCCCCGAAAAAAATAAATACATTGCCTGGAACGAGTTGCTACCCTTGTACAATGAAGCCAATTACTCCTCTACCAATGGTATGGTCTTTAATTATGCATTAGACGAATTAAAAAGGTTAGGTGTAGACGTAGTGTTGCAAATAGGCAGTACCGACTTTAAGGACAATTGGAGCAATAAATGGAAACAATGGCAACGGTATTACGCCCTGGTTTATCATGCGGCCAAAAGAGGGAATGTATTTATGTTTGCTTTACAAAACGAACCCAACCACCGGAATTCGGGACCTATGAAACTGGATCAATGGATCATGGCCATGCAAATTGTTTCGGATGCTATACACTGCGCGGTAACGGATGTAAACAAAAAATATGGCAAACGACTCAAGCCCATGTTAGTGGGACCTGTAACAGCAGGCCAGAACACCGACTGGTGGGCCGGTGTATCGGCAGCGACGCGTACCAATTACAGAGGTGAAAAAACGGACAAAGATTTGCTGCAATTGTTTTCCACGCACTCCTACAACTCTCCCGCTGTAGGTTATGCCAACAGGGTAAACAATATCCGGAAAATCATCCAGGACAATCATCCCACGGGGAAAGCTTTGCCCATCGTTTACACCGAAATCGGCCGTTGGATGAACGCTTACCTCATTGACAAGGAGGAAACCATGGATTCCCCCTCCCTGTTCACCGAATGGGCGGGCATTTATTCCAATAACATGAAAAACGGGGCTTATGGCATGTGGGCTTTTAAATTTGCCAACACCACCAGTAGCACTTATCCGCGGGGTATCAAATCAGGGCATCATTATACCTGGCAGGGCAAAAGAATTGTAGAAGACGCTTACCAGAATTTAGCCTGGAAAAAACCGGTGGTCACCAGTATGTCGCAAACAAAACCGTCCTTTATTACCGATGGGGATAAAACGGATCAATCGACCTGGATAAGCAATAGCAGCGGAAAAGAAAAATGGATTGAAATTGACCTGCAAAAAAAATATGAAATCGGAGGAGCGGCCGTATACACAGGTTCAGCATACGGCGTTTATACCGGCCCCGACCGGGTGAAAAACTTTAAACTGCAATATTTATCCGGCAACGAATGGAAAGATATTCCGGGCATGAACCTGACGAATAATAAGTACACCCAGGTATTTGAGACCTTTAATAACCCGGTAACCACTCAAAAAATAAAATTTATTACAACCGACGAGGGGCCGGCGAAAGTGAGGGAAATAAAATTATTCGGAAAAAACGATATCCCCCCAGGAAATCCTGATTACAATATTTCCGGCATTCAACGAACGGGCGAGGTGGTAAGGCTTTTTGCAAAAGGTTTTAAAGAGGAAAGAACTTTGCTGGAAACCGTCAGCCCCGTACAGGATCCCGGCTTTGACAGCTATACCAGTTTCGATGAAAAAACCGGAAATTATTATATGTGGCTGGTACAAAGAGGAAACTTCGCCTATAAACTGAAAATCGATTTCGGGGAGACCGGCATTCAGGCAGGCGCCCCTGTTATTGCCGAAATTGTTAACGAAAAAAATTATGGCGAAGCGCAAGTATTGGAAATGACTTCCTCACGCCAGATCAATTTTACCTTATCTCCGCAAACCGTAGTGCTGCTCACCATACCTAAAGCAGCGCCGGTAAAAGAAAAAATTATCAGCAGCGTTTTTTCTACGGTAAGAGGCGGTGTTAATCAGCCAAAAACATTTAACGGAGAAAAAGAGCTGACCGTAGAACTGAACGCTTCTCAACCCGACAATAATGCTGTGGCATACACTTATTTTAATTTTGACAGAACCATGGCCCGGAAAGCGGCCACTATCCTGTTTAAAGTGAATGGATATACCAACAAAACAGCGGCTCCTTACAGATTACATATTTATGGTATTCCTTCCTCCAAATGGGATGGCGGGAGTTTGAACTGGAACAATGCACTGTTGCTGGATGGCAAAGAAGCCCTTATTAAAGACGTGGGCAGCAAGGCCTTTATTGCGGGCGAAATAGCATTTACCGATAAAAAACAAGATCATTACGTAGATATTACGCAACTTGCGAAAAAATACGCCGCAAAAGGTTTGACTTTCGTATTGGTTCGCGAAACCCGCCACATAGGCGATGAAGAGGACAAAGGGTATCAGGTTTTTATAAGTGTTGAGCCGGGTGAAAAGCCTGAATTGATTTACTGGAAACAAAAATAGCTCTAAAAGGACATCATTTTAAACGTTTAATATTTAATCATTCCATGACAGATTTCGACTTACACGAAAAAGTAATTGTAGTAACCGGAGGTACCGGTATATTAGGAAAATCGTTTGTAAAAGGTATTGCCCGCGCGGGCGGTATTGCCTGTATACTGGGCCGGAACGAAGCTACCGCAAAAGAACGGGCACAGGAAATTATAAATAATGGTGGAAAGGCGCTTCCCTTAAAAGCAGATGTCACCAATGAAGAGGACCTGCTGGCCGCTAAAAATGAAATACTTACCCAATTCGGGCGGATAGACGGGCTGGTGAACGCTGCCGGAGGCAATATGCCGGAAGCTGTAGTGCAGCCGGGTGCCGATATTTTTAAACTCGATATGAACGGTTTACGGCGTGTAGTGGAACTCAACCTTTTCGGTACAGTTCTGCCTACCCAGGTATTTGGCGAGGCGATTGCCCAAAATAGCAAAGGAGGCTCTATTATTAATATTTCATCTATGGCATCGCAACGCGCTATTACAAGAGTGCTGGGTTATAGCCTCGCTAAAAGCGCCATTGACTGCTATACAAAATGGTTCGCCATGGAATTAGGTAATCGCTACAAAGACGCCGTTCGTATCAACGCCATTGCACCGGGTTTCTTTTTAACCGAACAAAACCGCACCCTGCTCACCAACTCCGATGGAAGCTATACCGAAAGGGGAAACCTGGTGGTTACCCATACTCCTTTTAAACGGCTGGGCGATGCAGACGAACTGATTGGCTCTCTGGTATGGCTTTTAAGCGATGCCTCGAAATTTGTAACCGGCACTGTTATTAATGTTGACGGAGGATTCGCCATTTTCAGCGGTGTATAGGATATTTATTCCTATAAACCGGGAGATTGCTTCCCGGGAAAACGATTTCAAACGTTGTAATACGTAATTATTCATTTTTGCGTAGCAAGGACAGGCTTTATTATGTAATTTGGTCGGAGAATCCAATTTTAACTGAGCTATAACAGTTAAAACCTTTACAGAAAACAATGAAAATGATATTGCTTGTTTGACAGATGCCTTCCTGTAGTTGCATCAACCTGGTAAGGGTATAAATTAACTAAATGTAAATCCGGGGTGTGGAGCTTTATGCTGCTACCGTACCCCCATTCGAAAAGCGTATGAGATTTCTGAAACAAACAATTGCCGCCTCCCTGTTAATATCCCTGGTTGCATTTGGCCATCGGGCATCGGCACAGGCAGAACAGGTATCCGGAACCGTTAAAAATGCGAATGATGAGTTCCTGGAAGGCGTTTCTATCGTGGTAAAAAGTACGTCCAGAACCACGGTTACCAACTCACTGGGCGAGTTCGCAGTATCGGCATCTGCCAATGACACGCTTGTCTTTTCCTATGCCGGAATGGAAACCCGCGAAGAAGCCATCGCCGGCAGAAAGGTGCTCAGCATTGTATTGCGGCCTGCCGCAGGAAGCGAGCAAATGGAAGACGTGGTAGTAGTGGCCTTCGGTACCCAAAAAAAATCGGAAGTCGTAGGTTCGGTAACGCAGGTAAACCCCGAAGAACTTAAAGTTCCGTCGAGCAATCTTACTACCGCCCTGGCGGGGCGTGTACCTGGTATGATTGCCTACCAACGTACGGGTGAACCGGGAGCCGATAATGCCGAGTTTTATATCCGGGGTATGACCACATTTGGATATGGAAGAGGACCGCTCATTCTGATTGACGGTCTTGAATCTACCACCAATGACCTGGCAAGGGTAAATATCGACGATATCCAGAGTTTTAACGTGTACAAAGATGCCACGGCAACTGCGTTGTATGGCAGCCGGGCGGCAAACGGTGTAATAGCCATTACCACTAAGAGCGGCAGAAAAGGTAAAACCGATATTTCTTTAAGGGCAGAAACCAGCATGTCGATGAATACCAGGGATATTGAATTGGCCGACCCCGTAACCTATATGAAATTAAACAATGAGGCCATCCTCACCCGTAACCCGCTGGCCCCTGTATTATACTCTGATGAAAAGATCGACAATACCGTACCAGGTTCCGGTTCCTACATCTTCCCCTCAACCGACTGGCGGGAGGAATTGTTTAAAGATTATGCAGTGAACGAACGCTTTAACATGAGTGTAAGAGGCGGCGGCGACGTTGCCACCTATTATGTAGCCGGAACCTTCACCCAGGATAACGGGTTATTGAAAGTAGACAACCGGAATAACTTCAATAATAATATTAATTTTAAGACCTACTCCCTGCGTTCCAATGTTAACATGTTTATTTTTCCTCAAACAGAAATGATTGTAAGGTTATTTGGTGTATTTGAAGATTATAACGGGCCTATCTATTCCGGCGGCGGAATGTACACCCGCGTGATGCGCGCCAACCCCGTTCTGTTTCCCGCCTATTACCCTACGGATCAGCAGCATCAGTATGTAAGCCATATTATGTTTGGTAATTATGATGGCACCTACTTAAACCCCTACGCTGATATGGTAAAAGGCTACCAGGACAGGGGAAGATCGAAGATCGGCGCCCAGTTGGAACTGAAACAAGACCTGAAATCCATCACCAAGGGATTAAAAGCAAGAGGAAGACTCAGTACCGACCGTCACGCTTATTTTACTATTACCAGACAGTATATCCCTTTCTATTATGGCTTGTCTAATTACAGTTTAAGAGATAATACCTATAATATTTTCCTGATCAATGAAGCACAGGGAAGGGAAACCCTGGATTATGACGAGGGCACCAAAGAAATTAACTCTACCATTTACGGAGAGGCGGCCATTGATTACTACCGCACTTTTGGCGCTCATACCTTGAGCGGAATGGTTATCGGCTACCTGCAGGAGCGCTTGAATCCCAATGCGGGCAGCATTCAGCAATCCTTACCTTTCCGGAATATCGGGCTGTCGGGAAGAGCCACCTATGGCTTCCTGAACAGGTACCACGTGGAGGTCAATTTCGGATACAATGGTTCGGAGCGCTTTCACCAATCGCATCGTTGGGGCTTCTTCCCTTCGGCAGGTGTAGCCTGGACGGTTTCTAACGAGCCTTTCTTCGAAAACCTGAAAGACAAGATTAATAACCTGAAGTTTAGAGCCACCTATGGCCTGGCCGGGAAAGATGATATTGGTGATGCCGGCGACCGGTTTTTCTATCTGTCGGAAGTAAACCTGAACAATAGCAGCTATGGCGCTGTATTTGGCCGGGACAATGGTTATGGCAGGCCGGGGGTATCTATTTCAAGGTATTCCGATCCCAATATTTCCTGGGAAACCTCACGCGATGCCAACTTCGCCGTGGAGCTGAGCCTGTTCAGAAAACTTAACCTCGTGGCAGAATACTATACCCGTAACCGGTATAATATCTTACAGCAAAGATCTGCCACTCCTGCTTCCATGGGTTTATGGGCTCAGCCTCAAACGAATATTGGAGAAGCTTCCAGCAAAGGGGTAGACATAGACCTTACTTTTGACCACTCTTTCGCCAACGGTGTGTTCTTCCAGGCCATGGGCAATTTCACTTACGCCGCTTCCCAATACAAAGTGTACGAGGATTACAGCTACCCCGGCGCCTGGTGGAGAAACAGGGTGGGTTATCCTATTACACAACAATGGGGTTATATAGCGCAGAGCCTGTTTGCCGACGAAGCCGAAGTAGCCAACTCCCCCATTCAGCAATTTGGTGAATACATGGCCGGCGACATTAAATATAAGGATATAAATGGCGATGGCAGAATTACCGAGTTGGATATGGTGCCGCTTGGCTATCCCACTTCTCCCGAAATTGTGTATGGTTTCGGCGTTACGGGTGGAACTAAAAAATTCGATATCCGCCTTTTCTTCCAGGGATCCGGCAGAAGCTCATTCTGGATCGATCCGGAAGCCACAGCACCATTTAATCCCTATTATTACAGCACACAGGAACGTAATTCAGGCATCAGCTATACCAATCAGCTACTGGAAGCTTATGCCAACAGCTATTGGTCGGAAGATAACCGTGACCTGTATGCACTCTGGCCCCGCTTAAGCACTTATCCTATACAAAACAATACACAAACCAGCACATGGTTTATGCGCAACGGATCGTTTTTAAGGCTCAAACAGGTAGAAGTAGGCTATAACTTCTCGGCCAGCCTTCTCAATAAAATCGGTTTCAACAGTGCAAGGGTTTATCTGAACGGAACCAATTTATACACCTGGAGCAAGTTTAAAGTATGGGATATTGAAATGGCCGGTAACGGACTGAGATACCCCAATCAAAAGGTTTATAACCTGGGCGTATTTGTAAATTTTTAAAAACTAATCCATTACCACAATGAATTATAAATATTTTTTTACAGGCATTATCATTTTAGCCGCAAGCGTCACCTCCTGCAAGAAATACCTGGATGTGGTACCCGACAATATTGCCACCGTTGACCATGCTTTTAATATGCGGCAACAGGCAGAAAAGTTCTTGTTTACCTGCTATAGTTATTTACCTTCGTATGGTACCATTAACAGTTCGGGCAGTGAAAACCCCGCCCTGACCGGTGGCGATGAGTTATGGTTTCATAATTTCTTTGTGCCTGCCGCATGGAATATTGCGAGAGGATTTCAAAATATAGTAAATCCTTACGATAATTTCTGGCAGGGCAATAACGGCGGCCGCGACTTATATCAAGGCATTAGCGACTGTAATATTTTTTTGGAAAATATAGGACGCACGCCCGACATGGAGCAGGCCGAGAAAAACAGGTGGATTGCGGAAGTTAAATTTCTGAAAGCCTACTATCATTTCTATCTCACCCGCATGTACGGACCCATACCTATAAAAAAAGTAAACCTGCCCATTAATTCAGGTCCCGAAGAGGTACGGGTGTACCGGGATCCGGTAGATTCCTGTTTCAACTATGTTGTTCAGTTACTGGATGAAGCTATTACTAACCTGCCCGACCGGATAGTGAATGACGCTTCGGAATTGGGACGCATTACCAAACCCATCGCGCTCTCTGTTAAAGCAGAAGTACTGATTACGGCAGCAAGTCCACTCTTCAATGGCAACCCTGATTATGCCAACTTTAAAGACAACCGGGGTACCGTTTTATTCAATCCAACCTATAGTGCGGAAAAATGGGTAAAAGCCAAAGAGGCTTGTAAAGAAGCGATCGATGCCGCTCATGCCGCAGGCAACAAATTATACTATTATAGTCAAAGTACCAGTCAATACGATATCTCCGACACCCTAAAAACACAAATGAATATCAGAAACGCCATTAACGAAAAATGGAATGCGGAGATCGTTTGGGGTAATACCAACAGCATGGTAACCGATCTCCAAAATCAATCCACACCCCGTGGGCTCGATCCGGCTTTAAGGGCCTCGCAGGTGGTAAGAGGCAATTGTGCCGTTCCTTTGAAAATGGCGGGGCTATTTTATTCGAAGAATGGTGTGCCCATCGATGAGGACAAAACCTGGAACTATAGCGACAGATTTAATCTTATAGAAGGGACGCCGGAAAATAAGCACTACATCGTTCCAGAGTACACCACCGCACTGTTAAATATTGACAGGGAACCCAGGTATTATGCCGACCTTGGCTTCGATGGAGGCGTTTGGTATGGACAGGGCAGATTTGATGCCAACGCTACCTACTTATATGTAGCTGCAAAAAAAGGCCAGGCCGCTTCCAACATAGCCAACAACAGTACCAATATCACCGGTATCTGGCCGAAGAAATACGTGAATTACGTGAATGTTATTCAACAAAGTACCTATTCCCGGCAAAGCTATCCATGGCCGGTAATCAGGCTGGCCAACCTTTACCTGTTATATGCCGAAGCCCTTAATGAAGCAGATGGACCCTCTGCTGAAATATACAATTATCTGGACCAGATAAGAGAAAGAGCCGGACTTGACGGCGTTGTTGAATCCTGGGCCGGCTACTCTTCTAACCCCGACAAGCCTTCCACAAAAGAAGGTCTGCGTGAGATTATTCACCGGGAGCGGACCATCGAGCTCATGTTCGAAGGCCAACGATTCTGGGATTTGAGAAGATGGAAATCAGCAATCGAAGAACTCAACCAGCCTATTACCGGATGGGATATTGAGCAGCAAACAGCAGCAGGCTACTACCGGGAAAGAGTTTTGTTCCAACAAACTTTCAGCACCCGCGACTATTTATGGCCTGTAAGGGAAGTGGAGATTTTCGCCAATAACAATACCGTTCAAAATCCCGGTTGGTAAGCACTTATAATAACCAAATTAAAGTCAGTTGCAAATGAATAAGCTTCATCTATTACTATTAACGTTGGCCACCTGCCTTGTATGCACGCTGTCCTGCTCAAAGGAAAAATACGTAGACCCGGTGGATGATGGGCCGGCGCCCGGCCCGGTTACCAACGTATCGGTACAACCGCAGCCCGGAGCTGCGCTCATTAAATACCAGCTACCCGTTAGCGAAAACCTCCGGTATATAAAAGCGGTATACGAGATCAGGCCGGGTGTTCAAATGGAACGTATCGCTTCACAATATGTAGACACATTGAGAGTTGACGGATTTCCTGACGTGAAAGAATACGAAATAAAGCTGTACGCCGTAAGCGGAGGCGAGAAACTTTCGGAGCCGGTTTCTGTAAAAGTTACCCCCCTTACCTCCCCTTTACTGGAAGCCTTCAACTCCTTGGAGTTTGCAGAAACCTTCGGCGGTTTCTCTATCAGTTTTAACAACAGTGGTCAGGCCAGTCTTGCGGTAACGCTTTTAACACCAGACTCCACCGGCAAACTCAGAGAAATTGAAACCTATTACACAAAATCTTTAAACGGCCGGTACGCGGTAAGAGGATTTCCCGACGAGCCCCGCGTCTTCGGCGCAGTGGTAAGGGACAGATGGGGGAATTACAGCGATACCGTAACAACTACACTTACCCCCGTATTTGAGGAACTGATACCCAAACCCTTCCGGGATAACAAATTAGTTACCGATGTGGCAGGGGGCCATGCCAGCGCCAGCTGGACGCTCGACAAATTATGGGACGGGGTTACAGGGGCCGCCAACAGTGGTATTTTTCATACCGCACCGGGTTCGGGCATACCTCAATCCTTTACCATCGACCTGGGCAGGCTCTGCTTGCTAAGCCGTTACAAATTGTTTCACCGCAGTAATACTGATTTTGTATACCAAAACGGCTCACCCAAAAAATGGGAGGTTTGGGGGTCGGTGAATACACCTGATCCCCTGGGCACCTGGACCGGCTGGACAAAACTGATGGACTGCGAGTCCTATAAACCTTCGGGCGATGGCCCGGTAACGGCAGAAGACAATACCTATGGCGCATTGCAGGGTGAGGACTTTATCTTCCCGGAACAAATTCCTGTTAGATATCTTCGGTTTAATGTAACCGAAACCTGGGGATTCGTAGATTATGTTTATATCGCCGAACTGACATTTTGGGGTGATGCAGACTATATACCGGAAAATTAAATTTATTGCACTAATACCAGAAAGATGAAAAAGTTAAGCTTTATTATAACAGTCTTCCTATTGTTCACATCCGCAGGAATACTCTTATACAGTTGCTCCAAAATGGACGATACTTATAAAGAGTTCCTGGATTACGGACAGGCCAAGTTCCCCGGAAAACCCGATTCAGTTCAAGTATTGCCCGGATATAAAAGGATGATATTGACCTGGCTGAATTCGGCCGACCCGAAAGTAACACGGGCCAAAATATTTTGGAATAACAGGGCAGATTCCCTGGAAGTAACCTTGAATCCCGCCGAACGCTCTACCAGTATTCCATTTAACGATTTGCCCGAAGGGAATTATGTATTTGAAATTTATACCTTCGACAACGAGGGAAATAAATCGGTTAAAACAGAAGCTATTGGCCGGGTTTTCGGCGATGTGTATACATCAAGATTGCTTTCAAGGCCTATAAACGATGCTACCGTAGTTAACGATAGCCTGAGGGTACTGTGGGGCGGCTTATCCGATACCGCTATCATTGGCACAGAGATCCGGTATACCGACATGAACAATCAGGAAAGAAGTTATTTTGTAGATAAAACCACGCTACTGTCTCAATCCCCCGATTTTCCCAGGGGAACGATTGAAACCCGGACCGTTTACCTGCCCAGCCCACTGGCAATCGACACTTTCTTTACGTCGTGGGTGTCTCAATATGTTAAAGGCCAAAGGTTTCCCCTTCCTAAAACAGGATGGACGATAACCGCCTCCAGTTTCGACAACCGGTCAGGAGCGAGCTACCGGCCGCCCGAAAATTTAATAGACAACAACCCGGCCACCATTTGGGTAAATCAAATCAACCCGGCAACCGCCTACCCGCATTGGGCAGCCATTGATATGAAGTCGGTTTATAATATCGAAGGCATGATCATCCAGCAAAGGCCGTCCACCACCAGTAATGCGAGGGACGTTGAATTGTACACCAGTCTTGATGGCGATAACTGGACCTTCCAGCTGAGAACAACCCTGGAGAACCGGTCATCGGCCGAACATTTCATTGATCTGCCCGCTGCAACAAATGCGCAGTATATTAAAGTAATCGCTTTGAATACGTTCTCGGGCACTGATAATAATATTGCAATGGCCGAATTTGGAGCATATGTGAGATAAGATCACACTATTTTTTCTTGCTTTATAACGAAACGCCGGCCTGTTAATGTCGGCGTTTTTTTGGCATTTATATTCACCTAATCAACCCCCAATGCGTATCACGAGTACTATTTTAAATACGACATGCACTGTTGTGTTTGGTTTTTTATTCATTTCCTGCGCCGCTCAAATCCATCGGAATGCTCCTGCGGCAAACAAGCCCAATATCCTGTTTATTGCAATAGACGATTTAAGGCCTGAGTTGGGATGTTATGGAAAAAAATACATGGTTACGCCTCATATCGACAAGCTGGCCGCCGAAGGAGCTGTTTTTCTAAATCACTATGTAACGGTTCCCACCTGCGGTCCTTCCCGGTATTCATTGCTAACCGGCAAATTTCCACGCAACAGAGCCGCACTGTCCAACGATATTTTTGAGAAAACAACGGCGGTTTCCCGCGGGGAGAACCAGCCCGAATCGATGGCGGCATTTTTTAAACAAAAGGGTTACCGAACCGTAGGCATTGGAAAAATAAGCCATTCGCCGGATGGAAAAGTATACGGCTATACGCAAAAAGTTTCCGATAAAATGGAACTACCTCACAGTTGGAGCCAATTCCATTTCAATCCCGGCAAATGGACAACCGGCTGGAATGCCTTTTTTGGTTATGCTTCCGGCGAAAACCGCCAAAGTCTCCACAACCAGGTTTACCCCTTTGAAGCTGCGGATGTGGCGGACACTGGCTATCCCGACGGACTTACCGCAGAGCTGGCGATAGCAGAACTCAATAAGTTAGGAAAAAACAAGGCACCTTTTTTCCTGGCGGTTGGATTTTTCAAGCCGCATTTACCTTTCACGGCTCCTAAGAAATATTGGGACCTGTATGATGAGGAAAAAATTGAAACCGCCTTTCATTCCAACATTCCCGATGGGGCCGACAAAGCCAGTTTTCATAATAGTGCCGAATTCAACCAATATAAAAAAGGGCCTGAAAGGCCTTCCCTCAGTCAACCGGTATCCGATGCCTATGCCCGTCAATTAAAACATGCTTATTTCGCCGCCATAAGCTATGTAGACGCGCAGGTGGGAAAGCTGCTGGAAGTACTTGAAAAAAACGGATTAAGCAGAAATACGATCGTGGTGTTATGGGGCGACCACGGCTGGCACCTGGGTGAGGAACTTGTATGGGGCAAGCATACCCTCTCGGAGTATGCACTGAGAAGTCCGCTGATTATCCGATACCCTCCCATGGTACGGTCCGGATTGAGTACGAAAAATATTGTCCAATCGGTAGATATTTATCCCACCCTGCTCGAAATGACGGGTTTGCAGCGCCCCTACCCGCTGGACGGCCTGTCGTTTGTGAAGCTGTTGAAAAAAAATAAAAAAAGTGACCGCGTAGCTTTCAGTTATTTTAACAATGGTATTACCATGCGTAACAACCGCTACAGGATAACAAAGTATTTTCGTAAAGCGCAACCATTGGTAGAACTATATGATTATGTTGCCGACCCCCACGAAACAAAGAATATAGCCAACCAAGAGCCCGCACTGGTACAAAAATTACTGCGGCGACTGGAACAGGGAAATACAGGACTGTACAATGCCGCTTCTGAATAATTCGCACCAACAATTCCTTTCTCATAAAAAGGAACGAAACACAACGCGCAATAATTCAAAAAAAGCCGACTAAACATTTCAAACGTTGTAAATCAAATTACCGGTGAAAAAATGGATATAGAATCCATTTAAGCCGTACCTTAACGCTTTATATAACGACATCTTATTTTAAAAACGATTGTAATGGCAAAATCGCATACTGACAAAAGCAGGAGAACCTTTATTAAAAATTCGTTGAACCTATCGGCCGGTGCGCTCGTGTTCAGTGGTGCCCCCACTATTGTGCCCGCATCTGTATTTGGTAAAAATGCGCCAAGCAACAAAATCAATATCGGGCAAATTGGTTGCGGCCGTATTGCGCGTACTCATGATCTTCCCGAAACTTTTAAAAATGATATAGCAAGACTGGTGGCTATTGCCGATGTAGACAGCTACCGGCGCGATAGCGGAAAAGAACTGATAGAAGGCTGGTATACCAAAAAAACCGGCAAGCAGAATTATATCGACGTAAAGTTGTATAACGATTACCATGAAATGCTGGCCAATAAGGATATCGATGCAGTAATTATCAGTACCCCCGACCACTGGCACGCACAACCGGCTATGGAAGCTGCCCTGGCCGGCAAACATATTTACCTGCAAAAGCCCACCTCGCTCACCATTGAAGAAGGCCGCGCTATGAGTGATGTGGTGCGTAAATCGGGCGTGATCTTTCAGCTCGGGAGCCAGCAACGTTCGGTGTCGCCCTGGCCGCAGTTTAAGAAAGCCTGTGAGTTGGTTCGAAACGGGCGGATTGGAAAACTCAAAGAAGTACATGTGGGCCTGCCAGCCGACCCGGCCGGCGGAAATACCGCAGAAATGCCTATCCCGGCGGGGCTGGACTATGACCAGTGGCTGGGATCTACCCCTTATATCTATTACACGCAGGACAGGGTGCACCATCCAACCAATATCGAGTCGCGACCCGGTTGGTTAAGGCTTGAACAATTTGGAGCAGGCATGATCACTGGTTGGGGGGTGCATCATATTGATATTGCACACTGGGGTATGAATACAGAACTCACCGGACCCATTGAAGTAACCGGCTCGGCTGATTTTCCTAAAGCCGGTTTATGGAACGTGCACGGCGACTACGAGGTAACGGCTAAATATGCCAACGGTGTTACCATGTTTATCAATAGTAAAAATCCCAACGGCGTTAAATTTGTCGGAACCGATGGATGGATCTTCGTATCGCGCGGCAATGTGGGTGTTACTGCTACCGACCCAACAACCGGTAAAGAAAAAGAAAGCAAGGCTTTTAACGCAAGCAATCCGGCTATTTTAAAATCGGTAATCAAGTCTAATGAAATTCGTTTGTACGAGAGCCCCGAGCAGCATAAAAACTGGTTAGATTGCATTCAGAGTAAAAAGCTCACCATCAGCCCTGCCGAAATAGCACATCGCTCCTGTAGCGCCTGTCTCGTGGCTTTTGCTGCTATGAAGATGGGCACTAAGTTATACTGGGACCCGGTAAAAGAGGTTTTCAAAAATAATGTGGAAGCTAACAAACTGTTAAGCAGGCCGCAACGTCACCCGTACGGAACGAATTATGTGAAAAAGTAAAAACTTCAAAAAACATGATCAGAAAAATATTCCCATTGGCTATACTTGCAGCCCTGATAGCCTGCAACAGCGGTGATAAAGAAAAAGAAGCAGGTTCTAAAATGGCCATTGTCACTTTGGATCCCGGCCATTTTCATGCGGCACTTGTACAAAAAAGCATGTACCCTAACGTTGACAGCAACGTATATGTGTATGCACCCGAAGGTCCCGATGTTCAGTTACACTTAGACCGCATCAATGCCTATAATTCGCGCGAAGAAAATCCTACTCATTGGAACGAGCAGGTATACACGGGGGCCGATTTTTTTCAAAAGATGATTGAGGAAAAGAAAGGCAACATTGTGGTAATGGCCGGAAACAACCAAAAAAAGACCGAATATATTTTTAATACCATTGATGCGGGCATGAACGTATTGGCCGACAAGCCGATGGCGATTAATACCGAAGGCTTTGAACTATTAAAAAAAGCCTTCGCTAAAGCGGAAGAAAAAAAAGTGCTGCTTTATGATATAATGACAGAACGCTTTGAAATAAACACCATTCTGCAGCGCGAGTTCTCCTTACTAAAAAATGTATTCGGCGAGCTGGAAAAAGGAACACCCGATAATCCCAGCGTAACCAAAGAGAGTGTACATTATTTTTACAAATTTGTATCGGGCAACGTACTGCAGCGGCCACCATGGTTTATGGATGTAACGCAGGAGGGCGAAGGCATTGTGGATGTAACCACGCACCTGGTGGACCTGATTCAGTGGGAATGCTTCCCGGGACAGACAATAGATTATACGAAGGATGTAGAAATGGTTTCGGCCAAACGTTGGCCCACACCGATGACCCTAAGCCAGTTTGGCGCTATTACAAAGCAAAATAGTTTTCCCGATTATCTGAAAAAAGACCTTAGCAACGATACCACCTTAAATGTATTCTGTAACGGAGAAATCAATTATAAATTGCGGGGCGTGCATGCGAAGGTTTCGGTAACATGGGGTTATAAAGCTCCCGAAGGAACGGGCGATACCCACTATTCCATTATGCGCGGTACAAGAGCCAACCTGGTAATCCGGCAGGGAGCAGAGCAAAATTTCAAGCCTGTTTTATATATCGAGCCGGTGAAAAAGGATGATGCTTCTTTTGAGAAGGATATCACCGATGCGATTGCTGCCATACAGGCCAAATACCCCGGAGTAGAGATAAAAAAATCGGAAGCAGGCTGGCAAACAGTAGTACCCGAGAAATACAATACCGGCCATGAAGCCCATTTTGCACAGGTAACAGAGGCCTACCTTAAATATTTACAGGAAGGGAAATTGCCGGATTGGGAAGTACCCAATATGATCGCCAAGTATTATATTACTACCACAGCGCTGGATCTTGCTAAAAAATCCACATCCCAATAACAATGAAGCTATATCCTAATATACCGGATCTGTACCAGGCTGCTAAATCCCGCCGTGGACGGCAAATGGCCCTGCTGCTGTTTTTTTCACTGGCTACTTTTGCTTCCCGGGCTCAGCGCATTGCAACCCTCCAGGCAACCACTTCGGGGAAGGAAAAAATGAATATTCCCATGCAGGTAAACCTGGATGGGCTCACCTACCTGGCCGACAGCAGCCTGCAACTATTTGAAATCGTTAATGGAAAAAAAATTCCTGCCCCTTTCCAGGTAGAAGCAAGCGGTAACAACCGTATCCTGCATTGGCTCATTACGCCTAGCGCTAAACAAATAAGAACTTTCGAACTGGCGCAGGCTAAACAACAATCCCCGGCACCGGTTTTACAGGTAAGCGAAGAAGACGGCGCCCTGGTTATTGCCAACGGGAGAAAGGATTTGCTGCAATACAATTTTAAAACGGTGTACCCCCCAAAGGGAGTAGATACCGCTTATAAAAGAAGTGGTTTTATTCACCCGTTAAATACACCTTCGGGGCATGCGCTTACGCGAATTAACGCCCGCGACCACTATCATCATTGGGGCATGTGGAACCCCTGGACCCATGTGCTTTTTGAAAAAGATACGGTGGATTTCTGGAATCTCCGCGACCGGAAAGGAACCGTTCGTTTCGGCGGATTTACCGCTATCGACAAAGGTGGGGTGTATGCAGGTTTCAGTGCGCTGCATGAGCATGTGGCGTTTAAAAAAGACGGATCGGAGAAGACGGCCATCAATGAGGTACAAACAATAAGAATATACCGCCAGCAGCCATCGGATCCTTATTATATCCTCGACATCAGCTCCCAATTAAGCTGCGCAGGCCCGAGCCCCGTGTTACTGCTTGAATATCGCTACGGCGGAATGGGTATCAGGGCTACCGAAGCCTGGAATAAAGACAACAGTGTTACGCTCACTTCGGAAGGAAAAGACCGGAAGGCTGCGGATGGCAGCACCGCCCGTTGGTGCCTTACCCAGGGATCGCTGGGAAGCGATTATGGCGGATTGGTTATGATGAGCTATCCCACTAATTACAATTACCCCGAACCCCTGAGGGTATGGCCCGAAAATGCCAATAAACGCGGGGATGTTTTTCTTAATTTCTCTCCCACCAAAAATAAAGACTGGTTGCTGGAACCCGGGAAAACCTATCTTCTAAAATACAGGTTCCTGATCTTTGATGACCGCGTATCGAAAGAACAGGCCGAAGAAGCCTGGCAGGCATTCGCTCACCCCCCTGCCTTAAAAATCTCAAAATAAGAATTTCGGAAAACTGACCACGGTTTAAAACAATTGGAGTAATCCATTACACTATCTGCGTGCAATAAAAAAATAAACAGATGAAAAAATTATTTACATCCATTATCATACTTGTTCTCACACTGGTTTTCACATTAGAGTACACAACCTTGTACGCCCAATCCAAAGTAAAATGGAAAAACGTTCAGGTGCTGGTATATAAGAAAAACGGCAAAGGTTATGTTCACGACAATATTCCCTATGCCGCACAGGCTATTTTAAACTTTGGCAAACAATATGGTTTTAAAGTAGATACTTCATCCAATCCTTCTGTGATGACCGAGAGTAATTTGAAACAGTACCGGATGGTGATCTTTACGAGTACTAATAACGATGTATTTGATACCGATGAACAAAGGCTGGCTTTCAGAAGATATATCCAGGCTGGGGGTGGTTTTGTAGGCATCCACTCTGTAACCGGTACCGAACGCAAATGGGATTGGTTTAAAATGTTGTTGGGAGGAACTTTCTCCTGGCATGCCAAATTCCAGACTTTTACAGTAAAGGTGATAGACACCAAACATCCCTCTATGAAAGGAACACCGGCCGTTTGGCAAAAAGCAGATGAATGCTATTTCGCGAAGGAGCTTTACCCCGGGCCCCGTGCCGTGATGGTGAATGATTTTTCGACCCTTGATACCAGTGACCCTAAACAAAAACAAACCCTGGATAAAAGCGCAGGCCCGTTTGCAAGGTATTTTCCCAGCGCCTGGGTGCATGATTTTGATGGGGGTATTACCTGGTGTACCACCTTGGGCCACGATAAAAAGGACTATTCAGATCCTACTTATCTAAAGCATATCTGGGGAGGTATTGAGTACGTGGCTTCGACCGCAAAACCCGTAAACTATAGTAAGGCTTACGCCCAAAGCTACGATGAGCCGGTGCGGTATTAAAAAGATTGTTAGCAGGATAAGGAGCGCTGCCGCGTCTTTGCCGCATCACCGTGACAATTAAAAACAGGCCGCCAACTTTCAAATACAACTATGCCACGAATGCACGAATTAAGGGTTTTTTAATAGATTATCTATTCGTGCATTGGTGGCCATCTCTTCCTTTGTTGTACAGAATGCACAGATAAAGGCTGTAAAGATCCGCCCTGCAGTTCTCACTACCGGACCCTCCACAGGTGCAGCGCACCGGAAATATTTATACCCATTCAGCATCGCCTGCCCTCAAGCCGCAGCGCGGCGAAATATTATCCTGTATACCTGCTAAAAAATATTGCTGCTAAAGCAGAAATAATAAAGCAATTTATCGGGAGACCCTCGCAACAGAGCCCGTTAATTTCAATCCCTGTAGTTTAAAGCCGGAGCCCTGTCGCCCAGCAAAGCCTTATATTGATAGTTGCCTTTTTCATTGTCAAACTCCTTTTGTGCCTCTTCGAGAATTGCAGGTTGTGTTAGCAGATCCACAGCGGTTGTTGCCATAACCTTCGCGGCAGCTATCATTCCCTTAATGCCAATATCGGTGCCGCCACAGGCCACGGCCTGCCAGCTATGCAAGGGCGTACCCGGTACCCAGGTAGCTCCAAAAAAGCCGCCTGTGGGCACCACATAACTCACATCTCCCACATCTGTACTGATGCTTTCAATAACCCGGGTTTTGGGAATCGGATCAACTGATCCAACTTTTTCAATGCCGGGAAATTGGTGTTCGAATGTAGACTGTATACGTTGCGCGTAGGCGAATTCCTCCGAAGAATATTTCACTCCGCCTACTTTTTCAAAATTCCGGTGCATTATTTCGGCCAGGGTGGTATTGATCAGTAAATCGTGCGTACCGCCTATTATTTCGTAGTCCATTTTTGTTCCTGTTCCCAACGCTGCGCCCTCTGCCGCTTTAAGCACCCGGTCGAATATTTCCACCGCTTGTTCTTTTTGCGGATGCCGCACATAGTAGTAGACCTCTGCGAAATCAGGTACGATATTCGGCGCTTTTCCCCCGTTGGTAATCACATAATGAACTCTGGCTTCCGGCGAAATATGCTCCCGCATCATATTCACCATATGATTCATGGCTTCCACTCCGTCCAGGGCGCTGCGCCCTTTTTCCGGCGATGCCGCCGCATGGGTCGAAAGACCATGAAAACGAAATTTAGCGCTCTTGTTGGCCAGGGCTCCGGCAGTAAGAACGCTGTTCTTATCTGAAGGATGCCAGTGCAGCGCAGCATCTACTCCCTTGAAAAGGCCGGCACGAACCATATACACTTTACCGCTACCGCCCTCTTCGGCCGGGCATCCATATACTTTGATAGTGCCCCGGAGTTTTTTCTCCTGCAACAGTTCCTTTAGGGCGATTCCCGCTGCTACGCTCCCTGTACCGAATAGGTGATGACCGCAGGCATGTCCTGCATTTTTACCGGCTGATTTTTTGACGGGATCGGCCGTTTGCGACATCCCCGGCAGAGCATCGTATTCCGCCAATATGCCAATCACCGGCTTACCACTGCCATAGCTCGCTACAAATGCCGTTGGAATGCCGGCTACTCCCGCCTCTATTGTAAAACCGGCATCTTTTAGCAAACCCTGTAACAAAGCGGAACTCTTTTCTTCTTTATACCCCAATTCCGCATAATTCCAAATTCTAAGGGCGGCTTCTTTGTATGGCCTGTATTGCGCATCAATCTGGCGGATAATATCGGATTTTAAGGCAGAAACGATGCGTTGCGATGTAGTTCCTTTCTGCCCGTGGGCATTAAGAGCCAGTACTGTTCCAACAATGGCTACAAACAGCGATTTCATAAATCGAAATGGTTATTTAATCAGGTATGGCTCTATTACTTCTTTCCAAATCCCGTTTCCTTTATCATTCATATGACCATCCGGAACGAATATATCGTTCTTAAGCGTGCCGTCGGCATTGAACATGGGATCATATACATTGATAAAGGCCGAATAATTCTGGCTGCGCACAAATTTTTCGATCAACCGGTTGGTCTCCTTCTTCCGCCGAATCCTATCGGGCTTACCTGTATCCGATCTGTCAGCCCGGATGCTCAATACTGCTATAGGTACGTTTTGATTCTTTTCCCGGATTTTTTCGAACAGTTGTTTAAAAAGCCCGGCGATATCTGCGGGCGATAAGCTGGCATCACCCAGATCATTGCCACAATAAATCACTACCTGTTTGGGTTGATAGGGCGTCACAATATCATCTACATACCGGATTAAATCGCCTGCCCGTGCCCCACCAAAACCCCGGTTAATCAGCGGATATTCCGGAAAATAATCCTGCACATCTTTCCAGCGGGTAAAGGAAGAACTTCCTATCAAAAGAATTTTTCCCTTACCCGGGAAATGCAGACTATCTGCTTTCTTATACTTCTGAATAGTATCCCAGTAGCGTGGTTTGGCATCCTGAGCTACTGTAGTTTGACAAACAAAAACCCCTAATGCAAAAAAAAGTAATACAGTTGGTAACTTACTCATATAATAAGACCGCATTTTTTATGAATTTAATCCTACTTATCGATTGCAGTATCTCCGCCTCATTTTCGATTGGAATGAACTTCAAATCCCCGGTTTTGCACCAAATATAGAAAAGAATGCCAGAAGAAAAAAGATCGCTCTATGAATAAACTGTTGTTACAGACGGGTTACTCCAGTGTAAGACTCACCACACTCAGGCGCGGAAGTTTTACTTCGAGCAGGTCTTTTGTGAGACGGGCATTTTTGAACGGCGCAGGTGAGACAAGGTTTTTATTTTCAAATGTATTGATATCATTGAACCGACCCGAAGTAAGTATGCGGCCGCTGACCCTGCGGTAAGAAGCGCCTTTTAAATTTAGCTTTATGGTTATGTCTTTGCCTGAATCGATATTTACCCAGGTAATATGCAATTTCCCGTTCGAATCGAGGGAGGCGGAGGCATTGACCGCCGGGATGGTTTCATCGTTGTTAACAAAATCGGGGGAAGTAAAACTCAGCGGAACCAGGCGACTGTCCATATGGTTCCTAAACAAATCGAAAACATGGTAGGTAGGCGTTAGCAACATTTCTTTGCCTTTGGTGAGTACAATGGATTGCAAAACATTCACCGTTTGAGCCAGGTTGGCCATTTTCACGCGGTCGGCATGGTTATTAAATATGTTCAGGGTAGTACCGGCAATCAGGGCGTCGCGCAGACTGTTTTGCTGATACAAAAACCCGGGATTGGTTCCCGGCTCCACATCCGTCCAAATACCCCATTCATCCACTACTAATGCCACCCTTTTTTCTTTATCGTATTTATCCATGATCGCCGAATGCTTCTGAACCAGCTCCTCCATCTTCAGACAGTTTTTCATGGTGCGGAAATACTCCTTTTCGTCAAATTGCGTGGCAGAACCTTTGGCTCCCCAATTACCGGTGGGGATGGTATAATAGTGTAAGCTCACCCCCCACATCTGGTTACGGGGAATATTTTTCATCAATACTTCTGTCCAGTGATAATCGCCTGCATTAGCGCCCCCGGCTATTTTTTTTAAGGGCGCCCCCGGGTAGTTCCTCGCATAGGTGGCATATCGTTTATACAGGTCGGCATAATATTCAGCCGTCATATTTCCCCCGCAACCCCAGCTTTCGTTACCTACACCCCAGTAGCTTACCTTCCAGGGCTTTTCTCTTCCATTTTGCCTGCGCAGTTCTGTTACCGAACTTTGCGCAGGGGAGTTCAGGTATTCGACCCATTTCGACATTTCTTCTACGGTGCCGCTTCCTACATTGCCCGCAATATAGGGCTCTGTGTTCAGGAGTTCGCATAGTTCCAGGAATTCGTGAGTGCCGAAACTATTATCCTCCGATACCCCTCCCCAGTGGGTGTTCACCATTTTAGGACGGTCTGAGGGCTTACCAATCCCATCCTTCCAATGGTATTCATCGGCAAAGCAACCGCCGGGCCAGCGCAGATTAGGTATTTCTATTTTTTTCAGGGCTTCTACTACATCCAGCCTTATACGTCCCTGCTTTTTTACATCCAGCTTTTCATCTACCCAAAAACCATCGTAAATACACCGGCCCAGATGCTCCGCAAAATGTCCGTAAATATGCCTGCTGATCTGTGTTTTGGCTTCCTTTATCTGGAGGGAGGCTTCGACCTGCTGCGCGTTTGTGTGGGCATAAATAGCGGCGATAAATAGCAATAGAAAAAATTTCTTCATGACAAGACGGTTTTTAATTGTATTATTAACAATTAAAAATAGGGATTTAATATGATCTGACAAAAAGCGAGACGGATAAAATTTATCGGTAGACTTTTCGCCTGCGTACGTCCTTTTCAAACAAGGTTTTTTTCGATTTATAAAAGGTTTTAAAATCGGCGGCAGCAGTATGGCCTTTATAAGGAAGGTAAAATTCAGTTTCCTCGTTATAGGGTTTGTACCCGGCATTGCGCCAAAAAAGTACATAGGAGAATTTGTAATTATCAAATACGGGTGCGAGAGTATGGGTAAACCAATTGGCAAGCGGTATCTGGCTAAAACCTATTTCGCCGATGGCGGGAATTTTATTTCTTTTGGCGGCAACGGCCGTGATAACGGACATACATTGATCCAATTGATTTACGAAGGTTTCGTTATACCGGGCTTCGCCCCGCTGGTAGGTATCAAAGGAAATAATATCTACGTAATCATCGCCGGGGTAACGTGCCAGAAATTCCTTTTCACTGGAAAATTCAGTACCCGTGTTGTAACCAATCAATAAATGATGTAATTTTTTCTCGTGCCGGAAATAATCCACTGAAAAACGAAACAGGTTTTTGAACTCTTCATCGGAACTGCTTTTTACGCCCCACCAGAACCATCCGCCTGTATGTTCATGAAAGGGACGCCATAATACCGGTATAGCTTCGCCTTTGGCAGTTTTCAAACTTTCGAGAAATGCAGCCACCTTATCCAGATAAGTTTTGAAAAGCTCATGTTTCCCGCCTCCCGGCAAAATAGCCGCTACCGATCCGGGAGCGGGGTCCCAGGCATTGCCGCCGGTAAAGGGATTGTTCAGGTGCCAGCTAATTGTAATAACAGCGCCTCGTTCGTATCCATCGATAATGAACTGCTGCATTTTATCGAAAGGAACATCATCCAGGTTTTTGCTTCGACCCAGTTCGAGGTTGCCCAATTCCCAGCCATAGATACCGGGATAATCTCCTGTAACCTCTTTTACATCGCTTCGGCCGGGTTCATATTTCCAGTGTACCCCATAAGCCAGCGCATCCTGGTGTCCCACCATATACCCTTTCTTCATCAGTTTTTTCAGGTTATTATAGAGCCGGACAGTTAAAGGCGTTGCGAGGCGATCGGCCGGGAGTTCCTGGGCACACAATCCTGTTGCCACCAATAAAAGCAAAGCGTGTAAAAGCATACCCCGCCGCCATTTCCCGGTTAAAATTGTCACCATGGGTTAATCTATTTTTTTTGTCCGACTGCTAAAAATCCTTCAGATAGGCTCTTGCCATTTTCCCTGATTCTTTTATATCTGCTTCGGACCAGCCCCCGGTGGAAGAAGCCGAGGGATTCAATACGGAGCAGGTTTCATTTTTGTCCGACACCGACCAGGTAAGCCAGCTCAGTTTTCTTTCTTTCATCCACCGGATATAGGCTTCCCATTCTTTCTTATCGATCGGTCCGTCGCCGGTAGCCAGCATTCCGCCCGACTCGGAAACAAATACCGGCAGGCCTTTTGCAATAACTTCATCTGTTCGATCCCGAAGTTCTTTTTTATGCGTGCCGGCATAGAAGTGCATAGTGTACATGATATTGCTAAACCCTTTGAGTGGGTCGGCGGCAGCTAAATGCAGATGCTGGTCCCAGTGGGGCGTTCCCACCAAAATAATATTATAAGGATCTATGGCACGGATGGTTCTTATCAGCTCTTCAGAATATGCTTTTACTTCTGGCCAGGTTTCGTAATCGGGCTCATTAAATATTTCATAAAGAATGTTGGGATGCTTTTTATATCGTTTGGCAATGGCCTGAAAAAACGATTTTGCTTCGTCCAGATGTATATCATGACTATGCCAGTCGACAATCACATAAATGCCTTCCCTGATGGCGGCATCTATCACGGTAGTGATGAGCCGGAAAGAGGAATCGGGGTTTTGAAGATAACCTCCCCTGGGTTCTACACCCAATGAAGCTCTTACCACATTGGAATGCCATTTTTCCTTTAACTCCTTTACCACACCTGCCGTGTAAAACCTGGGGTGAAAACAACTCCAACCCAGGCTCATCCCTTTTAATACCAGTGGATTTCCTCCCTTATCGCTCAGTTGTGTTCCGATAACCTGCAGGCGACCAAAATCTTTTACCGGCTGTGCTTTCAGTGAAAGCGCTAATGCGAGAAATCCGAGAATAACAGATAGTTGTTTTAACCTCATACCTTTATAATTTTACGATTATTTTTTCCCCGGCATATTTTATCCGGCGGCCTTTTCTTTCTTCAAAGTCGAATGCTGCGGGATGGCTTTTTGTAATCAATTTTATATAAAATGTTCTCTTTGCAAGCATTCCCGGAAAGCTTCCCCGTCTTTTACCGATAGTTAATGTGTTCGATAAATGGTCATACAAAAAATCTATTTCGGTGAACTGTCCCTTTTCATAATTATAATTCACCCCTTCGTCTTCATAAAGCGAAAAATGCCCGTTTCTTCCACCATAAACATATAAAGTAATGGGGTCGGCAGGCTTTTCATCGGTATACTGTAAGGCTGGTCCCGCAGGAATGATGGCGCCTTCCTTTACAAAAACCGGCATACGCCCGTAAGGCGCTGCGGCGTTTATCGTTTGACCACCCTCATAGTATTGACCGGTATATAAATCGTACCAACCCGCTCCATGGGGAAGATACAAATTTCTGTGCTTAACCCTGTAGGTATACACCGGGTTAATCAATAAGGAGGGCCCGAACAGGTATTGATCTCCTATCCCGGCAACGGCTTTATCCGAAGAAAAATCAAAAACAAGTCCGCGCATAATTGTGCCATCTTTATGATAAGCCTGGCCCGCAAGCGAGTAGATATATGGCATCAGTCGGTAGCGCAGCCTGTTATAATACAACATGCTGTGGTAGGCCGGGTGGTTGTCGGGCGCGATATTATACATTTCCCGGAAAGGGTATTGCCCATGTACCCGGAACAGGGGCGTAAAAGCGCCAAACTGAAACCATCTTGTATTGAGCTCGCGCCATTCTTCCAGATCCGCCTCGTTCGGTTTTTCGTACCGCCGCTCTACCGAAAACCCGCCGATATCCATGGTCCAGTAGGGCAAGCCGGATAAAGAAAAATTAATACCGGCGCTGATTTGCGCCTTCATATCTTCCCATCGGGTAGCAATATCGCCGCTCCAGATGGTGGCTGCATAGCGCTGAGAGCCGCCAAAACCCGAGCGGGTGAGGAGAAACACCCTCTTGCCGGGATCGGTGCTGCGTTGCCCTTCATAAATCCCTTTTGCATTTTGCAGGGGATAGGCATTCAGGTATTGAGCCGCCGTTCCCGGCGCAGTGGGCGACATTTGTAATTTGCGGCGCTGGGGCGATACATTGGACAAGATATCGGGTTCGCTGGCGTCCATCCACCAGGCATCTATCCCCCTACTGTATAATTTCGTGTTGATCAGATCCCAGAAACCCTGGCGGGCTTCGGGGTTGAAGGCATCGTAAAAAGTGGATGTATATCCATGGGCGATCCAATCGCGCTGCCGGTCGGCAATATTTCGTTTATACAGCCAGCCCCTGGCCATGAAGCTATCATATACCGCAATGCCTTCATAAAATTTCGGCCAGACGGAGATCATGATCCTTGCGTGTTGATCGTGTACTTTTTTGATCATGGCATCCGGATCGGGGAATCTTTTTTCATCAAAATCCTGGCTTCCCCATTCCCCTTCCCGCCAGTAGCTCCAGTCCAGCACAATATTATCCAATGGTATTTTTCGTTTTCGAAAGCTCGTCACTACCTCTTCCAATTCCTGCTGCGTTTTATACCGTTCGCGGCTTTGCCAGAAGCCCATCGCCCATTTGGGCATCATGACCGCCTTTCCGGTAAGTTGTCGATAGCCGCTGATGATCTCGTCGGTATTGTTACCCTCAATAAAATAATAGTCGAGTTGTTCTCCGGCCTCGCTGTCGAATGCGAAGCTGCTCTTGTCTTTCGGAGGAAGGGGCGGCAGACATTTGACGGTAAGATAGGATTCGCCACCATCGGGTATCCACTCTATACGAAGTGCATATTTTTTATCTTTTTTAAAATCGAAATTAATAACCCCCGAACCGGGATTCCAGGCCTGTCGCCATTTGTCGAATACTAATTTTTCGTCAATCCATACACGGGTATAGCCTGCATAGGTCAATCGTATTTTATGTACTCCTTCTATTCCACTACTCATGCTTCCCTCCCAGTTCACTACGCCGTTATCTGGCTTAAACCCTGCTGGCAGATGCAATTTGCTATCATTTACATAGGCATAATTAATTTCCGACTCGGCCCTTACCAAACCCGTATCCGGGCTATTTTTTTCATTGCTATACGTAGCCGTCAGCCAACCCTGGTTACCTTGCTTGTCGAACAATTGCAAAGAAGACAAAGGCTCATAATCCCTGGTATCGCCCACTTTGGTTAATGAATAATTGTCCCAAAGAATGCCATAGTTCTTCGCCGAAACCAAAAAGGGAACCGCCACTTCGGTATTATTCTGAAACAGCAATACTTGTTGGCCCCGATAGTTATACATATCTTCCTGGTGTTGCCCTAACCCGTACCAGGCATCTTCCGGCTGTGTATCAAAAACCTGCTTTATTCTAAAAAGGGGCTGCCCTTCGAAAACTGCCGGAACGAGAGCCCGGCCTGTTACAGGTCTTTCTTTCAGTAGCATATCGCCATTCTTCTTAGCATAGGCAATAGCGCCGGTTGAAAGATCAACCCACAAGCTCAGGGCAGGGGTTGTAAGCAACAATTTACCCGGCTTTTCTTCGCTGAGGCTGAATACCGGTTTGCCGGTTTGGGGCAGCACCATCAGGCTTTCGGATTTTGTTTCACTTTCTCCGGGACAGGCGGTTACGCGGATTATTTTATCGCTTAGTACCCGCACCCTGACGGATGCAGCGTTCCCCGAAAGGGAGGGGTCGGGATGTAGCAGTACGCCATCTTCCATTTGCCGGTAAGAAAATTGTGCCTGTAGCACCCAAGCCCAAAAAAGGCATGCTGTCAAAAACAATATTCGCATCATTTCTCTTAAGCTAACTATCAATTTATTTTTTATCTACCACCAGGAAAACAGCACCCCTTGCAGGAACCGGAACCTTTACACCGTTGGCAGTGGAACTGACATAGGGTGGTATAGCAGCATAATTATCGGGTCCGCCCGCAGCCAATGCATTACCTTGTCCGTTTACAAGCACCTTCCGTGAAAATTCTCCGTTATCGGCGCCGCCGTTCAAACTGTACCAGTAGAAATTCTCACCCTTTCGAAAATTGCTGATATTCACTTCTACCGTAACAGGATTAACAGATTTGTTGATCAGCGCCACGCCCATCTCCCCAGATGAAAAGGAGGAAGCATGACATTCCATATCCGTACCGGAGGTAGTAGCCACCACCGTTCTGTCGCCCAGTATCCTCTGAAAAAAGTACATATAATAAAAAGCAGGCCGGGGAGTCCATTTTGGGATACCCCCGGGTTCATCGCCCTGGCTGAACCAGCCGTGATCATTGCCGTTTTCCCAGGCATTCGCCAGGTCCCAGCGACAGGCAAAACCAAATTGCTGCTTCATCATTTCGGATAAAACCGACACGGCGTGTAAGCCGCTTATATTGGAAACCATTTGTTTGGATCCTGTAGCGAAAATATTCCATTCATCCATTACCACCGGTTTTATTGTTACATTATACGTTTGCAATTGCTGTTTAACATACTGCATAATATTTCTTGTAACCAAACTGCCGGTAGCCAGGATTTGTGCAGCGGTTGAATTGGTGTTGTAGGGCGTATAATAGCTATGGGTTACATAAAAATCGGGCACATCGCCCAGTTCGGGCAATGCACCGCTGTTCCAGGTTTTAAAAGTGTTGGTTTCCCAGCTACCGGGTTCCGATTCTACGATCACCGCCCCTATATAAATTTTTTTACCCATTTGGATAGCGGCTTTGCGCATGGAATCGGCGAATACTTTAAAATGCTGACCATATAATCGTCCTGTTAAGTATTCGGGCTGGCCGTCTTTATTGTTCGCGGTATTGATACGATAGCCTGCTTCCCAGCTTCCAAAATTCTCGTTGCCTATTTCCCAATATTGGGTACGGCCGTTATCATAACGTACCCAATCGGCTGCGAGATGTGCCGCATCGGCAACGGGATTAACTCCGGTACCATAACGCGCATACCCATAATTAATGGTAATAATCCCTTTATTGCCGGTTTTTTGCAGCATGTCATAGTAGTTATCCACTGAGAGGGTCCAGCCAGCTGTGTTTTTTCCAAACCAGAATCCAGGATCTACAGGATTCCCGTCTGCATTTCTCAATTTATCAGGGGTATTCACCGGCGCCAGGTTGGGCGTTGCGTTCCAAAAGAAAAGATCGCTGATGCTTCCCCCCGGAAACCGGATAAAGCCGGGCTTATTTTGTGTAAGATGGTTGAGCAATACCGGCTGGTCGATCATCTGCGTCATCCAGGTATTGGCATTGTTGCCAAACAGTGTGGGTGGCAGTTTGCTGACCACAATGCTCCGGTCAATCTCTACGGTAGTGCTGGCAGTTGCAGGAGCGGATACGGCTGTGTAAGTGGCGGGAGTTGAAAATGTTTTGGGCTGCCAATGATCCATAAAAAAACCGATAGTGGCCGCGAGTGCAGGGTCGGTTTGAGGTTTAATCTCCTCCACCGGCTCCTGTGGTACGGAGTCTGGGTCGGGTTCGGATGGTTCCTCTTTTTCACAGGAAGCGAGAACCAACAGAACCTGAATACCAATAATATAAAAAAGTTTTGCAGACATTTTTTCCCTTTAGATCCTATTATTTTTAATTCGCGTAATGAGTTCGAGACAGGCCCGGGTATTATGGTAAGGACATTTCCAGAACCCTGCTTTGGGCTCATTCATTCTTTGATTATCTTCCCTCATGCCCCAATACCATTCGCCCATATTCTGATCCACCAGGTGATCCTGTATAAACTGCCATAGCCCTTTTACGAGTTGAAGGTAGCGCTTATCATCGGTGAGTTGATAGGCATTATAAAAGCCTACCATGGCTTCGGCCTGCACCCACCAATGTTTTTCTTTATTAATATCGCCGTTGCTTATGTCTTTCTCGTACCACAGGGCTCCCTCATTGTCCATCCAGGGAAGGGTGGCCCTGGCTACCGCAATCGCCAGTTTTTTAAACTTATCTTTTATTTTCTCATCATCCAGTACCCTGGCGCAATGCAGTAACAGCCAGGAGGCTTCAATATCATGACCGAATGAAACCTTATTACCTGCCGGTCTCCAGTCGTTGCTAAAAAACAATCTCAGATGTCCTGTTTCTTTGTCAATTATATGGCCGCTAAACAGCAGTAAAATATGCCGGACGGCCGCCGCCAGCTTTTCGTCGGGCCATACTTCATACAGGTTCGCGTAAGCCTCCACCACATGTAAATGGGTGTTGGTTGTTTTGGGAGCATTATCATCTTTACCCGACAGCCTGACATCGCCCAGCTTCTTCCAATCTTCTGTTAATGCCTCAACGTAGCCTCCATATAGGGGATCGCGCGCATTTTCTTCCAACACTAAAAACAGCTCCTTTGCAATATCCAATGCTTCTTTGTCAGCGCTTAGTTTTACGTACTCGCTCAAGCCATAAATACAGAAAGCGATACCATAGGTTTGTTTCTTCCCATTTTTTTTAAACCCGCCCGCATCCAGCGACCAATACGCGCCCCCATAGGTTCTATCCATAAAATGATCTGCGATGTAACGGAAAGCCCTGCCGGCCATTTTTTCCCATTCGTCATTGGGATAAGCCAAAGCTGCGGCCGAAAACGACCAGAGTATCCGACTGTTGAGCACCAGGCCTTTTTCTGCCTGCGTTATTCTATTTTCCTGTGCATCTATCTCTCCTACAAAACCTCCGTTAATGTCATCCACCGTATTATCCGTCCAGTATTGCAATATGCTATACAGCTCCTGCTCTGCCCCGCGGCTGAATGCTGCCCTATTTAAAGCCTCATTAAACACTTCAATCCCCGTTAATACCTACCAGCAACGGTTTACCGGTATCGTTGATTATGGTTTCATTATTTTTGATCAGATCGATAACGGCAGATGTTGTAGTAAAGGAGTTCAAACCATCTTCGGGAGTATTGATCACATAATCGAGCAACCTCCCGATAGTTGAAGTTGCCACATGCATTCTCGTATCTGAAGAAGCGTAGTAAATAAAAACCTTTCCGTCATCGTCTACAATCCAGCCGTTATTGAACACAACATTCGACACATCACCCACCCGTTCTTCCCCTTCGGGAGCCAGGAAGTACCCCGCAGGTTTGTGGATTACTTTTGAGATATCATTGAGATCGGTAAGAAACATATACAAAACATATCTTAAACCTGCCGCCGTATTTCTTACGCCATGGGCCAGGCACAACCAGCCTTTATCGGTTTTAACCGGAGCAGGACCCATACCATTTTTCAACTCTGCAATGGTATGGTATACCCTTTTGTCAATCACCTGCTCTGCTTCTATAACGGCATGTTCCATATTATCTGCAAACCCCAATCCTATACCTCCCCCGCTGCCAGTGTCGATAAACCCATCCTGGGGCCGGGTATAAAAAGCGTATTTGCCATTTACAAATTCGGGATGTAGTACTACGTTTCTTTGCTGGGCCGAGGGGGTTATCAGGTCATCGAGGCGCTCCCAGTTTTTCATGTTCTTTGTACGAACAATACCGCACTGGGCCACTGCTGCCGATTGATCGGAGGCAGCCGCAGAGGGGTCTCTCCGTTCTGAGCAGAACAGGCCGTACACATAACCGTCTTCATGCTGCACCAGTCGTATATCGTAGATATTGGTGTCAGGATTATCTGTTTCGGGGATAAGAACCGGGTAGTCCCAAAATTTAAAATTATCGATCCCGTTTTCACTTTCAGCGATTCCGAAAAAAGATTTCCGGTTAACCGCCTCCACACGTGCCATCACCAGATATTTTCCCTGCCACTTGATGGCGCCGGCGTTTAACACCGCATTAATCCCAATTCGCTCCATGAGGTAGGGATTGGTTTCTTTATCCAGATCGTATCGCCAGGACAGAGGGGTATGTGCAGCAGTCAATATAGGGTAATAGTAACGATCATAAACACCGTTACCGGGTTCCTGCTTTATATTTTTTCGTTTCAGCAGTTCTTCGTAAGCGTTATAGAGGGCCGCTTTCCGATCTTCAAATGATATATTCATAGTTATCGATAATTTTTAGTCATTTGTCTTTTCTCCTCCAGTTCTTTCGCAATTTCGTTTACCCGGCTATCGGAAAGCGGATAGAAGATCATTCCCGCAAAAGCCAGCAAACAACAGGCGGCTGGCATCAGGCTGATCATTAGTCTCTCTCCCATTATGGTTTCTGCGCTTTGTTGGGCAGCATCGGGTGCATAATGAAACATAGCCAGGATCCACCCGCTTAAAGCTGCTCCCAGCGCCCATCCCAGTTTCTGCGACATGGAAGACGACGAAAAAATAAGTCCGGTTGCCCTTCGCCCGGTAAGCAGTTCCTGGTGGTCTACAATATCGGCGAACATAGACCATAACAGGGGTAAAACATAGCCCGCAAATACCGAAATCAGAAACTGCAAAATCAATATCAGCGTGAGGTTATTGGGGATAAAATAAAATACCACGCTCAATGCCCCGGCCAGCAGCATAGCAATCATATAAGTCTTTTTCTTTCCGTATTTTGCTGAAATGGAAGGAGCTGACATAACGCCAAGTAAGTTAGCCGCCTGTCCCACCAGGAAATAAATGGTGGTGAGATCCCAACCCGTTCCGGCCATCCGGTAGGACAGATTTACATAATCCCTGAAATAGTAAATAGCCACACTGTCCCGAATGGCATTAAAGAGCAGGGCTGCCAGGCCTGTAGCCACCAATATCCACCAGGGTTTATTTCGGAAAAGATTTTTTAAATCTGTTTTAACAGAGACGTTTTTATCCTGTTCAATTTGCTGCACCCGCTCTTTTGTCCAGCGAAAACATAACAGGAACAATACCACGCAAATCAACCCAATCACCCCCACCGCCATAGTCCAGGCGATAGCCGAAGTACTGATCGTTGACCCGGCCATTTCCTGCGCGGGCGATGCCTGGTCGGAATCGAATGTCTTTGCAAAAAAATCCACCAGTGGTTGCAGCAACATGAATGTAACAAAGCTGCCTATAAAGGCGAAAGACATGCGGTAGGAAGACAAGGTGTTTCTTTCGTGGGGGTGGGCAGATAGGGCGCCCAGCAACGAAGCATAGGGCACATTGATTAAGGAATAGACCACCATCATAAGAGAATAGGTGATATAGGCGTAAACCAGTTTGCCTGTTTGTCCAAAGGCGGGCACATAGAAGGTTATCATACCCATTACCGCAAATGGGATGGCAAACCAAAGCAGGTAGGGACGGTACTGCCCCCATCGCGTTTTGGTTCTGTCAGCAGCTATGCCTACCATTACATCAAAGACCGAATCCCAGAGGCGGGCTATCAGGAACATAGTACCCGCTGCTGCCGCTGTTATACCAAAGACATCGGTGTAAAAGAACAGGGAATACATGCCAAATATCTTCCAGAACATGGAAGAGGCGGCATCTCCAAAACCGTAAGCTATTTTTTCTTTTATGCTGATAGAGTCGGCCATACTATGAGATATACCTGTTAAATTTTCAAGAATATCGTCTCCTTGCTCAGAGAAAGGGAAATATGCAGGGGCTTATCGTCCTGATCTGCAAATATTCCCCGTTCTTTTTCGGGCACATCTTTATACCGACCTATATAGGCAAACTCTGTTTTAAAGACCGACCTGTAAAAATCAAACGCCTCTTCACAGTTTCCGTTAAAATAGAGATAGGGGTTTACTGTTGCCATGGAATATTCTTCTGAGCATTTAACAATAGTGGGTTTCAGGCATTGGTTGCACTTAAAGCTATTATTGAAAATTCACTATTAGTTCAAACCAATCTCGTCAAAATATATAGTTCCTCCAATACCCTG
>JBEBUZ010000007.1:0-74122 GCA_040393015.1 Paraniabella yanshanensis
TTTATTTTATTTTTTTTTTTAATTCTTCTAACTTTTTTTCGTGGCCCCCCCCCCAACAACCCCCCCCCCCCCCCCCCCCCCCCCCGGGGCGCGCGGGGGGGGGGGCCCCCCCCCCCCCCCCACGGCGATGGCTCCGATCGCGTTCTTAATCGCGCCCCGGCCGCCCTGGTCGCCCTGGTCGGTGTTATCACCGACCAGCATCATCGGCTGATGGTTCTCATCTCGATGGTGGCGGGTGATAACACCCCGCCACGGCGATGGCTCCGATCGTGTTCTTAATCGCGCCCCGGCCGCCCTGGTTGGTGTTATCACCGACCAGTACCATCGGCTGGGTATCTATCGTCTTTCTACCGCCATGGAAAGAGATTCATTCCCGGTGCAGTTGAAATGTATAACCCTACCTTATGCGTCCGCCGTTCTCCGGTTGGTAATTACACAGTGGGTTTGCCCGTTAATAATTTCCTCATGCCATTCCCACTCTTCCAGCTTTAACCGGGTGGGGTTGGCGGCTAAGTGATTGATGGCATCGGCTGTAAATCTTACTGGGTATGGGCTTTTCATTTCATGGTAGGAATGACTGCGGGGGCTGGCTGGCTTAAACTCTCTCATGTGTCAGACATTTTAATGGTGAATAAATATTCTCATAAATAGTTGGTGTGGAGGCTGGCGTTATTATAACGCACCCGGAGGGCTTTTGTTGTATTATCCTATTTAAACCACCCCAATACATAGTAAAAAAGCCAAAATGATAATCTTTTGCCAATTTTATTCTAAAACCGACCCTTCTATGGCTTTTCCAACTGAGTCAACGTCTGCCGGGGAAATTTCTCCCCAAATTTGTTTCCACATACCTCCATCTTTACGCAGTTGGGTAATCTCATTACCGCCGATCCGGCAGATATAAAATGCAACGCCATCTGTAGTCTCGGAAGTATTGACCGATACTTCCTGCTCTTCGCCTCCTACTACTGCTGTTACCGAAAACTCCCGACCATTATTTTTTTCCATCTGTCTGTTTTTTAATCTGAACCGAATCCCTTCGCCCGCCTATACGGGTGTTTAATGGAATTGCTTCTTCTGATTGAATTACTTCTTTCTTTTTCACTTCCAAAACCAGGCCAATTGATAAAAGAAAAAAAGCCCGAAAGATTTTAATACCGACTCTGGAATTATTTTATAAGTTTGATTTGTAGCATGCAATTTGCATTCGGTATAATTTTGCTCCTATAGGTTGACGCTATTTGTTTTATAGTAGCGGGAATCAAAACAAAAACGTTTAGTATAGCACAGAAAATTTTAAAAATAGTATTATGGGTTATTGCGAGCATTATACTGCTGGTGATTCTTGCGGCCGTATCTCTTACTATCCCAGCGGTGCAAAACGCCGTTAAGAATAAAGTAATCACTTATCTTAAACAAAAAACTGGTACCGAGATAAGCCTGGAACGCATTCGTATTCAAATTCCAACCGGGCTGCAATTGGATAAGTTTTACATCGCCGATAAGAAGAACGACACTTTGTTATATGCCGGTAAGCTGGCGGTTCAGTTGGATATGTTGGGTCTGATCCGGAACAGGATATCGATAAGTAACCTGACCCTGGAGCAGGTATACGCCAATGCCTACAGGCTGCATCCGGATACGGTTTTTAATTACCAGTTCCTGGCGGATGCCTTTGTTTTGGCTGAAAAGGCACCGGAAACACCTGCCGACTCTACCGCGCCACTGCAATTAAAGCTGGATAAAATTGGTTTTGAAGATATCCGCCTGCGGTTTAAAGATGATGTGGTGGGCAACGATGCCGGAGTTTCGCTGGGCAGGCTAAACGCCCGTGTCGACAAGTTCGATCTGGAACAAATGCATTATGTGCTCGACCAACTGGAACTGAGCAATACCCGGCTGCATTATTTCCAGAAAAAGCCGCTTACCGTTTTACAGCAAAAGGCCGACGAATCGATCGACGAAACCGAAAGCGAGTCGGGCGGCAAATTGCCATTGATTGAAGTGAAGCATTTTGCATTCAGCGATATTGATCTTAATTACGATGATCGCCTTTCCGATACCAGGGCGGTGGCCATCCTGAAAACCATCGGGTTTAAAGATCTCCTGATCGACCTCACCAATGGCAAATACCAAAGCAGCGATGGGGAGTTGAGCAATTCCACCTTCGACTTTGCATATCGCCCCACGCCGGCGAACGAAGAGGCCATAAAAGAAGCAGCCGACAGCACTGCCCAATCGTCCTTCAGTCTCTTCCTGGATAAGATAGTACTCTCGAATAATACCATCCGCTACGACAACCTTTCCGCACCACGTGAAAAAAAAGGGATGATGGATTTCAATCACCTTTATATAAAGGGACTGGGAATTACGGGTAAGGATATCGCCATTGATGAATCGGTTATTAAAGCCACTATTGGCAGCGGAAGGCTGACCGATACTTCAGGATTCGTACTGCAGGAACTAAGGGGAAAAATAGTCTATGATGATAAACAAATACGAGCAGAAGATATTCTTATCAAAACACCCCATACTTATATAGATAATGAAAGTGTGATCACCTACAGCTCCCCGGAAGATTTGTCCAAACGCCCCGAAAAAGTGAACCTGGCCATTCAGTTCCGCAACTCGGTGCTGGGCCTGGCCGATGCCGCATTTTTTGTTCCCGATCTGCCCGTCAATTATCGCAATCAACGGGTACACCTCAATGCTATGGTGGGAGGACGGTTAAATGACCTGGATATTGATAAACTCCAAATGCAGGGCCTGCGCAATACACAGGTGGATATCGCGGGGAATATCAGGGGGCTGCCGGATATGGACAAAACTTTTTTTAATCTCGATATCAGGCGGTTCAATACTTCTAAATCCGACCTGAATGCTCTTTTACCGCCAGGAACATTACCCTCCGATATTGAATTGCCCAACAGCATGGCCCTCAACGGAAAATTTACAGGCGGCATCACCCGTTTTAATACCAACCTGAACCTGCAAACGGATATGGGCTCCGCTAAAATAAACGCCGCAATGGGCGGATCTGCGAAAAATCCTTCTTACAAAGCAGCGGTAGACCTGAATAAATTTGATGTGGGACGATTGCTAAAACGTACCGACCTGGGAACCGTCAGTCTTTTTTTAGACCTGGCAGGTAATGGAACTAATGCCCAAACGGCCAACGCTACGGCAAAGGGAACCATCTATAGCGCGGTTTATAACGGTTACAATTACCAGAATATTCAATTGGACGGACAATACGCGAGTCAATTGCTTCAGTTAAAGGCCGATAGCCCCGACTCCAATGCACAGTTTAACCTGGCGGCCCACTTAAATATGGCCGGGCAATACCCTTCGATGAAGGGAACGGTTGACCTGCAAAGAGTAGATCTGGAAAAACTCAACTTTGCGGATTCTGAATTGAAACTCGCGGGTCTTGCGGAACTGGACTTTCCTACGGTAGATCCTGACTACTTAAACGGAACCGCACAGATTACAAGTGTACAGGTGGTGACCAATGGCAAAACCTTAGACCTCGATACGATTTCCCTGAACGCGGTGTCTAAGGCAACAAATAACAGCCTGCATCTTGGGTCGGAAATTCTTACCGCCGATCTCGAAGGAAAATACCAGCTCACCCAAATAGGGCAGGCATTTATAAACGAAATCAATAAATATTACGCAATTGCGCCTGTGCAGGAACTGGCTCCGCAGAAAATAAATTTTACCGTAACCCTGCACGATTCCAAATTATTAAAAGAGTTTGTTCCGGCCTTAAGCACGTTTAATACTTCTACCTTTAACGGAACCCTTAATACCGAAGCCGACAGCCTGCTGGTAACAGGCAGTTTCCCTCATATTGTTTACGATAGTTTTGACGTAAAGAATACAACCCTCCGGATCAGTAATCTCAACGATAGCGCTCTCCTCTCTTATACATTAGACGTTGAAAGCCTCGAAAGTCCTGCTGTGAAATTATATAATTCCACCATTAATGGCGAAGCGGCCGATAATGTTTTAGGAGTAAATGTGCATCTGCGCGACAGCAAATCGCAGGACAAATATTTTATTGGCGGTGACTTTCAGGCAGATAAAGGAACCTACCGGTTCTCTTTAGATCCGCAAAAGCTATTATTGAATTACGATAAATGGCAGGTGGCGCCCGATAACCTGGTACAGTATGGGGAAGCTGGTGTTTATGTTAGAAATTTTGAGATTAGTAACAATGGACAATCCCTGTCGGTAAACAGCGCCTCCACAGCTCCCGATTCGCCGCTGCGGGCTGAGTTTAAGAACTTCATGCTGGAAACACTCACGCGCTATGCCGAGCAGGATACTTCGCTGGTGGGCGGTGTATTAAACGGAACGATTGATGCGAAAAATCTGGCAGAGACACCGCAGTTTGAAACGGATCTTTCGATTGGTCAGCTCCGTTACCGGAAGGATCAACTGGGCGATGTAAAGATGGTGGCCGATAATTATACGAAGGAAGCATATAAAATCGACCTGACGCTTTCCCGTATACACGATGTAAAAGTTAGCGGCTTCTACTATACCAGTAATAAAGGCTCATTGGATATAAATCTCAACATCGGCCGTTTCGACTTAAAATATGTGGAAAGTTTGAGTGCCGGGCAAATTAAAAACAGTTCGGGTACACTAACCGGTCAGCTCAATGCCAGCGGATCTTTATCTCAACCGAAAATACTGGGTAACTTAACTTTTAACCAGGCCTATCTCACCGCGGCTCAGCTCAATGCGCCTTTCAAGCTTAACAAGGAGTCTGTTTCTTTTACGGCAAATGGGATTCAATTTAACAATTTCACCATCCGCGACTCAACCAACCAGGCCCTCACATTGAACGGGCTGATTAAAACTAAGGACTATACCAGTTTTGGTTTTGACCTTCGGCTGAGAGCCAACAATTTCATGGCGCTAAATTCCACGGCGGCCGATAACGAACTGTTTTATGGAAAAGTGTTCCTGACGGTTAATGCCAATATCGGAGGGGATATGAATAAGCCTGATGTAACGGGAACGATCCGTGTTAATAAAGATACCCGCTTCTTCTTTGCCATACCTGATAGTGACCCGGGTGTAGTAAACCAGGAAGGTATTGTGGAATTTGTGGACATGGATGCACCTCCCAACAATGGCCGCGAAGCACTTAATGTAGACAGTCTTACCCGGTCTCCTTTGAAAGGCATTAACCTGTCGATGGACCTGATGACCGAAAAAGAAGCCGAGATTACGGTGGTAGTGGATCCGGCAAATGGTGATGCGCTGCTGGTAAAGGGGGAAGCTGAGCTAAATGTAACCATGGATCCCGGCGGCAATATATCCATGACGGGGCGTTATCTTATATCCAATGGCAGCTACAACCTTTCGGTAGGCGGCCTGGCCAAACGGAAGTTTATTTTGCAGCAGGGAAGCGTTATTACCTGGACCGGCGCACCCACTGAAGCCAATATTGATCTCACGGCTACCTACAATGTTAATACTTCGCCCATCGACCTGGTGGCAACAGAGATACAGGGAGAGGATGAAATAACCCGGAATACCTATAAACAGAAATTACCTTTTACCGTATACCTGCGGATGACGGAGCAGTTGCTGAAGCCGAGGATCAGCTTCGAGATATCGATGCCGGAGAACGAGAAAAATGCGTTTAACGGTATTGTGTATGCCCGCTTGCAACAGGTAAATGCCAATCCCAGCGAGTTGAACAAACAGGTATTCGCGCTGTTGGCACTCAATAGGTTTATATCGGAGAATCCGTTTGAAAGCCTGGCAGGGGGAACCTCTCCCGAAATGCTGGCAAGGCAAAGCGTGAGCCGGTTGCTGACCCAGCAATTGAATAATCTTGCAGCCGATCTTATTAAAGGGGTGGATATTACTTTCGACCTGGAATCGCAGGAAGATTATAGTACCGGAACACAGAAAACCCGTACTGATCTGGATGTTACCTTTTCCAAACGGTTATTGAATGACCGGCTTACGGTGAGTGTGGGAAATGATTTTGCCCTGGAGGGTTCGGGACGTAATACCAGCAATAATGGTGTGAATCTTGCGGGCAATGTAAACATCGAATATATGCTTTCGCGCGATGGCAGGTATCGCTTACGGGCTTATCGCCGAAATCAGTCGGACATGATCGTGGAAGGGCAGATTATTGAAACGGGTCTTGGCTTTGTAATGGTGGTGGACTATAACGAATTCAGGGAAATATTCCGGAGCTTTAAAAGCAGGGAGAAGTTGCGGGAAGAATGGGAAAAAAGGAGAAAAGCGAGGGAAACTAATGGAGAGTAGCATTTCCGGGATCGGCGGCAGACAAGTATAATATAATATGCGTATCGGTTATAATATAGTAATTGTTTTATTTTTTGCGGTAGCAATGATATCCTGCACAGGGGTAAGGCATCTACAGGAGGGGCAGGTATTGTACAACGGAGCCACGGTAAAGATTAATCCCGACAGCGCCAAAAAGGTACCCGATGAAAAGCAACTGAAATCTACGCTGGAAGAAATGACGCGGCCCCGGCCTAACAAGAAGATACTGGGAATGCGGTATAAACTGTTCTTTTATAATCTTGCCGGCGAGCCAAAAAAAGAAAAAGGGTTAAGATACTGGATGCGTAATAAATTGGGAGAGCCCCCCGTACTCCTGAATGAGGTTAAAATAGGCTATAATAATAATGTCTTGCAAAGCTATCTCATCAGCAAAGGTTATTTGCAGGCCAGTGTTACAGGCGAAACGGAGGTTAAAGGGAAGACCGGTAAAGCCATTTATACTGCGATCACCAGGGAACGTTATAAGTTAAATGAGATAGAATTTCCGCAGGAACCTACGGCTCTCGATAATTTAATACGACGTAGCGCAGAAAAAACCTTACTTAAAAAAGAGGATTATTACGATATTGATGTTTTTACGGCGGAGCGGGAACGCATCGACAATGAATTGAAGGAAAACGGATATTATTTTTTCAATCCCGATTTTATACTGATACAGGTAGATAGCACCATTGGCGATCATAGGGCGAATATATATGTGAAGATAAAGGACCTTACACCTACCGAAGGTTTAAAGCCTTACCGCATGAATAACATTAATATTTATCCCAATTATAATATCCGTCGCGATTCGAGTATACGGCATTCTGCCCCGATCGTATACAAGGATTTTAATATTTACGACCGCGAAAACACCTATAAACCCCGGCTGTTTGAGCGCCTGGTCTTTTTTGAGAAAGATGAATTATACAATCGGTCCGATCATAGTCTGAGCCTGAACAGGTTGGTAAGTATTGGCACTTTCCGCTTTGTAAAAGCCGAATTCCGTCCGCTGGATACGCTGGCAAGCGATTTGCTCGATGCTAATTTTTATCTGACGCCGCAAAAAAAGCGATCCATCTCTTTACAGGTTACCGGAACCAGTAAATCCAATAATTTTATTGGCTCCGAACTGAAATTATCCAATACTAACCGGAACCTGTTCCGCGGCGCCGAACAACTGGTCACCAGTGTATCCGGCGGCTTTGAAACCCAGGTAAGCGGTGCGAAAACAAATTCCTATTCTCTTACAGCTACCGGGCGGTTGATTTACCCACGAATTATTGCACCCATTAATTTCCACAGTGCCAGCAATACGGTTCCCCGAACGCATATTACCCTGGGAGGGCAGTTCCTCAACCGTGCACTTTATTTCAGTATGTTGTCGGGCAATGCCGAGTTTGGGTACAATTGGAAAGGAAACCAGTTTGTTGATCATACTTTCAATCCGTTTTCAATTACTTACGTTCGTACACTCAGTACTACCGACAGTCTGGAGCAGCTTCTGGCCAGGGTTCCCAGCCTCAGGGGCAATTACGAAAACCAGTTTATATTTAGTACCAATTACCAGTTTGCTTATAGTAACCAGTTCCAGGACAGCCGGAAAAATAATTTTTATTTCCTGGGTACGGCAGAAACAGCCGGCAACCTGGTGAATGCTTTCCTGAAGAAAAACGGGGAAGGGCAAAAAACATTACTTAACACAGTCGTCAATCAGTTCATCCGGCTCGAAGCTGATTTCAGGAATTTTTATAAGATAAACCCGGGTTTAATATTGGCAGGCCGGGCCAATATCGGCTATGGCATTCCCTATGGCAATAGTAGTGTGCTGCCCTATGTAAGACAGTTTTTTGCAGGCGGAAGCAGCGATATCAGGGCCTTCCGGGCGAGATCCCTGGGGCCGGGTAGTTTTCACTTCCCCGACTCGAGTGGCTTTGCCGACCAGGGAGGCGATATTAAAATGATGCTGAATGGCGAACTGCGCGCCCGTTTGTTTAGCGTAATACACGGAGCTGTATTTGTAGATGCGGGTAATATTTGGACTTCGAGAGCCGACAGTTCCCGGCCGGGTAGTCAGTTCAGCCCGGGTCGGGCTTTCAGCGAGTTTGCCGTGGGCGGGGGCGTGGGTTTGAGGGTAGATGCGTCTATTTTTGTGATCCGGTTCGATCTGGCCACGCCTTTTCGCAAGCCCTGGTTGCCGGAGGGACAGCGTTGGGTGATCGGCAACATGAATTTCGGTGACCCCGCCTGGCGTAAACAGAATCTTATTTTAAATATAGGAATAGGCTATCCTTTTTAAATTTTATTCATCTGCTTAATGGCAATAAGATGATAAACACAGCAGGAAAAATAAAGAGATTTTTTAAAGACTTCTGGATGCTTTTAGTGATGGCGGGTAAGGCGTTTTTGGGAGATAAAGTTCCCAAACTAAGTTCCTCGCTGGCCTATTGCACCCTGTTTTCGCTGGCACCGCTGCTTACCATCGTCATCGCCTCGGCCAGTCTTATTTATAAAAAAGAAATCATTGAGGGAAAGGTATTTGAGCTGGTGACACAGTTTACGGACGATCACAAAATCGCTGCTCAAATTCAGGATATTGTTACCCAGGTGAGCCTGAGTCAGAAAACTTCGTTTGCCCTGGTGGCGGGCATTATATCGCTTGTAATAGGCGCCACCGCTGTTTTTTTGGAAATTCAGGACAGCCTGAACACCATCTGGAAAGTAAAAGCCAAGCCCAAAAAAGGGATTATTGCCATGTTGGTTAACCGGCTAAAGTCCTTTTCTCTCATTATTTCCCTGGGTTTTCTGCTGCTGGTATCTTTAATACTGAATAATGTACTCGGCAGTATTCAATCGCGTTTCCAGGACCTCGTTCCCATCCAGTCGGGTTGGTTGTTTTTTGTGCTGAATAATCTGATAACTTTTGCCGTTATTACTTTTCTTTTCGCAGTTATTTTTAAGGTATTGCCCGATGTAATATTGAAATGGAAACCTGCTTTCGTTGGAGCGGCATTTACTACCTTTCTTTTCGCAATTGGTAAGTTCCTGATCGATCTGTACATTACAAAAGCCAGCCCCGGAGCGATATTCGGCGCTGCCGGTACACTTATCATTATGTTGCTCTGGGTGTATTATACTGCTTTTATCTTGTATTTTGGAGCCGAGTTTACGCAGGCTTACGCCACCCGGTTCAGCGAACGGATCAGGCCCTCCAAATATGCGGTATACCTGAAAATAACGGAAGAAGAAAAAGAAGTGTCGGAACTCCCCGACCCCGAAGAAGATAAACAGTTTTATTTCAGAAACAATAGATTTTGATCGGAGTTAGGGCTTTGTCTATTTTGTGGAAAACGAGTAGCGAAGCGATAATTCTTCGCGATGGTATGCTTATTTTTGCGCCTATCATCAAAAACAGCCATTAATGATTGTAGAAGAGTATGACAACGCTTCCTTGCCCCAAAAGAAAAAGTTTTACCAGATTTTATATATCCAGGTATTAATCGCTATTGTAATAGGTGTTGCCCTTGGATATTTCTATCCTGAGACGGGGGAAATGATGAAACCTTTGGGCGATGGATTCATTGCGCTTATTAAAATGATCATCGCCCCGGTTATCTTTATAACCATTACCGTAGGAATAGCCTCCATGAACGACATGAAGAAAGTGGGACGTGTGGCAGGGAAAGCTTTTATATATTTTCTCACTTTTTCTACGATTGCTTTAATCATCGGAATGATTGTAAGTAATGTGGTTCAGCCCGGGAAAGGCTTAAATATTGATCCGTCTACCCTGCAAATGAGCACTATTTCGCAATACGTGAGTAAGGCACACGACAGTTCGCTGGTGAATTTTATTATAGATATTATTCCAAAAACCATGGTAAGTCCGCTTACCGGCGATAATATTTTGCAGGTGTTACTGATCTCCATCCTGTTTGGTATTGCTATTTCGCTGACGATGCCTAAAAGTAAAATGGTACTCGATTTCCTGGAAGCATTGGCACATCCTGTTTTTAAAATAGTATCCATTGTGATGAAACTTGCGCCGATTGGAGCTTTTGGCGCCATTGCTTTTACCATAGGAAAATACGGTATCGAATCTATGGGTAACCTGGTAGCCCTCGTGGTAACATTTTATACAACTTCTATCGCCTTTGTTGTAATTGTATTGGGGGCCGTGGCGAGGTATAACGGGTTTTCCATTTTCAAGTTTTTAAGGTATATTAAAGACGAGTTATTACTTGTATTAGGTACCAGCTCCTCGGAAGCGGCTTTGCCCATGCTGATGCAGAAAATGGAGAAAGCGGGTTGTTCCAAACCTATCGTTGGTCTGGTGGTGCCAACGGGCTACTCTTTTAATTTAGACGGCACCAATATTTACATGACCCTGGCTGCTTTATTTATAGCGCAGGCATGTAATATAGAATTGTCCTTGCAAAGCCAAATAGTACTGCTATTGGTTGCCATGCTAAGTTCGAAAGGCGCAGCCGGCGTAAGCGGAGCTGGGTTTATTACGCTGGCGGCTACACTGGCGGTGGTGCCCGAAGTGCCGATAGCAGGGATGACACTTATATTGGGAATCGATCGGTTTATGAGCGAGTGCCGGGCTCTCACTAACATGACTGGAAATGCCGTGGCTACCGTAGTAGTAGCCAACTGGGAAAAGCAGTTGGATAGGGAAAAATTAAATAACGTGCTAAATTTTCAACCGGAAAAGGACAAGCTTAGCACTTAAATTCTAAAATACGAAACGATGAAATCAAGCCACGAAATCGACTATGAAATTTTTGGAGAGGAAATGCAATACGTGAGTATTGAATTGGATCCCGGCGAAACAGCCATTGCCGAAGCGGGCAGTTTTATGATGATGGATCAGGGGGTAGAAATGACGACGATTTTTGGCGATGGCAGTACCTCCGGCCAGTCGGGTGGTATACTCGGTAAATTAATGAGCGCCGGGAAACGGCTACTTACCGGTGAAAGCTTGTTTATGACCGCCTACACTAATATAGCCCAAGGGAAGAAGAAAGTGGCTTTTGCATCACCCTATCCCGGTAAAATCATTCCTGTTGATCTGCAGGAGTACAACGGAAAAGTGATTTGCCAGAAAGATGCGTTTTTATGCGCTGCGAAAGGAGTGGCAGTTGGAATTGAGTTTCAGCGCAGGCTGGGTACCGGACTTTTCGGAGGCGAGGGTTTTATTATGCAGAAACTGGAAGGCGATGGTATGAGCTTTATCCATGCTGGCGGACATGTATTTCACAGGGACCTACAGCCCAACGAGGTGCTTCGAATCGATACCGGCTGCCTGGTAGGCTTTACGCAAACTGTTCGCTACGAAATAGAAATGATACGCGGTATCCGGAATAAGATATTCGGAGGCGAAGGATTTTTCTACGCCACACTTACGGGTCCCGGCCGTGTTTGGATACAAACATTACCTGTTAGCCGGCTGGCATCCCGCATTCTCTCTTTTGCTACTACCAACCGGAAGGAGGAGGGGAGTATTCTGGGCGGATTGGGGAACTTGCTGGATGGGGATGGGCGTTAAACAAGAATTGTCTGATCGGTTTAAATAAATTTATTAAGATGAACCCGGATATAACAACTTACCATCTCGCTCAATCAGAGTCTGATCAAAAGATATGCGATCTGCTTGCCAGCCTGATTAACAGGGAGCTTCCCGACGCGGAGAACAAAATCTGGCATGCGCACCCCGTTTGGTTTTTAGAGGGCAACCCCATTGTGGGATACAGCCGGCAAAAAAGAGGTATAAGATTGATGTTTTGGAGTGGGGCGGATTTTGAAGAAGAAATTTTAAATGTGAGAGGAGAAAAATTCAGGGATGCTTCCGTTTTCTATGGCGACGTTTCTGAAATCGAAACAGAGAACTTAATTCGCTGTTTGCAGAAGTCTAAGGAAATCCAATGGGATTATAAGAATATTGTAAAAAGGAAGGGGCGGCTGGAGCGCTTAAAGTAAATCTTCCCGATACCTGCGACGGTTTCCCAATCCCTAACGCAGAGAGCTGAAAGCAAAAGCCGAAAGCAGCTCCTGTATGGATCAACTTTCGGCTTTGTTCGGGTGGAGTAGTAGACTCCTCTTTTCCTTCTCTAATGATATTATAGTCCCAATTGGTGGATTGCTTCTTCTGCGCCTCTTATTTCAGCCAGCCCTTTTAATCGGCCTATTGCAGAGTAGCCGGGATAAGTTTTCTTATTCAGGTCATCGAGCATCTGGTGCCCATGGTCCGGACGCATAGGAATGCTGCGGCCCTGTTCCTTTTGCAATTGTGTTACATATTGTATAACAGAAATAATATTGCCGTTCCCCTCGAGATGATTGGCTTCGAAGAAATTTCCTTCTTCGTCTCTGTCGGTGCTACGCAAATGAAGAAAATAAACCCGATCGCCAAATTTTTTAATCATGCTTACCAGGTCATTATCCTTGCGGGCGCTATAAGATCCGGTGCAAAAGCAAAGTCCCGCATTGGGAGAAGGCACATTTTTAAACAAGGCTTCGATATGTTCCTCTTTGCTCATGATACGAGGCAAGCCCAAAATGGGGTAGGGTGGGTCGTCGGGGTGTATGGCTAGTTGAACCCCGTGTTCCTCAGCTACGGGAGAAATTTCGTTCAAAAAAGCAAAAAGGTTTTGTTGCAACTGTTCCTCGGAGATATCTCCATATTCGTCGAGCAAGGCCAACACCTGCTCCGTTGTAAACAGTCCGTCGGAGCCGGGCAGTCCCATCAGGCAGGATATTTTTAACTTTTCAATCTCGTTCAGACTGAGATTATCAAAGAATTTCTTTGCTTTCTTCACATCTGCATCGGGGTATTCGTTTTCTGCGCCGGGGCGTTTTAAAATATACAGGTCGAAGGCGATAAATTCAGTAAACCCAAAACGAAGGCATTGAGCGCCTGTTGGGGTAGGATAATCCAGGTTGGTGCGTACCCAATCGAGTACCGGCATAAAATTATAGGTCACAACCTTAATGCCATTGGCAGCAAGATTGATCATGCTGGTTTTATAATTCTCAATCCAGTTGATGTAATTGCCGGAGCGCTTTTTAATATCCTCATGTACGGGCAGGCTTTCCACTACCTCCCAGCTAAGGCCAGCCGCTTCAATAATGTTCTTTCTTGTCTGAATTTCTTCCTGAGACCATACTTCTCCTACGGGAATATGGTGCAGGGCGGTAACTATTCCGGTAGCGCCCGCCTGGCGGATATCGGCAAGAGAAACGGCATCGTTCGGGCCATACCAGCGCATGGTCTGTATCATTTTATAACTCATAATCTGCTAAAGTAAATTAAATGTTTGAATAAAAATACCCTACCATTATTAATCCCCTGTTAGTTGCTTAGTGAATCACCAATGAGGCACTTTGTAAGCGTTTCTGGTGCCATATACAAAAACGGCTCCGGAATACCGGAACCGTTTCTTGCCTTAAATATATAAAAACTAAACCTCAACTACTATCTTACGCGGCCACTGCCACGGCTGCTGCTGCTCCTTTCCCCGCTGCTGCTTACCCTCGGAGAAGAGGCAGAACGGCTGCTCTCCACGCTCCGGGAAGGAGTACGACTTTCATATCTGGGTGCAGAAGACTGCCTTTGGGGCTGTACGCTGCGGCTACGGGTTTGTGCTTCCTGCTGACTCCTCATTTGCGAAGATCTTTGCTGTGCGGAGGATCTTTGCTGCGATTCTATTCTGGCGCGATTTTGTTGGGCTTCTGCCTGCCTCTGTTGCATTTGGGAGGAGCGTTGCTGCGCTTCCGTGTTCCGTCTGCTTTCCATGGAACGTTGCTGTGCCTCTGTGTTTCGCTGCCTCATGGTTTCAGCCGAACGTTGGTTAGACGCCGCTTCCCGTTGAGAGCGCTCCATTTGCTGGCGGCGTTGTTCTATTGAAGATCCCCGGTTGTTGCTTTCATTGCTGCGGGGCACTGATGAAGACCGGCTTCTCTCTACACTTCTGCTTTGCGTATTACTGTTGGTCCTCGTATTATTTCTGCTTATGGCATCGTCGCGGCGGGGCGAACTGTTTACCCTAATATCGCTGCCAGCGCGGTCATTGCGGGTATTGCTTCTTATTTCAGTACCTCTGCTCCTGGTAGAACTGTTCCCTGCAACACTGTTTCTGTCGTAGCGTTCTACATTACGGGGTGCGTATGTACTCCGGTTATTGCTTCTGCTAACTGCGGGGCGGTAAACAGATACTGAATTTCCTGATACTGAAGCTCTTCCCGGCCTTGAAGCAGAGCGAACAGATACTGCGTTGATACGGCCTGTGTACCTTTCCACATCGGTTCTGCGGGGGCCATTGGTATAGTAACCGCCACGTCTTCCCGTGTTCCGGCCACCATAATTGTTGATGATGGTCGTTTGGTTGATGATGGTTACATTATTGCGGTAAGGGTAAAAATGTCGTCCGATATGAATGGAAGTCATATAACGACGGGGAGCAAATGTCCAGTAATCGTACGGGGGATTGTACCCGCCAAACCCGATGTTGATGCTGATACCCGGACGGATGGGAGCCCAACCGTAGTAGTCGCCACCCCCGCGCCAGCTTACCCATGCCGGAGACCATTCGTAACCAGGCACCCATAACCAACCATACATAGGATCGTAAAACCAGCGTCCATAGTGAAACGGAGCCCATCCCCAGTCGTAGCCCGAATTCCACATCCAGTCGTTATCGTTTGTATACATCCAGTTTCCATTGGTAGAGTAAGGCCTGAAGTCGCCACCTACGCGGGGGCGCCAGGTATATCCGTATTCGGGATAGTCGATCCAGTCGCCATAAGGGCTCAGCTCGTCGTAGAAGGTCTGGAAGTTGATGCTCACCCCAACCCGGGGCTGAGCGTCGGAGGGTTTGGAAAGCAGCAGCGAGGCCGCAAGTACCAACCCAAAACCAAACATGTTAAAGAATCTTTTCATTTTATTAATTTCTTAAGGTTAATCAAAATCGTTACCAGTTCTGTATTAATGACGCAGTACCGGATATTAAGTTGCCTCAGTTTTCCAAAAAATTTCTTTTATTATTTATTTTAACATTTGTTGAAATAACAAAATTTGCAGCTTTTCAAAAAACTCTCGCACATTTTTGATAATAATCAACATATTTGCGTTGGGATGGCCTTAGACTATTACGAGATATTACAGATCGAACCTTCTGCGGGTATGGCTGATATTAAAGCGGCGTACCGAAGGCTGGCCCACCAATATCACCCCGATAAAAACCCTGATAATCAATCGGCTCAGGCCTATTTCAGCCTGATTAAAGAAGCCTATGACACGCTCTCCAATCCTGCCAGAAAGGTAAAATACCTGGAGGAAAGGTGGTTGCTGAAAGCGAATGGACGCTCTTTTGAACAACCCCTCCAAACGCCCGAACATATCCTGCGCAGGGTGCTGGCCGCGAGCGACAGGATTAATCAGATGGATATATACCGGATGGATAAAGAAGGCATCAAAAATCAACTGGATGGCCTCTTAAATAGTGAGAACATCATTATTTTAAACAGTTTCAACGAGGTTTCGGTAAACGATGCTATCGTGCGGGAGCTTCTGAGCACGATGACGGTTCTTCCTACCCAGGCGCAAATCTATCTTCTGCAAGTCCTCCGGCGTGTACAAAGCTCTTACGCAGAGACTATAAAATTAAAACAGGAGGAATTGGACGGGAGAATATTCTGGGAAACCTGGAAACCCGCTTTTGTGATTCTACTGGTAGTGCTTCTCTGCATTCTGATCTGGGGTACTTCATTAAAATAAGGGGTACTGTTTGCCCTTACAATTAAAGCAGATTATTTATCTTTCCATAACAAAATAATCAGCTAATGATTCCTATCGGAGATGATAATTCGGGGCGAACAATTACACCATTTATTAACTATTTACTGATAGCTGCTAATATAGTTGTTTTTGTATTTGCCCAGGGCCTTGGTACCAATGAGGCTTTTCTAATGAGTTTTGCCACCGTGCCCCAGGAAATTTTGCACAACCGCGATATTGTGGGAGGTGGTTTGCAGCCCACGCCCATACCCGTGTACGGAACCATATTTACTGCTATGTTTATGCATGGGGGCATTCTTCATCTGGGGGGTAATATGATGTATCTCTGGATATTTGGCGATAATCTCGAAAATGTGATGGGACATTTTAAATATCTTATTTTTTACCTGCTCTGTGGTGTATTGGCAACCCTGGCACATGTTTATATGTCTGCCTTTACCGGCGCAGGCTTGTTTATCCCCAGTATTGGCGCTTCGGGAGCTATTTCGGGTGTTTTGGGCGGGTATATGTTATTGTTCCCGCGAAATAGTATCCGCATGCTGGTTATACCTTTTATCATAAGAGTGAATGCCTTTATCGCCCTGGGGCTGTGGATCGTTTTACAGATAATGGAAGGCTGGGGAGCCCTCGGTCGCGAGGGAGGAGGAGTGGCTTATGCCGCACACGTTGGTGGCTTTTTAGCAGGCTTAATATTGGTTCGGTTTTTTGCGAACCGATCCCGGCCTGCATACAGGTAACATTATTCATGCTTTCTCCAGCAGAAGCTTAAAAGCACCAATGGATTTAAAAATATTTCCGTGGATAACGGGGTCCGATACCCAGCGCGGTACATTTGCGCTTTTGTCGCTAACAATCTGGTAGGTGATTTTTGCCGTGCCGACGGAGTTTTTTTCAATGGTCCATTTGCCCCGCGTTCCTGTTATACGCGTTACATTATTAATTTCGGGGAACCTGGCTTTGCCGCCGCTTTCAAAGTAAATGGTACAAAGCTTTTGGTGGAGTTCTGTTTTGTTAAGATAGTATTTTAAACTACAGTCCTGGTCGTTCATAGGCCAGGGAAGTTTATAGCGGACATAGGTAAACCACACGGCCTCATCAGGCGTATGCGCAATCTTAAAGCTGCTGGCATTGGTATTCCATTGGGATCCCTTTTGCTGATCTTTTAATAGGAACAATACTTTTTTTGCAGTTCCCGCCCTTGCCATAAACTGTACTTTTAATTCGCGAACCGTATTTCCATTATAATGTATCCATCGTTCATAAAGGGCTATTCCGTTTTCTTTTTTTATCAGTTCGAATTCGGAAGAGTAGCCCGTAAAACTTAGTACGAGCAACAATAAAAACAACAAAGCGGGTTTAATGATCTCTTTCATAATTGAATTATTTTAAGGAGGTATTCTTATTACAGCTGATCGGAGTTTTTCCCCTATGGTTCCCCCGTTTTTTATACAGGTTTAAGGATATTTTCTGTTTTCTTAAAAAACTCTTAACAATTGCTGATTGTTAATCCTGTGGTTTTTAGCAAATACTCTTTTTCTCCTTATCTTTCAAAAAAATATATATGACCCGCTTATTTTTTAGTTTTCTTCTTTTAATATCGACTACCATTACTCTGGCGCAGGATAACTATTGGCAGCAGGAGGTGGATTATACGATCAATGTTACGCTCGATGATCAGCAAAACACATTAAAGGGCAACAGCTCCGTTACCTATAAGAACAATTCGCCGGAATCGTTAAATTTTATCTGGTTTCACATCTGGCCAAATGCGTATAAAAACGATAGTACCGCTCTTTTCCGGCAACTGAAAAACGACCCTTCTTCGAGAGAGGATTTGAATGCCATTACCTATGGTTCTATAAGCGGACTAAATTTTAAAGTCAATGGAAAGCCGGTTAAAACAGAACCGCATCCGCAACATATCGATATTGTAAAAGTGATATTGCCCAAAGCATTAAAGCCGGGCGAATCCACTACCATCGGCACCGATTTTTTTGTGAAACTTCCTTCTTATTTTTCCCGGTCGGGGTATTCGGACGGGCAATTTATGGTTACACAGTGGTATCCCAAACCTGCAGTGTTCGACAAAAAAGGCTGGCACGAATTTCCTTATCTGAGCATGGGCGAGTACTATAGTGAATACGGGAATTACAAGGTGAGTATTACTTTACCCGGCAACTATGTAGTGGGCGCAACCGGGATTCTGCAAAACGACGAGGAACGGGAGAAGTACAAGTCCATCGGTACAACAAACAATTCGAACCGCAGCAGTGAGCCGGTGATTTATAAGGGTTCGTCGGGCAATAAAACACTCAATTATATAGCAGAAAATGTTCCGGATTTTGCCTGGTTTGCCGAAAAAGACGTAGTGATACAATACGATACCCTGCAATTAAAATCCGGAAAAATTGTGGATGCCTTTACTTATTACAAAAACAAGCCCGGCACCATCTGGAATAACAGTATCGATTATGCGAAAGATGCTACCCGGTTTTACAGCAATGCCATTGGCGAATACAAGTATCCGACCGTACAGGTTTTTGAAGGACCTAAAAATAATTCAAGCGGCGGCATGGAATACCCGATGATTACGCTCATTACCGTGCCCGATGCCAATAAGGAGTACCTCGATGGCGTTATTGCGCATGAAATTGGGCATAACTGGTTTATGAGTATGCTGGGGAGCAACGAGCGAGATCACACCTGGCAGGATGAGGGCTTGAACACTTATTACCAGTTTCGGTACGAAGCGGAAAAGGGCCGCTATAATTCGATCTTCGGCGACCAGCTCCCCCCCCAGATAAGAGAATTGCCACTGGATCAGTTTCAGAGAGCTACTTATTACGCCCTGTCTCAGATACCCATGAAACTGGTTATCGATCAGCCGGCGGAGGCTTTCAAAACCTCCGATGATTATGCAATGGCATCCTATATCAAAGCAGCTCTTTGGGTATTTCAACTTGAGAAAAAAATAGGACGGGATAAAGTAGATGGAGCTTTCCGGGGGTATTTTCGGGAATGGAGCAATAAACATCCCCAGCCCGCAGATATGAAAGCCTCTTTTGAAAGCACTCTTGGCATGAATCTCGATGAATGGTTCGCACAATTAAAAAAAGAAGATCCTATAAAGTAAAACAAATGGTAATTGATCTGAAAAACAAAACAGCATGGGTGGGAGGAGCCACTTCCGGATTAGGATTGGCCGTTGCGCAACAATTGGCGGCCAGCGGCGCCAGGGTAGTGGCGGTTTCCCGAAATGAAGAAAAGCTGAAAAATCTAACGGAATCCCTTCCCACACCCTGCCAGCAAAAGCATGGTTACCTTCAGGTCGATTTTGGAAACTTCGAATCTTTCAGAAATATAGTCGGTAGTTTTTTCGAAACTAATTCCGTAGATATTATGGTGAACAATACCAGCGGACCCCCGGCAGGTACTGTTTCCCAAAAAGGCGAGGACGATTATCAAAGTGCTTTCAACCTGTTGTTTCAAACAGTGCAATACAGCACCAGCAAAGCTTTACCCTATATGCAGAAGAAGCAATATGGCCGCATTATCAATCTTACTTCCAGAACGGTGAAGGAACCGGTAGAAAATCTGGCTTTATCGAACGTTATACGAGCCGCTGTTACTACCTGGGGAAAGACATTGGCCAGCGAAGTAGCGAAAGATAATATCACGGTAAACAATATTCTTACCGGCAATTTCGATACGGAGCGGCTGCGCTCCCTGTTCCAAACCACCGCTCAAAATCAGAACATTCCGGTAGAAGCCGTTTACGAACAGTCGAAAACGGCGATACCCATGAAGAGGCTGGGTGATCCGGGCGAACTGGCTAATGTGGTCACTTTTTTGGCCAGTGAACAGGCTTCCTATCTTACCGGAACGAGTATTGCGGTGGATGGAGGATTGATCAGGAGTTTATAGTCTCTGCTGGTTTTCTGGCTTATTTTTTGAAACTTCAGCTATCGTGTATGGATTTATTGTTTAAATGTCTGCTGCTGTATATAACCACTTTGCTCTCATCGGGCTCTTGCGGGTCTGGTAGCAAGGATGGGATAGAAGGTTCAGGCCAGAGCGTAACGGTGGATAGTACGGTCATTCGTTTTTTTCAACAAAATAAGGCCGGGGACGGACATTGGGTTGCATCCGATGGCGCCATCTCCATACCGCTTAGCAATGGGAAAGTCTTGTGGACGATGGGGGATAGTCATATCGGCGACTACGATCCTGCAACCGGAACCATACCCTGCCTTTTTCAGGTAAGAAATTGTTTGTTGGTACAGCAAGCGGGCGATTGGCATAATGTACAAACCCATATAGGCAGCCGTCAGGGGATTAAAAGTTTTTTTAAGAATACGGATGCCGACTCCACCTGGTTCTGGCCGGCCCACGGCTTTGAATGGCAGGGCTTTGTTTACATTTATCTCACCGAGTTAAGAAGGATCGGTGGAGGGGTGTTTGGTTTTGGAAGTACAGGCAAGCATTATCTGGCTAAAACAAATATTCAAACCATGCAGGTAGAGTCCTACCAGTTATTGCCCGATTTCGGGAAGATAGATTATACCCTCGGGTTTATAAAAGAGAGTGAACAACCCTACTTTTATGCTTTTGGCCAGTCGGCAGGCTTAATTGAATCTAATATTCATGTAGCGCGGATTGATCTGAGTAATAATTTCAACTGGACTTTCTGGGATGGCGGTACCTGGGTAAACAATGCTTCCCGGTCGGCAACAATCACCACCGGAGCCAGTAACGGAACGGCCATCCAACGATACAGGGATAAGTATGTACTCCTGTCTGCGGAGTTCAGCGTTGGTTGCGATCAGGGAAAACAACTTTTTGCAGCTACAGCCAGCTCGCCTACCGGGCCATTTACCGAACGCAAAGCCATTTATACGATAACCGACACTTTGAACGGCCATTACCCATTCTGGTACACGCCAGCGATTCATCCGCAGTATGCCAATGATAAAGGGGTGCTGGTCACCTATTGCATTAACGGGTATGGGAATTGCGAAAGCGCCTGCATAAACGGCAGATCCAATCCCGATCATTATCGTCCGAAAGCAGTGAGAGTTCCCTATAACGTATTGCCCTAACTGTTCACTTTTCCGGCAAAAAATCATTAAACAGTTTTCCTTACTTACTTTTGCGGCATGCATTACGTATCAGCAGAAAATTTAGAAAAAAGCTATGGAATACAACCGCTGTTTTCAGGTATTTCTTTTCATATAAATGAAGGTGATAAAATTGCTTTGGTAGCCCGCAACGGCACCGGCAAATCAACCCTTTTGAAAATACTGGCCGGTAAGGAAACACCCGACGAAGGAAAGCTGTGGATCAATAAGGATGTAGACGTTGTGTTGTTTGAACAGGAACCCGATCTTGATCAGGAGAAAACAATCGCAGATAATATTTTCTTTCATAATAATCCGGTTATTAACGCCATCAAAAATTATGAATCGGCCAGTGAGGCGGATGATGGCGAAAAAATGTCGGAAGCCCTGGTGCTCATGGATGAATTACAGGCATGGGATTTTGATGCCAAAGTAAAACAGATATTTGGTAAGTTGAATATCTACCACTTAGAGGAGAAGGTTAAAAACCTGAGCGGCGGACAAAAAAAACGGGTAGCACTGGCCAAAACCCTGATCGATATTGGCTTTGAACACAAACATGTATTGCTGATTATGGACGAACCTACCAACCACCTCGATGTTGAAATGGTGGAGTGGCTCGAACATTTTTTGAATAAGGAAAACCTAACCTTATTGCTCGTAACCCACGACAGGTATTTCCTCGACGTGGTATGCAAGGAAATATGGGAGATGGAGGGCAGCAATTTATATGTACACAAAGGCGATTACGAAAATTATTTGGAGAAGAAAGCACAGCGTATCGAAAATGACCTGGCAAGTATCGACAAGGCGAAGAACCTGTACCGCCGCGAGCTGGAGTGGATGCGCAAACAACCCAAGGCCCGTACAACCAAATCGCGGAGCAGGGAAGATAATTTTTACGATATAGAGAAGCGGGCCAAACAACAGGTAGTGGATGACCAGGTGCAGTTGCAGATAAAAATGAACCGCCTGGGTGGTAAAGTGGTAGAAATGAAAAAAGTATACAAAGCCTGGGGCGAGAAGAAAATGCTGGTGGGTTTTGATTATACTTTTAATAAAGGAGAGCGGGTAGGTATCATTGGAAAGAACGGCACTGGTAAATCTACCTTTTTAAATATATTACAACAATTACAAGAACCCGATAGCGGCAAGGTAAATATTGGCGATACCGTTATTTTCGGAAATTACTCACAGCAGGGACTCGTAGTTAAAAACGATATGCGTGTGATTGAGTTCGTAAAAGACATCGCTGAAAATTTCCCCTTGGCCAGGGGCGGCACCCTGAGCGCTGCACAATTCCTGGAGTTGTTTCTTTTTAACGCCGACAAGCAATATACCTACATCAGCAAACTCAGCGGCGGCGAGAAACGCAGGCTGCACCTGCTTTCCATTCTTTTTAAAAACCCCAACTTCCTGATTCTCGATGAGCCAACCAATGACCTCGACCTTCCCACGCTGGGAGTGCTCGAAAATTTTTTAATGGAGTACCCCGGCTGCCTGGTAATAGTTAGTCACGATCGTTATTTTATGGACCGGCTGGTGGATCACCTGCTGGTATTTGAAGGAGATGGCGTTATCAGCGATTTCCCCGGGAACTATACACAATATCGCCTGCAGGAGGAGAAGAAAAAGGCCACGATTGAGGATTCACAGGTTTCGGTCAAAGCCGTATCCAACGAATCGTCCGGCAGCCAAAAAAAGAAAATTTCCTTTAAAGATAAGCGGGAGTTTGAACTGTTGCAAAAAGAAATTGAGGAGCTGACGGCAGAGAAAGAAACGGTTACGGCCGGACTCAACGAAGGTAGTGTGCCTTACGAAGAACTTCAGAGACTGGCAGAGCGCATCAGCGAAATTACCAGTCTGTTAGACGAAAAAGAAATGCGTTGGCTGGAGCTCAGTGAACTGATTGAGGGTTAAATAGCAAAGAATTGTAAACTAAAGACGCTGTACAGAACGGCCGCTCGAAAAGATATTTCCCCGAAATTTTGTAACTTTATAGATGGCTGAAAATATGCCGCCCGCAAAAATTGATCCCTTAAAATAAAATGAAAGAACTTATTGAAACGGATGTCGCCCTGATTGGCGGGGGTATCATGAGCGCCACTTTGGGCATGCTGATTAACCAGTTGGCACCCGATAAATCCATTCATCTTTTCGAGAGACTAAATTGGGTGGCGGGCGAAAGTTCAGACGCCTGGAACAATGCAGGCACAGGGCATGCCGCCTTATGCGAACTGAATTACACCCCCCAGGACGAGGAAGGAAATGTGCATATAGAGAAGGCAATCTCCATTATGGAACAATTTGAAGTGTCGAAGCAGTTCTGGTCTTATCTTATAGAACATCATCAATTAGCCAGTCCAAAGGATTTTATAAGGCCTGTGGCACATATGAGTTTTGTGCGGGGCGAACAGGACGTGGCTTTTCTCCGGACACGGTACCAGGCCTTGCAAAAGAGTATTCTTTTTAGGAATATGGAATACTCAGAGGATCCTGAACTAATCAAAAATTGGGCGCCTCTGATTATGGATGGAAGAGACAGCAGCGAAAAAATTGCTGCTACCCGCTCCTTGCTGGGAACCGATGTTAATTTCGGAGCTATCACGGGGGCGCTGATTAAGTCGCTCGAAAAGTCGGGAGCCGCCCGGCTTCATCTGCATCACGAAGTAAGAAAATTACAGCAACAGCCGGATAAGCGCTGGAAACTGCTTGTTAAGGATTTAGGCAGTGGTAGAAAATACCAGGTACTTGCCAAATTTGTATTTATCGGAGCCGGCGGCGGATCACTCGAACTGCTCCAAAGATCCGATATACCCGAAGGTAAAAAGTATGGCGGCTTTCCGGTAGGTGGCCAATGGCTGGTTTGTAAAAACCCCCAGGTAAATAGCAGGCACCAGGCCAAGGTATATGGTCAGGCCGAAGTGGGAGCGCCGCCTATGAGCGTTCCCCATCTGGATGCAAGAATGATCGGTGGCGAGAGAACGGTTTTGTTTGGCCCCTTCGCTACATTCTCGACCAAATTCCTGAAAGAAGGTTCTTATTGGGATTTGTTTGGAACGGTAAAATACTGGAATATTTTTCCCTTACTTAAAGTAGGAGTTAAAAATCTCGACCTCGAAAAATACCTCATCCGGCAACTTAGCCTCTCGTTCAAAGACCGCATGGATGTTTTAAAACGATTTTATCCCCAGGCCAATGCCTCCGATTGGAAACTACAGGAAGCAGGCCAGCGGGTGCAGGTCATTTATAACGATCCCGACCACGGCGCCACACTTCAGTTTGGTACCGAAATCGTTACTTCGGCCGACGGTAGTCTTTCTGCTTTATTAGGCGCTTCTCCGGGTGCGTCTACGGCGGTATCTATTATGCTGCGGTTACTGCAACGATGCTTTCCCGACAGGGCAGAGGCCAACCGGCAACGATTATTAACGATTATCCCCTCTTTTGGCCGCAAACTGGAAGATGATCCGGATTTGCTGGCAGAAATAAGAACAAGAACGAACCGGATCCTGGAATTGGAAACTTAAATTATTGGGTTCCTCACACGGCGCTGCGATTATCGATAGATTAGAGACCCCGCTGCTTACCGGTAATGCCTGAAAATCCCGTCTTTTAACAAGGTCCATACAGCAGTTTTCTGACCGGCTGCTTTCAATGCGCCATTGGCCCAGGTATTACAGGTGCGAAATAAATGATACGAACCTTTGGCTTCGTAAAAGGCATCCATATCGCCATAACCATCGTTTACACTGGGTATATGAATGGTATTTCCCTGGGCGTCTAAATCAAAACTATTGATAATATAAGCCGCTAAATTCCGGTATTCTTCCCTGCTGATATTCAAGGCAACGGTAGTCGAATCGGGAGTAATGGTTTTGTAAAACGTAGCATGGATGGCCGAACTACTCAAACCGGTCATTGCTTTTAACGCCACTGTAAATTTCAGATCTGCCCAGGTAGGTGTTCGCAGATAAAATCCTTTGTCGCCCCAGCCTATTCCTACATAAGAATAGGTAGTATCCTGCAGGTCGGTATGGGCATATTTCAGATAGCGGGCCCAGTCTATCCACTGGCTTTTCACCGGTACGACGATATCGGTATGAACCCCGTTTGTAGTAAAATAGATGGTGATATCATTGGGCGACCGATAATCTTTATTCGCATTAACGGGAATAAATGGAATTAACAACCCTGCTGTTATGTATACGACCAAAAAGAAAACGATATATAGGAGCACTTTTCCGGTGCGTTTCAGCGCTTTCTTCATGGCAGTTTCAGGAATTTATATCGATTTCTCTAATTTTTGGATTCTTTGATCAGCGATATGAAATCGTCGAACAGGTATCTCGAATCGTGCGGACCCGGGGTACTTTCGGGGTGATATTGTACCGAAAAAGCAGGTTTACCTTTTATCCGGATGCCTTCTATCGACTGATCATTCAGGTTAATATGTGTTATTTCTACTTTTTCTGAAGCTTTTACCGATTCGGGCTCTACCCCAAAACCGTGGTTCTGGGTCGTTATTTCTGATCTTCCGGTTACCAGGTTTTTTACCGGATGATTCAGCCCGCGGTGTCCGTGGTGCATCTTGAAGGTTTCAATTCCATTGGCCAGTGCCAGCAATTGGTGGCCGAGACAGATGCCAAATACGGGTTTGTTTTCATCCAGGATGGCTTTTAGGGTATCTACAGCATAATCCATCGCTGCCGGGTCGCCGGGACCATTAGAAATAAAATAACCATCCGGGTTAAAGGCTTTCACTTCCTCCAGCGGTGTTTTTGCCGGAAAAACTTTTACATAAGCACCCCGTTCCACCATACATTTTAAAATATGCTGCTTGGTTCCGTAGTCCATCACCGCAATTTTTATGTCGGATCCCGTATCGCCTAACTCGTATACCTGTTTGGTACTCACAATCGAAGCCAGTTCCTGGCCGCTCATACCGGGGGTATCCGCTAAGCGGCGTTTCAGTTCTTCCACATCAAAAATTTCGGAAGAAATAATACAATTCATCGCTCCCCTGGTACGAATATGTGCCACCAACGCCCGCGTATCCACACCATGTATCGAAACGATATTATTTTTTTTCAGGTACTCATCCAATGAACCCTCGGCTTTTTTACGGGAATAATTTTCGTTGAGGTTTTTAGCGATAATTCCCATCACTTTAATGCTGTCGCTTTCAACGTCTTCGGGAATAACACCGTAGTTTCCAACATGTACGGCGTTCATGATCACGATCTGGCCATAATAACTGGGATCAGTAAAAACTTCCTGGTAGCCGGTCATGCCGGTATTAAAGCAAATTTCGCCGGTGGTAGTGCCAATGGCGCCAAAGGCAAAACCTTCGGCCATAGTGCCGTCTTCCAATAATAAAATAGCGCGGGATTGAGTTTGTGTATCAGGCATTTATTTCTTTTTTATGTAACCAGCCCAGTGCATGCAGCATCTTCCTTGCGTCGCACTCGTGTACTAATGAATAAGTTTCAACAAAAAAATCGTGCAAAAATAAGGCGAAAATCCCGGATTCGCTATTTACTGTCAGGGGTTGTGAATAAAAATATTTGTCAACAGGTTCAGTTTATTTAATCAGTCGCAGTCAGCTTTCGGCTTTTTTTGCTCATCGCATCCTTTTTCATTTCTGCCGCCAGTTCGTAGCCCAGGTACCGCTCTATAATGCCATGCATAAGATAAATTACAGGCGTCATCGCTACTGCTACAATAAACTTATAAATATAATTGCCCACGCAAATGGCCAGCACAAGGTTCAGGCTCCAGGGTTCGCCCTGGTTGGCCGATATGCGTGGGCCAATATAGAAGGCGATAAAAAGCACCACAAAACTATCTATCAGTTGCGATACGAGGGTGGAACCCGTTGCCCTTAACCAGATGGCTTTTTCGCCGGTAGCTTTTTTTATGGTATGAAAAACCAGCACATCCAGTATCTGTCCGATCAGAAAGGCAGCCAGCGAGCCAATAATGATCCAGGAGCCCTGCCCCAGTATTACCCGGTAAGCATCGTCGGCATTGCTAATTCCCTGCCCCTGGTAATTCCCCACCCAAAAATCCGCCGGATGAAGCCAAATGGCGCCCTGAAACAGGATAAACGTGTAGGCAATAAGTGCGGCAGCAATAAACGAAAGAAACCGCACACCCTTCATACCGAAATATTCATTAATAATATCTGTCATGATAAACACCACCGGCCACAACAATACGCCGGCGGTAAGATTAAAAGAAAAGCTATTGCCGAAAATATGTAGCTCCAGCGGCTGAATGCCCCATGTTTTTTCCAGCGAAAATATTTTAACGCCGATTACTTCTGCTATAATGGCATTGGCCACAAAAAAGCTACCCAGCAAAATATACAAGCGGGTGGCTTTGTTTTTAACGATAGTATGGATCATTGAAATAAAAGGTAAAAAACAGGAAAATAAGTAGAAATAAAATATTAGAAACCAGTAACCACCGGGGTAAAACCTTTATTTGTTTCGGGGCCCAGATTCCCGCTATCAAATAGCTAAAACCAGCCAGTGGCAACACCACCATCGAAAGTCCATAGCCGGCCAGGATAATAGCTGAAAACAGGCTTTCCTCCCTGTTTGCCCCGATAAAAAGCAACGCAAAAGCCAAAGCCATGAAGATTCCGCATAAAAAAGCCACCCTCGACAGGAATATTAACCAACGCATAGGCAAATTTCTCCTGTAAATGTATTCTTTTATTTACTTTGCACCTTCATGTCTTTTTGGCAAAAAATAAAATTAAAAGAATGAGTAGTAACTGGCTGAAAAAAGCGTTGCCGCATGTACTGGCGATTCTGGTGTTCTTAGTGGTAACAGTGCTGTTTTGTAAACCCGTGCTCGATGGAAAGGTGCTGAACCCGCATGATACCGGAATCAGCGGTTGGAGAGGGTCGGCACAAAATGCTATGGAAGTAAAGGAAGAGACAGGCAAGGTTCCGCTATGGAATACCCATGTATTTAGCGGCATGCCCAATTACCAGATCATGATGGAGGGCCGGCTTGCACCCATGCCCGACCTGAACAAGGTGATTGGATTGGGTCTTCCCAAGCCCATGAATTTCTTCTTCATCGCCTGTGTATGCTTTTATATATTATGTATCGTGCTGCGTTTTCATCCCGTTGTGGGGATTTTGGGCGGACTGGCATTTGCGTATTCCACTTATAATCCACTTATAATCAGCGCAGGCCACGATACAAAAATGATGGCAATTGCCTACATGCCCTTTCTTTTGGCCGGGTTGTTATTGATTTTTAACCGGAGATACTGGATAGGTCTGGCCGTGGCTACCCTCGGCGCCTTGTTTGAATTAATGGCTAACCACCCACAAATAACTTACTATTTGCTGTTGATTACGGGAGCAATTTCCCTTGGCTACCTGGTGGTGTGGATCCGGAATAAAGAGTTCCGGCACCTGTTCCTGTCGTTCGGACTGAGTGCTGTGGCTGCCCTGATAGGTTTGGGCTGCTATGCTCTTACGTATATGACTACCAGCGAATACGCCCGGTACACCATGCGGGGAGGTAAAAGTGTGGAAATTGATGGAGCCGAAGTAAAAGCGGCGAATACAACGGGGTTGGATCTGGATTATGCCTTCCGCTACAGCATGAGCAAAACCGAACCGCTGATCATGCTGATGCCCAAAGCCGTGGGCGGAGGGAGTGCTACTCCCTTACCTGAAGATACGAAAATTATCGAAAAGCTGGTTTCGGCCGGCGTGCCCGAAATGCAGGCTTCTCAATTTCTTACCCAACTGCCCCCGTGGATCTATTGGGGCGGGATGAGTCACCCGGGCGAGTACTCGGGCGGACCAGCTTATATAGGTGCGATTATTTTTATCCTCGCGATTATTGGTTTTGTAGTAGTCCGGCATACCATTAAATGGCCCTTATTGATCGTATCGGCTTTGAGTGTTATGATGGCCTGGGGAAGTTATTTTATAGGATTTAATGAATTTTTGTTGAATGCGTTGCCCTTATATAACAAGTTCAGAGCGCCATCCATGGCCCTGGTTATATGCCAGTTTACCCTGCCCTTAATGGCAGTTATTACGGTGTATGCGTTATTTTTTGCAAAAGACGCCAGAGATACACTCAAGGCCAACCTAAAAAAGATACTTTATACCCTGGGAGGAATTACGGTAGTTTTAGCCCTGCTCTATATGGCGCAGGATTATTCCTCCGGCTTCGACAGTCAGATCATGCAAATTGAAATTGACCCCAGCGGAGATACGCTGAACCGGGCCATTGTGGCAGGACTTAAAGAAGACCGGCAAAATATGTTCGGGGGGCAGGTAATGCGCAGCATATTGTTTATGGTGCTTGTTTTGGGCCTCATTTATGCCTACATTAAAAATTGGCTGAAACCCCTTGCTGCAACCGCCATTTTAGCGGCGATAGCCCTCATTGACCTATGGGCTGTGGATAAACAATATTTTCGCGATGAACTTTATATATCCAAAGATGACCTGCAATCGGAAATCACTACTCCCACTGCTGTCGACCAGGAGATATTAAAAGACAAAGACCCGCATTACCGGGTGTTTGATGTGCAGGGAATGGATGATAACCGGGTTTCGTTTTTCCATCGCTCCATACTGGGATATCATCCTGCCAAGTTGAGGGTATACCAGGATATCATAGAGCGATACTTTAGTGCAGCTCCCAATCCACAAATCCTGAATGCCCTCGATGTGAAGTATGTCCTGATTCCCGATGAGCAAGGGCAGAAAAAACTGAGCCCCAATCCCGACGCGTATGGAGCGGCCTGGTTTGTAAAAGCAGTAAAAACAGTCGCTGATGATGTGGCAGAATTGCAGGCGATCGGCCAAACCAACCTGAAAGATACCGCCGTTGTACAACAGCAATACCTGCCTAAAGACGCTAACCTCGCAGCCGATAGCAGTTCGGTTATACAATTAGTGAATTATACCAACGACGAAATAGAATATACCACCAGTTCAACTACCGGAGGCTTCGTTGTCTTTAGCGAAGTATACTACCCTGCGGGATGGAATGCTTATGTCGACGGTAAAAAGACAGAGATCGTTAAAACCGATTACGTATTGCGTGGATTAGCAATACCTGCAGGCCAGCATACCGTAAAAATGGTATTTGAGCCCGAAACAGTAAAAAAAGGTGATCGCATTTCCTATCTCAGCTCCTGGCTGGTCATATTTGTTATTATCGGGGGCTTTGCAGCACAGTGGTGGGTGGATAGGAGAAAAGCAAACAACGCTCCTGATTTATAGAGATTAAACATCAGCATACCATATCTTAATTTGATCAGGATAGCTTCCATAACTCCTTACAAAATCCTGCCCCCGGTAAAGGGCGGCGAGAAAGGTATTTACTTTTTTCTGAAATACCTGTCCCGTTACGCCTCAGTTACCGCATTTTCTGTAACCGAGAATAAAGGAACCGTGGATGGTATTTGTTTCGAGCCCTTGTTGGGCAGCACCGTTGAAAAAGGACGTTACGTGAATCCGCTACTCTATTTTACCATTAAAAAAGAGTGCCGGAAAAAAGGCATAGAACATATTATAATAGAACATCCCTATTACGCCTGGTTGGGCTACCTGTTAAAGCGGTTTGCAGGGCTGAAAATTATTTTTCATTCTCACAACATAGAGGCCGGTCGTTTTCGCAGCATGAGAAAATGGTGGTGGAGGATAATGTATGGGTACGAGCGCTTTGCTCACCGCTTTGCTGATTTTAATTTTTTTATTTCGCAGGAAGACCGCGAATATGCCATCCGTCATTACGGCATCGCAGCCGGGGCGTCTGCGGTGATAACCTATGGGATAGAAGCCGACGAAGCGCCTTCGGCAGCAGAGCGCGGGAATTGTAAAAGCAGGGTAACAGAGGAATTAGGATTACCTTCGGATATTCTTTTGATTTTGTTCAACGGTACGCTCGATTATGCGCCCAACCGGGCGGGGCTCGACAGCATATTGGATAAAATAAATCCGGTTTTGCTCAACCTCTGTAATAAGCCTTACAGGATATTGATTTGCGGGCCGGGTCTGCCGCCGGAATACAATGATTTGAACGCTTATACGGACAAAAATATTATTTACAAAGGCTTTGTTCCCGATATCGGGCTTTATTTTAAAGCGGCAGATTTGTTCATCAACCCCATTACCGACGGCGGCGGTATTAAGACCAAGCTGGTCGAAGCCCTGGCGGCCAATACTCCGGCGGTTTCCTTCCGGGCGGGAGCCTATGGTGTTCCGGCAGAGCTTACGGGAGATCATCTGGCTATTGTGGAAGATGATGATAATAAAGGGTTTGCTAACGCTATTATTCACTGTTTTAACCAGGCGAAAGGAACAATTCCGCGAACGTTTTTTGATCATTTCAATTGGGACGCCATCGCGAGGAAGGCGGCAAAAATCGTTGCAGGGATATAAAAACTAAGCAAGCCCTGACCATCCATCCCGCAGCTTTATGTTTCATCTGGTGGCGATATTCGGCTAAACAACACTCCTGTAAATTTGTAATAAATTCAGGTAAAGCAGCAATAATTGAGTTCCATACAATCCACGCCCGGCTATTCCATTATTAAAGACTGGTTTCAATCTTTAGGCAACCAGCCCTTTCCCTTCCAGGAAGAAAGCTGGCAAAAGTTTCACGAGGGATATTCGGGACTGGTCATTGCTCCCACCGGCTTTGGTAAAACATTTTCGGTATTTATTTCCCTGGTAATGCATTATCTCAATCATCCCGCTCAATATGGCGAAGGGCTCAAGCTACTGTGGATCACGCCGCTGCGTTCACTGGCAAAAGACCTGGGACGAGCCATGGGAGAGTCTCTGGCACAGATTGGTTTGGATTGGGAAGTGGGTGTACGCAATGGGGATACGCCCGTTGCCGAACGTCAGCGACAAACCCGGAAAATGCCGGATGTGCTCATTATCACACCCGAAAGCCTCCACCTGCTGTTTGCTCAAAAAAATAATTCGGCTTATTTCAAACACCTGAAATGCGTGGCCATCGATGAATGGCACGAGCTCCTGGGAAGCAAACGCGGGGTATTAACCGAACTGGCCCTGTCGAGGTTAAGGGCTCTTACAAAAGAGCTACGGATCTGGGGTATCAGTGCTACGATTGGAAATATCGAAGAAGCGTTAGACGTGCTGATCCCTTACCAGGATACGCCCCGAACTCTTGTACGTTCCCGGAACAAAAAGAAGACAGAAATCCTTACGATTCTGCCCGAAGAGATTGAAGTACTGCCCTGGGCCGGGCACCTGGGCACGAAAATGGTGCAGCAATTAATTCCCATTATCAACCAAAGCAGAACCACGCTTATTTTTACAAATACCCGCGGACAAAGCGAACTATGGTACCAGGTATTATTAAATGCAGCACCCGACCTCGCAGGTCAACTGGCTATTCACCACGGCTCCGTAGATGCAGAACTGCGTACCTGGATAGAAGAGATGCTGCACAAAGAACAGTTGAAAGCGGTGATATGCACCTCCTCATTGGACCTGGGCGTGGATTTTAAGCCGGTAGACACTGTGATCCAGATCGGCTCACCCAAGGGGGTGGCAAGGTTTCTGCAAAGGGCAGGCCGGAGCGGTCATTCGCCTTTTGAAACTTCCAGGATCTATTTTTTGCCAACCCATTCGCTGGAGCTGGTAGAAGCCGCTGCCCTGAAGGAAGCCGCAAAAAAAGGAGTGATTGAAAGCCGCGAACCTATGGTGCAAACCTTCGATGTATTGGTGCAGTACCTCGTAACATTGGCGGTGGGCGAGGGTTTCAGGGAAGAGTCGTTGTTTAAACAAGTAAAACAAACCTATGCTTTCCGTTACCTTGAACCGGAAGAGTGGCAATGGGCCCTGCGCTTTATAACGCAGGGGGGCGATGTTCTTACCGCCTATGAAGATTTTCAGAAAGTGATTATTAAGGAAGGGGTACATAAAGTAAAAAGCAGGCGTATCGCCATGATGCACCGTCTCAATCTCGGGGTAATTGTGAGCGATCCGATGTTAAAAGTGAAGTTTTTAACCGGCGGTTATATCGGAATGGTAGAGGAGTATTTCGTATCCAAACTCAATCCCGGTGATAAGTTCGGACTGGCCGGTAAAGTGCTGGAATTTGTGATGATAAAAGATATGACGGTGCTGGTAAAGAAGAGCAATGCCAAAAGGGCCATCACTCCCAGCTGGTTGGGCGGCCGCCTGCCTCTGAGCGCCAACCTCAGTGCTTTTCTAAGACAAAGATTTAGCGAGGCTTTAAAATTCGGGCCGCTTGCTCCCGAGCTTAAAAAACTCCAACCTCTTTTCCAATGGCAGCAGCAGTACTCGCATATTCCCCGCGCCGATGAATTTTTGATAGAAAGGATTGAAACACGCGATGGCCATCATCTCTTTATGTATCCCTTTGAGGGTCGGTTGGTGCACGAAGTAATGAGCGCGCTGGTGGCTTACCGGCTTAGTAAAATACAGCCGGTTAGTTTTTCCATGGCCATGAATGACTATGGATTTGAGTTGCTGAGCGACCAGGAAATTCCTTTAGATAAAATAAACTGGGCACAGGTATTATCTGCCGATAATCTCACGGAAGATATTGCCCGCAGTATCAATGCGGCGGAAATGGCGGGACGAAAATTCAGGGATATAGCCGTGATCGCGGGACTGGTGGTGAAAAACTATGCCGGTAAATTTAAAAATGATAAAAACCTGCAATCCTCCTCCGGACTTATTTTCCGGATATTCGAACAGTACGATTCGCAAAACCTGCTCATGCGCCAGGCTTACGAAGAAGTGTTTTACCAACAGTTGGAAGAACCTCGTTTAGCAGCGGCATTGCAACGAATTCAACAAGGTAAAATAATTATTGTGGATGCCAAAGCCTTCACCCCGCTGAGTTTTCCGATAAAAGTGGATAGCTTGCGCCAGGATCTTAGCAGTGAAGAACTGGATGTAAAAGTGCGCAAAATGCAGGCAGAAACGATGAAAAGCAACGGCAGGCAAGAAATACAGAAAAAAATCCGGAACTAAATGGAGAGAACAATGGAAATTTTTTGTAATAGGGAGTCGCTCATTCTTTCGGCCGACAGGGTAGTTTACTGGCCGGCTAAAAGAGCGGTCATACTGGCCGATATGCATTTGGGAAAAACAGGTTATTTCCGGGAAAGAGGTATTCCAATACCCTCCACTGTAATGCACGATGATCTCCAACGTTTATCCCGGGTTATCGATACTTTTCAGCCCGAAAAAATGATTATTGCCGGCGATATGTTCCACCACAACTACAATGCCGACATTGATATTTTTAAGTATTGGCGCAGGCAGCAAACTCATACGGAATTTATTCTGGTTCCGGGTAATCACGACAAAATGCTTCCTATAGATTATGAAAAACTGGATATCCGCCTGGCTCCCGAACTTTTTTCTCCCGGCTTTTTTGCGATCAGGCACGAACCTTCCGCTCAGCCTGCGCAATTCGAAATAAATGGCCATCTGCATCCTGGTTGTGTAATCAAAGGGCGGGCCCGCCAGGCTTTACGTCTGCCTTGTTTTGTAGTTACTTCCAGCCAGGTCATTCTGCCTGCGTTCAGCTTGTTTACAGGTTTGTTTACCGGCTTTAAAACCGGTTCTCCCGCGAGTTACTACGCTATCGCCAACGATATGGTAGTAAAGCTGAATGGAGGAGAAGATTGACGGTTTCTTAATAAACTGCCTTACTTTTGCGCTTCAGTTTTTGGGCCTTAGGGCCGTATAATATTGTTATGAAGCAGAAAAATTATTATATAATAGATTTTGATAGCACTTTTACACAGGTAGAGGCATTGGACGAACTGGTAAGAATATCTCTGAAAGACAATCCGGGTAAGGAAGAGATATTTAAAAAAATAGAGGAATATACCAATATGGCCATGGAGGGTAAACTGTCTTTCTCCGAAAGCCTTTCCGAACGGGTGAAATTGCTGGGCGCCAATAAGGAACATCTTAAAAAGCTGGTCACGCATCTAAAGAAAAAAATATCTAAATCTTTCTCCCGGAATGCATCCTTCTTCAAAAAGAATGCAGAGGATGTATTAATCGTATCCGGCGGTTTTAAAGAGTTTATCATACCGGTGGTGAAAAAGTTCGGCATTAAAAAAGAAAATGTATATGCCAATACCTTTCATTTTGATAGTGAAGGTAATATTATTGGTTACGATGATACCAACCTGTTGAGCCAGGAAGGGGGGAAAGTGAAATTGATGAAACAATTGAATTTGAAGGGTAACCTGTATGGTATCGGAGATGGTTATTCCGATTTCCAGTTGAAAGAAAGCGGGCATATTAAGAAATTCTTTGCCTACACCGAAAATATTTCCCGGAAGAGCGTTACCTCGCGCGCAGACCATATTACACCCAGTTTTGATGAATTTTTATATGTAAACAAATTACCCGGTTCTATTTCTTATCCTAAAAACAGGATCTATTGTTTGGTGGGCACAGGTATACCGGAGGAAAGCGTGGCACTGCTGGAGCAGGAAGGATATACCCTTATTAATGAAGCCGATGCCGACGAAAAAATTGTGCAGAAAGCCGGGATCCTGTTGGTTGGAAAGGAGCAGGTGATAGATGCGCGGAAAATAAAAAAAGCACCCCGACTCAAAGCAATAGGCTGCCTCGGCCATGCAAAAGATCAATTACCGGTAGAGCTTTGCACCGAAAAAGGCATCGTTGTTTTTGACGACCCCAGGGCTGCGGCCACGGGGCGACCTGTTATAGCGCAAAGAGTGATCGGATTTATTAATAAAGGTTCCATCAGTCACAGCGTTAATTTCCCTACCCTGCAATTGCCGCCGGTAAGAAAAACACACCGGCTTATTCATATTCATAAGAATGTTCCGGGCGTGATGGCGCGTATCAATACCCTGCTGGCCCGCCATGCTATCAATATCAGCGCCCAATATCTCATGACCAATTCTGCCATTGGCTATGTAATCATCGATATCAACAAAGAGTATGATAAACAGTTATTGAAAGAACTGAAAAATATCGAAAATACAATTCAGTTTAGGGTGCTTTATTAGCCGTGGGGCGAAATGCTATTTAACGGGTCGTGGAAACCTTGCTTCCGGGCTAATCTTTTTTTGCTCTCAACGTAAAACCCACCGTGGTGCCCACTTCCTGGGTGCTTCTGATATGAATGGTTTGATGATGGGCTTCGATAATGTGTTTGCAAATGGCTAAGCCAAGCCCACTGCCGGTGGAGTCCATGCTGCGACCCGTCTCGGTGCGATAAAAACGCTCAAACAGGCGAGGCAGGTTTTTGGCTTCAATCCCCACGCCATCATCGCTTATTTCGATCAATATTCGTTTGTCATCGGTACGATAAATACCCGCCTTAATGGCGCCGTTTTCCCGGCCGTACTTAATCGCGTTCTCAAAAAGGTTGAGGGCTACCTGTCTGACTTTTTCCTTATCGGCATGTACAATAATCGATGATTCACAGCCCTTCTTTATGCTGAATCGCATTTTTTTTGCATCGGCTTTAATTGAAATACTTTCAAACGCATCTTTCAGCAAATCCTGAATCACAAAATTCGTTTTTACCAGCACTATTTCGCCCCGCTCCAGACGTGAAATCTCGTCCAGATCACTCAATAAATTGGTCAGCCGCTCTATATTTTTTGAGGTTTTCTCCAGGAACTTCCTGCGCAGCGCCGGATCGTCGGGTTCTTCCTGTAAAAGTGTATCTACATAGCTTTGAATAGTGAATATGGGTGTTTTGAACTCGTGGGAGAGATTTTGCAGAAATTCTCTGCGGAACTGTTCGTTGGCGCGAAGTTGTTCCATTTGTTTCTTATTATCCTGCGCCCAGGCCTCCACATCCTCCGTCACTTCGCCTATGCCTTTTTTAGGTAGAATATATTTATAATAGGTTTCCTCTCTCTTAGTCGCTTTGGTTTGGTAGATGAGTTTATAAATAAGTTTTATTTTTCGGTAAATGAACTTATCCAGTACAAAATGAATGAGCAAATAGGCGCCAGCCAATAAAATAAAGAAGGCAACCAGACTGAAAAGCCACCTCCTGTCCGCAATATATAAGATAAGGCTTACCGGAATGGCCAATGCCAATGCGGTATAAAAGGAAAGTTGGCGCGGAGAAAGATTCTTGGGGTTCATTGGAGGGAAGATACGAATTTGGCTATTGCCTACACTTCAAACTTATAACCCACCCCTTTTACAGTGGTGATACAGTCCATATCTAATTTCTGCCGTATTTTCCGGATATGCACATCGATGGTCCGGTCGCCCACGATTACTTCGTTGCCCCAGATAGCGTTCAGTATCTCATTGCGTAGAAATACGCGGCCCGGCTTCAGGGCGAGTAAATACAGCAGTTCAAATTCTTTTTTGGCCAATACAATTTCCCGGTTGTCTACGGTAACCAGGAATTTTTCGGGATCAATACTAACATTTCCCACCGTAATGGCCTTGCTGTCCTCCTTCTGTACCCGACGTAAGAGTGCCGCCACCCTGCTCAATAAAACTTTCGGACTTACCGGTTTGCTTATATAATCATCCGCCCCTGTTTCTAACCCGCGTACCTGTGTAATTTCATCGTTAAGAGCGGTTAAAAACATAATCAGGGTATCCTTAAAGGCTGTTTGTCCCCGCAGCACCTGGCATACCTGCACGCCTGTTTTTTTAGGCATCATCATGTCTAATATGATCAGGTTGGGTTTTGTGTGGTAAGCTTTTTCTATTGCCTCGTCTCCATCTTTGGCCGTAGTTACCTGGTATCCTTCTTTTTCCAGATTATAGGACAAAATTTCTAAAATGTCCGGCTCATCATCTGCAATTAAAATCTTATAGCCTTTTTCCATTCATAAAAATTTAAGGCAAACCTAACGGTAATTTGTTTTAAACTGAAAAAACCCACGCAATCCGGCCGATACTTAATATAAAATTAATATTACCAGCCGAAAAAAGAAGGGAAAACCATTCACCAGTGGGTATAAACCGGCTCAATTATTGCTTTGTTTACCAGGTTCAGTAATTTCACCATCCGGGAGTAATAACTATGCGATTATTTAATATACGTTTCTGCTTGATAGCACCAATGGCAATACTGCTGTTTTTTACCGTTGATGCGGATGCGCAATTATTTAAAAGGAAAAAAAAGCGTGCGGAAGTACCTGCGCCGGTGGCTGTGGTGGTCGACACGATTCCTGCGTATACCGCGGCGATCAACCGGCAAACCCTCCACGAAAAAGTAGAAAAAGATCAACTCGCTTTACTGGCGATCGATGGCAAGGCAGACAGGTATCTGCAAATAGCTGCTGATGAACAAGCCAATAGTGCTGTTACGGAGGCGGCCACCAAAAAAGTGGACCGGCTGCGGTACGAGATTGAGACCAGCGATATTATGGACCAACGGTTAAAGGCGAATTATCTCAGCGGCCTTTCGGAGATATTAAGATACCTGAAAAAGTTTGGGCGGAGCTCTCAATCGTCCTTGTCTTACCTCCCGCAGATCATGACTGCCTATAAACAATTGATGGAAGCTCATGCGCAAAAAAAATCGATAGCGTCTGTTGTCGAACCTCTCCCTTACGATGTGGCTCATATCATACTTTTACCCGAAGTGTTTAAAGAAAACGCAGGGTATGATGAGTTAAAGGACCTCATGCTCGCCAAACTGGCGGCGAGATACCCGGAAAAAACTTTTGCGGTACTTAAAACCTATCCCGAATCGCCTGTTGCTGACAGCCTTATCCGGGCAGTAGGGCATAAATATCCTCACCTTATTTACGATTATGCCCAGGCTAATAATAAATTCAGCTATCTTATACAGAATATTGAAGACGACCCGCTAATAACCACGGTAGTATCCATGGCCCGCCACCCTAATAAAAGCGGCCAGTTTTACTTTCCTTTTCTCGATAATATTGTAAAGGGCAAGATAACAATGGAGGATATTGACAAGGTAAAGAACGACCCGGTGAAATACTTCCGCCTGCTGGTGCAAACCCGCATCGATTACACGGAACGTGCCATCAATGGAGATACCGCGACAGGACAGGATGCCCTGCTCAAAAAACTGGAACAGAAAGCCAAGGATGATTTTGTGGCTAAAATAAACGGCCTCCACGAAATGTCGGATGCGGTACGATTTCGCTGCCTGCAGCCCTTAAATGCCGAGGAGCTCTATTATGTGGCGGTATTAACAAACGGACTTATTTATACCAGCAGTTACACATCGGGAGTATATCCCTTAATGATGCGTAAAGCCGGGCAAAAAGGCAATGAGTTGCTGAAGAAAGTAAACTTTGATCATTATCGGAAATTTTTAAGTCAGGCGGCATCCTATAACACCCTCAGGAACTTTCTGGGCAGCTTTTCCGACAATGCCGATGCCACCAGTCTTATGAAAGCTTTCGTAACCGGCCTGGAAAAAACCAATGGTATTGAGGACGGGGTGGACGTGGCCGACTCCTATGCAAGCGTGGTAGAAACATTGCCCGAGTTGGGAAAAGATATGCTGATAAATGTGAAAGAAAATCTGGACAGGGTAAAAGCAGCTGGTAACAAAAAAGGCATAGCCATATATGATATTCTTTACAATCTGTTTCTATCAGCAGATACCACCAACCAGGTAGATCTAACCTCAAAGCTGGATATTCCACCGGTATACAATGTACCGTTTAGCTCCCTTACCAACGAAAAAGGGGAAGTAATCTCTCAGGTGTTTTTCTACGGCGATCGCGATGGGCGAAATATTTTTAATGGCTTTATAAATATGTTTGGGGGCGGCAACTGGAAAGTAGACGGGAGCAATAAACAGTGGGTGGTTATAAAGTCTGCTAAAGGCCGGCCAGTGTCGATATATGCCAACCGCCCTCTGGATGAAAACAAGGGACTGGATGATAAAGCGCAAAGAGCTTTGAATGCCTATCTTGAAGAGAATGACCTGCAACCAACCATTACTATTCACCGCGGACATAGTTATTATGCCGAAGCTACCATTGGTCACATGGCACCCAGTTCGCGGATCGTATTTATGGGCTCCTGCGGCGGCTTTAATCTTATTGATTCTATTTTACGGAAATCAGACGATGCGCATATTATAGCTTCCAAGCAGATCGGTCGCACCGCTATTAACAAACCCTTTTTTCTTTTACTCACAGAAAAATTAAGAACGGGGAAAGACATAGACTGGATTCCCTTCTGGAAAGAATTTAAAGCCCGGGCGAATGTGGCCGGTTTTGAAGATTATATTCCGCCCTACAAAAACCTGGGCGCTATTTTCATCAAGGCCTACAAAAAAGAAACGGGAGAAACCGATGTATAGGCGGCCTGGGGCTGAATGGCATTTTAAGGCGAAAATAATTCGCCACGGATAAGGCTACATCCGTGGCGAAGTTTGTTTGTAAAAGATATTATTGAACATGCCTGGCTAAAACGCCGGCTACTGTGGCATTTACATTAGCCGCGGTAAGGGTTTTAGACTTCCATTCGTCTGCCAGCTTAAAAAGGGAGCCTATCAACTCGTTGTCGCTCACTAATTTGACAGTTGATCTCGCGTTTAGGATCTTATCCCATTCCTGTTGTACTGCGAGCCAGAATCCCTTATGTTCTTCCCAGTATTTTGCAGCCTCATCGCAATCAGACATATCCATTTTTTCGTACAGGTTCAGGCCTTTTTCTTCCGTGATCACTTGGTCGGCGCCATCAGCTCGCAGCAGTTTTTTATTGTCCTGAACATGATCGTAACCATCATTTTTGATCACTAACCGATTGGTGCGGTTCAAAATATTGTAGTCGGATCTTTGGGTATACTCCCTGCGCGGAAGCGGAGCATCTACCGTATTTTCCCATATGGTATGCCCGTTTACCACCTGCCAGGGAGCAGAACCCTGATAGCGGGGTGCATCGGTTACTTCCCAAACAGACTGTGACCATTTGCCTTTTACATCGGCCTTATTGAGTGTTACTTTTTCCCATGTTTTATTGCCTTTGTAATTCCACTGTACAGGATTTTCATAGGTCCACTCCTCGCGCCAGTGCTTTACCACCATGCCGTTGCCTACTACCAGCAGGTGCTGTATTACCACTCTTTTATTGGTATTAATAATGGGCAATGCCAGTTCTGTAGCGCCCTGTATCTTTTCCCTGTCGTGGAATTTATAGTCTTTATCAGGCGAAAAAGTTTCGGCGTATTTAAAAGTGACTTCGAAGCAGCCGCAGAGCTTGTCGATATTTTCTTTTCCGTTTTGAGCTGTTGCTGTTGCCGATAATGCAGCGGCAACGGCGAAATTGAATATTCTTTTCATTTTATATTTTTTTGTCTTAAATCTGTTTTAGTCCTTTTATTTCAGCAAAATATAGTCGATTTCCGGGCGCCCTCTCTGACCGGTATCACCTACACCCATTTTCTTGAAACGCAATTTATAATAGTTTCCAGTAGGGTCTTTTACCACGTAAAAACGATCCTTTTTAATTCCGGAACCTGTTGTAACCCGCCATTTATCGCCGATGGCATCGCGGGTGTTCAGGAAGGTTAATCCGGAAATATTTGCTTTACTGAACGCATTAAAATCCGTATCCCAATTGTCGATAGTGGAAAGTACTTCCGCGGCTTCGGCTCCGGCGATATAGTTGAGCAGAATCATATCCTGGAATGCGTAAGCGATATAGGAACTTCCGAAGGCCGTTTGGTGCAATGCATAAGACCACTGGATATCCCAATTATTGGCTTTCGGTTCCACACTCACCGTTTGATTGGTTTCGAGTGAGAAGAAAATAAGGTTGTAGTCGCTGTTTTTATTTATCTCAACTGTTTTAACCGCCGTTTCATTGTATTTGGCGTATTGCAATTTGTATCCTTCGCCGTTCCGGCTCACTTTCACGCGATACCAATTGTCCGCCGATGTTGCTCCGTCAGCGGCATATATAATAATCTTTGCTTCTGCTTCTGTCCCTTCAATATCTCCAAATACCGTTTGGGATAAGTTGCCCGTTACGGCGTCGATGGCTGTGTTGGGGGTAGAATATGCTCCAAAGTTCAGATTCGATCCGGTTGTATCCGTAGTGCTGATAGGCGTGGTGATATCCGTTTTGTTTATTTTCCATGCTTTACTAAGATGGTATGGATTGAGTACTACGTGAAAATCAGCATCGGTTGTAAAACCTATATTCCAGCTCTTTCTATCGGCCAGTATGCTGGCGTTATTGCTGAAGTCAATATATATACTGCTCGCATAAGAATCTTTTTCGCCGGGCAGTACAAAGTCAGTTGAACCTTCTGATGTAATCGCGCTCAGGCTTACCGCCAGATTTTTCTTTGTGCCTATATTCGCGTCTGTTGCAGAAGCAATTTCAAAATTTATTTTTTCCGATCCTGAAAGCAGCAGTCCGTCCGCTTTCGTAATTTTAAATGTAGCAGTAGCACTATTGGCGGGAATGGTTACCGACAATTGCCCGTTGGTGACAGAAGGATCGGTGATAAAGTCTGTTCCGGCAGTAAGTCCGATAGCAGTTACGTTGATAGTAACCGGTACTGCAATGTTTTGGGCTCTGCTGGCATCCAGGCTTACCGTTAGATCGTTGCTGGAGGCGTCCAGTCCTAATTCGGTAGCCGAAAAATTAATTTCAACCGGCGGCAACGGCGGGTCGTCTTTAGAACAACCGGTGAATACAGCCGCCGCAAGGACGAGAAGGAATAGAGGTTTCAATGAATTTGTCATGCTATTATACTTTTATCTGTTTAAAAAATTAATTCAGGCTAAATATCGCTCCCCCAAAAAAGGAACGGCCGTAGCTTTTTAGTACGGGGCCGCCAGAACTGTGTGCGCCCGATGTTGAGTTTCCGTTGGTTAAACGGGTAATATTTAACAGGTTTTTTACGCCTGCATTCAGCGTAATGTATTTTCCGATGGACTTCCCGGCAGTCAGGTCCAAAATATGATAGTCCTGGATTTTTGTTTCAACGATCGTTGTGCTATTCTCATCGCTTTGTCGTTCGAATCCGGGTTGTATCCCTGTGTATTTATAAAAAATGGCAAGTGAGCCACCCAGTGTCGGGAATCTATAGGTGATATTACTGTTAATTTCGGGCGACCAGGCAAATGTTTTGGTATTTGTATAGGATTCGGAAAGAACATTATACCGGCCGATATAGGAAAATCCTGCTGCTCCTGTTAAAGACTTGTATACTATTTTAGCAGTGGCTGTTCCGCCGGTTGTTTTGTAACGGTCGATGTTGATCAACGTGCTCCAGGAAGGGTTGTTCGCATCCATTGCATAGCCAATTCTGTTTTTAAAATGGTTGTAAAAAATGTTTGCGTCTGCAGTGGCGTATAAGTTGCCGATCCTGAACTTGTTTCGGGTCAGGGAAACCGCATAGCTGTTGGAATACTCGGCTTTGAGGTCGGGATTGCCTTCTATATCATGACTGGCATCGTGAAAAGTAAAGTATAATTCTCTTAAAGCAGGCGCTCTAAATCCTCTCCCGTAACTGCCTCGCAAACTCCAATGCTCATTAAAATCATACTTCAAATTTAATGAAGGAATAACCGGAGGTGCATCATAAACCGAGTTTTTTGCAAAACGAGCGCCGGGTCTTAAATTTAATCCGCGCAACGGCATTATTTCCCCTGAAATAAAAAAGGAATAGTCGCTGATTCCTTGGTTTTCATGTATCCGCTGCCCCTCACTTTTGTCGGATTTGATTTCAATACCAGGTTGTATATGCACTTTGCCGGACCACCTGTAAACGGCAGTAGCCCTTAGGAACGAAGTTTTAAAGGTCGAGGTATCCTGTGTGGCATTGGGGTTCAGGTATTCTTCCTCTGTGGAGGTATTATAGGTTGTATTTTTTGTTTTTCGGCTATAATCCTGGTAGGATGCGGACGCGTCTAACTGCCATTTGGGAGAAACGGCCCAATTAATTTGCGCCACGTGGGTGTACCGGTTTGTTATATAGGACTGCCTTGTTATGATGGGGTCGCCCGCTGCGGGTATCCCGTCGCTTTTGATGTTTTCAAGCAAATAATTCAAACGGTAGGAAACATTCAGACCATTTTTACGATAATCAATCTCGGCTCCCGCTAAATCCTGATCTTTAGGTTTGATCTCCTTCGCCCTGCTGTTGTCGGATACGTCTCCTGTCCATCCTCCAAATCGGTTGCGCGCATAACTTCCGCTTAAACCTAAGCCGCTATGGTGATTATAACCTATGCGCAGGTTTTGATTGTGTACGCCATCGCCTGAAAAAGGCGAATACTCTCCAGGAACTGTTTCTTCTAAAAACCCTGCTGTTGCCGATAATTTATTCCGCGGTGCGGAGGCGTTTTTCTTTGTAAGAATATTGATAACGCCGGCTAAAGCATCGGTGCCATACATGACGCTCATGGGCCCCTCCACGATTTCTATCTTTTCGATCTCGTTAATATTAATCTGACTGAGCGACTGGCGCGTTTCACCCCGATCCACGAGGGGCACTCCGTCGATCAGTATTTTTACGTTGGCTCCACCCATGCCCATTAGCTGGATATCGGTTTCTCCCAGGACATAGTCCGTGCTGAATCTCATTCCTAATTCCGTATTAAGCACACCCAATAAGTCGGTGGCGCCTCTCATTCTGATCTGATCGGCGCCGAGTACCCTCACTTTATAAACAGAGTTGGAGAGATATTTCGGATTGTATTGACCCGTTGTTACTATCACCGAATCCAGCGGTTTATACGTGGTATCGGCCTGAGCCAGTGTTTCGGTAAGCATTCCGCTGGCCAGCATAGCCAAAAAGGTTCCAAGGAATTTATTCATGTCGGCGCAAAGCTATAAGCGAGCTTTTGCGACCGTTTACCAAATGCGGAAAAACTGTTTCGAGATCGGGAAAACTTTCTTTAACCGATTTTTTTTTGCAGACTACAAACTGCACCGTCGGGGTGCATTGCAGTGAAGGATAGTTAAAGTATTTTTTTGTTCAGGTGTAGCCCTATCTTCTGTCAATAAATTTCACTGGTTTTCTTACTCCTTCCGGAAACTGCATTTTTTGCATGCTATCGCTATCGATATACTTTATATGGGGAGTTACCCGCAACCTGGCCTGCAAATAAGCTTTTATTTTATTTTGTGTTTCTTCTAGTTGGTTCGCAGGTACAATATAAAGACGAACCTCGTCGGTGCCGATTTCGTTGCTGTAAACTTCTACCACATATTCCCGTATATCGTCCATCCGGTGAAGAATTTCGAACAGCGCCGGTGCAAATAATGTGGTTCCTTTGTATTTAATCATTTGTTTTTTACGCCCTATTACCGGCGAAAGACGCAAGGTGTGGCGCCCGCAGCTACAGGGTCCGGTATAGGCTTTGCAAATATCGCCGGTCTTATACCTTAATAACGGCATACCTTCCACTCCCAGGGTGGTAACGGTTACCTCTCCGGGTTCTCCGTCGGCTACGGGCCGGCCTTCCTCATCCAGCAGTTCTACAATCAATAATTCCGGATTAAGATGTCCGCCCCTGCCCGCCTCGCATTCGGTAAAGGCGGTCTGCATTTCGGTAGACGCGTAGGTGGAGAATAATTGTATATTCCATTTGCCGGTAATTTTTTTGGCCAGTATATTGGGGACGAGATGTTCATCCCGGATGTTTTCCCCGATGCAGATGGCTTTTTTTACTGAGCTTTGATTTACATCAATGCCATTTTCTTCGGCATAGTGAATCAGTTTTATAATAAAAGAGGGAACGGCTACAATGGCCGTAGGCTTCAGCCTTTCGATGGTTTCCCATTGAAGCGACGGTACACCAGGCCCTACCCGCACTACGCCTGCCCCCATTTTACGGATGCCGCTGTAATAAGCCATGCCGGCCATGAATTGCCGGTCGAGCGTGAGCATGAGCTGAAAAATATCTTCCGAAGTACTGTTGGCACAGGCAAACGAAATGTATTCATTATAGGCAAGCCGCTGTAAATCGTTTTCAGAAAGGGCAATCGTTACCGGGTTGCCCGTGGTGCCCGAAGTAGCGGTATATTCAATAATCTTGTTCTTAGGTACGCATAAAAACTCTTTATTCTGTGTTTGCAGGTGCTCCTTTTCTGTTGGTGGAATTTTGACAAGATCTTCGAGGCTGCTAATGTCGGCCGGATCAATATCATGAGCGCTGAAGAGCGACTGGTAATAAACCGAATGCGTTTGAAGATAGTATAGTAAGTCGGCTAATTTTTTTTCCTGGAATTTCTTTATCGACGCCCCTTTTTGAAAAGATATGGATGGTAATTCGTTCATGTGTCAAACCTACGGAAATATTTTTCACTGTTGAAAGCTACCCGTCTGATTTCTATTCTTGCCGTAATAAGTATACTTCCCTGCCCATAGCGGGTAGTTTGCCCGCTTATCCAATAATTTCATAAAATAGGAACTTTCTGCTTAAACTTGCAGCATATTGTTATTGAAGGCAAGTCAGCAAATTTTGAAGGTATGAGAAAGTTATTTTTGATTGTCGCTTTATTTTTATCGTATAATATGAGCTTTTCACAAAATGTACTCACGGCCGATGCCCTCTGGCAACTGGGCCGGGTGTCTGCCCTGGGAATCAGTAAGGACGGAAAGTTATTGGTGTACAAAGTGAGTACGCCCTCGGTGTCCGAAAACAAAATTAACAGCAAGGTATACACCATTTCTGTTGATGGCGGCGAGCCTGTAGAAGCAGCAGATTATGCTGACTTATTAGAGAATGACAAGGAAGCGCCCGGAAGCAAAAGGTTTCTCTACCAAGAACAGGTAAAAATAAAAAAGGTGTTGGGGAAAGATTTTTACCCTTCCATGGATCAATCCACTGCTCATATTTATGATGGGCTCGACTACCGTCATTGGGATAAATACAATGAAGGTAGTTTTAATCATGTTTTTTATAAAGAAAATAAAGATGATGAAACCGGGATTGATATCATGCAGGGACAACCCTATTATTCTCCGGCCATGCCTTCGGGCGGGGAGGAGGATTATACCTGGAACCCGGACGGAACCAAAATATTGTACGTGAGCAAAAAACTGGAGGGCACCGCCTATGCCAACAGTACCAATACAGATATATTTGAGTATGACCTGGCTACAAAAACTACCCGTAACCTTACCGCAGACAATAAAGGGTATGATACACATCCCCAATTTTCATCGCAGGGCGTATTGGCCTGGCTGCAAATGAAGCGGGATGGCTATGAATCGGACAAGAACGATATCCTCGTGAACGTGAAAGGCTTGCATCTTAACCTTACCGGCCATTGGGATGGCACAGTGAATGATTTTAAATGGAGCTCCGACGGAAAGAAAATATATTTTACCGCGCCTGTTGCGGGAACTGTACAGCTCTTTGAAGTAAATTATCCCGGCTTAACCCGGATAGCCATTAACGTGCGGCAAATAACTGACGGCGATTTTGATGTTACAGGAATCGTGGGTTTTGCGGGAAATAGGATTTTACTGACCCGCACCGATCATAATCACGCCACCGAAATATTTTCTTACGACCCCGGGAAAAAGAGCTGGCAGCAAATCACCAACGTGAACACGGCCTACTACAACAGTATTGCTTTAAGTAAATCGGAGAAACGCTGGGTGCCCACTACGGATGGTAAAAAAATGCTGGTATGGGTAGTATATCCTCCTCATTTCAACCCCAACAAAAAGTACCCCACTTTGCTTTATCTGCAGGGTGGCCCGCAGGGTGCGCTTAGCCAGTTTTATTCTTTCAGATGGAATTTCCAGCTCATGGCCGCCCAGGGGTATATTGTGGTAGCGCCCAACCGCAGGGGAATGCCGGGCCACGGGGTGAAATGGAATGAAGAGATCAGCAAGGACTGGGGCGGACAAGCCATGCGCGATTATTTATCGGCAATCGACGAGCTGGCGAAAGAACCCTATGTTGATAAAACAAGGCTGGGTGCGGTAGGCGCCAGTTATGGCGGCTATTCGGCATTTTACCTGGCTGGCATTCATGAAAACCGGTTTAAGACCTTTATTGCCCACGCAGGGATTTTTAACCTGGAAAGTATGTACGGCACCACCGAAGAAATGTTTTTTGTGAACTGGGATATCGGCGGCCCCTACTGGGATAAAAACAATCCGGCGGCCCAAAAAACCTATAACGAATTTAATCCCATTAACAAAGCAGGTAAATGGAATACACCCATGCTCATCATGCATGGTGGCCTCGATTACCGGGTGCCCATAGGGCAGGGCCAGGGAGCCTTCCAGGTATTGCAGCAAAAAGGCATCAGAAGCCGCTTTGTTTATTTCCCCGATGAGAACCATTGGATATTAAAGCCGCAAAATGCCATGGTGTGGCAAAACGAGTTTTTCAAATGGTTAAAGGAGACTTTATAGATTAGATGGTTTTGGGGCACCCGTTCATGGTATGCAAAGTGGAAAGCTTTTGCAAAGCCAATTGCATCAGGATCAGCAAAACCTGCCAGGGTTGTGGCTGCAGGTTGCCAAATGGAATTAATGAGTAATAACTTTTATTTTTGCCAATATCCGTCTGCCATGCCTGAAAAAAAATCAACTCCAACCGTCCGGATCGTTACCGCAGCTTCGCTTTTTGATGGCCACGATGCCGCGATTAATATTATGCGGCGCATCCTGCAGGCCAAAGGGGCAGAAGTTATTCACCTGGGACATAACCGCAGTGTGCACGAAATTGTAGAATGTGCGATTGAGGAAGATGCCCATGCCATAGCCATTACCAGCTACCAGGGCGGACATGTGGAATTTTTTAAGTACGCTTACGATATGCTGCGGGAATCCGGCTGCGGGCATATAAAAATTGTAGGTGGCGGCGGCGGAACTATTTTGCCGGCCGAGATGGAAGATCTGCACCGTTATGGGATTGAAAAAATTTACTCGCCCGATGATGGCCGCCGGTTGGGGCTCGAGGGAATGATTGACGATCTGCTGAAAAGATGCTCACCGACGAAGGATGCTTCGATCGAAAATGAATACGAGACTGCTCCGGATAAATGGACAGACGGACCACCCCTGAACGAAGTAAAGGATATCCGAAAAATCGCCAGAAGTATTTCGCTGGCAGAAGGATTGACTGATAGAGAGAAAGGTCCGGAAGATTCTGCTGTACCCGACGATTGGCCGGGCCTTGTTCTCGGGATCACCGGAACCGGCGGCGCGGGTAAATCTTCCGTCACCGACGAAATAGTCCGGAGATTTCTCGACCGCTACACCGATAAAACGATTGCAGTCATTTCAGTAGACCCCTCCAGAAAGAAAACCGGGGGTGCCTTGCTGGGCGATCGTATTCGAATGAATGCGATCTCGCATCCGCGGGCTTATATGCGCTCTATGGCCACCCGCAACAATAATATGGCATTAAACAAAACTGCGGCAGAGGCGATCAATATTTGCAAAGCAGCGGGATTTGATATGATCATCCTGGAAAGTGCAGGCGTAGGACAGAGCGATGCCTCGATCGTAGATTACTGCGATGTAAGTATGTATGTAATGACGCCCGAATATGGCGCTGCTTCGCAACTGGAAAAAATTAATATGCTGGATTATGCCGATCTGGTTTGTATCAATAAATTCGATAAACCCGGTGCATTGGATGCCCTGCATGATGTAAAAAAACAGTACCGGCGCAATCACCTGTTGTGGACGGCAGCCGATGCCGATATTCCAGTAGTCGGTACTATTGCCGCACAGTTCAATGACGCAGGTATCAACAACTTGTTCGAAAAGTTAATGAACACCGTGGAGGCTAAAACAGGTGTCCGGTTTCAGGATCGGATCAACCAAGGGCCTTCGACAGAGAACAGGAACACAACTTCGCAAATCCTACCCGCCAAACAAGTTCGCTATTTGTCCGACATTGCCGAAACCATTCGTGCGTATGACAAATGGGTAGCCGGACAAACTACAATTGCCTCGCAACTTTACCGGCTACAGGGCGCAAAAGAGCTCCTGGAAGACCCAAAAGGTGAGATAAATGAAAAGATAGAAACCTTACGCGCTGAGCTGAGTCCGGCCAACAGGGCCCTGATAGACAACTGGCCGCAAACGAAAGAGACTTATAGGAAAGACCACCTGGAGTATACGGTACGGGGTAAAACCATCCGCCAGCCCCTCACCACTGCTTCACTAAGTGGTACGTCTGTAAGAAAACTGTCCCTGCCGCAGTATAGCGATTGGGGCGATATTCTTAAATGGCAGCTACAGGAAAATCTGCCCGGCCGCTTCCCGTTTACCGCCGGTGTATTTGAGTTAAAACGACAGGGCGAAGATCCCACCCGCATGTTCGCCGGCGAAGGAGGTCCCGAAAGAACCAATAAGCGTTTTCATTATCTGAGTGCAGATCAGCCGGCCAAACGTCTGAGTACTGCATTCGACAGCGTTACACTGTACGGAGAGGACCCTGCCTATCGCGCCGATATCTATGGCAAAGTAGGGAATAGCGGAGTGAGTGTTGCCACCGTGGATGATGCTAAAAAACTTTACAGCGGCTTCGATCTTTGCGATGCAGCTACCTCTGTTTCTATGACCATCAACGGACCCGCACCAGTGATCCTCGCTTTTTTCTTAAATGCCGCCATCGATCAGCAATGCGAAAAATGGATAGAAGCCAATGGTCAATGGGCTATGGTCGACGGACTGTTGAAAGAGAAATTTAGCAACAAAAAACGCCCGGAATACTTTGATGTAAACGAACCAGGCGGGCACCCGGTATTTAAAGATACCCAACATCCTTCTTCGACGGGCAGGATGGCGTTGGGCTTGCAGTTATTAGGACTAAGCGGCGATGAGGTACTGCCTGCCGACAGGTATGAAGAAATAAAAGCTTATACCTTGTCGCAGGTTCGGGGAACAGTGCAGGCCGATATTTTGAAAGAAGACCAGGCGCAGAATACCTGTATTTTCTCCACCGAGTTTGCGCTCAAACTCATGGGCGATGTACAGGAATATTTCATACAGAACAACGTGCGAAATTTTTATAGTGTGAGCATTAGCGGCTATCATATAGCGGAAGCAGGCGCCAACCCTATCTCCCAGCTTGCTTTTACATTGGCCAACGGTTTTACGTATGTGGAATATTATTTGAGTCGCGGAATGCATATAGATGATTTCGCTCCCAATCTCTCTTTCTTTTTCAGCAATGGTATGGATCCCGAGTACAGCGTCATCGGACGGGTGGCACGGCGCATCTGGGCTAAGGCGATGCGGGAAAAATACGGAGCGAATGAACGCTCGCAAAAACTCAAGTATCATATCCAGACATCAGGCCGCAGCCTTCATGCACAGGAGATCGATTTTAACGATATCCGCACAACCCTGCAGGCATTATACGCTATTTATGACAATTGCAACTCCCTTCATACCAACGCATACGACGAGGCCATTACCACGCCCACGGAAGAAAGCGTAAGGAGAGCCGTAGCCATCCAGTTAATCATCAACCGGGAGTTGGGGAGTACCCGCTCCGAGAATTTTTTACAGGGCAGTTTTGCGGTGGAAGAGTTAACGGACCTGGTAGAAGCCGCTGTATTGGCAGAGTTCGATCGGATTAATGAACGAGGAGGAGTTCTGGGGGCCATGGAGCGCATGTACCAACGGAATAAGATACAGGAGGAAAGCATGTTTTATGAAATGCAGAAAAACACGGGCGAACTGCCGGTAATTGGAGTAAACAGTTTTTTAAGTAAACAGGGAAGCCCCACTGTTTTGCCAGGGGAAGTGATAAGAAGCACCGAGGCGGAAAGGAAACAACAGATAGAAAACCTTCAAAGGTTTAAAGAACGTAATAATGATAAGAGCGCAACGGCGTTGGAAGAATTAAAAAAGTTGGCTTTCCGGAATGACAATCTTTTTGAGGGGTTGATGGAATGCGTTAAATACTGTTCGCTGGGACAAATAACACAGGCTCTTTACGAAGTGGGCGGGCAGTACAGGCGGAATATGTAGAAGAATGCTGTTGAATAGGTTACCTCTTATACAATAAAATAGCATAATTTATTGTGATTGCAAACACGAAATCATATAATATTTTGGGAATACCTGTAGTGGTAAATAAAAATATAAAATGAAAATTATACCCCTTTCAGAAGGCGCTTTTACGGTAGACGCTTCTAAGAAATTCATTCCTTTTAACCTCGAAAACGATGCACTCTCCGAGCGCAACCGGGGTAGTTTGTTGGTGGAAATTCAACCCTTTCTTGTCGTTACCGATGAGGATATCATTTTGCTGGATACAGGCCTGGGGTTGGCGGATGAAGAAGGACAGTTACAGATATATAAGAATCTGCGAAGAAATGGCATTAACGCCGGTGAAGTAACTAAGGTAATCATGAGCCACCTGCATAAGGATCATGCCGGGGGAATGATCAATCCCTATACCCGGCAACTAACTTTTGAAAACGCAGTTTATCATATCCAGAAACAGGAAATAGAAGAGGCAATGAAAAACAGCTCTTCCTACGATAAGGAGGTAGTCGACCAACTGATAGATTCGGACAATATTGTACTGGAAGAAGCAGACAGGGGGGTTATTGCGCCGGGAATAACTTACGAAATAACAGGAGCCCACTCCAAATTCCACCGGGTTATCTGGATTCAGAAAGAGGATGAAATTATTTTCTTCGGGGCTGATGATGCCCCCCAGCGCTCACAAATGACCACCCGCTATGCTGCTAAATACGATTTCGATGGAAAAAAAGCAATGCAATTACGCGAAAAATGGCTGGAAGAAGGAAAAAGCTGGCAATTTCTGTTTTATCACGATATAAAAACACCTGTGTTCCGGACAGCCAATTACATAGATGAGTAAAAAGAAAAAAGGCCTGCCCTAAAAAGAGCTGGCCGTTGCTAACCTATGAAAAACACCAGCTACAAAAATAAGAAATAATTACTTACAAAAAAAATATTCTGAACAAAAGTTTCACGGGGAGGAGGGCTTTTTTGCCTGTTCCTCCCGCGCCCGGAGTACATCTTTTACTTTGCGCCGGAAGCTTTGTTCGCTGGTAAAAAACCGGGTAGCTTTTTGTTTGCCAACCACTTTTGCCATCCGCGCCCGGTACTTCATTTTCAGTGACAGAATTTGCTGCTCGCGTTCCAGTGGATCCCGGAAGTTGCGCGATGTTTTACCCCTTTCCATGAGGTATTGTTTAATCAATGGCCTGATATCGGCGGCCTGGGCAGGCGTGAGACTCAGTTCTTTCGAAACGAATTCAAAAAAAATGTCGTTTACTTTCGGCGATTTCTGCGCTTGGGCCTGCACCGGCAATCCGCTGCAAAGCCATAATAAACAAATGGTTAAGGCAGAGCACAGGGGCTTTAGCTTAATTAAAGAAAGTTTCGTTTTCATCGCTGCTATTTTCATTCAAAAAACTTTCCAGTTCCTGATTGCTTATACCCTGGAAAAGTTGGCTATCGTCGGATGCCTTTTTCCTATGTATGGTGCCCAGGGAGGTTTCGGATTCGTCCTGTAAAAAACCGGCCAGTTCACTGCTCTCCATTTTCTCTAAGGCGGGCGCCATTACCAATGAATCTTTTGAACCGCTAAAAATGCTGATGTAGAAAAGCAGGCCCACCCCCCCCACCAGCATAAAAGAGGCGGCTATTGCCAGGCGCTTCCACCTGCCCAATGGTTTTACACTTCCGTCCGGGCGCTTTGTCTTATTCACTATTTGTGCGCCGATGCTATCAAAATAACCCGCGGGTATTTTGTACGGATTGGAGGCGGGAGAAAGGGGCAGCACTTCTTCTTCTGCTACTGTATCCACCCTTGCCAGTATACGCTCAGGCAGTTCTGCTAAATAGTTGTCGGGTACGGCATAACTATCAATGGGTAATGCACCAGGTGCTTCCTCGTGAATGCTCCTGATTAAATCTGGTATATGAATTTTTTCGCCCATACTACTTGTTCAATAAATAATCTTCAATTTTTTTTGCCGCGTGGTGGTAACTGGCTTTCAATGCGCCCACGGTTACGCCCAGCACTTCGCTCATTTCGGCATAAGGCATTTCATCGAAATACCGCAGGCTGAACACCAGCTTCTGCTGTTCGGGCAGGCTTTGTATCGCCAATTGCAGTTTCCATTCGAGCCGCGTCGGGTCAAAATACTCATCCGCCTTTACCCTGTCCTGCAGCCACACCTGCCCGGGATCGTTTATTTCCAGTGCCCTCGCTTTTTTAACTTTCTGTAAATGCGTGATGCTTTCGTTACTGGCGATTCGGTAGAGCCAGGTATATAAGCGGCTTTCCTCCCGAAAATGATCGAGCCCCTTCCACATCTTTATGAAAACATTCTGCAGCACATCGTCTGCATCACTGTGTATTACCACCAACCGCCTGATATGCCAGTAAAGTTTTTCTTTGTACCTGTTGATGATAGCAATAAAAGCCTTTTCCTTCGTTTTCTCTTCACGAAAGAGCGCCAGGAGCTCCTCATCTGTACTTGCATTGTCCTGCATTTCTTACCGGTTAAGACCTCGTTAACATGAAGAAGTTTAATGCCGCCGTGGGAAAGAGACCAATTTCCGAAAAAAAGCACAAAAAACCCCATAACATTTTATAAGTTATGGGGCAAATAAATTAAAGGCCCAATTTTTATTTACGGGCTATCACCTTTTCTGCTGCAGCCACAATGTCCGAAACATCCATGCCATACTTCTTCAATAGCTCTTTTGGCGTGCCACTTTCTCCAAAAGTATCCTTTGTTCCTACAAACTCTATAGGAACGGGGAAGTTTTTGGCGGCGCACTGGGCAATCATATCGCCCATTCCACCAATAATATTATGTTCTTCGGCCGTTACCGCACATTTTGTTTTCTTAATGGAATTAATCACCGCTTCTTCATCCAGCGGCTTTATCGTGTGAATGTTGATTACTTCCACACTTATTCCTTTTTCCTCCAGTTCCACACCAGCCTGTATGGCATTCCATACCAGGTGACCACAGGCAAAAATGGTTACATCGGTGCCTTCGGAGAAAAACTGTGCTTTACCAATAGTAAAATCTTCTTCTTTAGTGAATATGGGCCAGCTCGGGCGCCCGAAACGCAGGTAAACAGGGCCTTCAAATTCGGCAATGGCCTGTGTGGCCGCCTTGGTTTGGGTATAATCGCAGGGAACAATCACCGTCATACCGGGCAACATCTTCATCAGTCCGATGTCTTCCAGTATCTGGTGGGTAGCACCGTCTTCGCCCAGGGTAACACCGGCGTGCGAAGCACAGATCTTTACGTTTTTGCCGCTATAGGCAATCGATTGCCGGATCTGGTCGTACACCCTTCCGGTGCTGAAGTTGGCAAAAGTAGTGGTGAAGGGTATTTTGCCCCCTATACTCAATCCCGAGGCAATACCCATCATATTCGCTTCGCCGATACCGCATTGAATAAAGCGATCGGGGAACTCTTTTACAAACTGGTTCAGTTTCATCGAGCCGAGCAAATCGGCAGTCAATGCAACAATATTTTCGTTCTTCCTGGCGGCTTCGGCAATGCCATCACCAAAACCGCTGCGGGTATCCTTATTTCCTGTTGATTGAATGTCTTTTAATGCCATTTCTTTTGCTTTTTTGAGGCGACAAAAGTAATGGTAAACTCCTTAAGTTTTGAAATTATTTCTGATTTCGCTTTCCGCAATTTTTTATGTATCTTTATAGGATAAACGATTGCAAACGGAGTTGCCGTAGCGGTTCTATGGGTTTCGGAGGTTTTATACCAGAATGTCCGCCATTTGAAGAAAAACCCTTCGCCTATTGAGTCTTTTTAGCACAGGACGGTACCTGTTGTTTCCGGCGGGTATAAAAATTGTGTTAATAATTTTCTAATAACCAAAAACCGGCCGAATTGTTGTTTTGCTTTGTTACTTTCGGGAAATTCCACCACCTTTGCCAACACAATTTTGAATACAATAGAGAATGGGACTTTTTAACTGGTTTACGCAGGAAATAGCAATGGATCTGGGTACTGCAAATACCCTTATTATACATAATGAAGAAGTGGCTGTTAATGAGCCCAGCATCGTGGCATTAAACCGTAACAACCCCAAAGAGGTGCTGGCGGTTGGAAAACGTGCCCTGATGATGCACGAAAAAACCCACGAAAGTATCAGAACCGTACGACCTCTGAAAGATGGTGTTATTGCCGATTTTAATGCGGCGGAGTTGATGATCCGCGAATTGATTAAACTGGTTTATCCAAAAAAGCCGCTGTTTCCGCCCAGTTGGAGAATGATGATCTGTATTCCATCTTCTATTACCGAAGTAGAAAAGCGTGCTGTAAGAGATAGTGCCGAACAGGCAGGCGCCAAAGAAGTATACCTGATTCACGAACCTATGGCTGCCGCGCTGGGTATTGGCATTGATGTGGAAGAGCCGGTGGGTAATATGATCATAGATATTGGTGGAGGTACCACTGGCATCACGGTTATAGCCCTGGCGGGTATTGTTTGCGATCAGAGCATCCGCATTGCCGGCGATGAGTTTACCGCCGATATTATGGAAGCGCTCAGAAGATACCACAGCCTTTTGATTGGGGAGCGCACGGCTGAACAAATCAAGATTCAGATCGGCGCCGCTATGAAAGACCTGGACAACCCGCCGGATGATATTCCTGTAAACGGACGCGACCTGGTAACCGGTATTCCCAAGCAAATTATGGTAAGTTATCAGGAAGTAGCGGAAGCTCTTGATAAAAGTATTTTTAAAATAGAAGAAGCTATCTTAAAGGCTTTGGAACAAACACCTCCCGAACTGGCGAGTGATATTTATCGCCGTGGGTTGTACCTTACCGGTGGCGGGGCCTTGCTGCGGGGATTGGATAAAAGGCTGAGCCAGAAAATAAAGCTGCCGGTGCATATTGCCGATGATCCGCTTAAAAGTGTAGTAAGAGGTACCGGTATCGCGCTGCAAAATTACGACAGATACCCGTTTGTAATGAGATAGTCCCTCCTTGAAGAGGATTTAAAATCATATTGAAACGACTGTTTTAATGGGATGTTCAATACAAAATCATTACTATAACTTTATAATACCCCTTTAGGGGACGGGGTATGCATAATATTTTTTTATTCATCCGGCGCTTTTCAGTATTCATCCTGTTCCTGATATTGCAGGTCGTTTCCCTGTATTTTCTTTTTAGCTATAACCGTTCGCATCGGGCCAGGGGACTAGGAATAGCCGGTGGCATTACTTCTTACTTTAACCGGAAATACAATACGCTCGAAGATTTTTTTACCATGCAGGAAGAAAACAGGCGCATACACCGCATGAATGATTCCCTGATGAACCTGCTAAGCAGCAATTTTGTAAACGCCGATTCAGGAACCGTGATTTTTCGCGACAGCCTGATGCGCGATAGTGCGCGCGCTGCCCGCCAATACCTGTGGCGCAGCGCACACGTAGTATATGCCACGGCCGGCAGCGAGCGAAATTACCTGCAGATCAACCGGGGAAGCAGTACCGGCATAAGAGATGACATGGGTGTATTCAGCTCGAATGGCGGACTGGTGGGTAAAGTGGTAAATACCGGAAAAAACTATAGCCAGGTAATGAGCCTCCTGAATGTGATGAATAAGATCAGCGTTCAGTTAAAAAGAACCGGTAGCGCCGGCATCCTGAGCTGGGATGGAAAATCACCGTCCGAACTAACCCTGAACAATATACCCAAAACAGATTCGGTAAGAAAAGGGGATACTATTGTTACAGGCTACTACTCCCGCAGCTACCCCCCGGGTAAAATGGTAGGCCGGGTTAGCGGGGTTTTTCGTGATAAGGGCAGCAATTTTCTTATCCTTAAAATAAAACCAGCCGCCAACCTGACGAACCTTCAGCAGGTACACGTGGTGGAGAACCTGGCAGACGCAGCCTTGCGGGAACTCGATTCACAAACACAACAGATGATCGATAAAAAAGGAGGTAATAAATGAGCGACCTGGTAAGAAATATCATCCGCTTCATTTTGTTTGTTTTCCTGCAGGTTTACGTTTTGGATGTTATGCCCCATTTGCACCAGTTGGTTAATCCCTATATCTACTTCCTTTTTATACTCTGGCTTCCCTTTTATATGAAAAAAGGATGGGTGTTGATGCTTGGATTTTTATTGGGACTGAGTATCGATTATTATGCCATGACGCCGGGTTTGCACGCGGCGGCCGGCAGCCTGGTTGCGTTTTTGAGACCCTTTATTATTAATTTGTTCGCGCCCAAAGATTCCACCGAATTCAGCTATAAAGAACCCTCGCCCAAAGCTATGGGGTGGAGTGCCTACCTGTTATACGCGCTGATGTTGTCTTTTGTACATAATTTTTACCTGCTTTTCCTCGAATGGCTTTCCTTCGGATCTTTTATCAATTTCCTCATGAAAGTGATTATTGGCACCGCTATCAGCATGCTGATGATTGTAATAGCCGAACTTATTTTTCCGCGAAAGCTCAAGTTTAGATCTAATACGGTTTAAGGATAGTTTAATGGTGGTTTAATGGTTGTTGAATGGTTGTTTACTGTGGTTTGAAGATTGAATAACAGATTTGAAACTAAATCACCACTCAGCAACGTTGCACCTTCTTCAACAAAATTTATCTGTCTTTCGCAAAATTCCCCGGCCTTCGGCTTACCTTTGGGGTAAACACTAAAAAAATTCCTGTTACTTCATAATGTCCGTTTTCAATCAGAGCAGAAGCTACATCATACGAGCCATATTTCTTGCTGTTTTCCTGATTATATTAGGTCAGTTGGTCAATCTGCAGATATTTAGCAGAAAGTACCACCAATTGGCCAGGGATAATGCTGTTTTTCAAAAAATAGTGTATCCCGAAAGAGGAATTATATTCGACAGGAAGGGCCGGCCGGTGCTCAACAATACGATTATGTTTGACCTGATGGTAACGCCTGCCGAAGTGAAAAACGTGGATACCCTGGCTTTTTGCCGGCTGATGGAAATAGACACCGCCGAGTTTCGGCAGCGGATCGTGGACGCAATTATCAAAAACACCAGGGTGCGTCCCTCCATCTTCATGTCGTTATTAACGCCCGTCCTGCAGGCGAGGTTCGAAGAGAATAGCTGGCGTTTTTCGGGATTCAATTTATTGGCTCGTCCCGTACGCACTTACCCTTTTAATGTGGGTGCGCATTTTTTGGGATATGTAAGCGAAGTAGATCAAAAAGATATTGAGCGGTCGGGGGGCTTTTACCGTATGGGAGATTACAGGGGGAAAAACGGACTGGAATATACCTACGAGAAAATATTAATGGGGCAGAGGGGAGTGGAATACATGATTAAAGACAACCGCAACAGGCTGGTAGGCAAGTATGAAAATGGCGAATTTGACACGACAGCTATAGCGGGGCGCGGATTGAAAACCCATTTGGATGTAAAGCTACAGGAACTGGCAGAAAAATTAATCGGTAACAAAGTGGGCGGAATAGTGGCCCTCGATCCAAAAACCGGGGGCATTTTAGCAATGGCTTCCGGTCCGCTGTTCGACCCCAACGACCTTACGGGGCCGGAAAAAAACAGGAATTACGGCAGAATGGTGCTGGATGTAAAAGCACCTTTACTCAACCGGGCCATCCAGGGCCGGTATCCGCCCGGATCTACTTTTAAACCATTGGGTGGTTTGGTAGCTATGGACGAAGGATTGATTACCCCATCGTTCGGCTATCCGTGCGGAGGGGCCTATTATGCCTGCCGCAGACCGGTACGATGCACCCATGCCGGCGGCGGACATGCCGCTAATATGAGATTGGCCATTGCCAATTCCTGTAATGCTTACTTTGTGGATGTATACAGGAAAGCGGTTGACAATCCTCGTATCGGCAATGTAAAAAAAGGGTATGAAAAATGGGCCGAATATATGAATGTATTCGGGCTGGGTGTAAAACTTGGCGTGGACCTTCCGGGAGAGGTAGCCGGCAATATACCCAGCGTGGCCGACTATGATAAGGAATATAATAATTCCTGGAATTCCTGTACCAATCTTACCCTGGGCATTGGCCAGGATAAAATGCTCACCACACCCCTGCAATTGGCCAACGCTATGTGTATTATTGCCAATAAAGGGTATTACTATACACCACACTTTGTTGATAGTATTGAAAACGAAACCATTGCCGATACAGTTTTTATGAACAAATACCGTACACAGCACAATGTGCTGACCCATATCTCCGATACGGCCTACCGGGCTGTTATAGAAGGGATGCACGATGTGGTGAAGCATGGTACCGCCCGTATAGCTACCATACCAGGTATCGATGTTTGCGCTAAAACCGGAACGGCAGAAGTGTATATACGCCTGCCTTTTAAAGGAGAGAAGAGAATGAAGCTGAAAGACAATTCGATGTTTGTTTGTTTTGCACCCAAAGACAATCCTAAGATAGCGGTTGCCGTAGCGGTAGAAAATGCCGGGTATGGAGCAACCTGGGCGGGCCCCATAGCCCGGATGTTGGTGGAACAATACCTGATGGACAGCCTGCAAAACAGGAGTAAGGCCGATTTTGAAAGAATTTCTAAAACCGACCTCATTCCTTCTTATTACAAAAGGCTACAATATAAAACCGACTCCCTGAGAGCTTACGAATGGTTGAAAGCTTATGGGGATAGCAGCAGGCTGAAATTGTTCTTAAACAGGAACAAAACAACGGCCGATAGTATGGCCAGGAAAAAGAAACTTGAAGAAGAGAGAAAGAAGGAAGAGGAAAAGAAAAAAGAAGAAAGGAACCAATTCGCCTCGCTTGTATTGTTCGAAAACAGAAAGCATTACAAAAAGCCAAAAGACGGGCCTGCCGTATGAAGAAGATATCCAATAAGACAGAAATATCAAGAGGGGTTGATTTTATCTTAATAGCACTTTACTTTATTTTAGTGGCTATCGGCCTGATGGCCATTTTTGCCGTCACTTATACGGAAGGTGATCCCATACTGCAAAGTTTTTTGGGATATAAAACGGATTATAGCCGGCAGTTTTATTATGCATGCATAGCAACGGTGCTGGGCCTTTTTATATTGCTTACCGACAGTAAATTCTTTCCGGCCACGGCTAACCTGTGGTATGTAGGTGGTATTTTGTTGCTGCTTCTGGTGTTTCCTTTCCATTCGGCAGTAAAAGGCACCGAATCTATTATTCGCATAGGAGGGTTTCAGTTTCAACCCGCTGAGTTCTGCAAAATAAGCGTGGCTCTGGCACTCGCTAAATATCTTTCGCTGCCGGAAATGGATTTCACCAAACCCAAATCGCAGTTAATAGCTGCAGGAATTACCCTGCTTCCGGCTGTGTTGAGTATCTTACAAAAAGAGACAGGCTTGGCCCTGGTATTTTTCGCCTATTTTCTCGTGATGTTCCGGGAAGGATTACCCGCCATTTATATTATCGTAGGCTTTGCTACGGCCGCCCTGGTGGTGGCTACACTGCTTGTAGATAAGAACATACTGGCCATCGTACTCACCGGTATGACCGGTATCGCCATTCTGCTCAACCGCAAACCGATCAAAAAAGATAAGGGGGTGCTTCTCAAAATTATTTTTATCGGGTTGCTCTGTATCGGTATTCAACGGTTTGCCGTGCCTTTTTTGTTTACGAATGTATTTGGAAAGCACCAGGTGGAGCGTATTTATAGTACCATTGGCAAAGATATTCCCGAAGAATACCTGAAGGGTGAAGCAAAAGTAGATGCGAAAACGGGAAAGCAGCAGAATACTGCCGACTATAATGTTAAACAGTCAAAAATTGCAATTGGAAGTGGCGGACTAACGGGAAAAGGTCTGTTAAGCGGCACGCAAACCCGTTACGGGTTCGTACCCGAGCAGCGTACCGATTTTATTTTCGATACCATCGGGGAAGGTTTTGGCTTTGTAGGTAGTGCCACGCTGGTATGTATCTACCTGGCATTACTATTCCGCATTGTAACCGTGGCCGAACGGCAGCGCAGCACGTTTAGTCGCTGCTACGCCTACGGGGTGGCATCCGTATACTTTTTCCATATTGCCATCAACCTGGCTATGACCATCGGACTGGCCCCTGTTATCGGCATACCCCTTCCCTTTATAAGTTATGGCGGAACCTCCCTGCTCACCAACAGCATACTTTTGTTTATTCTTATCCGACTGGATGCCGACCGGCAGATGGTACTCAGGTAGTACGGGGGTCTGACCGTCCCCGGTCTGACCACGCATCCCTGGTGCGGGAAAAAAATCCGGATACTGCTGTAACTTTTTTTTGGCTCGCCCGTATAACTAATACAAGGATGGTATATTTTAGTATACCGCTCCCGGAAATAAGTGTAGAATTATATATAAAATTTAGGAAAAGATCCCGCTGTTTATGACGGAAAAGGAATACAACGACTGTGTGACGAATTATGCTGACGCATTGTACAGGTTTATGCTGAAAACAATGCGAAAAGCTCATGACGCGGAAGATATGGTTCAGAACGCTTACGAAGCGCTGTGGCAGAATCGGATGGAGATAAATCCGGATACGGCAAAAGCCTACCTTTTTAAGGTAGCCTACAACAAAACAATCGACCATTACAGGAAAAATAGCCGGGTAGAGTTGTACGAAACCTATGATTTTTTGGAAAGAGGGATAGAAGAAAAAAGGGATGATCTCAAAACAGTATTGAATGAGGCCCTGGACAGGCTATCAACGCAAAACCGTTCCCTGGTGTTGTTGAAGGATTATGAAGGCTACAGTTACGAGGAAATAGGGGAGATTACAGGGTTGAACCCATCACAGGTTAAGGTATACCTGCACCGATCGAGATTGCAGTTAAAAAACTACCTCGTGAAAATGGAAAATCTTGTGTAAAATCTTAAAACAGCGAAATGCAAATAAATCAACATAATTACGAAGACTTTTTCCTGATGTATGCTGATAATGAATTAACACCACAGCAAAGGGAAATGGTAGAGGCGTTTGTCAGGCAGTACCCTGCATTGAAGGGAGAGCTGGAGCTGTTGCAAAGAACTGTTCTTTCGGTTGATGAAAAAACTGACTTCCCGGGAAAGAATAAACTAATGAAAAAAGCCGTGGTCGCCGAAGAGGAAATGCTCCTTTACCTTGATGGTGAAGCAGATGCAGGGCTTGTAAAAAAGGTAAAGGCCGGGTTGGAAGGAAACAGGGACTTGCAAGAGGCTATGGCTTTATGGGAAAAGACCATTGTAAAACCTGATGAAAATATCGTTTATCTAGGGAAGCAGGCTTTATATCGCGCTGCGCAGGTTAAAAAAATGGATTGGTGGAAAATAGCCGCAGCTGCCTCGGTGCTGTTTTTATTAAGCACCTGGCTGTTCCTCTACAATAATGACGATAAGGAGCCCGAAACCGTTGCGGCGATCGATACCATTATGCAGCATTCACCCGCAGAAACAGATCCGGTTGCCCTACTCCCGGCGGATGCAGGAAATGAACATGCCGCTGCGGAAGAAGCAGGCAAGGATACAGAACCTGTGCAGGAACAAAAAAAGGTAGCTCTGGCAAATATTACCGTCACCGAACCAGGTACTAAGAACAATGCAGCGACAGAGCCGGAGGTTCGGGTAGTTGCGGCAAATGATCAGACCAGGCCCACGAATAGCGCCCCGGCAGAGGCAATGAACCAGGCTGTTACAAATGCCGCGCCTCAAACCCTGGCGCAGGAGGCAAAGCCTTACAACTATGAGCCGGAAACTGTTTCGGCGACGCCTGCCCCCCAAACAGCACTGGCGGCTCCGGAGGTCAAAGAAGAAAAGACCTCATTCCTTAAAAAAATCGGGAGGAGAATAGGCGACCGGGCATTAGACATTTTAACGGACGGCGGCGAAGAAATTAACGTGGCAGGTTTTGCCATCAATGTAAGAAAATAAATATTTTAATAATAAAAGTAAAAATATGTTGCGCAAATTATCGTCAATAGCACTGTGTGTCGGTTTGTGTATGGCCGGGAACGCCCAAAAAGATACCACAGAAGTAACAGTACAAGTGATTACAAGCAAAGATAAACAGGAAGTAATTGTTGATGCGGATGGGAATGTGTACCAGAAATCATCCAAAAGAAAAAATATCCGTACCAGCTGGTTCGGCGGATGGGATATCGGTTTTTCCAATTTTGTGGATAATACGGCTTATGGGTCTGCCGGGACAGAAAGTGTGGCGCCGGGAAGTACCGCCGATTGGTTTGATTTAAGGAATGGGAAATCGGTAAACGTCAATATCTGGGTGCTTGCACAAAAAGTGAATCTGATCAGCCATACCGTTAACCTCAAATACGCCCTGGGATTGGAACTAAATAATTATCGATTTAAAAACCCGGTGCGGTTCAACGAAAACTCGCCCTATATCCGGTGGGATAATACCGCCAACCGTACTTATAGTAAAAACAAACTGGCCGCAGACTATTTGACTTTTCCTCTAATGCTCAATTTTGACTTTGGAAAAGAACGCAATAACAAACTTACCGCTACTGCCAGGAAAAGTAAAGGCAAAGTAGAAATAAGCGCGGGTAAACAAAAGGAGTGGGGCTTCAGCGGAGGCATCAGCGCCGGATACCTTTACAGCTCGCGTAATAAGACAGTGACTTCCGATGAGGGAAAACAGAAGTTGAAGGACCATTTCAACCTTAACCCCTGGAAAATCTCTTATGTGGCCGAACTAAACCTGGGCTACTTCAGTTTGTACGGATCTTATGCAACCAAAACTATGTTTAAAAACGGGCTGGATATGACCCCTTACAACGTGGGTATCAGGTTTTAATCCGGGGTTTAAAACAGTATCCATCAGGCATGCCTGGAGGATAAAAAAACCGGAAGGTCCCGCCTTTTTAACTTTTTTCGATTATGCTAAACTGTATCTTTACCGGATGATAAGATTGTTGTTATCCTTATTTTGTATAGGTATTGCGGCCAGCTTGCCTGCCCAGGAAAAGCCTAAACCCGATACCATAGAAATGGGAGGAATTACCATTATCAGGGACAATGAACCCCATACCGACTACGGAGAACCCAAAAAGGGATTTTTGAAAAAACTCAGTAGCCGAACCAACCCCAAAAGTATAAAAACCCAGTGGGCGGTGATAGATCTGGGATTTTCTAACTATGTCGATAATACAGATTATGGTAGCATCGATGCGCAGGCTTATGCTCCGGGCAGCAATGAAGAATGGACCAGTTTACGGCCCTATAAATCGCGCAATGTGAATATCTGGCTGGTAACGCAGCAGTTTAATGTCATCCGGCACTACATCAATTTTCAATACGGGTTGGGAACAGAACTTAATAATTATTTTTATAAGCAGCCCATACGTTACGCAGCTCAAACGCCGGCAGTAGAAGATGCGCCGGTGGTTTACCTCGATGAAACGCCGGGCAGGTCTTATCGCAAGAATAAGCTGGCAGCCGATTATTTCACCCTTCCGGTGATGCTCAATTTCAATTTAACACCCTATAAACTATATCCCTTCGAAATAAGTGCAGGTGTCAGCGCCGGTTACCTGTACTCGGCAAGAAATAAGGTTGTGAGTTCAGACGAGGGTAAATCGAAAACCCGCGGCGATTTTGACCTGCGCCCCTGGAAACTCTCCTATATAGCCGAAGTAAACCTGGGTGTGATCCGGTTATATGGGTCTTACGCTTTCAAAAGTATGTACCAGCGCGGACTGGATATAACTCCTTATAATTTTGGTATCAGGATAAAACCCATGGAGGCGTTTGGAAAAGTAGAAACTAACTAAGCCGGGTATTTTCTGTCCAAAAATTTACCCCCGGAAATGAAAAAAATGATGCCGGAAATACAATTCACTACTTCTTTGAAAAAGTTTGGAGAAAACGGTGATAAAACCGGTTGGACCTATATTGAAATACCCGCCGATCTTGCACAACAATTGAAACCCGGTAATAAAAAAAGTTTTCGGGTGAAAGGAAAAATAGATAAGCATTCTATTGCAGGTGTTTCCCTTTTGCCTGCCGGAAATGGCTCCTTTTTGATGGCCGTTAACGCAGCTATGAGAAAAGGTATTGCCAAAAAGCAGGGAGCGATGGTAGAAATGACTTTATCGGTGGATGAGAAGAAGTACGAACTGAACGCCGATTTTGTGGCCTGCCTGGATGACGACCCGAATGCCAAATCTTTTTTTGAAACCCTTGCGCCTTCCCACCAAAATTATTTCAGTAAATGGATCGACGATGCCAAAACAGAAACGACGAAAATAAAGCGAATTTCCCAGGCCGTTTTCGGACTGGCTAATAAAATGGATTACGGCACAATGGTGCGTTATTTTCGCGGGAAAGAATGAACTGGTCCGACGGTCTTCGTCTGACCAGATATGCAGCAGCCTCCCCGATCAGCTTTTAAGCAAAACAATTTGTTTCAGATGATAATAAATAGGCTCAATCATTGCATTTAGTGGCTTTTCCCCCGGTTACATCACCAGGCTGCGCCTTTAAACTGTTGGCATACCTGGTGTTAAATCAGAAATCTTACATCCTAAATCAAAAATACCCCTTTCGTCCCGTATTTTTGCAGCCTTATGGCAACAGATACGAACAAGTTTCAGGCGATTATATCGCATTGTAAAGAGTACGGATTTATTTTTCCGAGTAGTGAAATATACGATGGCTTGCAAGCTGTATATGATTACGGACAATGGGGAGCGGAACTGAAAAAGAACATCAAGGATTATTGGTGGAAAAGCATGACCCAATTGCACGATAATATTGTTGGGATTGACGCAGCTATTTTTATGCACCCTACTACCTGGAAAGCGAGCGGACACGTGGATGGCTTTAACGATCCCATGATCGATAACAAGGACAGTAAAAAGCGTTACCGCGTAGATCATTTGATAGAGGCGCATACCGACCAGCTAAAGGCCGAAGGAAAAGAAGAAGAGGCCGCGATTATTATTGGCCAGATGGAAAAAGCCGATGCGGCGGGTGATCTGGAAGCATTGAAGAAAATTATCGACGACAATAAGATAAAATGTGCGGTAAGCGGAACGGCTAACTGGACGGATATCCGCCAGTTCAACCTGATGTTTTCCACCGAGTTCGGCTCAACCGTTTCCTCCGAAGACGAGAATAATAAGGTTTATTTAAGACCCGAAACAGCTCAGGGTATTTTTGTAAATTTCCTGAATGTGCAAAAAACCGGCCGGATGAAAATCCCTTTTGGTATTGCACAGATTGGTAAGGCTTTCCGCAACGAAATTGTTGCCCGGCAATTTATATTCCGGATGAGGGAATTTGAACAAATGGAAATGCAGTTTTTTATCAGGCCCGGTTCGCAGCAGCAATGGTACGAATATTGGAAGGAAGTCCGCCTGAAATGGCATCTCGAATTGGGCATTCCTGCATCTGAATACCGTTTTCACGATCATGTAAAACTGGCGCATTACGCAGATGCTGCCTGCGACATTGAATATAATTTTCCGATGGGTTTTAAGGAACTGGAAGGTATTCACAGCCGGACCGATTTTGATTTACGTAACCACCAGGAATACAGCCGCAAGAAAATGCAGTATTTCGACAACGATATCGATCCTGCGACCGGAAAACCTTATGGCAATTATATTCCTTATGTCATTGAAACTTCCATCGGGTTGGATCGCATGTTCCTTTCCGTGATATGCGCTGCTTACACAGAGGAAGATTTGAGTACGGCTGAGAAAAAGGACGATCGGGTGGTATTAAAACTTCCTGCTAAACTGGCTCCTGTTAAATTGGCTGTATTCCCGCTTACGAAGAAGGACGGCTTGCCCGAAATCGCCGATGAAATCATGGCGAAATATAGGGGTGAGTTTAAATGCTTTTACGAAGAGAAAGACACTATCGGCAAACGTTATCGCCGCATGGATGCTTTGGGTGTTCCCTTTTGTGTAACAGTGGATCATCAAACCAAGGAAGATAATACGGTTACCATTCGTCACCGCGACAGTATGGAGCAGGAGCGGATAAGTATTGACGCGGTAGGGGAGAGTGTGAGGAGTGCCATGAAATAAAGAGCCGCAGGCTGCGTAGCTTTATGGGAAGCTATTTGAACACCGTATTTTTTAAAATCGATAATATGGCAGCAGAACCCGCAACCATTCTTTCGTTAAGGGAAAGAATAGTATATGCTAAAGACAGTGTTGTAAGCCAGCAAATTATTAAAAATAAAGCCGGCAATATCACTCTTTTTGCTTTTGATGAAGGCCAGCAGCTCAGTGAGCATTCGGCTCCTTTTGATGCGGCATTACAAGTGCTCGATGGGGAGGCGCTCATACACATTGCCCAAAAACCCTACGAACTGAAAGCCGGCGAAATGATCATTCTGCCCGCTAATATTCCGCACGCTGTATTTGCAACCACAGCTTTTAAAATGCTGCTCACGATGATAAGGGATAAGGGCGACAGCTAACAGGAAGCCCGTTAAAAAACGAGAACCTGAAAATCCTGACGCATGTCGGTATTACGGAAATTTTTTAAGCGACCTTTGCTTCGGGAAGGACAGCGGTATTTGCGGGCTTTTGTTCCGACACATTTTTTTGACTGGTACTCTTGCGCGAATAAGTAAGATACAGAGCGCCGGCTGTGAATAAAAGTGCTCCCACTATATTACCCAGTGTTACGGGAATTTGGTTATAAAGCCACCAGTCGGCTATGGTAACCTTTGCGCCAAACAACATTCCGGCGGGAATAACGAACATATTTACTACCGCGTGCTCAAAACCCTGTGCAAAAAACATGAATATCGGGATCCAGGCTGCTATAATTTTACCGGAGGTAGAAGCAGAACACATCGCCAATACTACACCCATACTTACCATCCAGTTGCATAGAATGCCTTTTACAAAAGCTGCTCCTAAACCTAAGGTGCCTAATTGCCCGTAACCGATAGTTTTAAGTTCGGCAATTTTAGAAATAGCCGGTATTAGCGGCGATTCATGAGTCTGTCCGAACTGAGTGGTTGCCGACCAAAACAGGAAGGCGTATAACAATGCACCAAAAAGATTGGCGCAATATACAATCAGCCAATTTTTAACAACAGGAGTAATCCCTTGTCTGCTATCGAAGTAAGCCATCGGCAAAATGGCAAAGCTGCCGGTTACCAGTTCTAAACCCATCAATACTACTATTACAAAGCAGATCGGAAATAAAAAGGCGCCAACAAGCGGCACCCCGGTTTGCACAGCGCCTGTTACGGCCAGGGTGGTCCCTATGCCCAGCAGCATGCCCGAAAGTGTACCCCTGATAAAAAGATCAATAGGATGAAGTTTAAGTTTGTCGTTACCCGATTGTATCATAGCGGAAACAACTTCGACAGGTTTTTTGTAGTCCATAATTTAATTTTAAAAGATGCGACAATGAATGAAATAACAGATTAAAATTTAAAACCCACACCTGCGCCAGGATTCCATTTGCCGTTTGCAGTTGTGGTTTTGGGTGTATAATACACGGGCACCTGGAAAACAATATGCTTATAAGCTATACTGATGCCCGCTCCCAGGGTAGGAGTAACAAACGAATTTTTTGATGTGCCCGATGGATCTTGTTTAAAGCGGAGCGAAGGAAGCATTCCTAATATTACACATACAGGCTTTCGCACCCATTTTATACCCGGCCCGCCGAAGTTGAGGAAGGCGCCTCTATCAAGGTAACCGGCTACTGCCATTCCGTCCCAAAGAGAAGCGGTAAGTTGACTATTGGTTTTTATTTGCGGGAAAACGGAGACAGATACCATGAGCATGGCTATTGTTAATGTATTTCTTAGATATATTTTTCTCATACCGGTACTTTTGATAAATTTTCGTTCTTAATAGATAATTGTACGTTAATGTAAACTTTGCCTCCATCTACCTTTACATCGTATACCCTGATGCTGGCACAACTGTCGTCATTTAAACAGGTTCCGTTCGCCAGCGAGAAGGTTTTTTTATGAAAAGGGCAGGCTACTTTTGGCTGTCCCTGGCAGGAGCCCATCATCCCCCGGCTGAGAGCCATTTGTTTACGGTGCGGACAAAGGTTTTGGGTAGCGTACCATTCGTTGCGATGGGTAAAATAAAACAATGCAATTTGTTCCTCCTGGTATTTCACGCATACTCCGCCATTATGAGGCATGTCTTCTACATTACAGGCATAAAACCATTTTTCTTTTTCCATATTGTTTGTTGAGTTGTTGAAGATTTGAAATACAAAGCCCGGGTTATTTCCAATCCACGGCTTTTTTCTGATCGCGCATGGTTTCAAATTGAACCGTGGGGTCCTTTTCTTTGGGAGCGTTTATAAAATGAGAAAAATGACTTCTTAATTCCGGCGACTCCACCACCTTCTTCCATTCGCACTGGTAATTGTCTACCAGTGTCTGCATTTCACGCTCCAGCTCTTCTCCTATACCCAGGCTGTCGTTCACCACCACGTTGCGCAGATAGTCGATACCACCTTCCATTTTGTTCAGCCACGTAGCCGTACGTGTGAGCGGATCAGCCGTTTTAATATAGAACATCAGGAAGCGGTCGATGTATTGGATGCAGGTTTCAGAATCAAGATCAGTGGCAAGTAATAGGGCATGCTGGGGTTTGGAGCCGCCATTGCCGCATACATACAGGTTCCATCCTTTTTCGGTAGCTATAATGCCAAAATCTTTCGACTGAGCTTCTGCACACTCCCGTATACAACCCGAAACCGCCGATTTAATCTTATGAGGCGCACGCAAGCCGCGATAGCGTTCTTCTATCCTGATCGCGTAACTAACGCTATCGTGCAAACCAAACCGGCACCAGGTACTTCCTACACAGCTTTTAACGGTACGTAAAGATTTCCCGTAAGCATGGCCGCTTTCAAATCCGGCTTCGATCAGTTCTTCCCAGATAGAAGGCAGGTCGCTTACATGCGCACCAAACATATCAATGCGTTGTCCGCCGGTTATTTTAGTGTATAGGTTGTATTTTTTAGCAACCTGTGCAATGACCAGTAGTTTATCGGGCGTGATTTCTCCTCCCGGAATACGGGGCACTACCGAATAGGTGCCTCCTTTTTGTATATTGGCTAAAAAGCGGTCGTTGGTATCCTGCGAAGTTGCATTTGCCTTTTTAACGATCAGCTCGTTCCATAAACTGGCAAGGATAGAGCTGATGGCCGGGCGGCAGGTTTCGCAGCCATCACCTTCACCCAGGGTATCCAATACATCATCAAAGCTGTGAAGGTTTTTCAGCTTTACCAGATCGTACAGCTCCTGCCTGGAATAATTAAAGTGTTCGCATAAAACATTACGTACCATTTTCCCCTGTTGCTTCATGGTATGCACCATGATATCTTTTACCATAGGGGTACAACCGCCACAACCTGTTGCTGCTTTGGTACATTTTTTAATGGCATCCACTGTCTCACAGCCCTGCTCAGTAACTGCTTTGCATATATCCAGCTTGGTAACACCCTCGCAGCTACATATCAGGGCATCATCGGGGAGAGCCACTACACCTGCTCCTGTATCTGCGTTACCCTCCTTCGCTTTAATGATCAGCTCCATCGGATCGGGGGGCAGGGCCATTTTGTTCTTGCAGATCTGCAGTAGCATATTATAGGCATCTGCATCTCCCACCAGCACACCCCCCAGTAATTCTTTCCCGTCGTGGGTAAAATTGATCCTTTTATAAATACCCCGGTGGTTATCGCAGAATACAATGGTTTTAGCATCGTCGCCTGAAACAAAGGGATCACCAAAACTGGCTACATCTACCCCGATAAGTTTCAATTTGGTACTCATGTCAAAACCCGGAAACTCTCTTTCTGCCCCCGAAAGTTGTGCTGCTACCACTTCTGCCATTTCGTAGCCCGGCGCTACCAAACCATAAATCATTGAATTATGCAGGGCGCATTCTCCGATCGCATAAATGTGGGGGTCACTGGTTTGCATCTGGTCATTTACCACAATCCCGCCGCGTGGCCCTGTGTGAATGCCGCAGACCCTTGCCAGCTCGTCACGTGGTTTGATTCCGGCCGATATAATGAGCATATCAGCATTTAAAATAGTGCCATCGGTAAAAATGAGGCCTTTTATCACTTCATTGCCGAGTATGGCTGCCGTGTTTTTGCCGGCATGAGTTGTAATATTCAGATCCTTTAGCTTCTGTATCAGGATGTCTGAACCTGCGTCATCTATCTGGCGGGGCATCAACCTGGGCGCAAACTCGATGACGTGGGTATCCTTTATACCCAGGTCGAGACAGGCTTTCGCCGCCTCAAGCCCCAGCAGTCCACCACCTATTACGGCAGCTGTTTTAGCAGTTGGGGCATGACGCCAGATCATATTCAAATCTTCTATGGTCCGGTATACGAAAACGCCCTGTTTGTCCACACCGGGAATAGGCGGCACAAATGCAGAAGAACCGGTTGCAAATACGAGATAGTCGTATTCATACACCTGTCCTTCAAAAGAAGTCACTGTTTTATTATCCCGGTCGATTTCCTGGATAGGGTTGCCGAGGCAGAGACGGATATTGTTTTCTTCATACCATTTAACCGGTTGAAGCGTTAAGTCCCTGACGGTTTTACCGGCAAAATAAGAACTCAGGTGTACGCGGTCGTAAGCAGCAAATGCTTCTTCCCCAAAAACAAGCAGTTCAAGATCGGGTAGGTTCCGGGCTATCATTTTTTCACAGAATCGCTGCCCCACCATGCCATTTCCAATTACAATAACTTTCATAATTTATTATTTAGAAATCGTGAAAATGGCAAGAATCATTACATAGTTTATTTAAATAATATAATATATTTATGTGAAATAAACTAATTATATGGTGTAATATTATAAATAATATATTAAATAAACAATTATAAAGTTAAAAAATTATAATTTAGCATATAAAATAAAATATAGAAATATATATAATATGAATAAATTGATATTGCTGGGAGGAGGTCCGGGGGATCCTGACCTGATTACAATAAAAGCGGTAAAAGCTCTTCGGAGCGCCGACGTGGTATTGTATGATGCATTGGTGAGTAAGGAACTACTGAGCTATGCGCCGCAGGCTATCAAGGTTTTTTGCGGTAAGCGCTTTGGGTGCCATTGGATGAGCCAGCAGGAAATAAACGAACTCATTATGGAATATGGAAGTAAGAACCGGGTAGTCGTTCGACTGAAGGGTGGCGACCCCTTTGTTTTTGGAAGGGCTCAGGAAGAAATAGAGGCCGCCGTTTCTGCAGGAATGCAGGTGGAAGTGGTGCCTGGCATTTCCAGCGCCCTGGCGGTACCCGCACTGGAAATGATACCGCTTACCAGCAGGGGAGTAAACGAAAGTTTCTGGGTAGTAACCGGAACCACAAAAACCGGGAAGTTGTCGGATGATATCCGGTTGGCCGCGCAATCATCAGCCACCCTCGTTATATTAATGGCCATGAACAAGCTTGAAGAGATTGCCGACATCCTGATGAGTTACGGTAAATCCGAAACGGCCGCCGCCATTATTCAAAACGGAACTTTGCCTCACTCAAAAATGGTGAGAGGAAAAGTAAAAGATATTGTATTTCGGGCAGAGCAGGCGGGTTTGCAAAATCCCGCAGTAATTATTATAGGTGAAGTAGTAAACCTGAATCGATGCCTGAAAGAAGCTGCAAGGCAGCAGCAGCCCGACTTATTGGCATTTTAACGTTTCGCGATGGAGTTTGGCAGCTATTTTGTATGTTCAGAAGAACAAAATAAAGTATCATGAAAAAAAGCAGCGGATTAATTGCATTGGGTTTGGCCGCCTGGGCATATTGGAAATATAAAATGACACCCGAACAAAAAGCCAACGTTAAAGATAAAGTTGCAAAAGCCGGAAAGGATCTTTGGGATAAAGTACCGCAAAATGTAAAGGATACTGTTGGGTCTAAAAAGTCGGAACCGACCTTCTAAGAGCAGGTGGTTTTTCGATAATGGAGTGCGTTCTGTGTGTGAAAC
>JBEBUZ010000008.1:0-69019 GCA_040393015.1 Paraniabella yanshanensis
TTCAAGCAATGTTGGAGCAAACAGATTTGCCATAAAACAATACAGATATGAAAACAATACATAAACTTTTAGCGACAGTCCTTTTTCTAATCGCTGTTACTTCATCACAAAAAGCCCTTGCCAACGCCGCACAGCCCGGCATCTGGAATGCAGGCGGAACGGTCTTTACGATGCTTTACCCCGAAGACAGCCTGACCTTTAAAAAAGTGCAGATGCAACAGGAACGCATCTGCATACAGCTGTACAAAGGTTATGCGGTGGTAAAAGGCGTTTACCTGTTCCGCAACACCACCAACGAAAAGCTGAATTTCAAAATGGGCTATCCCGTAAACGGAATTTACTCGGGAGGCGATGTGGATTTGAACCAGATTACATTAGACAGTTTGAGCTGGTTTAAAATCAAAGCCAAAAACGAATGGTTGCCCTTGCTCGAACAACAAAACGGAGATTACGGCAAAATAAACAGCTTTGGCGATAACTGGAAAGTATGGGAGATGGCATTTGCCCCCAATGAAAGCCAAGCGGTAGAGGTATATTTTATCGTGAACACCAACGAAGCAGGCATACAAAAAGGCTACAACAGCGAACGCAAAAATGCTTTTATCTACCTGCTGGAAAGCGGAAGCGTATGGCATCAGCCCATTGAGCAGGGCAATTTTTATGTACAGCTGATGGACGGACTGACCACCGCAGACATCAACGGCATATCGCAGGGCTTCGGTTTTCGGTACAACGAAATGCACCAACTTTTTACCGGAACGAAAACCAATTTTTCGCCTACGTCAAAAGATAATCTGGTAGTTACCTACCACGAACGCAACGAACATTTTGTGTTTGACAAAGCCCTTGTACAAGCGGAAAACCTGTTTGCCAAAATAGATGATTTGAGCCTGTTGCCATTGGAAACATTGACCTATACCGAAATACAAACAGGCGACCCCTACGAAGTAGAAAGCACTTTTTGGGGAGCATTTCCCGGACTGCTCACACTTTTTGTCATTTTCGCACCTTTCATCATCGGGTTTATTTTGGTGGTCATCATCATTTGGGCAGTTGTGAAATGGATTAGAATTAAAAAAAGAAAGAATAAAGGAGAATAGTATGTTAGCTTTAGCCTTATTATTTATCGTGATTATCGGTCTGCTGTCGGTAATCGTGTGGTTGCTTCAAAAATATTTTGAGATGTACAGCAGTCTGCATTTATCTGAAAATACGCACTTAAATGAATTTCAAAACCATTTGAAATTACAGAAAAATACAAGCCAAGTTTCTGAAATGGAGCAACAAATAAATACGCTAATCAACGAACGTCTTACCGAAATGGAAGATAAATTTCCTACGAAACAAACACAAGAAGAACCATCGGAAATGCTTACAAGAAACTTTAAAAAAGTGCTTCATTCTACATTAAACTTATTAAAAACAGAACAATACGAAGCCAAGCCTTAAATTAATTTTATAAATTTACCTTCTGTTTATTCTGAAATTATTGAGTAATATCATTCAGTTCCACAACAGCATTTATGCACTACATTCAACTGTTTAACAACGAGTATGAGAAAATTTAAAACAATAATATATATACTTTGTATCGGACTATTTTCGTCAAGCTCATTTGCACAAACTACACCATTGGCTGATAGCGTTGTGCAATCTGTACAGAAAGAAAACAATTACGCTCAAAAGATTGAAATACTTCAAAAAAGTATCAAAGAAATATACAATACAACGTCTGATGAAACTCTAACGCTTGCCCGATTTGGTTACGACCTTGCCAATCAAAAAAACGACAAAGCAAACAAAGGCGATTTTTTGCGGATAATCGGGCTTTCGTTGATGAAAAAAGGGAATATAGACAGTGCATCTGTGTATTATTACAAAGCATTGGAAATATTAGAACCAACAAAAAATACCGAAAAGCTGGGTCGGCTATACGATGATATGGCACGGATGTACCGTAAGCTGAAGCAATCCGAAAGGTCGTTGGAATTTTACGACAAGGCTTTAACATTGTACGAAGCCGAAAATGATTTGGAGGGCATCGCCCGTATCAACAATGAAAGCGGTGCAGTTTTTCGGGACGATTTTTCCGATTATAAAACCGCCAACGAACGTTTTGAAAAATCATTGCGTATTCAACGGCAACGAAACGACAGCGTAGGAATTGGATATGCCCTGGAGTTTTTAGGTTATAATCAACTGCTCATCAAAGATTATAAAAAATCGGAAAGTTATTTAATGCAGGCCTTGGCTATTCGTGAAAAGCTGGGCGATGATTTTGCCACTATGCTGAATTATACGGCATTGGGGGAATATTACAATCAAACAAAACAACCTCAAAAATCCAATGAATACTTTGACAAAAGCAATGCTTTAGCCCAAAAAATAAAGTACCCGGATATTCAGAAATACAACTACGAAAACATAATGCACAATTACGAAGTTCTGGGAGATTATAAAAATGCTTATCAAAATCTCAAAGCGTTTAACGTACTTAACGACAGCTTGTACAATGCCAAAAAACTGAAAGATGTAGAAGAAATCAGCACCAAATACGAAACCGCCGAAAAAGAAAAACAAATTGCAGAAAAAGAACTTGCTCTTAAAATTCGTAACCAATGGATTTTCGGATTGGTAGCATTAGCCGTTATCATCGGGTTGATAGGTTTTTTATTGTACAAACAGCAGATACTTAAAAACATCAAACAGCAGAAAGACAACGAGCTGAAACTGGCCCTGGAAAAAATTGAAACCCAGAACAGGTTGCAGGAACAGAGACTGGCTATATCACGGGATTTGCACGATAATATTGGAGCACAATTGTCGTTTATTGTTTCCGCAATAGAAACCATTAAATATTACACTACAGGTAAGAACGACCAGCTAACCGACAGGCTGGATAATATCGGTGCTTTTGCCCGGGAAACCATACAGGAGCTTCGGGATACCATTTGGGCAATGAATAAACCGGGCGTTACCATTAGAGATTTACAATCCCGTATTGCTAACTTCATTGGAAAAGCAAAACAATCCTACCAGAATATTGGTATTTCGGTTGTTGTGAATGATAATATTTCGCCAGGTCTACATTTCACGGCTTTGCAGGGGTTGAACATCTTCCGTATCATTCAGGAAGCTACCAGCAATGCGCTGAAATATGCCGAAGCCGAACAGATAGAGATACATATCGACAAAGTGGAAAACAATATTTATTTCCGCATAGAAGATAACGGAAAAGGATTTATAGAGGAAAACATAGAACCGGGCAACGGGTTGTTGAATATGAGAAAACGGGCTTTGGAACTGGGCGGTGAACTGGCATTAAGTTCAGGTACAGACAGTGGAACGAGCATTTCCTTCAGTGTTAAAAATTACAAACAGTTATATTCAGAACAAAATCAGGGATTATGAAATTTATCTACCTCAGCTTATTTTTTATGCTTGTAACATTTACAAGCTGTTCCAACAGTTCTCAACCCGGCGACCCTATTCCGCAACACGAAACTTTTACCGTTCAATCCAAGCAGGTTGGAGAAGAGCGGACAATTAACGTGTGGGTTCCGGCAGATTACAAAACTCATTCGGATTCCCTGCCTGTAATGTATATGGCAGATGGCGGAATAAAGGAAGATTTTCCACACATCGCCAATACACTGGCAGAGCTTATAAATGCTGGAAAAATTCCGCCAATGATATTAATAGGAATAGAAAATACGCAGAGAAGAAGAGATTTGACAGGATTTACCGAAGTGGCAAAAGACAAAGAAATTGCTCCGGTAGTTGGCGGTTCAGAAAAATTCAGGGCATTTATCAGCGAAGAGCTTTTCCCCGAAATAAATAAAAGATACAGAACAACAAACGAAAAGAGCATTATCGGCGAGTCTGCTTCGGGACTTTTTGTTATGGAAACATTTTTCCTGGCACCCGAAATGTTTAATAATTACATTGCCTTTGATCCATCGCTGTGGTGGAACAACCACTATTTAGTGAGAACAGCAAAAGATCATCTGGCAAAATTCCAGGTAATTGAAAGGCGAATCTGGTTTGCAGGTTCGGGGGGCAGGGGACATAGCTCCTTTTACAAAAGAATTAGATAGTATATTTAAAGCTGAAAATCTTTCAACGCTAAAATGGAACTACGCTGATGAGCCAAATGAAAAGCATAATACCATTTTCAGAGCCACGAAAGAGAAAGCAATAATCTGGACATTAGGCAAGCAGGAATAAAACAGCAAAGTAAATCACATAACAGAAATACTATAAAGGCTTTGCAATCGTCTCGGCAGAGCCTTTTTGTTATCTTTACAAAAGGGGTATAGTACAATGGAAATGAGTTTAAATGACACATACAAGCAAGATTTTGAGCATATTCTTACACTCATTACCGAAGCACGAAACCGTGTCTACAGCAAAGCTAACAGCGAATTGGTTTTGTTGTATTTCAACGTAGGCAAAGTAGTTTCGGACAGAGTAAATACAGGTAAATGGGGTGAAAACATCGTTCAGAAATTATCTGAATTTATCTTATCGAGAATCCCCAATCTTTCGGGTTTCAACCGAAGAGGCTTGTACAGGATGAAGCAGTTTTTTGAGGTGTATTCGGATAATGAATTTGTATCAACAGTGTTGACACTTTTGCAAAACAATGAAAATCAACCTAATAAAATTGTGTCGCCGTTGGTGGTACAATTAGAAAAAGGCAAAAAGCAAAAAGTGTCGGCAGTGCCGACACAATTAGAGAAAGGCAAAAAAGACAGATCAAAAGTGTCGGCAGTACCGACACTTTTGAACGACCAAACGGCATTTCAACAAAAATTCTCAGAAAACGTACTTGCACAAATCACTTGGACAAACCATTTAGAAATACTATCAGGAACAAAAACAGTTGAAGAGAAAATTTTCTATTTACTTGGTTGCATAACCGAAAAATGGGGAATGCGTGAATTACGCAGACAAATTAAATCCGCTACTTACGAACGCACAATGCTTTCAAACAAATTAGTGTCCACAGTGCGGACACAATTACCCGGGAATTTTTTCAGAGACCCATATATGTTTGAATTTTTGGACTTGCCCGATAGTCATTCTGAAAAAGATTTAGAAAAAGCCATTGCCCTCAATCTGCAAAAATTTATTTTGGAGATCGGCAAAGGTTTTACTTATATGGGAGAACAATATCGCATACAAGTTGGCAATAAAGATTATCGTACCGACTTGCTTTTTTACCAGAGAGATTTGCAGTGTTTGGTAATGTTTGAGCTGAAAATTGAAGAATTTCAGCCCGAATTTATAGGTAAGCTCAATTTCTATTTAGAAGCATTAGACAGAGATGTAAAACGGCCACACGAAAACCCGAGCATTGGTATTTTGCTTTGCAAAGGAAAAGAAATTGAAGTGGTAGAATACGCAATGGCATGAAACATAAGCCCTGCAATCATTGCTGATTACGAAACCAAGCTGATTGACAAAAAATTGTTAGCCGATAAGCTACACCAATTAGGACAAGTATTAGACAAGCCAAATGGACAAGATAAAGACGAATGATAAACCGAAATGCCGTCTACTTTCAACAGAAAGACATTTGACAAATTTGAAGGGTTTGAACATAATAGCTAAAAAACAAATAACATCATCCAGGCAATGAAAATACATACAGCCCTTATAGATGACAACAATTTCCTGGTAAAAAGCGTGAAAGAAAAACTTTCGTTTTTTGAGGATATAAGCATTTCCTTTACAGCTAATGACGGTTTGGAATGTATGAAAAAGTTACATGAAAACCGCAATACAGACCTTATCCTGATGGATATCGAGATGCCTAAGCAAAACGGCATTGAAACAACAGCTCTTGTAAAGAAAAAATGTCCGCAGATAAAAATCATTGTACTGACTGTTTTTGATGATGACGAAAACATTTTCAACGCCATACAAGCCGGTGCAGACGGATATTTACTGAAAGATACAGCACCACAGGCACTGTATGATGCCATTATTCAAACCCTGGAGGGAGGTGCTGTAATGACCCCGTCCATTGCAATGAAAGCCCTTAATCTTCTGCGTTCGCCTTTGTCGGAAGAAACCGATGAAGCGGAAGAAACTATAAAACTGACGAGCCGGGAAGTTGAGGTATTGGAACAACTCTCCACAGGGCTTCCTTATACCGCCATCGCCGAAAACCTGATTGTTTCTCCATCCACAATACGCAGGCATATCGAAAACATCTATCAAAAATTACAGGTGCATTCAAAAATTGAAGCAGTTGCACAGGCAAAAAAGAGAAGGCTCATATAAAACGTATAATATCTTTATATATGGGAGCTTATTACTGCCTTGCTTTTATGACCGGCAGCAAATGTTATGTATGTGATAAAATGCCGGGAATTTGCAATTTGCGTTATTTTTCTATATTTGTCCCGATCGCCTCCTGTTGGGGATGAGATCCCTGATATCTCAATGCGCATTTTGGCCGCAATTAAAACACACTGCTTTATTTCATCTTGCAGTATGTTTTTTCACAAAATTTCAAATTAGGGTGATTTCTTTTTTAAAGTACAACATGATAAGATTTTCAAAATTAAAGACCACATTCAGTAAGGGCATAACGATTCCGAGTTTACTATTCATTATCACCATCTGTCTTCTTGCAGCCGTGTTTCCCCGGTTTACGGAAGATCTGCTAAATACTATTAAAACGTTCATATTTATAAACCTCAATTGGATCTATGTATGGTCGGTAACGATTTTTGTCCTGTTCCTGGTTTACCTCATGTTTAGTAAATATGGCAATATCCGGTTGGGAAGAAATGACAGTAAGCCCCAATATTCTTTCTTTTCGTGGATTTCTATGTTGTTTGCTGCCGGTATGGGCATTGGGCTGATGTATTTTAGTGTTGCCGAGCCGATGCAGCATTATTCAAATGAAATATTTTCGGCAAATAGTGCGGTTAATCGTGCCAAGAATGCGCAGTTGTACACCTTTTTCCACTGGGGCATACATGCCTGGGCTATTTATGGAGTGGTGGGATTGTCATTGGCCTATTTTGCTTATCGCTACCGGCTGCCGCTTTCTTTACGAAGTTGCTTCTATCCCTTGCTGAAAGACAAAATCAAAGGAAAATGGGGAGATACTATTGATGTTTTTGCCTTGTGTAGTACGTTTTTTGGTATTACCACTACTTTAGGTTTTGGTGTTGTCCAAATCAACTCCGGTTTGGAAACATTGGGCGTTTTGCCGGGAAGCAATTTCATCTACCAGGTATTGATCGTTGGTGTACTTGTTTCACTTTCCGTTACTTCAGCCGTAAGTGGCGTTGATAAAGGAGTGAGGATATTGAGCAACATCAATATTGTGAGTGTTGTTGTTCTTTTGTTATTTGTTTTGGTACTTGGCCCAACAGTATACCTGATAGGAAGTTTCACAGAGGGCATCGGGAATTATATCAATAGCTTTTTCAGCCTGACGTTCAATACCCATGTTTACGAAGAAAATACACAACCCTGGTTTTATGACTGGACAATACTGTATTGGGCCTGGTGGATTTCATGGTCGCCCTATGTGGGACTGTTCATTGCCAAAATTTCCAAAGGACGCACAATACGTGAATTTATAGCAGCAGTTCTGATCATACCCACTTTGTTCAATTTTATCTGGATGTCGGTCTTCGGCAACAGTGCAATATGGTTCGACCTGAACGTAGCTAATGGTGCACTAAGGGCGGACGCTCCGGAATTATCCGTTTCCTGCAATTGTTTTTTCAAATGGCAGGTTCCGTGGCATTGCAGTGCAGGTTTATCTTTATTGATACAAAATTTTTGTTCTATAACTTCCTGGTTCAGCTTGAAGTGTATGACGATGATTCCGTGCTGAAACCCGGTCAGCAGGGATAATGTCATTAATAATACACTTAAAGCAATTTTCATTTTTTAAAAACTGAATTTTAACGAAGTGAAAATATTCCGGCCCATCCTGGGGATATTACCCCAATCAGCATAAGTGCTGTAATACGCGTTTAATAAGTTTTCTGCACCCACCTGCAAAACAGTTCTCACATTTTTGATAGGCAACGTATAGTCTGCCGAAGCATTCCAAACCATGTAGGCAGGTGTCTGATCTTCGCCATATTCGGGACTATAAGTTCTCTGTATAAAATCGCCGTTCAGCGAGGTTTGGATACCAAGATTGCCGTGCATAATATGAAGCGATGCCTGGTAACTTAAAGGGCGAATAAAGGGTAAATTTCCATCCTTCTCGTCCGTTGCACGGGCATAGGTTAGCGTTCCCTTCCAGTGTAAATGTTGCAAAATATCATAGCGTGCATTCAGAGCGATATTGAAAATTTTAGCATGGTTCAGAGATGTGTAACCTTTCACGCCTACGGACTGGTAGTTCATCGGGCTTCCCAGACTTAAGATTCTTCCAATGATATAATTTTGAATATAGAAATAATTTGCGTTGACCCCGATGCCCGTTTTTTCAGTTTTAAATCCGGCGCTTGCATTGGCTTCATAAGAAATTTCGTTTTTGAGATCGGGGTTGCCAATATAATCGTAACAGTCAAAGCTGTTGTAGATATAATACCCGTAACCTTCCGAAACAGAAGGCGATCTATGTCCGTAGCCGGTTCCTACAGAAAAATCAAACTGATCCACATTGAGTTCATAGCTGGCGTGCAGGCCAGGCAATATCCTGCTTTTTTGCTGTGGCGTTCCGGGGTGGAAAATCCAGTTGAACTCCACGTATTTGGAATGATTGTAATTATAGCCCAGCGAGCCGCCAAAGTTCAGCCGGCTCTTTTCTGAAACATGCCAGGAGTTATTCAACGCAAGACTTGCAAACCTTGTGGTAACCCAGGGCCAGCTATAGGCAAACATAGTACGCTTGCTGCGGTCTTGCGGGTACATACGCATTTCTGCAATAGACAGGTTGTTATAAGCATTCAACTGGATTCCCGAAGAATAATCACCGCTTTTTAAATTTGCTTTGGAAACTAATCCATAAGTGGTGCTCCAACCCGGCATATCCATGTGCACCAGGTTTTCAGGTCGTTGGGTATCATCCATATAATGTTCGATCGCATTGAAGTACAATTTAGTGTCCCAAACCCTTATCACCCCATCTTCAAATAACTGTTTGTAAGATGCTGATGTAATCAATGCGCGGGACAGCCATAAATCCATTGGCAACGCAGGAAAACCCACGTCTTTGGCTACATCAAAGATAGCATCCACCCGAACGGAAGATAGGGGGCTGGTCTTGTAGGCCAATCCTAAAGAGGTATTTAATTTACTGTATTGAGAATGCTTTACTTCATCATTATTCCCATCGTAATAATTACCTGCTTTCCGGTAAGAAACGCTTCCATCTGCTACAAATTTTTCGCCTGAATAAGATACATTTCCGAGATTAAAAAATTGTTTGTTATTCAGCTCCAGTCCTGCTTGATACCCTCCGCTCCATTTCTTTTCCAGGCCAAATGGTGTACTCTTTCTTTTAAGATCTATGCTGCCAGCAACCGTTGCGCCATGCAGGCTGCCCTCCTGGCCGGATTTGATGTCAATGGCAGAAAGGTTATTACTTTCTACATACGAAGTGACGGGGTCCATTTTATCGGTGCAGGCTCCAAAAACGTGCATGCCGTCAATAGTAATGGTAGAGCGCTCGGTACTCATATTGTTGAGCAATGGCTCCCAGGCATAAGCACCTCTTTTTATAAAACTGATATTATCGGACGATGCAAGATATTCATCTACAGAGACCGCCATTTTCATATCCGTTTCTATTTTCTTTTTGGCATTAACAACTACCTTCACTTCTTTCAGCACCTCGCTGCTGTCTTTATGATCCTGCTGAGCATTGGCATTTATTCCAATAATAAGAACCCCAAAAACAATCAATAACTTCTTCATAATCTTAGAATAAAATATCAATGTATAATTCGCTTTTCACACCTTCAACGCCTGGAGTAAAATCAGTCGGTACTTCGGTTCCTTTTAATATCTTTCCGTTTTGATTCAGCATAATGAAGTTTAATGTCCAGTTTCCCGTCATGGTGTAATTAACCACGCCATGATACAAACCATCGTCCTGCTGTGTGAGGTCTTTATTATTGGGCGAGGAATGATTGCCCATTGAAGGCTCCGGCATCCGTGGGTCTAACTGTAATGTATAGCCACTTACGGCTGGGTAGGAAAATTGAGAAGGATCGGGAAAACTCCCGGACGGTGGACTGGTTGGTTTATTGTATTTGTATATTCCCGCAACCAGCTCGTTTTCGGCAACCTTGGGCTTTTGCGGAGCCACTAAAGCGATGATGTATTGCTCATCGTCTTTGCCCGTAAAGGCTGTCATGTTCAGGTTTTTATTGGTTTGAGGTTGAACGGCAATACTTTGCTTTGCCGAATAGGGTTGATTATTAACGGTGAAGCTGACATAGAGCTCCCAGGTGCTGCCGGTATTGCTTTCATTTGTAAATACCACGTATCCCGAAAAACAATTATCCCCGGTTTTATAAACCAGGTTGTACCGGTGCGGACAGGAAGATTTGCTTTCATTGGCGCCTGTCATTACCGGTAGGAAGGTTACTGCCGAAGCATTCACCGGCTGGTTCGTTTGAGTAGTTACTTTCAAACGGATCTCATTATAGCCTTTATAGAAGGTGCCGTTTAAGGCTTCAATACTGATCTTATAGCCATCACTGCTAATAGATGCAGCCTCTTTAAACTCGTAGTGTTCGGTAACAACGGTGCTGATCTCCGCTTCGTAATCTGTTTTAGCTTTTGTACAGGACATAACCGCAAAGCAGATTGCGATAAAAGCCATTATTTTTTTCATTGTTGAAGAATGTATTGTGGAAAATAATTGACCCTTAGCCTTTTTACATGAGAAGGCATTATTGAACCATGTCAATTTCTATTTTCAATGTTATAGTATAGCCATGTCTATCCGGAACAGCCTTGCTCTTAAAGTAATTGAAACTATTACATGCCAGTACAGCATGCCTCTTTTCCAATGAGATGCGCTCCCGACTGTCTTAGCCAAGGAAACCAAAAAAGAAACTTAAAAGGCATATAAGAAAAAACAAGTCATCTGTGTGTATAGATCGTCCGGATATGCATGATCATACAGAATAAGTCCTGCGCTACTGCATACAAAGGTTTTTTCCATTCAAAAAACGGAAAGATGATCGACTGTTCTTTTAAACGAGGTGTATTTCCGGGGGTTTTACCGGTTTGGAGATAAATAGGAAGGAATACAGGTGATTGTAATATACAGGCAGCTTTGTTTTGCAGGGCATCAAAAGGAAATCATTGCCTGGCAAAGACGTAGATCGTACAGGAAAAAAGTAAGTGGTTTCTGACTGTAATTGCTTTAGCATATCATCGGCCTTCTTTTCATTTTCCTCCCGCTGCATTTGTGCCAGTTTACACTGACCATTACATTTTAATTGCGGGCGATCCTTATTTACACAAAACAGCTCAATGAAAAACGCATTATCATACTCATAAATAGCGTAGAGCATAGTACCCTTCATCATACTTAAAAGCATAATGCACATTATAAAAACGCTTGTTATTTTTGATAGCTGTTTCAAGTAACGCGTACTTACTATTCTAAAATTTTTGCAAAAAAATGAATTATTATATTCTTAAAAGAAATACAACGCCTCATTTCAGAAATAAAAATACCTTACTGAGTCCTATGACGTATGGTAAGCTATTGTATATACTTACAGTTTCTTACAAAAAGACTTCCTTTTCAAATTTTACCTGTTTGAACTTGGGCAATATCAATGCAAGCTCAATCTCTTTAAAGTCGGTTGACGAGAAAATGGATTTTAAAAAATGTTCGTTTTACATTAAATATTATTAAATATCTCCAAAGATAAAAATTTAAGCGTGTTTACCGTTCGCTGCTCTTCCGGAAAAGCATCAGTACTTGGAGCAAACTCTTTGAAACCTTGTATAGGATTGGCTTGTAGCGTTTTTGTCAATATTTCCAAAGTCTTTCTGTCCTGCTTATATTTATAGGTAAAAAAACTACTTTTTTTATGTCAAACCTTTTTTTGGGTTAATCAATTAAACTGTAACTTTTTGCCTGTTAGGTTTTTAATTTTATATGTTGACAGGTAGTTTCATTGTTTTCGAATTCCCTCAAAAATAGGTAACTTCGTGGTATATATACTTAGCAGAATAGTTTAAAGTTGATTAATGATAAGATATTATATCCGGAAGATTACAATTGCAACAAATTTTAGTGAAGAATCGGATCAGGCAGTCTACAAGGCTGCAATGCTAGCGAAAAAGTATGATGCCGGCTTGGATATTATACATGCAGTATCACCGATAGAGTCAAGGAATAAAAAAGCAGAATTTGTGCAGGGAGCTTATGAGCGATTAAAAAAATACAGGGATCGGATTTTGGAAGAATTTGGTATAGAGTCAAGGGTTTTTGCACGGGTAGATGAAGTCATCCCTTTTATATATAAGTATTGCGTTAAAAATAAGACAGATCTTTTGGTTATCGGTGTACTGAATGGCATTAAGCGATATTTTAAAGAATCGATGGCTTATGACATCATTATGAAAATCGAGTGCCCTGTGCTTTCTATCCCGCTAAGTTTTAAAAAAGCAGGCTTCTCCAGCATACTTTTCCCTGTTAGGGATGTTGAAGGGGTTGAAGAAAAGCTTGTCTATTCAAAACCATTTATCCAAAAAGATAATTCAGAACTGCACATCATTTGCTTTGGACAGATGGGTTCTTATAAGGTTAACGAAGTTATTGAACTGGCCAAAGCCCAGCAGATACAATTTTCAGTATCAGATTTCGATGCAGATTCGAAAAAAAATGTTTCCCCGGAAGTAATTGCTGCCGCAAGAGAAAGACAAGCTGATCTGATCGTTATAAATGCCACATCAGAAAAACAATGGTATAATATATTCGGTGAAAATTATACGGAATATATCTTAAAGGAAGCCGAAGTCGCAGTTTTATCCATAACTCATTCTTTTGAGTCAGACAACCAACCGGGCATTTTATAGTCGATTAATTCCAGGTGCTTCCATTGTACAAATGCGTTCAGTTTTGCTGAAACAATAAAGTTATCTATTTTTAAACGAAGTAGTTATTTCCTATTTGTTGAACTATGAGCAATCAAAATAAGCTTTATAGAGCTGCAAGACTGACCATTGCACGGCTATTTAATCTGCATCTTGAAAAGGCAAATGAAGCAGATGTGGTCGAGTCTGTTAAAAAAGGAGTGGAGTTCAGGGGACCTAATCTGTGGACTTTGATCTTTGCTATATTTATCGCTTCCATTGGTTTAAATGTTAATTCAACCGCGGTGATTATTGGGGCCATGCTGATCTCTCCACTGATGGGACCCATTATGGGTATTGGCCTGGGCATTGCTACCATTGATATAGACCTGGTAAGAAAAGGAAGTAAAAACCTCTTAACGGCAACGCTGATCAGCATTGCCACTTCTGCATTGTATTTTTGGATCACCCCGCTGCATGATGCGCAAAGTGAACTCCTCGCACGCACTACACCTTCAATATGGGATGTTTTTATTGCATTTTTTGGTGGGCTGGCAGGCATTGTAGCCAGTACCAGGAAGGAAAAAAGTAATGTGATTCCCGGCGTGGCCATTGCAACAGCGTTAATGCCACCACTTTGTACGGCAGGTTTCGGGCTTGCTTCGGGAAACTTCTATTATTTTTTGGGCGCAATTTACCTGTATTTTATTAATAGTGTATTTATCTGCCTCAGCACTTACCTGATCGTTCGATTCCTGAATTTTAGGAAAGTACAGTTTAAAAACCAATCGTACGGAAAAAAGATTTCGCGGTATATACTGCTTATTGTTACAGCAGCCGTAATTCCAAGCATATACCTGGCGTATAAAATAGTGGACAAGAGTATCTTTGAAACCAATGCACAAACCTTTGTAAACGATCAGTTCCGGTTTAAAAACACACAGGTGGTCAATAAAACATTTCGCTACAGATCTGACAGCAGTGAGATTGACTTACTGCTTATCGGGCAAACGCTACCTCAACTTACTATTGACAGCATCTCACAAAAGCTAAAACAGTACCGGCTAAAGGATGCAAAACTGGTTGTAAGGCAAGGATTGGATGCTAAACAAGAGATTGACTTTAGCCAGATAAAGGCGAGTATTCTTGAAGATGTGTTTAAAAAAGATTCTGCACAGAACTCATCCGTACAGGAGCCGGCGGCGGCTTCCCCGGAACTACCTGATCTCAGGGCCGAGCTGAAAGCTTTATATCCAGGATTAACGTATTATACCGGATCCCGGTCAATTATTTACCGGACAGACACCCTGGCCGCAGATACGCTTACTTTATTTGTGGCCGACTTTTCAAAGGCGCCTAACCGTGACGAACGTATTAAAATGCAACAATGGCTAAAGCAACGCCTGCAGACAGATTCTGTAAAGCTGATCATTCAATAAGTTGTTACTTTTTCGAATTGCGATGTCCAGCAGGAGCAAACATGATACGTTCCAACCTCGTCATTAAAAAGCTAAAGATGTTGAGCTACTGAAAGATCCGGATTCTTAATACAGTACAAATAATTAACTTAGCTGTAATTAAGTTCTTTTACATCTCCAGATGATTTTTGTATGCAAATTGTATGCAAATTTCTCAAAAATAAAAAAGGCTCGCTTGCGCGAGCCTTTCTATCTGATTGATAATCAGTGCCCCAGGCGGGACTTGAACCCGCACGGACATTGCTGCCCACAGGATTTTAAGTCCTGCGTGTCTACCAGTTCCACCACCAGGGCTTACAGAACTCGTCAAAAAAAAACCTCTCGGCAGAGAGGATTTTTTAGAGCGGAAGACCGGGCTCGAACCGGCCACCCCGACCTTGGCAAGGTCGTGCTCTACCAAATGAGCTACTTCCGCATATAGTTGGCACTATTTTCAATTTTAAAGAACTTTTAACCGGGCTGAACCGGCCACCCCGATCCGCCGCGGCGGATCGTGCTCTACCAAATGAGCTACTTCCGCATATAGTTGGTACTATTTTCAATTTTAAAGAACTTTCCTTTTTTAAAAGGAGTGCAAATATAAGTGGCTGATCGTTTCCAACAAAATAATTTCAAAGAATTATTTGTATTTAGGAGTATACAAACTGCTCTCCTGGATTTCTACCTTTGGCTTTTCGAACTTCTTTGTATAAAGCTTGTAACAGCCGCCCCATGTCATCAGGAAAAAACAGGCAATGCTCAAATAAAATATATAGGCTGAAGCGTTTACCCAGCTTTGCCGGATATCATTTTTCTCGTATTTTTTCAGGCTTTCCTGGTATTCCTGCTCCTTAAATTTTTCTACATCAAGTGGTTCCATGAAATAAAATATTGTGTTGCAAAAATAAAGGAAACAGGCTAAAAAAGAGCAGCCATACTGCGCAATTTTTAAAACGCCTGTTTTCAAGGTCGGAATCGGTTAAGAGCTAACTAAATCGGTAAACTTTTTTTTACCTTTTACAAAATGTTCCCAGGCGATGTTCTTTTTTAAATAGCCGCTTAATGGCAGATTTTTCAGGGCGGGAAAAATGCTTTTTTTCTGATCGGCCAATATCCATTTCGCAAAGGAAAGATGAGCGTTTAATACGGCTACAAAATAACCGCCATCACCCTTCAACAGGCTTTTAAAAGCGGATGCCAGGTCCAGCACCGCGCGAACCAGCAGCACATATATTTTTCGAAACCCCGGCAAATTTTTATATAACATGATATTATTATTCCTGAAATTCAGATAAGTTTTCAGTGAGTTGCCCTTGGGAAGCGTTCCTCCGCCTACATGGTATACAACCGATGAGGGACAACTATAAATTTTATATCCCAGTAATTGTATACGCCAGCACAGGTCGATCTCTTCCTGGTGCGCAAAAAAATACTCGTCAAATCCGCCCGATTCGTGAAAAATACCTGCCCTGATAAAGAGAGCCGCACCCGATGCCCAGAATACCGGAACCGCGTCGTTGTACTGCCCCTGGTCTTCTTCCGAAATATCAAATACCCGCCCCATAGCAAACGGGTAGCCAAAATGATCGAGCCAGCCGCCTGCGCCGCCCGCATATTCGAAATAACGGGGATGATGATAGGATAATAACTTCGGTTGACAGGCCGCGATGCTCTTATCATTCTCCAGCAATTCAACCATAGGGTCGATCCAGCCGGGCGAAACCTTTACATCAGAATTAAGCAAGACATAATAGTCTGCCTCTACCTGTTTTAAGGCACGGTTATAGCCGCCCGCGAACCCATAGTTTTCTTTTAGTTCGATGATGACTATATTGGGGTACAACCGACGTAAAAAACTTACCGAATCATCCGTAGAACCATTGTCGGCAACAATCACTCTTAAATGATCATATCCCGACAATGACAAAAACGGCAGAAACTCCTCCAGGTGCTTCCGGCCATTCCAATTCAAAATAACTATCGCTACAGATGGCTTCCTCATTATATTTACAAAAATAAGGAAGCGGCGGCTCAGACATTCCCATCTGCAGCTCTTTTACGAAAAAACAGGTGATATAACTGGATAATGGCGATTAATCCGTTACTGATGATAATAGGCCATTTTAGTCCCAATAAAATACCGTAAGTCACAAAAACCAGACAGGCGATAAAATTGATCGCCCGTATATATTTTATATTACGGGGTAAAAAGGATATTACCAGCAAAATGGTGGCGATATATCCGGTTGTTTCGGCTGAGAAATCCATAAAGAAATATTTTCCGTTATTTTTGTGAGCAACGTTCTAATGAAAAAACTAATCTAAGAAAAATAAACAGTATAAATAATGAAATTTATTTTATTGATTCCTGCATTTTTCTTGGCCTTTTTGAGGGTAGCGCAAACCGAGAACTCCGTCAATGTTATCAAAGATCCCCGCATCGATATTCTGTTGAAAAAGCAGGCCGAAGCCAATGACCTGTCCACCCGCAATACCACCAAACGCCGTACGGCAAAGGGGTACAGGCTTCTGATTATCAGTACCACCAACCGGAACGATGCTATGGCCGCCCGGGCGAAAATTCTGACCAGTTTCCCCGATTTAAAACCCTATATGTGGTACCAATCGCCTTATTACAAGGTAAAAGTAGGTAACTTTATTTCCCGCAGCGATGCGCAGGCCTATCAAAAACGACTCACTGCTGCTTTTCCCGGAAATATCTTTATAATGAACGACACCGTGGAAGTGAAGCCGGAAGATATCGAAAAAGAAGAATGATTTTTTTATTTTATGTAGGTTTGCCGGATGGTTGAAAAAATACGGTCACTATCGAAAGAGTATACTCCTGAATTTATCGGTATCAGGCGGCATTTACACGCCCATCCCGAGTTAAGTTACCAGGAGTACGAAACTTCTGCATTTATACAGCAAAAACTTGACGCCTGGGGCATTCCTTTTGAAGCGAAAGCCGAAACCGGCGTAATTGGGCTGTTAAAGGGTCGTAACCCCGATAAAAGAATAATAGCTCTGCGGGCCGATATGGATGCTCTCCCTATTGAAGAGGCAAACGAAGTAGCGTACAAATCCAAATATAAAGGTGTAATGCATGCCTGTGGTCATGATGTACACACCACCTGTTTATTGGGGGCCGCCAAAATATTGAATGAATTGAAAGCCGAATGGGAGGGAACCATCAAGTTGATTTTTCAACCGGGCGAAGAAAAAAACCCCGGCGGCGCCAGCCTGCTTATAAAGGAAGGGGTATTGGACAATCCTGCTCCCGGTGCTATCCTGGGACTGCACGTACACCCTGCGCTCGCAACGGGCAAAGTCAGTTTCCGGCCGGGTAAAGTAATGGCCAGTGCAGATGAATTGTATTTTACCATTAAAGGAAAAGGAGGGCATGCTGCCGCACCTCATTTAACTGTAGACCCTATCCTGATAGCTTCCCACCTGGTAGTCGCCTTGCAGCAACTGGTGAGCCGGAAAAAAGATCCGTTAAATACATCGGTACTTTCTATTACCGCATTTAACGGGGGTACTACCACCAACGTCATTCCGGGTGAGGTGAAATTGATGGGCACTTTCAGGGCAATGGATGAAAAATGGCGTTTTGAAGCGCATGAACTAATGAAGACGCTTTCCCATCATCTGGTACAGTCGATGGGGGGGGAGTTAGAACTTCATATTGATGTGGGCTATCCTGCCGTAATAAATAATGAAGCCCTCACCCGGGTGGCCAAAGAAAATGCCATTAACTTCCTGGGAGCCGATAATGTGGGCGAAACGGAGATACGCATGGGTGCTGAAGATTTCGGTTATTACACACAGCTTATTCCCGGCTGCTTTTACAGGTTAGGCGTAATGAATGATCCGGATAATATCCGGAATGTACACACCCCGGTTTTTGACATCGATGAGAAGGCGATAGAAACGGGAATGGGGATGATGGCCTGGCTGGGTGTTTCGGTAAACGTGCAGCCAACGGGCTGATTATTTTTTACGTCTTAAATAAAAGCAAATATATGCGGCGTTTTTTCAGGATAATCAGTTGCGGGTGGATTGTATTATATATAGCCGGTTGCTGCGGAGCAAAAAAACAAACGCAGAACGACCCTGTTAAAAGCGTTCACGAAAGTATTCTGGAAAATGAAAATAAAAAAACAACGCCTCCAAACCGGGTTCCACCGGAGGAAAAGACGATTGAGCCGGTGTCGAAAGACTCGTTACCTCCTTTTTAGACCGGGATGATGATCAATCTACTGCTGTTCGAGTAGCATATTATCCAGTAAACTTTCTTCCTTTCGCATCAGCCTGAGTTCCGGCTTTCCCTGTACACTTCGGGTACTGGTCGGTGAAACCGAGGAAACAACCGTTTCCCCATCCATCAGTTTTATAGCGGCTGCTATACAATCTTCCGATAGGTCTCCCCAGGCTTTATCGATGCCGTCGTATACTAAATAGTGAGGCTTAAACCCTGTATAGGCCACAGAATCGTTGTTCCGGTTTTTCGTCATGAAAGAAACAGTCCAGAACGTTACTTTCTTAAATAAATCGATGGGAAAAAATCCTACCGATTTGCCATAGGTGTTCCCGTTTCCTATAAGCACCAGGTTGTTTCCGAATACGGGTTTTAGATTATTAATCAGAAGTTCGCTGGACGATGCTGTTTCGGGTCCCACAATGATATAAACCTTACCGGGATTCAAAGATCCTGATGCATTGAAAAGGATTGAATTGTAACCGGTGGTGAAACTCAGGTAATTGGGGTAGCGCGATTTAAGTACCGAATAATTACCTGTAGTTAAATTACTATTGTATTCGTAGCGGTACATGAGACCCGTAGCAGTATTGGGTGCCAGGTTATTGGTTAAATAGTCCTGCGTGGTAGTATATCCGCCCCTGTTATAGCGCAAATCGAGAATAATATTTTTAACTCCGGCCGATCTGAAGGTGGAAAAAACAGCGTCTAACCCCGATCTGGAATCAGCGAGCCTGTCAAATATGTTATAGGAAAGATAACCCGCCTGTTCTCCTTTGGGTGTGGTGATAATGGAATGGTGAAGAATAGGTGTCAGATTATAAGTGCCCGCCGTAATGGTGATATTGTCGGTGGTATCGGTTACCCCATCGATATTTCTTATAAACCGGTACTGGTTAGTTCCGGCAGTAGCAAAAACTGCATTAAACAGGTTCCCGTAATCGGTTTGGTTAAATCCCAGTACTTTGTTATTCAAGGCTAAAATTCGCATGCCCCGGACGATACCCTTTTTACCTGCGTCGGAATTAGGATCCACCACCGACACATAATAACCCGCAAAATCGGGGTCGTTCTCGTAAAAGTTAGTATGAATTTTTCTGCTTTTCCAGGCAAATTCAAACTCGAAACCGCTGCCTGTTTCCACACTGGCCTTCTTCGAAGAATTCGTGCCGTCTACATAGGCTTCAGCATAACTGAACCTTTTGGTTTTATCCCAATAGCTGAGATTGCGAACGGCGGTCATAACAGCTTTGGCAGTGGCTACTTCATCGGTAGCGACATATTGTCTGGGATTGAAATCCTTGTAGGTTCTGGAACCTATTGTATCTTTCCAATAATATATTTCTTTCGAAAACAGGAAAACGGAATCTGCGATTAACTCGAGGTTGGTAGAAGTGGTGGGCAGAGGCTCTTTAGGTTCCTGGGGAGCTGGCGTGGGATCCGGGTTAACCGGAACCGGATCTTTTTTGCAGGAAAGAAGACAAAGAACCAGCAATGACGGAAAAAATAGATATCTCATTATAACTACGAATATTTAAAATTACAACCTTTTCCCGCCTTCTGCCTACTTTTAAATTTTATTTATGAATTACTCTCTTTGCACAAAAGAGCTATTTTAGCGGTATTATTCATTATATGACCGATATTGAACAAATAAGCGCGAAGGTAAAAACCGGTAAGCAGCCCAAAATATTGGTAGTCGGCGATATTATGGCCGATCGCTATGTTTGGGGAACCGCCAGCCGTATTTCGCCCGAAGCTCCCGTACCCGTATTGATGGCCGGCAAGGAAACGGTGACATTGGGTGGGGCGGGCAATGTAGCACAGAACCTGCGCAAACTGAACGCGAAAGTGATGATTGGTGGGGTATTGGGCAAGGATCCGATGGCCGCCGTTATAAGAGAGCAACTGAGGGCAGAGCAGGTGGATGCAGGGGCTATTATAGAAGATCCATCCCGTTCCACGACGCTTAAAACGAGGATTATGGCGGGTAACCACCAGTTGCTGAGAGTGGACCGGGAAACAAGGGAAGATATTGGAGCCGACATAGAAAAAAAATTACTAATAAAGCTGGAAAGTAAAGTAAAGCAGGCTGATATCGTGATGCTTTCCGACTATAACAAAGGAGTGCTAACCCGCAGCCTGACACAAAAGCTGATCAGGTTTTGTAAAAAGGAAAATAAAAAAGTGCTCGTGGATCCCAAGGGACTTCACTATCAGAAATACACCGGAGCTTGGTTAATCAAACCCAACCGCCGGGAGCTGGCGGATGCTACGGTAACTGAAAAAGTGCATACGAAAAAGGAGGTTGTGCAGGCAGCCCGGAAACTACTGGCAAAAACAAAGTCGGAATACCTGGTGGTAACCCTCTCGGAAGAAGGCCTGGCCCTGGTATCCGGACAGTCCTATCAAAACTTCCCTGTAAAAGCCCGTGAAGTATTTGATGTAACCGGGGCCGGAGACACTGTTTTCGCCTCATTAGGTTATTTTCTGGCTCTGGGAGCCGATATAACGACAGCCTGTGAGCTGGCTAATTATGCGGCCGCCATTGCAGTAAGCAAAGTAGGAAGTGTAGCGGTTAGGTTTGAAGAAATTCTATCTATAATAAACAGGTCATGAGCAATACCATTGAAAAAACTATCCGTAGTAAAATAATGCGGCTGGAGGAAGCGGTGCAATGGAGAACACAATTGAAAAAGGAGGAAAGCAGGCTTGTATTTACCAATGGGGTGTTCGATATTTTACATGCCGGCCATGCGCAATCCTTAATGGCGGCCCGCGCCTGCGGTGATAAGTTGATGATCGGTTTAAATACCGACAGTTCCGTAAAAAGGCTGAAAGGGGAAAGGCGGCCTATTATAGGCCAGGAGGACAGGGCTCTGCTCCTGGCTTCACTGGGTTTTGTGGATGCTGTTATTTTTTTTGAAGAAGATACACCCCTGCGCCTCATTAGGGCTTTGCTGCCTGATGTACTCGTGAAATCGGCCGATTACAATATCGATAATATTGTGGGAGCCAAAGAAGTAATGGCCAATGGGGGCGCAGTAGAGATTATGCCGCTCGTTGAAGGATTGTCTACAACGAAGATCATCGAAAAAATAGTTCATGGTTCATAGTTTATAGTTCATAGTATTTCTTGTATTTCCTTTGAGTCTTCCCCGAAAAATATTAGTCATTCGTTTCAGCTCTTTGGGCGATGTGATTTACACCACACCCGTGGTACGCTGCCTGAAAGAGCAATTGCCGGGTGCCGAGATACATTTTATCACCAAGCCCCGGTTCAAATATATTTATGAAGCCAATCCGTATGTGGATAAACTCCTGTTGTTAAAAGAAACGCTCCGCGATACAATAGCAGAAATTAAAAGTGAAAATTATGACTGCATAGTGGATCTGCACAGCAATTTGCGGACAATGATGATTAAACTGCAAACGGGAATAAAATCTTACACTTACAATAAACAAACCATCAGAAAATGGTTGAGCCTGAAGCTGAGGAGGCAACTGGTTCCGGCCGTACACCTCGTGGATAGATACCTGAAAGCCGTGGCTCCATTAGGCATTGTGAATGATAATAAGCCGATTGATTATTTTATAAAAGAAAATCACCGGTTGTCCGATCTGCTTCCCGTTTCGCACCAGCATGGATATATAGGCTTTATTATTGGTGCGGCACATTTCACCAAGCGAATGCCCAATGAAAAAATTGTTTCTATTTGCAGTCAACTCAATATGCCTGTTGTACTGCTGGGTGGCGATGATGTTAAAGCGAACGGGGATTTTGTAAAGAAAGAGCTGGGGGAGAAGGTATACAATGCCTGTGGAGTTACCAGCCTCGATGAATCGGTATTTCTCGTTTCCCGGGCAAAGGCCATTATCGGGTTCGATACGGGCCTCACTCATATTGCCGAAGCCTTCAATAAACCCATCGCTTCTATATGGGGTAGCACTGTGCCCGAACTGCTTGGTGTGCAACCTTATAAAATTGATCAGTCGCTCGTTTCCGGTGTAGAGATCAGTTGCCGACCCTGCTCCAAATATGGGCTGCCCCAGTGCCCTAAGGGGCATTTTCGTTGTATGTATGAAATTAAGGAGGAGGAAATAGTAGATTTTGCGAACAGTTCTGGCTCCTGACCTGGGCGCATCAAACCCTAAAAATACCTGATTCGGTCAGGCTTCTCGGATATTCGGCGTATCTTGCGCAGCCTTTTTAATTTTTGTAACCGATGTTAGATTTAGCAAATTTTGATCAGAATGGGGTGAGCAATCCCGACAACAATGTATTCGGGTTGCCGAGCACTGAGGAAAACGCAGATCTGGTTATCATCAATACGCCCTGGGAAGTAACGGTGAGCTATGGATCGGGCACGGCCAAGGCTCCCGAGGCTATTCGCCGGGCCAGCATGCAGGTGGATCTTTATGATCCTCAGTTTCCGGATGCCTGGAAGAGAGGTTTTTACCTTACTCCTTTTGATAAACAACTGCACTTGAAAAGCACCTACCTGCGTCGCGAAGCAGAGTTATACATTGACTATATCTCGCGCGGCGAAGATCCTGCTGACAACCCGTTCATGCGTAAGACCATTAAGGAAATAAACGAAGGGGGCGCTTATTTAAACGATTGGGTTTATCAACAGGCAAAATCTTTCCTGGACAAAGGTAAATTGGTAGGCCTGCTGGGTGGCGACCATAGCACACCCCTGGGGCTTTACAAGGCCCTTTCTGAAAAACATGAGGAATACGGCATTTTACATATCGACGCGCACTGCGACCTGAAAAAAGCTTATGAAGGGTTCCAATATTCACATGCGAGCATCATGTACAATGCTTTGGGCGAGATACCTCAACTTAAAAGTGTGATGCAACTGGGCGTGCGCGATTTAAGCCAGGATGAATGGGAATATATTGCCAATAGCAATTACAGGGTGATTACCTACTTCGATCAGGAAATAAAAGAAAGGCAATATAAGGGCGACACTTTTCAACATATTACCCGTGAAATCATCGACCAGTTACCTTCCAAAGTGCATATCAGCTTTGATATCGATGGGTTGGATCCCAAACTTTGCCCCAATACAGGTACACCCGTACCCGGCGGATTTGAACTGGATCGGGTGTTCTATATTTTTCATGAGCTATTGAAAAGTGGGAGACAGGTTATTGGTTTTGACCTGGTGGAAGTGGGCGTAGGCGAAACCGAATGGAACGCAAACGTTGGTGCCAGAGCTTTATTTAAGCTTTGTAATGTGCTGGCCAGCAGTAATATGTAAATTATGTATCAATTTATCATCCCCAATAAGAACTTAGTTACCTACCAGGTGTTTGCTTATGGAATAATGCTTCTAAACCTGCTTGGCTTTTTTGTTTACAATACAGGAAGGGGTTATACCGTAATAAACGGCTGGCCAATGCTCGGTGCGCTATTGCTTATTGGAACTTTTGAGTTGCTTCGGTACAGAAGGGAAAAAAAGCTATTGCCGTTGGGTGTTTTAATTCTTATAGCAGGTATTTCCTGGGCATCGGCGGGATGGTACCTGCTATTGTTTTTGAACCTGGCTTTGGGAGCTTTATATTGGATTTCGCGGAGACAGATGACTGTGACCGTTTCAGAAGAAAGTATTGTTTACCCCTCTTTTCCGTCTAAATTCCTGAAATGGGGCGATGTAAATAATGTGGTGCTGAAAGATGATATGCTGACCATCGATCTCAAAAACAATAAAATTTACCAGCATTTAATTGAATACCCGGCGAATGAAGTAAATGAGCCGGAATTTAACGACTTTTGCAGGAGACAGTTGATGGTTCATAGTTAATAGTTCAATGGAACGCTACTTATTATTAATTATTCATCATTAATTATTAATTATTAAATCGCGCTCATGTCACTACCATCATCTCCCTACATCCTTTATTCAGACGGGAAAGGAAATATATTTGAAGACACTTCTTTATACGTAACCGGCCGTACCGGTTGGGATGCAGTTCCCATTGATGAGGCGGAGTGGATCGAATTGCCGGACGGGGGTTCTTTGTACGAGCTGCCGGGACGCCGTGGAATAGGAATAGACGTTGAAAGCGGGGAGATGCGCCTTTGCGAAAAGGGTTGGGCCGTAGCAGCTTTTATTCCGCCCGCTCATACCGGTTTTTATTTATCCGCCTACGAAACGGCTCCCGATGCACCCACTTTGCCGCTGTTCTGTTACACTGCCGTAGGCTGGCACGATGAAAAGTTCTATGTTCCGGCTGTCCGGATAGAGCAGGATATCCGGCAGGAATGCGCCGGTTTCGATACCAACAAAGTAGAACACGGCGTTGAATACCTGATGACTGCTTATCCGCATAACCGCCTCGTAAAGCATTTATCGGAAAACTGTGCACTTACCTACCATTGCCCCGCCGCACGCAATTATTTCATGGGCCGCTGGGAATGTCCCGTGCCCGCCTCACCCGCCTGTAATGCCAATTGCGTAGGCTGTATTTCGCTGCAGCCGGATGAGGAGACGATCGTTTCTACCCAGGATCGTTTAAAGTTTAAACCTTCAGTAGAAGAAATTGTGGAGTTCACCGTTCCCCATCTCGAAACCGCGCCTTTTCCCCTTATTAGTTTTGGGCAGGGCTGCGAGGGCGAGCCACTGCTGATGTGGGAAACCATCGAAAAAGCCATTATCGAAATCAGGAAACATACCGATAAGGGCAGTATCAATATCAATACCAACGGGTCGAAGCCCGATGCGGTAAAAAGATTATGTGAGGCCGGCCTCAACTCTATCCGCGTAAGTACCAATAGCGCCCGGCGCGAAATTTATATGCCTTATTACCGGCCCAATAACTACGAATTTGAAGATATTATAGAGAGTTTGAAAGTCGTGGACAGTTTTGGTGGTTGGACCTCTATTAATTATTTTGTTTTTCCGGGTATGACCGACAGTATTGCAGAGTATGAAGCTTTACGAAAGCTGATAAAAGAGACTAACCTGAAAATGATCCAGTGGCGCAATTTCAATATCGATCCGGACTGGTACCTTGGCAAAATAGGTGTGGGCGATACCGGCGAATGTATGGGCGTAAAACAGCTTTTGCAGGAAATAAAAGCCGAGTTTCCGGATCTGAAATACGGCTATTTCAATCCGCCTATGGAAAGAATTAAAGGCGACTACGAAATCGATTTTGCACATTAATGTGGAGAAGCAATATTGAGATAATTAGAATTTTTTTATATCAAATTTAAATTATAAATTTATGATTTAAAGTTGTTGAAAGATGCAAATAGGAGTAGTAAGAGAATATAAAAGTCTTTTAGCTAATTTGTCAAAAATTATTGACATCTCTGGATACCGCAATGATTATATTGCTAAAAAAATAGGCATGAAAGCGCCCAACTTTGCAGTAAAAAAGAAACGAGCATCCTGGACTGTTGAAGAGGTAGAGAAAATTTTGACGACAGTGGAAAACGAAGACGTGAGGAATTTTTTTGAAATTCAGAAAATAAAATACAGTGAAACCGGTAAAGCACTTTCCGCTGAAGAATTTGAAAAGCAAATGGGATGGTGATCAGGATTGAACCACTCTTTGCTTTTGTATTGCAAAAATGCCCACTGGAGTTTCAGCTACTTTTCCGAAAAATATATCAGCAGTTGAAAGTAGTGGACAGACCCGATGATGTAAAGGGTGTCACTTCTATTAAAGGGGAAAAGGGCTTTTACAAATTGATAATAGATAAAAGTAAGATAGGTTTGCGGTGGAACGGAGAATCTTTGCACATCACCACTTTTTTGTATTGTCAATACCTTGATAATACAGATGAGTAGTGCTATGACGGGTTAAATTTTTTGGCTTTAAATAGCTCCTCGTTTTTTAGCGTCTCTATTGCTTACACACCCTTAAACTCCACACCCAAACCAGGCAGGTGATTGTAAATGATTTTCCCCTTGTCGTATCCAACTCCCGTGGCTACATCTTCCTCTAATAATAAGGGGCCGTCCATATCCAGAAAATCGACTAATGGCGCCAAATGGGCCATGGCCGCCGAACCGATACTGCTTTCGTTCATACAGCCCAGCATTATTTTTAACCCGCGCTTACGCGCTTCAGGGATCATACGTAAAGCAGGGGTGATGCCGCTGCATTTAGTGAGTTTTATATTAATTCCGTGAAAAAAGCCTTCGCATTTGGCCACATCGGTTTCAAATACGCAACTTTCATCGGCAAACAGGGGGAGGGGCGATTGGTTATAGAGCACCTTCATCTCTTCCCAATTATCTTTTGCCAGCGGTTGTTCAACCAGTTCTACACCCAGATCTCTTAACTGTGGTATCAGTTGTAAAGCTGTTTCCAGATCCCAGCCCGCGTTGGCATCTACTCTGAATACCGCATCTGTTTCGGCGCGCAGTGCTTTTACAATCGCAATATCATCGGCAGTGCCTACTTTTATTTTGTAAACCGGCCAGGGTTTTTCCCGGAGCTTCGCTACCATATTTTCGATCTTGTCTATACCAATCGTATAATCGGTCACCGGGGTTTTGTCTATATTCCCGTTCCACATTTTATACAGAGGTTTTCGCGACAATTTTCCAAACAGATCCCAGGCTGCTATATCCAGCGCACAAACCAGGAAGGGATTTTTCGGCAGCAAATGGTGCAGGAAATGCCAATAGCGCTCCGGTTCGGTAAGCGCGAATTTTTCAATCATAGCCTGTTTGGCAGCCAGGTCGGCTATCATTTTCTCAACGGTAATATCGTAATAACTAATAGCCGGCGCTTCGCCATAGCCTTTGATGCCGAAATGTTCCAGCTCTACTACGAGTGTGGGTTGATGCGTTTTCGTACCTTTTGAGATAGTAAACGGATGCCGGAATTTTAAATGGTATGGATAAAATTGGAGTTTCACAACGATGGGGTATTTGATGACGCCCAAACCTACGTGAATTTTTTTATCCTGAACGGGGATATAAACTTTTTCTTCGTAACAAATCTTATAGGTCTTAATTCCGCACCGGCTTACCCTTTGCGATCACGCTTTGCAAACGTTCGAGCGTTTTTCTTTCACCGCAAAGGGAAAGAAAAGCCTGGCGTTCGAGATCGAGCAGATATTGTTCGCTTACCAGGCTGGGCTCGCTTAAATCGCCCCCGCACATTACGTAAGCTAATTTACGGGCTACCAGCGCATCGTGGTCGGTAGCATAGTTTCCCAGCTGCATGGCGTGTATACCCGAAAGCAATGCACCCAGCGCGGATCTTCCCTGCACTTTAATATCGGTTCGTGGCACCGGCTGCACATAGCCTGCGTCGTAGAGCTCTGTTACCTGCCGCCTGGCTTCGGCAATGCGCCGGTCGGGGTTCATTACCACCTGGTCCTTTCCTTTGCGATAATATCCCAGCTCAAAGGCTTCTTTGGCACTGGTTGCCACTTTAGCGGTCGCAATCGTAAGGAACCGGTTTTGCAGGGGAATATTTTCGGGCTCTCCGGGGTGTATTTCGTCGCTGCTTCGTAGCACAAATTCCTTGGTGCCTCCTCCACCCGGGATCACACCCACGCCCAGCTCTACCAACCCGGTATAGGTTTCCGCTGCAGCGCAAACCTTATCGGCATGAAGGCTTAGTTCGCAACCTCCGCCCAGGGCGAGTGCATGAGGAGCCACTACCACCGGAATGGCAGAATAACGTACCCTCATCATGGTGTTTTGAAAGGCCCGTATCGCAAAATCGAGCTCATCATACTCCTGCTCTACCGCCAGCATAAAGATCATCCCGATATTAGCACCGGCCGAGAAATTGGCACCTTCGTTGGCTATTACCAGCCCTTTAAATTCTTTTTCGGCTTTATCCACTGCGGTTTGTATGCCACTCAAAACATCGCCGCCAATGGTTCCCATTTTAGTATTCCATTGCAGCCCCAAAACATCATCGCCCATATTGTATAACCTGCAACTGCTGTTTTTCCATACAATTTTATCGGTGTATTGGCTAAGAATAATAAAAGCATCACTGCCGGGGATAACCTTATATGCTTTGGTGGCTATATCATATACCAGTTTTTTACCATGCTCTGTTTTGTAAAAAGTTTTATTTCCATCAGCCAGCATTTCTTCAACCCAGGTGGCAGGCGGATTACCTGCTTCTCTCATGGCCGCAATATATTTTTCCACGCCCAACAGATCCCAGCTTTCAAAGGGGCCGATTTCCCAGCCAAAACCGGCTTTCATCGCATCGTCTATGCGGTAAATTTCATCACTTATCTCCGGTATCCGATGGCTGACATAGGCAAACAAACCCCTGTGAAAAGCTTTGTAAAAACTTCCGGCCTTATCGGAGCCCCCGGCCAGCATTTTTAAACGGGCCGACAAATCCTCCATTGGTTTGGCCGCTTCAAAACTGGCAAAACGAGGTTTCTGGCGTGGCTCGTATTCAAAGGTTTTCAGGTTGAGCGTCAGAATTTCAGACTCACCTTTTTCATTCTTTATTTTTTTGAAAAATCCCTGGCCGGTTTTGTCGCCCAGCCATTTGTTGGTGACCATTTTTTCCAGCCAGTCGGGGATGGAGAAAACCTGTCGGGCTTCATCGTCCGGACAATTATCCCTTACGCCGTCGGCAACTTTCACCAGGGTGTCTATTCCTACTACATCGGCGGTTCGGAAAGTGGCCGATTTGGGCCGGCCGATAATGGTGCCTGTAAGGGTCTCTACTTCATCGATGGTCAGCCCCTGTTCCTGCATCAATTGAAAAATATACATGATGCTAAACACTCCGATACGGTTAGCTATGAAAGCAGGAGTGTCCTTGCATAAAACAGTGGTCTTGCCCAAAATCCTGCTGCCATAGTCCATCAAAAAATCAACTACACTATCATCCGTATACGCAGTGGGAATTATTTCTAACAGGCGTAAGTAGCGGGGCGGATTAAAAAAATGGGTGCCGCAGAAATGCTTTTTAAAATCATCGCTCCGATCCTCAGTCATCAGGTGAATAGGAATACCCGATGTATTGGAGGTGATCAATGTTCCTTTTTTGCGATATTGTTCTACACGCTCAAAAATGCTTTTTTTAATATCCAGTCTTTCTACCACTACCTCTATAATCCAGTCGCATCCGGCAATATCTTTCATATTGTCGTCGAAATTGCCGGTGGTGATCAGTTTCAGGTCGTCTTTTACAAACACCGGGGAGGGGTTACTCTTTGCTGCTGCCTGCAAAGCATCGTTCACAAGCTTATTTTTATTCCACGGCTTTGGTTTTTCTCCCTCTGTAGCGGGAGGAGCCGGCGAGGCCATATCTAACAATAACACAGGGATACCCGCCCCTGCAAGAAGACAGGCAATCCTGCTGCCCATGATCCCGCTTCCCAAAACGGCTGCTTTTTGAATAATTCTGCTCATGATATTTAGTTAGTTAAACAACTAATTACAATGAAGGTAATAAATTTGAAGAAGATCTGTTGCTTTGCAGGATTGATTGCAAACAAGTTTTGGGGAGTGTCTTTTTCGTTAAGTATTATAGCCCTGATAAGGTGCGGCCAATAGCTTCAAACCCAAAAAATAAATAATAGTTTACGTATAAATATTTTATCTTTGTCGTATAAAATTTTTGTTATGGACGCTAAAGTTACTTTGAGTTTTAGTGCCTCGGTTATAGAGCAGGCTAAGGTATATGCAGAATCGCAGGGTTTAAGCCTTTCCCGTCTTACCGAAATATTGTTGAAAAAAGTGATTGATACCGGGCAGCACGTCAACATCGAGCATATACCCCTTGAAGATTGGGTGAGCCTGGTAGCGGAAGGCCCCGCGGGCTACACTACAAAGCCACTGAACAAAAAGAAAAAAAAGGAATTTTTTGAGAGCCGCAAATAAGATACCGCGTGAAAGTATTTATTGATGCAAATATTCTTGTTTCGGTTTTAAATAAAGAATATCCTCTTTTTACTTACGCTTCACGCGTATTAAGCTGGGTAACTGCCAACCGGCATGAACTGGTCACAACATCGGTTAGTCTTGCAATTACTTTCTATTTTGCCGAGAAAAAACACGGTACCCGGTCCGCTAAGGAACGTATGATTGTGCTTGCGGAGCATTTTTTGATCGCAGACTGCGGAATACAGGAGGTACTGAAGGCGGGAGCGGATAAGAAGATTAAGGATTTTGAAGATGGTTTACAATATTATGCCGCTTTACATGCGGGCTGTAGCTGTATTGTGACGGAAAACGTAAAGGATTTTTACTATTCAGAAATAGATGTGCTGACTGCGAAAGATTTTTTACTAAAAAATTTTACTCAGAAATACCGGCCATAATTTTAGGTTTTCATCTTAGGGCAAAACCTAAAATTACCGGGAATTTTTAAGGTTGGGCGATGTGCCTGATTTTATTCTTTCGCCTTTTCCGGTTTTTCAGGGAATAGGTTTCTGCACATATTGTGCATAACTCCGGATTACCCGGAGGATTTCAGTTTTATTATATTTGCGTGTTTTGATAAAAGGAGTTGATAAATGGCAAAGGAAAAAAATACAAAGACGGTAAGTGACTACGATGAGGATAGTATCAAAAGCCTCGACTGGAAGGAACATATTCGTTTGCGACCGGGAATGTATATTGGTAAATTAGGTGATGGAAGCAGCTCCGACGATGGGATCTATGTGTTGGTAAAGGAGGTGATGGACAACTGTATTGATGAGTACACGATGGGTTACGGCAGAACCATTGAACTGTCGGTGAATGGTAAAACGGTGACTGTTCGTGATTATGGACGCGGCATTCCCCTGGGAAAAGTGGTGGATGTAGTGAGTAAAATAAATACGGGCGCCAAATATGATAGCCGGGCGTTTCAGAAATCAGTGGGTTTGAATGGGGTAGGTACAAAGGCTGTAAATGCCCTGAGCAACTATTTTAAGGTTGTTTCGGTGCGCGATCAGAAAGAAAAAGTAGCAGAATTCGAACGGGGTACACTTACACAGGAATATAAAGAGGCGAAAACATCGGAAGGAAATGGTACAGAGGTAACTTTTATTCCGGATGACACGATATTTAAAAATTTTAAGTTTCATCATGAGTTCCTGGAGAACCTGATATGGAACTACTGCTTTTTAAATGCGGGACTAAGGATCGTTTTCAACGGCAGCTCTTATGTCAGCCGTAATGGCTTGCTGGATCTGCTGACCCGCAAAACCAACCCCGATGAAATCCGGTACCCGATCATTCATTTAAAAGGAGAGGATATAGAACTGGCTATTACACATGGTAACGATTATGGCGAGGAACTGTATAGCTTTGTAAACGGGCAGCATACCACTCAGGGCGGCACCCACCAGCAGGCTTTTCGCGAAGCGTTCGTAAAAACGATCCGCGATTTCTATAAAAAAGATTACGAAACCTCGGATATCCGAACGGGTATTGTGGCGGCCGTTAGCGTAAGGGTGGTAGAACCGGTGTTTGAAAGCCAGACTAAAACCAAACTGGGCTCCCAGAATGTAGATATTAATGGGCCGAGCATGCGACAGTTTGTGGGAGATTTTATGAGCCGGGAACTGGATAATTTTTTACATAAAAACCCGGCAACCGCGGAGGCATTAAAAAAGCGTATTGAGCAGAGTGAGCGGGAAAGAAAAGACCTGGCGGGCATTAAGAAACTGGCCAACGAAAGAGCTAAAAAAGCGAATCTTCATAATAAAAAGTTACGCGATTGCCGCATTCATTTGAACGATGATCCCCCCTCAAAAGGCAGGGATGAGTTTATCGCCAAACAAAATGAAACAACAATTTTTATTACCGAAGGCGATAGCGCCAGCGGCTCTATTACCAAAGCGAGAGAGGTAGAGACACAGGCAGTTTTCAGCCTTCGGGGAAAGCCTCTTAATTCTTTCGGTCTCACCAAAAAAGTAGTGTACGAGAACGAAGAATTTAACCTGCTGCAACACGCACTGAATATTGAAGAAGGACTGGATGGACTTCGATTTAATAATGTGGTAATTGCGACCGATGCCGATGTGGACGGAATGCATATTCGCCTGCTTATTATGACTTTTTTCCTGCAATTTTTCCCCGATCTGGTTAAACAGGAAAAGGTATATGTACTGGAAACGCCTCTGTTCCGCGTACGCGATAAAAAGCAAACGATTTATTGCTATAGCGAGTCGGAGAAAAAAGCAGCTATTAAACAATTGTCGGGTAAGCCGGAAGTGACACGTTTTAAGGGATTAGGTGAGATTAGCCCCGAAGAGTTTGCCCAGTTTATCGGAGCTGATATGCGGAAAACCATGATGCGTGTGGAGCATGGAGATCATATCCAGCAATTACTGGAATACTATATGGGAAAAAACACAATGGATCGCCAGGAATTTATTATCAATAACCTGGTGGTGGAAATAGATAGAGAGGAAGAGGTGGAAGAGTTAATTAATAGTTAGTGATTTATATCAATGTTTGTCGATGATACATGTGGTTTTTAATGAAGCAGAAATAGCATTGCTGCAAAAAGTGCAGGAACTGGATGAAACGCTTACAGGCGCTGTGGTTCTGATAAAGGACGATTACGCTGTGGGTCCCGTGAAGGATATTTATGCAACCGAAGGGTACCAGCAACGCCGCGATTGGTGGGCGAAACTTTTGGAAGGTTCTCCCTATAAAGAACAATCAAATATGGTGGACGATAAACTCACGGTGCATAATCTTGTTAAACAGTTGGAAGAAGACCCGGAAGAGGAAGCCTGGATTTGGATGGGGCAAAATCAGCATGATGTATGCGGGTATTATTGGCTTCTGCCACAGTTACGGCCATTTCAGGGGCGTATCATGATATTATATATGAACAATCTGCCTTTCATCAACGAGAAAGGGCAGATATTCTATCCTTCCTGGCTAAGTGAAATTCAGCCCTCCGAATTTTTGAAGGCTAAAAAACTGGCAAGGCCGGTCACGCTGAGTGAATACGAAGTAGATCCTGATGAGTGGAATAAACTAACAGAGGAAAATACTGCAGTTCGAATATTGGAAGGTGGCAAAAAAATCGCCGGCAAGGATGCGGATTTTTATGACTCCGAAATACTGAAGAACATAACAGGTGAGTGGCAAAAAGCAAACCGGGTATTACAAAATACGATCAACCGGATGAAGACAAGAACAGGGGATCTGTTCCTGATGAACAGGATTAAAACTTTGATAGAAGAGGGAAAAATTGTGGCAGAGGGTGATGTGAACAAAGACTGGAAATCCTTCGATATAAAACTGCCGGGAGCAGCTAAACAAACGGTGGACTGGCCCGCTGAAACAGTATAACAGTACAGATAATGAAAATATTATTAAAACTGGAAGAATGTTTGATGTTTTTACTAAGCATCTTCCTGCTGTGGAACGGCAATGCATCCTGGTATTGGTTTCTGTTGCTTTCGTTGGGGCCGGATATTAGCATGGTTGGCTATGTAGCCGGGGACCGGGCCGGGGCTTTCCTGTATAACCTGTTTCATCACAAAGGTGTGGCCATTTTGGTGTTTATGCTGGGTATTTATCTAAACCACGAATGGTTGCAAAGAGTGGGAGTGGTGTTATTCGGTCATGCAAGTATGGACAGGGTATTGGGTTACGGATTGAAGTATAACAAAGGCTTTTCATTTACTCATTTAGGAGAAATAGGTAAAAATAAAAAGGAAGAATAGCAGGAATTAGTAAAAATGAAAGAAGATATATCAGATAATATAGAGCAGGCAGATGGAAAGGGCATACAGGGTCAGTTTAAGACATGGTTCCTCGATTACGCTTCGTATGTAATATTAGAAAGGGCAGTACCGGCTATTGAAGACGGACTGAAACCGGTACAGCGACGGATTCTCCATTCTATGAAACAAATGGATGACGGTCGGTTGCATAAGGTTGCCAATATTGTAGGGCAAACAATGTCGTACCACCCGCATGGCGATATGAGTATCCGCGATGCGTTGGTAAATATGGGTCAGAAGGACCTCTTAATCGATACCCAGGGTAATTGGGGAAATGTTGAGACAGGCGACGATGCCGCGGCTTCAAGATATATTGAAGCCCGCTTAAGTAAGTTTGCACTGGAAGTGGCGTTTAATGCCAAAACTACTGAATGGCAATTGAGCTACGATGGCCGTAACAACGAACCTGTGGTATTACCCATGAAATTTCCGTTGTTACTGGCGCAGGGAGCTGAGGGAATCGCCGTGGGTTTGTCTACTAAAATTCTCCCCCATAATTTTTGCGAACTCATCGACGCCTCAATCAAATATCTGAAAGGGAAGAAATTTGATTTATATCCCGATTTTCAGACCGGAGGTATGATAGATATTACCGATTATAACCATGGTAAAAGAGGTGGCAGGGTGAAAGTGAGGGCTCATATTGAAGAAGGAGATAAAAAGACCCTGCTGATCAAAAGTGTGCCTTATGGGGTTACTACCGACCAACTCATAGAATCTATTGTAAAAGCCAATGACCAGGGCAAGATCAAAATCAAAAAAGTAACGGATAATACAGCCGCAAATGTAGAAATCCAGATTGATCTCGCTACCGGCATTTCACCCGATATAACCATTGATGCCCTTTATAAATTCACTAACTGTGAAATCTCGATATCACCCAATGCCTGCGTAATCGTCGACCGAAAGCCTAAATTTCTGTCGGTGAGCGACCTGTTAACTATTTCGGCCGACAATACCCGGGATTTGTTGCAGAAAGAACTGGAAATAAAGCTGGGCGAGCTGAACGAGAAATGGCATTATACATCGTTGGAAAAGATATTCTTCGAGGAAAAAATATACAAAGAACTGGAGAAGAAGCACGATAGCTGGGACAAGGTAGTTGCGGCGATAGATAAAGCCTTCGATCCGTTTAAAGCGAAACTTAAAAGAGAAATTACCCGGGACGATATTCTGAAGCTGACCGAAAAGCCTGTACGTCGTATTTATCGTTTAGATATTGACGAATTGATTGAGCAGATCAAAGCATTGGAAGCTGAAATTAAGCAAGCGAAATACGACCTTGCGCACCTGGTTGAATATACAATCGCCTATTTTGAAAGTTTGCTGAAGAAATTCGGTAAAGGGCGGGAAAGAAAAACCGAGATCAGGCAGTTCGAAATTATAGAAGCCCGCCATGTAACCATTGCGAATACAAAGTTGTATGTCGACAAATCGGGAGGATTCATTGGCACCAGCCTGAAGAAAGATGAATTGCTGTTTGAATGTTCCGACCTGGATGATATCATTGTTTTTACCAAACGGGGCATCATGAAGGTAATTAAGATAGCCGATAAAACCTTTGTGGGTAAGGATATTATTCACGCCGCTGTGTTTTTGAAAAACGATGAACGCACCACCTATAATATGATATATGTGGACGGAAAAACTGGTGTGAGTTACGCCAAACGGTTTAATGTAACAGGTATTACAAAGGATAAGGTTTACGATCTCACAAAAGGTGATGACAAAAGTAAAGTGCATTACTTTACCGTGAATGCCAATGGAGAAGCGGAAGTGGTGAAAATTATATTGAGTCCGAATTGTACGGCGCGTATCAAAGAGTTTGATTTTTACTTTGAGGAGCTTGCCATTAAAGGACGGGGCAGCATAGGTAATCAGGTAACTAAATATCCTGTAAAAGCTGTTAAATTTAAAGAAGCCGGACGCGCTACCTTAAGTGGCAAAAAGCTTTGGTTTGATGATAAGTTCGGAAGGTTGAATACCGAAGAAAAAGGTGGCTATCTGGGTATGTTTGAGCCTGCAGATCAATTGCTGGTAGTTTATAACGATGGGTATTACGAGGTAACCGATCAGGAAATGACCCAGAAGTTTGACCCCGGGAAGGTTGTAATGATGGAGCGTTTCGATCCGGAAAAAATTATAACGGCCGTATATGCAGACATGGATAAACTGCAGTTCTATGTAAAGCGTTTCAAAATAGAAACATCGACATTGCGCAATAAATTTTTGTTTATTAAAGAAGGCGATAATAACTACCTCGAATGCGTTACAACAGCATCCGAACCTGTTCTACAGGTACAAAGCGGTCGTGGAGATCAGGTCCGAAGCGCTAAGTTTAAACTGGCCAGGGTAACCGATATTATGGGCTGGAAAGCGATAGGCGCTAAATTGACCGATTATAGCAAAAGCGTATCGATGGAATGGGTTGAAAATAAGGAGAATACATCAGCACAACAGGAGTTATTTGGTGAGCAGTAAAATGCACGCTAAATTTATACCCATGTCTGATATATTCGAATGGATCGATCTTTATAAAGCTTTGTTTGCACTGGCAGCAGGGCTCATGCTTGGGTTGGAACGTGAATTGAAGGATAAGGCTGCCGGCTTGAAAACCATCAGCGTAATTTGCCTCGGGTCCTGCCTGTTTACCATCCTTTCGTTGAAAATAACCAGCGAATATACAGACGGGGTTCGCATCGCGTCCTATGTAGTGGGTGGTATTGGCTTTTTGGGAGCCGGCGTTATTTTTAAAGATGGCTTTACTGTAAACGGACTTACCACGGCCAGTGTTATTTGGATTGCTGCAGCAATTGGAATGGCGATCGGCTTTGGTGAAATTTATCTGGCTGCTATTTTCCTCGCTGCCTGTTTGCTCATTATTTATACCGGGAGTTATCTCAATCTGGCTTTTTTTTCCGGTAAAACAAACAAAGTCCTCCGAATAGTATTACCAGACAAAAATGCTGCTTTGAAAGGTCTTATCCTCAAGGATCTGAGGCAATATGTAAGTAAAATGGAACAAGTTCGTTTAGAATCCTACAGCGATAAGATCATACTTACTCTGAATATAATGGTAGTAACCACCCGGCTCGGGAAGCTGGAACAGTTTCTGTTCGATGACCACCGGATCGAAAGTTTCGAATTGTGAGAGTAAGGTCCTTTCCCAAAGATGGATCTATACTTCTTCCAGCTCGCCCACCATTAGGTGACTGTAAGCCTCATTGAGGAAATTAGGAATGAGGTTTTTGTTGGTCCGATATATTTTATCGGGATCTTCCAGGAACTCCAGCATGCTGTTGAGTTTTGCTCTGCCATGATTTTCAATCACGGTTTTTTGCTTTTCTTCATCCTGGAAATGCTTGAACATTCCCTCCGCATCGGCTTCGGGGTGGAATTGGGTTCCGAAAATATAATCACTGAAGCGAATACCCATTACGGCACGCTCGTAAGGAACATGCGGCCTTTCCTTCTCAATACAGGTAATCGTTGCGCCCATATCGTGCAACATTTCCAGGTTGGGCTGAATGAGCTGATAGTCGCGGCTGTCTACCGCATAGAACGGATCCCGGAGATGTTGAAATACCGGGTCATTGATTGAGTCGGGCAAAATATGAATAGGGAAAATACCAAAGGAAGTGGAACGTCTTTTGCAAATCAATCCTGCATTAAAATACCTGCTGGCCAACTGAAAAGAATGGCATATAAGAAAGACGAACTTTTTAATACTGTTAGCGGGATTTTCGTTCCAGCGTAAAATATCACCAAACCATCTGTTCCATTTAATATCCCAGTCATCGAACCGTGAACTTAAAGGGTCGCCGGGGCCACCGCTGGATATATATATATCGTAAGAAGTATCAGGCACTTCATTGTTTACCCTTACATCAAAAATATCATATACGATTGCATAATTATTTGCTTCCCCCCACTGATGAACAATTTCCTTTATACACCGCATTCCCTGGTTCGGATATCCTGCATTTAAATCTAATACTGCTATTCGTATTTGCTTTTTGTCAAAATCAAACATCCGACAAATTTAAGAGGTTTTTTCTTTGCGGTTTCTCCTTTTACCCAAAGAAAAACCTACAACGGTGTTTTTTAAAAGATTTACTCTGTTATCGGCTTTCAATAATTCCACTGAAAGAAATAGGGGTTCTGTTAGTACTGGAAACCTGCAAATAGGCAAAACCACCGGGCGAAACGGTAAAATGCAGGCTCCGAACTTCTCTTACGTCCTTCGGAACAATGGTAATCTCATAATTCTTCTTTTTCATCTTCCGGGTATAACTAAAATCGGTAGAAGTAAACCGGATACCCCCCTCTGTAGGATCGATGGGCGCCACATAGGAACGACCGAAAAAAGGCAGGAACGCTATTACTGAGTCGGGTGTAATTTTCACATCGTAGAGTCCGTTTAACTGATACAGGTTGTTTCCGTTTTGCGGGAACATCAGCCTCGGGTTGAAGCGGGCATCCTCGGTGGGGATGGCCCGGCGGGCCACGAAGGTGAAAGCCTGTTGTTCGATTAAGGCTCCGTAATCGCTATTTTGCCCTGTCGCTGCTTCTTTCGGAGCGCCACAAGAGTATAACAGGCCTACTGCTAATAAGAGAACCAGGTATTTATAAAGAATTTTCTTTTTCATTTTTTGAGTCTTTATTAATAAGATTGGGAAAGAGCGGTAATTACATAATTCCTGGGTATATTTAAGAAAAATTTAAGGCGTAGAACCGGCCTCCTTTAATAAAACAAAACTATCAAATAATGGTTCCCGGAGCTCAGCTAAAATAACAATGCATGAAGTTTATCTTTTTTTTTATCGCGATCACCACCTGTTTTCCGGGAATCACACAACAACTGTCCGAAAATAACCCGGCTCTCCCGGAAAGGTATTTGGCAAAATCGGAGAAAAAATTAAAAACGGCCAGAATTTTTGGCTGGACTGCTATAGGCTTGACAGCCGGAAGCGCCGGCCTCTTCATTAGGTCTAAATGGAGGGATAACCATAGCGATGATATGTTTGCAGAGCTGGGAGATCGTATTCTCAGCGGTGGCGTAGGCCTGGTGGCGGCAGGGGCCGGGACCACCGCTATTCTTCTTCACACTTCTTCAAGGAAAGATAAACAAAAAGCAGCTGCCATCACTCCCCTGGTTACACTCAAACAGGTCGATATTGGGGAAAAGCGCTATCGCCAGCCAGCTACAGGGTTTATACTGCATTTTTAGCGCGATTGAAAGCTTTACTTATTTCCGCTCAAACACATAGGTAACAGTGTTGAGGCTGTTGTAAACCCTTGCTTTAAAACGATCAGGATTGCCAAAACCTGATATTTCCAGACGGTCATATTTTGATTGGTGCTCACCCGAAACATCAATTGTTAGTATAAAGTCCGTGTCACTGCTGCCCTCAGAGTCTGTAGAGGTGTAAGAATCAATATACCAGTTTCCATAGTAGGCCTCATTGCTTCTGTCGTAATAGGTAACAGTATTGTCCTGCCGGAACGAGAAAAAACCGCCGTTAAAAACAATACGGCTGCTGCCCAGCCCAAATGTATTTATTTCAACAATACTCCAGTTGCCTATTATCCGGGTATTGAATTTTTCGAGCTTATGTTTGGTGCAGCCCGTTACCAGCGATATAAGCAGAAAAGCCATTAAGAATCTCATAAGGGTTCCCTTTATACCTTAGACGGTGATTATTGGCTTGTCGTTGCATTTACCGGGTTTGGCCGTTGCCCTCCAGTATCCATTTTTCGGTTACCAGTTTTTCCAAAGCAAAGGGCCCCCTCGCATGAAGTTTTTGGGTTGAAATACCTATTTCTGCTCCCAGCCCAAATTCCTCTCCATCTGTAAACCGGGTAGAGGCATTGGTGTAAACTGCCGCTGCATCCACCTCGTTAACAAAACGGGCAAGGGCTTTTTTGTCCTCCGACACAATGGCTTCAGAGTGACGGGTTGAATATTGCGCTATATGCGACAGGGCCTCCTCTATACCCTTTACTGTTTTCACAGCACATTTCAGAGAGAGGAACTCCCGTCCGAAATCGGCGGGTTTGGCTTTGGCCAAATAGGGATAGCCTTTCAGTTTTTTATGAGATAAGCTATCGGCAAAAAGCTCTACTTCATGCTCTGCCAGGGATGGTGCTACCAGCTCAAAAAATTTATCCGAAATCGCTTCGTCTACCAGGATAGCGTCGGCTGCATTGCAAACCGAAGGGCGGCTAACTTTGGCGTTTACCACAATATTCACGGCCTTTTTAAGGTCGGCCGATTTTTCAACATATACATGACAAACCCCTGCGCCGGTTTCAATAACGGGAACAAGGCTGTTTTGCCGGACAAAATTAATCAGTCCTTCCGATCCACGTGGTATCAGCACGTCCAGATATTGGGTAGCGGTAAACATGTCCTGCACCACTTCCCGTTCGGGGGGGAGTAAACAAACCGTATGGGCGTCCAGGCCAAATTCTGCCAGTGCCCTCCGGATAATACCGATGGAAACTTTATTGGTATGACGGGCGTCGCTGCTGCCTTTTAACACACAGGCGTTACGACTGCGCAAACAGAGTGCGGCAATATCAAAAGTGACGTTGGGGCGACTTTCGTAAATAGCGCCAACTACACCCAGGGGAACAGCAATCTTCTTTAGCCGGATACCATTCGGTAGTATTCGTTGCGCCAGCACTTCACCGGTAGGATCTGGGAGTTTTGCTACGTTTCGGATGGCTTTGGCAATATTTTTTAAACGCTCGCTATTCAACATCAGCCGGTCATTTTTCGGATCATCAGGATCCTTCTCCGAAAGATCCTTTTGATTGCCTCTGAGGATTGCCGCTTCCTTAGCAATAATACCGTCAGCAATGGCATTTAATAAACCTTTTAACTGTTTCGCGGATAATTTTTGAAGCGCAATTTTCGCTTTATTGGCTTTTACAAGAGTGCTTTGTATCGTCATAATCATTTTATTTTCCTGCTTATATCAAAACTATATCATTAGCATGTGCGGCAATGATATTTTTTTCTTTCAGGTGTTTTTGAAGTTCCTGGCTGTCGAGTTTTGCCTTGGCTACGCCAATAATGATATCGTCTTCATTCATCAACTGTACTACTTCCCCGGCCGCAAAACTGCCTGCTACACCCGAAATTCCAACGGTTAAAAGACTTTTGCGCTCTGCTACGGCTTTGGCAGCTCCCTTATCTAATTTAATATTACCCAGGGTAATTGAGCCGCTCGCCAGCCATTTCTGGCGGTTTTTGAGGTTGGATTTATGAGCATAAAAAAAACTGCCTGTTTTTTTATTCAGGGCATCGATAATGGGTTGAGACGATTGAAGTCCGCACATAATTACATTAATGCCCAGGTTGGTGGCCAGCCGCGTGAAAGTGAGTTTGGACAACATACCTCCCAGGCCAAATTCTGATTTTTCGCCTTTTTTTACCAGCGACAATAAATCGCTGTCGATGGCTTTTATTTCCCGAACAATATTTTTGTCGTTGTCGAGGAAACCTCCAACGGAGGTGCAGAGTACCAGTGTTTCGGCGTCGAAAGCAATCGCCAGCAGGGTTGCCAGTTCATCGTTGTCCGAAAACTTCAGTTCCAGGTCGCTGATGACGTCGTTTTCATTCACCACTGGTATAATATTATGACGCCAGAAGGTTTTAAAAGTATCGAGGAGCTGTAAAAAAGGTTTACGGTTGCTGAAATGGGATCGTTCGCAAAGCGCCTGCGCTACCATTAACCCTTGTTTTTGAAAATAGCTTCTGTAAAGTTGTATCAGAATGGGATTGCCTATGGCGGCCGCAACTTTTCTTTGCAGTAGCGTGCCTTTATATCCTTCGATATGCTTTTTTCCACTGCTTACCGCCCCACTGCTTACCAATACTATCTTATATTGCCGGCTCAGGGAAGAAACATCACCAACGATTTTTTTAATTACCGCTTTATTGATATCTCCGTTAGGCTTGGTAATAACTGCAGAACCTAATTTAATTACTAAAACCTTTTGTTTCATAAAATGAAAATGTAAGCAAAGGTAATACAGCCCAGTAGTTTCTCGAGTACATAGTAGGTAATGGGGCAGAATTCGCTGTTTTTTAAACTTAGATGGGGCCGTTTCAACAGCACATCTTCGCTGGTATAGGGAAACCGGGCGCAATCTGATGGGCGCTCTTCGTAGATTGAGCAGGTATTGTCCCCGTTTAAAAAAGGACAGGGGGATGATTTTGTTACGAAATCGCCTTCTTCATCCACTCTTAAATAAGTGTCAATAAAATTACTCTCCTTTAGCCCGAGATGTTTTGATATTCTTTTGATATCGGGTGTTTTGAACCGGGGTGAATAGTTTTTGCAGCAGTTGGCGCAGGTGAGACAATCCACTTTTTCATACGCTTCTTCGTCCAGTTTTTGCAGTTGTTTGAGAACTTTGTTTTTATCAGCCCGCTTTAAAAATTGCTGGTATTTTTTGCGATGTTCCTTCGACTTTTTTTCCCAATTGTGCAAAATGTCATTACTCATCCGGTTTTCGATTGTTTAGCTCGTTTTGCTGTTCTATTTTTCGCATCTGGTTGCTTGTGAGGCGGCTGCCGTCATGGCTCCATCCCGGAGGACCCAGTATATATCCGAGCTTTTGCTTCCAGTTCAGGCCCTTTTTACGCAGGTCTTTAAACATATTAATCCACTCGTGAAAAATAATATTGAATGCGTTTTCCTTTTTAATGGGCGTAGTGAGTCCGTATTGAATGGGCTGATACTCTTCCGCGGACAGTTCTTTCTGAAAAGTACCGAACAATTTATCCCAAATGATCAGGAACATGCCCATATTTTTATCAAGATATTTTACATTCGACCCGTGATGAACCCGATGATGCGAGGGGGTAACCAGGATATATTCGAGGAAACCCAGTTTACCCACTTTTTCGGTATGTACCAAAATGCCCCAGATTTGGGTGGCCGAATAAATAAAAGCGATATCCAAAGGGTGAAATCCCAGCCAGGCGATGGGAATAAAGTAAACGAACCGGTACAGAGGTTCGAGTACCGAAGACCGGAATCCAACGGTTAGGTTGTATTTCGGTGAAGAATGGTGCGTGAAATGCGTGGCCCAGAACAGGCGGCACTCATGGTCTGCCCGATGGAGCCAGTAGTACATGAAATCTTCAAAAATGAGCAGGACAAGCCAGTAAAGAACAGGGTTGGCAATAGGTTCCACAATCCGGTGGTTATAGAAAAAGGTAAGAATGATGCCTACATAAATTGCTCTGAATAACAGGTCGATACCGCCGTTTAACAGCATAAAATACACACTTTGCAATGTGTCTTTCAGGCTATAAGTGTCCTGCTTCCGCAGGTGGCTCAATATCATTTCCGCACCAATTACAATCAGGTAAATGGGGGTAGTCATTAAAATAAGAAGTTGTTCTCTCGCCGTATCCATACCGGCAGCAAAGATAGAGTTCCCTCCAGAATATTTCTCTGCAAAAATGGCAGCACAATCTTTTGGGTATGAGCAGAAACGGATACTTATGCACATATCATCCGGTGAGCAATCGTATGCACTGTGTAAGCTGAAAAATTACTGTTACCTTTGCACATCCCCGACCGAAATGAAATTTTTCAGCCTAAATGGTTAGCACGAAAATTTCAAAAAGGTTCGTCGTGATAAAAGACGATAAAAAATCATAAGAGAAATTTAATTTCTACCACACTATGAGTATAATAGAACTCCAGCGCGAAGAATTTGCCAAGAGGCATATTGGCCCTAATGAGGCTGAAACGAAAAAAATGTTATACGAAGCCGGGCTGAATAATTTGGATGACCTGGTTGATAAAACAGTTCCTTCCGGAATCCGCATGAAAGACGACCTGGCTATTCCCAAGGCTCTGAGTGAGCATGAATATCTCAGGCATATAAAGAGTATTTCCTTAAAGAATAAGATCTTTAAAAACTATATAGGACAGGGTTATTATGGAACCATTACCCCCTCGGTAATACAGCGGAATATTTTCGAAAATCCGGGATGGTATACTCAGTACACACCTTATCAGGCTGAGATATCCCAGGGACGTTTGGAAAGTTTACTGAACTTCCAGACCGTGGTGAGCGACCTTACCGGTCTGCCCCTGGCCAATGCTTCCCTTTTGGACGAAGCAACTGCAGCAGCGGAGGCGATGCTGATGTTTTTTAGCACTAAAAATAAGGCCGAAAATATTGACAGGCCAAGATTTTTTCTGGATACAGAGGTTTTTCCTCAGACCAAAGACGTGGTTTATACCAGGGCGCGGCCTTTTGGAATCGAGGTGGTGGAAGGTGATTTCAGAACGGCCAACGTTAATGAGTCTTATTTTGGAGCCTTGGTTCAGTATCCCAACAACCTGGGCAGCATAGAAGACTATAGCGATTTTATCACCGGTGTTCAGAATGCAGGCGGTTATGTAGCCATGGCTACCGATCTGCTGGCATTGACTCTTTTGAAATCGCCGGGAGAATTAGGGGCTGATGTGGCGATTGGTTCGGCTCAACGATTTGGTGTACCCCTGGGTTACGGGGGGCCTCATGCGGGCTTCATGTCGGCAAAAGATGATTTTAAACGGGTACTCCCCGGTCGTATCATCGGGGTAAGTGTAGATGCCAACGGTAACCGGGCACTACGTATGGCATTGCAAACAAGGGAACAGCACATCAAAAGGGAGAAAGCCACATCGAATATTTGTACCGCCCAGGCTTTACTGGCCAATATGGCTGCTATGTATGCCGTATATCATGGTCCGGAAGGGCTGAGAAATATTGCGGAAAGAATTGCGGTTTATGCGCAAACAGTGGCAGCAGAGGTAGAAGCGAGAGGTTTTGAACTCGTGGCAGGGAATTTCTTTGATACAATCGTTGTTAAAGCAGATAATGTAGAAGCTATTCGCCGGAAGGCGGAAGCGCAAAAAATTAATTTCCGCTATATCGGTAAACGGCTGATCGGTATTTCGATAGACGAAACCATCATTGTGGAAGATTTATTTGATATAATTAATTGTTTTGGGAATGATACCGATTCGGTTGCATTTGAAATCGGCGACGATGCGGATTTGTATCGCATTCCCGATGCTTTGAAGCGAAGCTCCGGCTATCTGACCCATCCGGTATTTAATACACACCGCAGCGAAAGCCAGATGATGAGGTATATTAAACAACTTGAGAACAAAGATTTGTCTTTGAATACCTCAATGATATCTTTAGGTAGCTGTACTATGAAACTGAATGCGGCTACGGAAATGGTTCCTTTAAGCTGGTCGCACTGGGCCGGAATTCACCCTTTTGTACCTGCCGAACAGGCGGGAGGCTACAAAGAGCTGGTGGAAAAGCTGGGCAAATACCTTTGCGCTATCACTGCATTAGACGCTTGTAGCCTGCAACCCAATAGTGGAGCGCAGGGTGAGTATGCAGGGTTGCTGGCTATTAAATCTTATCACGAAGCTCAGGGAAATCCGCATCGTAAGGTTATGCTGATACCCATTTCCGCGCACGGTACTAATCCGGCTTCTGCGGTAATGGCGGGTATGAAGGTGGTAGTAGTGAAAGCATTAGAGAATGGATATATTGATGTCGATGATCTGAAAGCCAAAGCTTCTCAACACGCCGCGGAACTGGCAGGCATTATGATCACTTATCCCAGTACTTATGGTGTGTATGAGGAAACGGTGAAGGAAATTACCCGGATTATCCACGAAAACGGAGGTCAGGTGTATATGGATGGCGCCAATATGAATGCTCAGGTAGGGTTAACGGCTCCAGGTTTAATTGGAGCAGATGTATGCCACCTGAATTTGCATAAAACCTTTGCCATTCCCCATGGCGGGGGCGGACCCGGCGTAGGCCCCATTTGTGTAAAGTCTCATCTGGCTCCGCATTTGCCGGGGCATGTGGCCGATGATGGGGTAGGAGCCGACGGAGAAAGGGCTGGAGCAGTGTCTGCAGCGCCCTACGGATCGGCTTCCATTTTACTTATTTCTTACGCCTATATCGTAATGTTGGGTGCAAAGGGACTCAAAAAGGTAACTGAATATGCCATGTTGAATGCGAATTATATGCGGGCGAGGTTGGCCCGGCATTATGATATATTGTATACCAATGATAACGGTCTCTGTGCTCATGAATTTATCGTAGACCTCCGGCCCTTTAAGAAAACGGCGCAAATTGAAGCAGAGGATGTGGCCAAGCGGCTGATGGATTATGGATTTCACGCGCCCACGCTAAGCTTCCCGGTTCCGGGCACCATCATGATAGAACCTACCGAAAGCGAGGATAAGGCCGAACTGGACCGGTTTTGCGATGCGTTGATCAGTATACGGGAAGAGATAAGGGCTGTGGAAGAAGGAAGAGCAGATATGAAAGATAATATTTTGAAAAATGCGCCGCATACTCAACAAATGGTGATTACCGACGAATGGAACCGTAGTTATAGCAGACAGCAGGCGGCTTTTCCGCTGCATTATGTTTCTGTCAATAAATTCTGGCCTTCAGTGTCAAGGGTTAACAATACCGTTGGCGATCGCCATCTGATTTGCACCTGCGAACCAACGGAAATGTATGCCGAAGCATAGCGGGAACAGGAAGATTATTTCTCTTCGATAGTAAGCGCAAATGCCTTGTCAGACTCCTGGAAACAAAAATTCAGGATTTTAGTAGTAGTCGTTTTAAATTCCAGCGCGGCGCCCGAAGAAGTGTTATATCTTAAATAAGTGTATAATTCTTCCTTTGTTTTATTGCGGAGGTTAATGCCGCCATCGGCGTCAATGACATAAAACTTCGAAAGAGGGTACTTTTCGCTTAAAAGATTATCAAAGTAATAAAATGTGTTTTTGAAAGTGCCGTAACTTCCGGTTACGGTACTGATAACTATCTTCGAAACAAGGCCTTCTTTTTCGATGATTTTACAAATAAAATTAGGGTTGGGCGATTCTTTGTCCAATACTAAAAACATGGCCTCACGGTTGCCCCGGCTTCCCGATAACAGTACGCTGGTGTTTTCCAGATTGGTACTGATGCTATCATAACTTTTCCCTATAAAAGATACCATTTCCTCAATTTGAAGCGGATGAGGGTCTTTCAGCTCTGCTGCAATATCATTTTTATCGCAGGAAGTGAGGCTTGCTATCGCTAAAAGAAAAAACAGTATTCTTTTCATTGGTTGTGTTTAGTTTTATTGAAAGGAAGGAGACCAGATTTCTTATCCATTCCCAACAAAGATAATCACTGTTACGCCTAATTTATTGATAATAAGCAAGCAAATAGAATATTTATACCCACGCTTCGAGCGTTTTAACATTTTATTTACCAGAGTTTAAATAGCAAAAATCATGCGAGGTATTAATTTTAACACCTTATTTTTAATACCGTTTGCAACACTTAAATTTGGCACTTCAATTGCTTATTTTATCTTAAAATATTAACAATGAATAAGAACAAAAGTTTAGTATGTCTGGCTGCCTTCTTTATGTTATTTATTATAGCCTGCTCATCAAGCAAAAAAACAGGACCCATTGCGCCCAGAAAAGATTTTAAAGGAAGCTGGACAATTACCTCCGTTGCCGTAGAAGGAGTGGAGGGCAAAATAAACGTCACGGCCTTTGACGATGCAGCGCTCAACTGTTTCAATGGAAGTGATTGGGTATTGCCTAATAATGGATATGGATCTTATACCATTAATGCCGGTGGGGACTGTGCCGGAGGCGCCAGGAAAATAATCTGGTCCCAACGCATGAACGGGGCTACCACTTTGTTCAATTTTAAGCATATGGATGGCGTTAAAAAGAGCGATTCCAAACATGTGGAAGAGGGATACTCCCTGGAAGTAACTTCCTTCGATGAAAACGGTTTTACCGCGAGAAGTCCGATTTTGTTCGAAGGCAAAACGATTTATATTGTTTATAATTTTCAGAGAAGATAACAAGCAAAGAATTCAATAACGGAAGGCAAGAGATCAGGCTACCTCAAGACAAGAGGTGGCCTGGTGTTTTTAAAGGAAAGGATTAAAAGCGATGGGACCCGGGAAAATTTAGAAAAGACGCTTGTCGAGGTCGTATTCTTTGGTAGCTTTTATCGTTATTTTTTTGAAATGCTCGTGAAGGGGATTGATCAGAAAATTACTCTCTTCGGGGATCACTGCCGAGGGTATCTTTACAGCTAATGCTGCCTTTGACTGTAAAAACTGGTCGCCTATATACTGGCTGTATTCAAAATCAATACTCCATTTTTTTTTCAATGCGGAATGGTCGATTTCCATAACCATCGCATCCGGAATATTCATCTCGATGAGGTGGTAGGCAGGGAGCAGCCGGAGGCTGCTTTTGTCATAGTTTACAATAATTTCCAGGGCGGCGAGTGATATATGCTCCGAACCATATAAAGCGTATATTCCTTTACTGTTCCATCTCCCCCCGTATAAAAAAGCGCCCTGCCCGGAGAAGTCATCTTTATAGAGGGAGCGAACCAGTCTGTAAACAATCATCAGGCGGTGATTCCATGTTGAAGCCTTCCCAGCGTGTCAATAACATCCTGTATACCGGCATGCGAAGAGAGTTTATGACCGGCCACTTCTCCACCCAGAGAAAACGGCCTGCTTTGCAGCCAGGTTTTAAAGCCGTCCTGGCCAAATAATTCGTTGCCCATATCTATTAATGTTTCCAGGAGCAGTATTCTTTCTATTTGCAAACCATTAAAACCTCCGTTATCTTTCGCATAACGGTGCAGGGATCTTTCGCTGATAAACAGCATATCGGCCCACTCGCCTAAGGTAAATGGCCCCCTGGATAAAATTTTTTTAAAATGCCCGTAGGTGAAATCCTTTACATCTGCTCCTTTGGGAGTAATTTGATAAATGGCCGCTGCTTCCGAAACCCGGTTTGCCGGCGTAGAAGGATTATATTTTTTTAATGGTTGCTTCATAACACGACATTTGTCACAAATATATGTGTTTTTTGTCGTAGTTTCAAATATTTCCTGACATTTTTTCGATTCTATGCCGAATGAGTTTGCTTGTAGTTGTGCCTGCGTATATTTGTTCCCTTGGAAGAGAGCATAACAATTTATACCGATGGATCATCCCGTGGAAACCCCGGACCGGGTGGTTACGGGGTCATATTAATATATGGTAAACACCTGAAGGAACTGTCTGCGGGGTTCCGGTTTACAACCAATAACCGGATGGAACTGCTGGCCGTAATTGAAGGTCTCAGGGCTTTAAAAAATAATCATATTCCCGTTATTATATACTCAGACAGCCAGTATGTGGTTAATTCCATTTCGAAAGGATGGTTAAACAACTGGATCCGAACCGATTTTAAAGGGGGTAAGAAGAATAAAGACCTGTGGATGGAATATTATAAATTGGCCAGGAAGTTTAATATTCGAATCAAATGGGTAAAAGGGCACGCGGATAATCCTTATAATAATCGTTGCGATGAATTGGCAACGGCGGCGGCAGACGGAATAAACCTTCAAGTAGACAAAGGTTTTGAGCAAGGTATATAAATAAAGCCGGAAGCAGAAATTCAAAAGTATAAAAATGACATATTGTCTTACACTCGATCTGAAGAACGATCCCGAACTGATTGCTGGTTACGACGGGTACCATGCGCAAATCTGGCCCGAAATTGAGGAGAGCATTGTACGGTCGGGAATTACCCGCATGGAAATTTACAGGGTTGAAAACCGGCTATTTATGATTATGGAGGTAAATGATGAATTTTCTTTCGAAAAAAAAGCCGCAGCCGATGCAGCTAATCCTAAAGTGCAGGAATGGGAAGAATTAATGTGGAAATACCAACAATCACTTCCTTTTGCCAAACCGGGAGAAAAATGGGTTTTAATGAACAAAATATTTGAATTGAAAGTAAATCCGGCGACTTGAGACAGTTATTGTTTTTTGTTATTCTTGTTATTTTATTACCGTCCTGCTATGCCGTAAGAGCCTACAGGTTTCGGAAATTTGAGTTGGACGATCTGGATAAGTTCAAAGCCCTCACTGTTAAAAAAAGTGATAAACCTTTTCATTTTGCATACGCTCAAAACAAAAGAAACAAGTTACGGGCTTATCTCGATTCAAATCTGGCTAACAGCGATACCTACGGCTTCCTTGTGATTCAAAACGACAGTATTTTATATGAAAAATACTTTGATGATCTGGATACCGAAGATGTTTATCCATCCTTTTCAGTTGCAAAATCCTATGTTGCTACTTTAGCCCAGATCGCCCTACAGGAAGGATATATAAAGTCTTTTCAGGAGCCGGTTACTAATTATTTGCCCGTTCTTTCCAAAGCGGATAAAAGATGGACTAAGGTCTCTGTTCAGAACGTATTGGATATGCGTACCGGAGTGAAAAGCGATGAAACCTACAATAGCCCCTTCAGTGATGTAATTCGGTTGGGGTTTACTGCAAACCTCAGCTCCCGCCTCAAAAAGATAGAGATCGGTGACAACCCGGGAAGTTTTGAATATAAAAGTGTTAATACCCAGTTGCTTGCTGCGGTTATAGAAGCAGCAACGAAACAGGCAATTCCAGAGTATTTACAAAAAAAGATATGGCAACCTCTGGGTATGGAAAGCGATGCCACCTGGCAAACCGACCGTAAAGGAACAGCAAGAGCGTTTTGTTGTTTAAACGCAACTCTGAAAGATTTTGCGAAATTGGGTCGCCTGTATTTGAATAAAGGCAACTGGAATGGTCGTCAAATTCTTTCGGAGGATTGGGTGGCCACTATTTTAAATGCCGATACCATGCGGGCTTACCAGGGATATAAAAATCAGTGGTGGAGCAGCCGGGTCATTCGTCGTTTCAGTGATTCAACTGCGGCGGCAGAATTTATTTCCGCCCAGGGCAACGATTGGTATTTGGGTAAAGGACGGCGGAGAGGGGCAGTTTTTTACAGCGCCTATAATAATTTACCTGCAGTTTTCGCACAGGGCATGTTAGGACAGTATGTCTATATCCATCCTTCTCAAAACCTGATTATTGTAAGAATGGGGCATAGCTGGAAACACCCCCGCCTGTATGCCCAGCGCTTTATCGAAGATCTGGCGGCGAGGATAAGCAGGGATGATTTTTAAATGCTCACTGCCTGGTTTACCCTTTTGAGTATAAACCTTTTCCATCTATTTTTGTAATTATTCAAATTAAATCATTTTATGGCCGAAGAGAAGAACGCAGAAAAAGTACATTGTCTCATCATAGGATCCGGACCAGCTGGTTATACCGCTGCAATTTATGCGGCACGAGCCAACCTGAAACCTGTTTTATACCAGGGATTGCAGCCCGGGGGTCAGTTGACTATTACCACAGAAGTAGAGAATTATCCGGGATATGCCGATGGAGTACAGGGCCCCGAAATGATGATCGACTTTGAAAAGCAGGCGAAACGTATGGGTGCCGATGTCCGGTATGGAATCGCTACCAAAGTAGATTTTTCAACCCATCCGCATAAAGTGTGGATAGATGACGAAAAATTAATAGAGGCAGATGCGGTAATTATATCTACAGGAGCTTCTGCCAAATGGCTGGGCTTACCCGGAGAAGAAAGATTGAATGGCTTTGGCGTAAGCGCCTGCGCTGTTTGTGATGGCTTTTTTTTCCGGGGAAAGGAAGTGGCCATTGTGGGCGCCGGCGATACCGCTGCGGAAGAAGCCTTATATCTTTCTAAATTATGTACAACCGTACACATGCTGGTTCGGAGAGACGAGATGCGGGCCAGTAAAATAATGCAGGACCGGGTGCTGGCAACCTCTAATATTAAAGTGCATTTTAATACCGAAACAGAAGAAATTCTTGGTGAGAAAACAGTAAGCGGGGTTCGTGTAAGAAATAATAAAACCGGAGAAATATCAGAAATTCCCGTGAATGGCTTTTTTGTTGCGATCGGCCATCAGCCTAATTCAGATATTTTTAAAGGCCAGGTTGAGATGGACGAGACCGGCTATATTCAAACCATACCGGGAACCAGCAAAACCAATGTGGAAGGGGTTTTTGCTGCGGGCGATGTGCAGGATAAAATCTACCGCCAGGCAGTAACTGCTGCTGGTAGTGGCTGTATGGCGGCATTGGACGCGGAAAGATTCCTGGGCGAAAAGGGTTTGTAAATAATGACGGATTGCCCGCTGCGAACAAGGTCTTGTAATTGCTGAATCTTAACTTACTATTATGCTTATTACCCTTCACCTCTCGGAACTTCGCTTTTTTGCTTATCACGGACTTTACGAAGAGGAGAAGCAAATGGGTAACGAGTTTGAATTGAATATTTCGGTTTCTTTTTTCTCCACCCGGCAGGTGGTGGAAGACCTCGGAGATACGATCAACTACGCGTCCATCTATGAATTGGCCAGGACAGAGATGCTGCAACCCAGGGAGCTGCTCGAGACCTTTTTATCGCAATTAGCCGGGAAAATAAAAGCGGCTTACCCTCAGGTGGTAAGGCTTAAAATGAGCTTATACAAATTACAAATGCCTCTTAGCAATTTCACAGGGCGGATTGGAGTGGAAATAGAAAAGGACTATTAAGGCGCAGGTTTAACACGAAAATTTCAGGAGTCAGACCGCCAGGTCTTCTCCGTCAAATGCAAAGGGTAACAGGTTTTTGGCGGTATTGATCAGATAAACGGGTCCTTCCATACCCGCCAGAATAATCCTTATAGGATGTTTTACTCTTGTTTCATATTCAAGCAATGCCTGCCGGCACATACCGCAGGGCGAGATGGGTTTACTGCTTTTACCCTCTTCCGGTTGATAAGTGATGGCAATGGTTTCTATTGCTTCGTTCGGATACAGGGTTCCAACGGTTGCCAGCAGGCTTCTTTCGGCACAAATACCTACCGGAAAAGAAGCATTTTCCTGGTTCGTTCCCTTCGCCGTTTCGCCGTTTATCAATCTTGCCACGCAGGCAACATGAAATCTTGAATAGGGGGCATAAGATATCGCTGTTAATTCCCGCGCCTCCCTTAAAATCTGTGCATCTGCGACATCAAGGCTATCAATATCTTCAAAAACAGAATACGAAAAGTTATAATGGAATTCTTTCATTTTTTATTCTTTCCTCAATAAAGATACTATTGTTACCGCCACATCTCTTAAAAAATTATATTTGTGGTTCTCAACAAACTCATAAAAGTTATTGTATGTTTAAGAAAGTTTTTGTTTTAGCGATGACCTGTTTTGCAACATTAAACGTATTGGCGCTTTCTGCCAACGATTTGGTTGGCAGGTGGGATATCACCGTAGATAAGGGCGACAAAAAAGTGCCTTCCTGGTTAGAAGTAAAATTGTCGGGCTACAAAACCCTCGTGGGCTATTTTGTAGCTGAAACCGGCAGCGCCCGTCCTGTTTCGGAGGTAAAATTTAATGAGGGCCGGTTTTCGTTTGCGATTCCACCCCAATGGGAAGAGGAGCCTGCCAACTTCGTAGTTGAGGGCGAATTGACCGGTGACGGTATAAAAGGAACAATGGTTTATCCCAACGGGAAAAAATATAGCTGGACTGGTGTGAAAGCTCCCTTCTTAAAAAGAGACAAGGCTCCGGTTTGGGGAAAACCCATTAAACTGTTCAATGGGAAGGATCTGACCGGCTGGAAAGCGGTAGGCGCTCCCAATCAATGGATCGTGAAAAATGGCATTTTAACCAGCCCGAAATCCGGTGCTAACCTGATTTCCGAACAGAAATTCGGCGATTTTAAGTTGCATATCGAATTCCGTTATCAGAAAGGAAGTAACAGCGGTGTGTATTTGCGGGGCCGTTACGAAACACAAATATTAGACAACGATAAATCAGAACACCCCTCCAATGTGCTGTACAGTGGCATTTATGGATTTTTGGCGCCGAGTGAGATTAACTCAAAAGGTCCCGGCGAGTGGCAGAGCTACGACATTACCCTGATCGGTAGAATGGTAACCATTGTAGCTAATGGTAAAACAGTTATCAGCAACCAGGAAATTCCGGGTATTACGGGGGGAGCACTCGACAGCAACGAAGGAGAGCCCGGCCCCATTTATTTCCAGGGAGACCATGGTCCTATAGAGTTACGAAATATTATCATTACACCGGCTAAGTAAATAATTGTCAAAAACTCTTTGCGGTTACCGAAAAAAGCGCTATCTTCGCATTGCGAGGTAGAGCAGCGGTAGCTCGTCGGGCTCATAACCCGAAGGTCCCAGGTTCGATCCCTGGCTTCGCAACAAAATTCCCGCTGAAAGGCGGGTTTTTTTTGTGTGTTATCTATAACAGTTCGATAATGAGGCGGATGTGATGTAAGAAGGAGGGCTAAGATCATTTAATGGACGGAAATTTGTTTGGAGGTTAATCAGGGAAATTTAGAGCTCATATCCGCCGCGGCGGACCCAGGTTCGATCCCTGGCTTCGCAACAAAATTCCCGCTGAAAGGCGGGTTTTGTTTTTTTAACCTCGTAGATTTTCAAAACCTACGAGGTTAAACGTTTAAAATAAGCAATAGTATACAACCGCGCAGTAAGGAATTGAAGCCAATTGTAGGAACTGAAGAACTTCAGAGTATTTAAGCGGGCTCTAAAACTTAAAAGAGTTCCAGCCGATGTAAGTAAAAATACTTTGCGCTTATGCTAATCTTAGCGTTATTTGCATGAAATAGCAATGAAATCGGGTTTCGTAAATATATTTGGCAGACCTAATGCAGGTAAAAGCACATTGCTGAATGCGCTCATGGGAGAAAAATTGGCTATTGTTTCCCACAAAGTACAAACCACCCGGCATCGTATCAAAGCCATTCTTACCGAAAAAGATTACCAGATCATTTTTAGCGACACACCCGGCATCATCAAGCCCGAATACAAGTTGCATGAGAAAATGATGAAGTCGGTGAAAAGTGCGCTGGAAGATGCCGATGTCGCCTTGCTGATAGTAGATATCAACGACAATTGGGAAGAATGTGATGCCATTTTCGGTGCGTTGAAACTCCGCGTGCCTGCGATAGTGGTTTTGAATAAGGCAGACAAAACGAACAAGAATCGTATCAATGAGGCGAAAGATTTTTTTTCTAGGAAATCCTACTGTAAAAACATTGTTGCTATCTCCGCGTTAACAGGTATCGATTTTAAGAAATTCCTGGCTCCCATATTAGATTTGTTGCCCGAAGGAGAACCTTTTTATGAGGACGACAGCATCAGCGACCTGCCCGAAAAATTCTTTGTAAGTGAGTTGATCCGGGAAAAGATTTACGAACTGGCGCAGGACGAAATTCCCTACCATACCGCTGTTCAGATAAGAGAATTTAAAGAAAAGCACACGCTCACCAAGATCGTTGCGGATATTATCGTACATCGCGAAACCCAGAAAATGATTTTGATTGGAGAAAAAGGCAGCATGATCAAAAAATTAGGCACGATGGCAAGAAAAGATATTGAAGCCTTCCTGGATCAAAAGGTGTTTTTGGAGCTTTTTGTAAAAGTAAAGCCAAAGTGGAGAGATAATGATCTGCATTTGAAGGAATACGGGTACGGTACTTAAAGATATCCTGTCCGCGTGGGTGACGGGTAAAAAAATAATGAATCAGAAATAAAAAAAATGGGTTTTACAGTAGCAATAGTTGGTCGGCCAAATGTGGGTAAAAGCACTCTGTTCAATCGTCTCCTGGAGCAGCGAAAGGCAATAGTAGACGATATAAGCGGCGTTACACGCGACCGCCAGTACGGTATCAGTGACTGGAATGGCAAGCAGTTTAATGTAATCGACACAGGCGGTTTCGTGCACGGGAGCGAAGATGTATTCGAAAGAGAAATTGCCAAACAGGTACTTATAGCTGTAGATGAGGCCGATGCGATTTTATTTTTAGTAGATGCGGGTACCGGTATTACCACACTGGATGAAGAAATGGCCAATGTAATACGTAGAAGCATAAAGCCGGTTTTTTTGGTGGTGAATAAAGTAGATAATAACGACCGGATGCTGGATGCCACTGAGTTTTACAGCATGGGATTTGAAAATGTATATTTTATTGCCTCCGCCAGCGGAAGCGGTACAGGGGAGCTGCTGGACGCCGTAGCTGATCTGATCCCCGACACTGTAGCAGAAGAAAGCGGGGATGAATTGCCTAAGTTTGCTATTATAGGGCAGCCCAATGTGGGTAAATCATCACTGCTGAATGCGTTGGTAGGGCAGGAACGCACTATTGTGAGCGATATTGCGGGCACCACGCGCGATACCATCCATACTCATTACAATTTGTTTCAGAAGGAGTTTACGCTCATTGATACAGCGGGTATACGCCGCAAATCGAAAGTTCACGAGGATCTTGAATTTTATTCTGTGATCCGGGCCATAAAAGCGCTCGATGAGGCGGATGTCTGTTTGTTATTGATTGATGCCGAAAAGGGTATTACTGCACAGGATCTCAATATATTCAGCCTGGCGGCAAGAAAGGGAAAGGGCATCCTGCTGCTGGTAAATAAATGGGATCTTGTAAAAAAAGAAACCAATACTGCCCGGGATTACGAAACGGAATTAAAAAAACGGTTGGCTCCCTTCGATGATGTGCCGGTAGTATTTATTTCGGCTTTGGAAAAGACAAGGATTTTTAAAGCCATGGAAACGGCTCTGGAAGTATATGCAAACCGCCAAAAGAAAGTACCTACTTCAAAGCTCAACGATATCATGTTAAAAGCGGTTCAGGCTCACCATGCGCCTGTAGTAAGGGGCCATGCAATTAGAATAAAATTTGTAACTCAATTGCCAACAGTTGTTCCGTCTTTTGCTTTTTTCTGTAATTTTCCCGATGATATAAAAACGCCCTACCGCAATTACCTGGAAAACCAGTTGCGAAAAAACTTTGATTTCAGGGGGGTGCCGGTTCGCCTTTTCTTTAGGAAAAAATAAAAACCGGTATTATAGGCATCGTAAGTACGGCAATTTACCTCTTTAAAAAATTTTACTTTTCTTTAAGGTTACCATTCTTCATTTTTTGAATAAAGGGAAAATACATGTATGAAGAAGATTTTATCTGCCACAGTTATTATTAGTGCTATTTTGTTTACCTCCTGTGAAACGGCTTCTACCACCAAAGAGGCGGAACAGGATTCGATAGAAGCCGCTGCCGAAGCTGTGATACACGACACCGTTTCGGAGGTAGATACTGCGTTATCGTCGATAGGCGATTCTCTGAAGGCAGATATCGGTGAAGCGGCCGGAAAAATAAAACAACATACAAAAGAGTTGGGTGAAGCTGCCAAACAGAAAGCTAACCAGGGTGTTGAAAAAATGAAGGAGGGCGCGCAAAAAGTGAAAGAAGCCGCGAGGGCAGGTGTGGATGCAGCGAAGGAAGAATTGAAAAAGTAAACTGTGCCCTGACAATTCTTTTTGTCTCACTCGTCCGGCTCCAATCCCTATCTGTATCATTGCTGTTTTAGACGGAGGTTTTGCCCGTTTAGATTTTACAACAATAGATTGAATACATTACATTTGTTATTCAATCAAATAGCATGAAACACAGGATCTTTATTTTATTTTTTTGTTTTTACTCCGTTTTATTTTCTGCCCGGGCTTCTAAAGTCGATACTGTAGTAACTTACAGTAATGCCATGAAAAAAGAGATTAAAGCGGTAATTGTAACGCCCGACAGTTATTCCAAAGCCAAAAATTACCCGGTTGTCTATCTCCTGCATGGTTATAGCGGTAACTATGCGGGCTGGGTAAAATCTAAAACTGTTTTGGAATCGGCCGACCGGTATGATCAGATCATTGTGTGTGCCGATGGTGGCTATGGAAGCTGGTATTGGGATAGTCCGGTAGATCCTGCATTTAAGTATGAGACCTATGTATCCAAAGAATTGGTTGCCTGGGTGGATAATCGTTACTCGACAATTAAAGAGGCCGGTGGCCGTGCCATTGCAGGACTGAGTATGGGCGGGCACGGGGCTTTGTTCCTTGCCATCAAACATCCCGATATTTTTGGCGCTACCGGCAGCATGAGTGGAGGGGTAGATATCCGGCCCTTTCCTCACAACTGGGATCTGGCAAAGCGGTTGGGAAAATACCCCGAAAACCCCGATAACTGGGAGAAAAACACGATCATCAATATGCTCCACCTTATTCAGCCCAAAACCCTGAGTATAATTATCGACTGCGGAACCGAAGATTTCTTTTTTAAGGTCAATGAAGCATTGCACCAGCAAATGTTATATCGTAATATACAGCACGATTATATTGTTCGTCCGGGTGCACATAACTGGGCCTATTGGGAAAACGCAGTAGCCTATCAGCTACTTTTCTTTAAAGATTTTTTTGCGAAAAAGCGCTGATTTAGCGGGTTCTGGTTTTTCAATTGTCAACAACAAAATATAAACGGATGAAGCAAGCTGCATTCGATCGGCTGGTAAGTATAATGGATGATCTGAGGGAAAAATGTCCCTGGGACAGGAAGCAAACTATTCATTCCCTTCGGCAAATGACATTGGAGGAAACCTATGAACTGACAGACGCGATACAGGACGAAGACTGGGATGCCATCAAAGAGGAGTTGGGAGACATGCTGCTCCATATTGTGTTTTACGCGAAAATTGCATCGGAGAAAAACCGGTTCAGTATTGAAGATGTGCTGAATGGCGTTTGCAATAAGCTTATCAAGCGTCACCCCCATGTATATCCCCCCGAGAACACCGATGAGGGATTGCGGGAAGTGAAAACCGCTGATGATGTAAAACAAAATTGGGAAAAGATAAAACTAAGTGAAGGGAAAAAATCGGTGTTGAGCGGAGTGCCGACGTCGCTGCCCAGTGTGATAAAATCCATGCGTTTGCAGGAAAAAGCCAGGCAGGTAGGATTTGAATGGGAAAATAGGGAGGATGTATGGTTAAAAGTAGAAGAGGAGCTGAACGAATTGAAAAACGCAGTTGATGCAGGAAATAAGGATCAGCAGCAGGAAGAATTGGGAGACCTGATGTTTTCATTGGTAAATTACGCACGGTTTTTGCGGGTGGATGCTGACGCTGCACTCCAGGGTACCAATAAAAAATTTGTAGTCAGGTTCCTGAAAATGGAAGCCATAGCGGGAGCGGCCGGCAAAAGCCTGGCCGATATGTCTCTTTCAGAGATGGACGCTATCTGGAACAGAATAAAGGCCGAAAGGTAGTATGAGCAAAATATACGGAAATAAAAATTTTGGAGGAATTGCCATACTGGTTTGCTCTTCCGTTTTATTTATCGCTTCCTTTATCCTGAGGCCACTTTCCGTTAATGATACATCTTTGAAACACAGGGTCAGGGAACTACAAAAATCTGTTCAGCAGTTCGAAGCGGATATTGAAACCCTGGTTCGCGATACAGCTTTAATCAACCGGCTTTCTTCCTCCCAAATAGAAGAGAGCCGCCGGGATCTTGAATTCCTGTATCAAAAGCCCTACGGCTTTTTTCTTTATAAAAAATCGGGAAATTCTCAGTTTTTGAGATTCTGGAACACTGCGCTGCTCATCGTTCCTGATAGTGTCCTGAAGGAAGTAAATGACGAAAAGTTCGAAACCCTTGCTAACGGATATTATTATATAAAAAAGATAAACACCGGCAACAACCCTCGCATAAGTATTTACTGCACTGTACTCATACAGTCGGAGTTTATTGTTGCTTCCGACTTTTTGAAAAAATCTTTTCCTTTAAATACGGCCTTGGATAATAAGGTCGAGATAAGTGATGAGCCAACACCTTTCTTTGTGAAATCTGCTTCAGGAAAAACCACTATTTATTTAAAAAGAATTCCCGGGGTAAAAGCGGCTAATGATAGCGTAGCTTTTGTTATTATCCGATTGGTCAGCTTCTTTCTCATCTTTTTGTCGTTATACATTCTGCTTTTAAAACCTGCGGTCAGTCGGTACAAATACGCGGATATACTATTGTTTCTGGCTTGTATGTTTGTGTTTCGTACGCTTCTATACCTAAATGCAGATGCATTCCGGTTGGATAGTCTTGATTTGTTCAATCCCGAACTTTATCATGCCAGTGTTTTTTTACCCAGCCTGGGCGATCTTTTGATAAACAGCCTGCTTTTTTGCTGGATAGGGATCTTTATCTGGAACCGTATCCATCCTTCCGATAAAACACGCTTTTATGCCACCGAAGGTCGGAGACTGGTGGTTGGAGGCGGCGGGATCTTCTTCCTGTTGTTGTTAACCTATTTTACTGTAAATGTTATCCGGAGTATTATTTCTAACTCACAGGTTTCATTCGATGTGACCAATTTCTTTAGCTTAAGTGCGTACACCGCTGTCGGATTTATTATTTTGGCATTTATTTCGCTGGGTTTTCATTTTTTTACCCGCATCATATACCACTATTTGTTTCCTGCCTTCAGTGCGCGGGTTTATCTGATTTACCTGATTATCTCGGTGGCAGGTTTGTCATTCATAGCCTTCAGTGGTACTGCGTCGGTAAATGTGTATCTGTTATGCCTCGTGTGGTTACTGTTTTATACCTTTCTTTTTAACAATGAAGCGGCCATTGATAAGCTCATACGGTTTAATATATCGGGAATTGTGGTATGGATTTTTATCTTTTCTATCAGTATTTCCCTGCTCATGCTGGCCGAAATAGATAAGGCCGAACTCCGGCAAAGACGGACTTATGTTGAGAAGTTAGATACCAAAAGTGATCCTGCTTCTGAGCGCCTGATTACGATGGCCAATACCTACCTGGATAATGATTTTTTTCTTGATAACTTTCATAGGCTTTATCATCCCGACGAGAATAGACTTTTGCGGGATAGTATCCTTTCCAACAACTATTCAAGATATATCAAAGATTATACGGCCAGCCTGTTGTTTTTCGACAGTACGAATGCACCGTTGTTTAATCCCCGCGATCTGAGCTATGAAACAGTCAATGCGATTATCCTCAGACAATCGAGTCCCACCGGTAAATCAGACTTATATTTTTACGAACCGTCTTATGATAAGTTCGCTTACATAACCTACCGGCGAATAAAAGACGAAACCGGAAACCTGGTGGGAACGGTTTGTATTATCTCACAACCTAAAAAATTTTCACCGGTCAATATCAGTCCGGAACTTTTCAGACAATATAGTAATTGGGAGTTTTCAAATTCCCTGGTGTATAATTATGCCATCTACTCCAATAAATTACTGGTAGCCTCTTCAAAGAAGTATCCGTTTACTTCCACCCTGGTGCCCTCCCAGATCCCTAAATCGGCTTTTGAACTGCGGGACAATAACGGCTACAGTGAACTTTGGCATAATGCCGGTAACAACAAAGTCATTGTAATGACACGGAAAAGCGAACGTTTATTGGAAACCATAACTTTGTTTTCCTATATTTTCTGTGCTTTTCTTTTTCTCGTGGCTTTGATCCAGTTGGTATCCAACCTATTGAATTATATTTTAAGTAAGGGCGGTTTGAAAAAACGCCTGCTGATCTCCACCAGCATCAGAAGCCAGATCCATTATACTTTTATTCTGATCACCTTGTTATCCTTCATTGTTATTGGGGTGGCTACGATTTCTTTCTTTACCCAGCGGTTCGACGATTCCAATACCGATCACCTGGGTCGTACCATGAATATTATGCTCAACGAAATGCAATCCTATAACGATCTGGGAGCGTTGGTATTGGAACAAGGCGATTCGGCTAACCAAAAACGACTGGAAGATATTATCAAGCGGGTGGCAGATATACACGGAGTAGACGTGAATATCTATAATTTTAAAGGCAACCTGGCGGCAAGCAGTCAGCCCGTCATGTATCAAAAGGGCGTTTTAAGTAAGCAAATTGATCCCAGGGCCTACTACTATCTTTTCAAGCTCCGGCATATTGAGCACACACAGAAGGAAAGAGTGTCGGATTTAAGATATACCAGTATGTATTCGCCTCTGCGAAATGCGGATGGTACTTTCTCGGCCTACATCAGCATACCGTACTTTATCTCGGGTCAGGTGCTTAACGAAGAAATATCAAGATTCTTAGTAACCCTTATCAACCTCAACGCCTTTATATTTCTGATTACTGGTTTGGTGGCTTTACTTATTACGAACCGTATTACTCACTCTTTTGCACTGATAAGGGATAAGCTGATGGAAGTGAATCTTTCTAAGGAAAATGAGATGATTGTGTGGGACAGAAACGATGAAATAGGGGGGCTGGTGGCCGAATATAATAAAATGGTTTCTAAATTGCAGGTAAGCGCCGATGCGCTGGCTAAATCTGAGCGGCAGGAGGCCTGGCGCGAGATGGCAAGGCAGGTAGCGCATGAGATAAAAAACCCTCTTACCCCTATGAAGTTAAGTTTGCAATACCTGCAAAAGGCGATCAATGATAAGAGTCCCAACGTGCAGCAGCTTACCTATAATGTATCCAAAACATTGGTAGAACAAATAGATTATCTTTCAAAGATTGCGGCCGATTTTTCTCAGTTTGCCAATATCAACCAGGTAAGCACCGAAATCTTCGATTTGCACGAGGTGATTGAGCCTTTGATTGTTATTTACAGCAAGAACCCCGATGCAGAAATATCCTGGAAAGCCCTGCCCGAGCCGATCCAGGTTTTTGCCGATCGTACACAAATGAATCGTGTGTTCACAAACCTCCTGAGTAATGCTATTGAAGCCGTAGAAAAAGGACAATTCTGCAAAATAAATATCAACGAGAAATTGAGTGACGATGCAGTAATGGTTAGCATAACCGATAATGGCAGTGGTATAGGCGAGGAAATGAAAAAGAAAATTTTCACCCCCAACTTCACCACTAAAACATCGGGAACGGGTCTGGGGCTGGCCATGTGTAAATCCATTATCGAACAGGCGGGCGGCCAGATTTATTTTGAAACCCTGCCGGGAGAAGGAACTACCTTTTTCATAGTATTGCCGCTTGCCGATAAATAGCACAATGAACGCCTATTCCGTGCGGCGGTAGGCCGTGGTATACCTTCGCCATTTCTCGATCACTTCCCCGATATCGTCCGCCAGATCCGATTCAAAAAAAACACGTTCACCCGTTGCAGGGTGGTCAAAACCCAGTGTTTTGGCATGAAGGGCCTGCCTGGGGCAAATTTCAAAACAGTTGTCTACGAATTGTTTGTATTTGGCGTATACGGTTCCTTTAACGATTCTGTCGCCGCCATAAAAATCATCATTGAAAAGCGGATGACCGATATGTTTCATGTGCACCCGGATCTGGTGGGTTCGGCCGGTTTCCAATACACATTCAACAAGCGTTACATACCCAAATCTTTCCAGTACCCGGTAATGGGTAATGGCTTCTTTCCCATGATCTCCCTCCGGATAGGCCTCGAATAGTTTTCGATAGCGGAGGTTACGACCCACATGGGCTACGATGGTTCCTGTATCATCTTGTACATCGCCCCAAACCAGCGCAAAATATTTTCGGTCAACGGTATGATCGAAAAACTGTCGGGCCAGATGGCGCATAGCCAGTTCTGTTTTGGCCAGAACCAGTAATCCGCTCGTGTTTTTATCGATCCGGTGCACCATCCCAAACCGGGGAAGGGTGTGGGCATCAATAGCCGAATTTTGCTGCTGAAGATACCATGCCATTCCATTTAATAAAGTACCCGAATGATTGCCGCTGCCCGGATGTACCACCATGCCCGCCGCCTTGTTCACAATAATAATATGGTCGTCTTCATAAAAAATATTCAGCGGAAGATTTTCGGGAACAATCTCATTTTCTTCCGGCGCCATATCCGTAAAAACAACAATTTCCTGATTGGCTTTTACCTTGAAATTGGGCTTTATTTCACTTCCGTTTACCAATACCATCTTGTTATGAATGGCTTGCTGAATTTTATTGCGGGTAGCCCCCTCAATACGATTCATCAAAAACTTGTCGATGCGGTAAGGCTCCTGCCCGGCGTCTGTTTTGAAAATGAATTTCTGATACAGTTCGTCATTGGAATCTGTATTTTCCGAATTGTGGGTATGATCTGAATTATGCATGAGTTTTTGACAATTCCGCAAAGGTAAACTTTCAGACAATAGTTGGTACTTTTGCAGATAGTTTATGAAACAGGAAGTATTGTTTAAGGATTTGGGGACTTTAAAGTATAAGGAAGCCTGGGATTACCAGGAGACCTTACTGCAGGAAAATGTATCGGTTAAAACCAGGCTTAGGGAGCTGGAAGATAGCGGGCAGCCCGAAACCCTCTCCGAAAATATCCGCACCCGGCATCATTTACTTTTTGTGGAGCATCCGCCGGTATTTACGCTGGGAAAAAGTGGGGATATGAATAACGTGCTCATGAGTGAGGAACATCTTTCCCGTTTGGGGATCGATTTTTTTAAGATTAACAGGGGGGGCGATATTACTTTTCACGGTCCCGGCCAATTGGTGGGTTACCCCATCCTGGATTTGGAAAAGTTTTATACCGATATTGGTAAATATCTCCGTAATATAGAAGAAGTAATTATTCAAACCCTGGCCGGGTACGGCCTTAAAGCCGAGCGGTCGCCTGGCGAAACAGGCGTATGGCTGGATCCCGATATCAAAGGAAAGGAAAGAAAGATATGCGCTATTGGCGTGCGCACCAGCCGCTGGGTTACCATGCACGGGTTTGCTCTTAATGTAAATACCCGACTCGACTATTTTAACATGATTATTCCTTGTGGGATCCAGGGTAAGCAGGTCACATCCTTACAAAAAGAATTGGGTCGGGAAGCAGATATGCAGGAGGTGAAAGAAAAGATCAAAAGGAATTTTGAAAAAGTCTTCGGGGTGGATATAACGAACATAGAATAAAGGAAAAAAAAGACGGGGATATTCTCAGGCTCAGGGCAGAAAGGCTTGTATCTGTCGTCATTTTTTAAGGGCGATGCGCATTTCAATTTACTTCGCGGCTTTTCCCCGGTCGCCATTCGGCAAAATATCGTTAATTTAGCCGCCTCATAAAAAAGCAATTGTACTATGGCAGAAGTCCAGAACAGGCAGTTTCTCGATTTTGAAAAGCCGATTAAGAACTTATTAGACGAAATTGTGCTGACGGCCGAGCGGCAGGTTAAAACCGAAATCGACCTGAGTTCCCAGATCGAGCAGCTCGAAAATAAGGTGATGGAAACCCGCAAAACCATTACGCATAACCTTACCGACTGGCAGCGGGTACAGTTGAGCCGACACCCCGACCGCCCTTATACACACAAGTATATCGAGCTGATGACCGAAAATTACGTGGAGCTTTATGGCGACCGTAATATTAAAGATGATAAGGCTATGGTAGGGGGATTTGCCTCACTGGACGGGCAAACGGTGATGATTATCGGACAACAAAAAGGCTCTAATACCAAAAAGCGCCAGTTACGAAATTTTGGGATGGCCAACCCCGAGGGTTACCGAAAGGCCTTGAGGTTGATGAAACTGGCCGAAAAATTTAATAAGCCGGTTATTACTTTAATCGATACGCCGGGCGCTTACCCGGGTCTGGAAGCGGAAGAACGCGGACAGGGTGAAGCCATCGCCCGCAATATATACGAAATGATGCGGTTGAAAGTGCCGGTTATCTGTGTAGTGATTGGCGAAGGTGCCAGTGGCGGTGCGTTGGGAATTGGCGTGGGCGATAAAGTGTATATGATGGAAAATACCTGGTATACCGTTATTTCTCCCGAAAATTGTAGTACGATATTGTGGCGTAGCTGGGATTACAAGATGAAGGCTGCCGAACAACTAAAATTAACAGCTACTAAGATGAAGGAGTTTGGCCTGATTGATGGCATTATTCCTGAACCCGATGGCGGCGCACAATGGGATTATGCCCTGGCTGCCGAAAACTTAAAGAAGCAAATATTATCCGCCATTCAGGAGCTGAAAGGAATGGATCCGCAAAAGCGCGTGGATGCAAGAATCGAGAAATTCAGCAAAATGGGCTTCTGGGAAGAAGTGTGAGGGTAGTACAAATAAAAAAACGGATACATGGGCAGGTGCCCGTCTTTACCACCTTCGCAGGCGAACGAAAACTTTCAATCTTACAACTTAAAAATATTCATGTCACTACAACAAAAATTTACAGGTACTGGTATTGCGATTGTAACCCCTTTTACAGAAACAGGCGATTTTGATTGGGTTACCCTGGAAAATTTACTCAACTTCTGGATAGAGAATAAAATCGAATACCTCGTCGTAGCAGGTACCACGGGCGAAAGTGCCACACTTACAAGAGAAGAAGAACAGGAATTGTTCCGCTTTGTAAAAGAAAAAGTGGCGGGTCGTGTTCCGCTGGTGGCCGGAATCGGGGGCAATGATACACGCGAAGTGGTTCATGCTTTTCAGACTATGGACTTAAATGGATACGACGCGATTCTTTCGGTAAGCCCTTACTATAATAAACCGGGTCAGGAGGGATTGTACCTGCATTATAAAGCTATTGATGCAGTGGCTCCGCTGCCTGTTATTATGTATAATGTTCCCGGCAGAACGGGACAGAGTATAAGCGCCGAAACAACTATCCGTATTGCCAACGACTGTAAAAATATATTTGCTACCAAAGAAGCTTCCGGCAATTTTGATCAGTTTAATTATATACTCAAACACAAGCCCGCTGATTTTATGTTAATAAGCGGCGATGACCCGGTGGCGCTGCCCATGATAGCACTGGGCGCGAAAGGTGTTATTTCAGTAGTAGCCAATGCCTATCCCAAAGAGTTTGGAGACATGATACGTCTTTGCCTTGCCGGAAAATTTGCCGAGGCTGTGCCGCTGCATCTTAAATATATTGAAATAATCAGCTCCCTGTTCACAGAAGGCAGCCCCGCAGGTGTTAAGCAATACCTGAAGGAAATGGGATTAGGCACCTTAAATATGCGGATGCCTGTAGTGCCTGTAAGCGAAAAACAGGCCGAAAAAATTCGTGGGTTGATGGCCGGTGTATAAAAAAGATATCGCTCACTTTATTCGGCCGAAGATTTGTGACGGCTTCTTATCTCTCTTAATTTTTCCAGAAAAGGACGGATCTCCGCTATGCTGGGATTGTCGATACTCCCATAGGAAATGGAATGACTAACCGTGCCCTTTTTGATGGTAACACGCGCATCGCAGCCATCGGCACAAACATTGCAAATATTCAGATGGATGGCGTTAAATTTTTCCATATCCAGCAGGGCAATTAATTCGTTCCAATCCGCTTCTGGTGTGGAGGAGCTGGTTTCCTCCCCGGTTTTGATATCACAGGATTTATAGGAAATATATTTCGATTGAGATTGGGTAATGGATAAGGAATCACCGCCCGTACACCAGCCGCAAACGGTGGAGTGGCTTATTTCGAGGTTGTTGTCGTTCGAAACTAACGATTTTCGCGAGCAGGCGCTAAGGCTTAAAATAACAGCAGATAAGATAATAATAAAGGTTTTCATACAACTTTTTTTGGTCGGAGATCGATTGGGATATCCTTGATATTTTTTCTTTTCACAAATATATTGCCACAACTATTTTGTTTTCTTAGGACGCAGATTTTCTCTGAAGCGCAACAAATCAAATAAATCATTGCGATCATTTCAGTATCTTGCCGCTAAATCATAACGATGTTTCAGCTCAGTAACAAGAAGGCCATTGTAACCGGTGGAGGGAGTGGGATTGGCAAAGCGGTATGCCTTTTATTTGCCGGTGCGGGTGCGAATGTGTGGGTAGCAGATGTAAACGAAGAAGCTGCAGAAGCCACTGCTGCCGAAATTTCAGCAGCGGGCGGTCAGGCGCTAGCCCTTCGGGTAAATGTAGTGAATCAATTGGAAGTAATCGAAGCATACGAAACAGTGGGTAGTATAGATGTTCTGGTGAACAGCGCCGGCGTTTCCCATATTGGCAAAGTCGAGACCACTTCGGCCGAAGATTTTGACCGGGTTTTTGAGGTAAATGTAAAAGGCGTTTATAATAGCCTCTATGCCGCCATTCCTTTAATGAAACAAAATGGCGGCGTCATTCTCAACCTGGCCTCTATCGCTTCCAGTGTAGGTATTCCCGATAGGTTTGCCTATAGCATGAGTAAGGGCGCCGTGCTGGCTATGACCCTGTCCACAGCAAAAGATTATATCAGTGATGGCATACGATGCAATTGCATTTCGCCTGCCCGGGTACATACACCTTTTGTAGATGGTTTTCTGGCAAAAAATTATCCCGGACGGGAAACGGAAATGTTTGAGAAACTGTCCAAAACCCAGCCGCTGGGGCGCATGGCCAAGCCCGATGAGATAGCTGCCCTGATCCTTTACCTGTGCAGTGAGGAAGCATCGTTTATCACGGGCTGCGACTATCCTATCGATGGTGGATTTATCAAATTAAATAATTAAGGAGATAGTCGCTAAATGCTTAAAGCTAAGAGCAAACGACTTTAATACTAAACTTAGAAATATGAAATTGATACGTTACGGACAGCCCGGTAATATCAGAACGGGGGTTATTGTAGATGATGTAAGATACGACACCTCGGCTTTTGGGGAAGATTATAATGAAGCTTTTTTTGAGAAGGATGGTTTGACACGCCTCGAAGCTTTTGTAAAGGAAAATGCAGGCCAACTACCGGTGGTGAAAGAGGAGGAAAGGCTGGATAGTCCTGTGGCCCGCCCTTCAAAAAT
>JBEBUZ010000009.1:0-66538 GCA_040393015.1 Paraniabella yanshanensis
CCGACAGGTAGTTTACTTTCTCCTCATCTATTTCTATTGCCTTGAACCCGATATCCGGTATTTCTCTCAAAAACTTCGTGAGTGCTCCCCCGCCCGGCCCTATCTCTAATAGCTGCGAGAAGGGTTCCTGTTGCAGCGCTTCAGCAATCTTCCGGCAAATATTTTCATCTTTTAAAAAATGCTGGCCCAAAGATTTCTTTAATGAGTACATGGCGCAAAGATAAACGACGGCGTCTGATTTTATGATCTCTGTCAGTGACAAGGGTAAATTGTTTATTTTTACACACTTTATCTTCTACTATGAGTATCAATAAGCCAATCATTGGAATCTCCTGCGGTGACATCAATGGCATCGGAATGGAAATAATCATTCGGTCGTTTTCCGATTCGAGGATCTTGGATATTTGCACCCCGGTAATTTTTGCCAGCAATAAAGTAATCAATTTTTATCGGAAGTCCGTTCCGGATACTAATTTCAATTTTGCCAATATCAGGGATTTTTCGCGTGTGAATCCCAAACAGGTAAATGTATTTGTTTGCTGGGAGGAAGAAGTGCAGGTTACTCCCGGCGTTTTGAATGAAACAGGTGGAAAATATGCGGTACTTTCATTGAAAACAGCAGTTACCGCCCTGAAAGAAGGACATATTGAGGGGCTGGTGACAGCTCCTATACATAAAAGCAATGTGCAGGACGCCGATTTTTCGTATACTGGTCACACGCCCTTCTTAAAAAGCAGTTTTGAAGCAAAAGATGTTGTCATGATGATGTGCGCGCAGAATATGCGCGTAGCGCTGGCTACAGAACATGTGCCGGTTAAGGATATTGCCGCTAACCTTAACCCTGGATTATTAGTAAGCAAACTGAACCTGATACATTTTTCCCTGCAAAGAGATTTTGGTATCAGCAAGCCTCGCATTGCCGTATTGGGTTTAAACCCCCATGCCGGCGACGACGGTCTGGTCGGTGATGAGGAAGAATCTATCATTAAACCCGCCATTAAGGAAGCTAAAAACAAAGGACTACTGGTTTTTGGGCCCTATAGCGCCGATGCCTTTTTTGCCCGTGGTCAATACGGGAACTTTGATGCGGTACTGGCCATGTATCACGATCAGGGTCTTATTCCTTTTAAATCCCTTGCTATGGGCGAAGGGGTGAACTATACCGCGGGGTTAAATATTGTGCGAACCTCTCCCGATCATGGCGTAGCATTTGATATTTCGGGCAAGGGCATCGCCAGTCATTTATCGTTTATGGAGGCTTTATACCAATGTGTAGATATCATTCATGCCCGCCTGGAATACGATAACCAAAGAGCCAATCCTATTAGAAGAGTTATGCCGGAAGTGACTGCCAAACTGGTGGATGAAAAAATTGAGGAATAGCATCTCAAAACTTTACAGGGGCCGATTTACACTAAAACTTCGGGATAAGCGGGTAAAAATCTTATTAAGGTAATTTTTCGTTGGTTCGCTGATAAAGAACAGCCAGAACAACAGGGGCTGTAGAAGTTATTAAAAAATTGACTGTACTACTTTTGACCCTGGTTTCGCCGGCGATTTTCTCAACGGTGTTCGCCAGGCTTATTCCAAATAGTTCAGTATTTACTCCCCGCCCATTCTGTAGTATATCCAGATTGTCATTAAAAAAGCCGGTAAACTCCATCATTGCGCAATGGCGGGCTATGCGGTACATTTCACTTCCTTTCGGGGTGTTTACATCGTATGCGCTGAACGCCGAACGGATAAGAGTTGTGATGAGACTGAGTGCATTTGCGATACGCAAGGGTGGTTCATCGAAAAAACGGCTGGCTACAGAAACAAAATCACCTTTTCGGTTTAAGTGCGATAAAACAAGGAAATTAACGTCCATACAGGTCGTCGGAATTAGCAGATAAAAAAAGAGGGGCAGACGTTTGGCCTTGAAAGGCGCCGTTGCCCACTCTAAGCCCTCTAAACCGTTGTAAAAGTAAACTGGTAAATAGTTCGCTGAAATTGATTTCGATGAATGCGGGTATTTTAAAGATGAACTACCCTAATTATTAGGTCAATGTTATTCTACCACGGGCAAAACAGACCAGTAAAAAACAACAACCCTTCTTCTCTCGTCTTCAACACGATAGTCGGTAATGTTTTTTAGCGGAAACGCTTCTCCTCTTCCATAGCTCATATAGCCGATGTCAAGGAAATTGGAGTTGTGAAACTGCGAGGCGTTTTCTGCGATAATGAGCTTCATATTACGTTGAAGTTCGTTGGCGCGGAGCCGGGATAAAGTGAGGTTCAGCGCCTCCCTGCCGGGTTGTGTACCGCTGGGAAGATATTTTTTTAATTCGGCGTACAATGGGCCGCTGCTGATAACAGGCGAGGCATCGGCATATCCAACAAATATCATATAAATTTTATGTGGGATGTCGGAATAGTTGTTAGATCGCCGCATCATGGAGTCGATGGCGGGCTTAAACGGCTGGTAAATCTTATCCACGGCGGTTAGAGGTATTTTGTAAGCGCCCGGTTCGAAAAATGTACCCATGTCAAATTTATGAAATGCCGCAGCGTTAACGGCTTCACTTAACAGCTGATATACCCGGTCTCTTCCACCGCTGGCGGTTTGAAAAGAATCGAGCCGATTTATAAGACTTACAGTAGATGTATAAAAGTTTCGGCCGCGAAAATTGGATCTTTTCTCCGTGAGCAGCTCTACGGCACTTACCGACTCTCCCATTTTATCCAACTTTTCCCGAAGTTTCTGGATAATATGATGAATAGTGTCGGATAATACCGAGTCGGCAATTGAGTGCCGGTTCTGTTCGGAAGCCTGCTTCTGCAGATCGCTGAGGGTTGCATTGCTTTTCAATATATATTCCTTCAGTTCCTGGTTTTTTTGAACCGTTTGACTCAACCGCCTTTGGGTGCCGCAGGAAGCCAGCAAGGTGATGGTTATAAGAAAAAAAAGTTGTTGTTTTTTCGACATAGATTTAAGGTGTTTTATTTTAGCGGAAGGGGCTTCACGATAAAACCATCGGGGTACTGGTGTTGTTTGTACGATGCTTTTTTCAACTTGCTTTGCAATATTTTGGAATAAACCTGTTTTTTCCCTGCCGAGGCTTTCATGAAAGAATCTTGTTTTTCAACAGGGTGGTTCATTTCCTTGCTAAGATTAATATTAATAAGGTTAACGCGGTCGCCGAGTTGCAAATCTTTCCGGGAAAGGAGAAGCTGATCTACAAAAACCCGTTTGGAGCCGGATAAGAATCCTCTAAATTCCGGCTTATCATGGGGAGGCCACATCCACCCATAAAACATAAAAGCTATCAGCGGCAGGGCTCCTATCCAAAGAACCGCCAATGATGCATTTACCCGTTTCTTGTTTAATCCCTTTTGTTTCATTCTGCCATTTTACCAGCTAAATCATTTCTGCTTCTATTTGCTCAATCATTGCTGCACAGTCGGCTTGCGATATATGCGACCCTTCTATAATCGAGGGTGCTTTATCATTAATTATTCTATAAATAGCATGATCGGGACCCAGCGCGGAAAAAGTTGATTTTAACCCATGTAATGCCTGCCGCAACAGTACACCATTATTCTCCGCAGCGGCTTTTTTCAAATCTTCCCTGTCCTTTGCCCATTGCGTTTGCATTTCCTCCAGTATTTCCTTTAATGTGGCGGCGTCGTTTCCAACTATCTGTTTTAAAAAGTCGAGCCGGCTATCGTCCATTAATTTAGCGGACTTTTGCCCATCTTTCCGTCTGTCAACCAGGTGCAGCCAAATCTTTTGCATCAGGAGTGCTTCATTCACCGGCTTGGCGATATAGTCGGAAAAACCCGCAGCAAGACACTTTGCTTCTTCTCCTTCGAGCACGTACGCAGTCATTGCGATAACAGGAATCTGCAGATGAAGTTGATTACGCAATACGTTGATGGCGCTATAGCCGTCCAATACGGGCATTTGTATGTCCATAAATACCAGGTCAAACGATTCCTGTCTCAAAAGCCCGATTGCTTCCTGGCCGTTGCCCACGATTTTGAACTCGAGCTGGTACCTGTTAAAAATATGTTTGAGTAAGGTTTGATTGGCCTTATTATCCTCCACAATCAGAACCCTGCACCCGTTAAAAGAACCGGGAGTGTAATCAAATTCTTTATTCTTTTCGGTGGTAACGATATTTGCTCTTTCGAGAATACAGGTAAAATTGAACTCAGATCCCTCATGTAGCTGGCTGTAGACAGAAATAGCTCCGCCCATCTTCTCCACCAGGTTTTTTACAATGGTCAAGCCCAGGCCTGTTCCACCATATTGCTTCTGTACGCCCTGCTCCAACTGTTCAAATCTTTCGAAAACCGTTTCTATTTTATTTCCCGGTATGCCTACCCCGCTGTCTTTAACGGTAAAGCTCAACTTAAAATATTCTTTACTCTCATCTATCCAAACAGTTCCCGCGCTTACTTCAATACCGCCTTCCCGTGTGAATTTGATAGCGTTATTAATAAGGTTCACGAATATTTGCTGTAGCCGATCGGGATCGCCCGCTACATGCTCGGGAACATCATAGTTAATAAAACTTTTATAATAAAGACCCTTTTCGGCAATTGTAACCGAAAACATTTTTTCGATGGTGTTTAAAAGATGGTAAAGATTAAAAGGGCGATGGGCGATTGTAAGTTTTCCCGCTTCAATCTTAGAAAAATCAAGAATATCGTTGACGATGTACAGCAAATTATAACCGCTGGATTTTATGACATCGGTATATTCTTTTTGCTGGCTATCGAGCCGGGTGCTGCTGAGCAGGTTGCCAAATCCTATCAGCGCATTAAGGGGAGTTCTTAATTCGTGGCTCATATTTGCCAGGAACTCATCCTTAGCTCTTTTGCTTTTGAGTGCAGCCAGCTCGGCCACCTTTAGTTCTTCTATCAATTTAAGCTGCTGTGATTGCCGCCTGATGATAATGGTCGTTAAAACCAGTATAGCGATAATGGAAAAAAGAGCCAGTATACGGTTAAAAAGTGAAAGCTTTCGGGCCTGATCGGCGTTGGTATCTAAAGTCTCCTGGAGTTTATCGCGAAGGGTTTCCTGAAGTTTAATGCAATTGTCGTACACCAGTGAACCGAGGTTCAGCATTTTTAGAGAGTCGGTCATAACTACCGCCAGTGCCAAATCGGCTTTTTCTACAGCCTCCAATATTTTCTCCGAAATAGTCACCTGTGCATCAATGGCGTTATTAATGGCTTCGGCGGTTGCCGCGGCTTCTTCCGATACCGATTGGGTTAATATACTCGCATTATAACCCAGAGCCAGCAGCGAATCGTTTAATGCGTGGCGTCTCGCATTATCCGCCAGTTCATCCACCCTGTTCATTTTATTCTCAAGGTCGAAAGAAAGGTTGACCATTTCCTGGATAGCATTATTGTCGATAATGGTCTTAACGGCCTGAATATTTCCTTGGGTAAGCGCTATAGTAGATTTATTGGTAAAGAACTGGGCCACTACGATGAATGCCACCAGCGTTAACGCCAGAATTACCATGGAAAAAAATACTGTATTCCTGGATTTCATAGTATTATGTAAGTAACAAGGATACTTTAAAGCAAATGAAGGTTTTTCAGCAGAGCATCCTTGTAGGACTCGGAAATGGGTATAGCCTGATCGTGAATATAAACTATACGATCCTCGATATAATCGATTTTATCGAGGGCAATGGTATAACTTCTGTGCACCCGCATAAACTTATGGGCCGGAAGTTTATCCTCTATGGCTTTCAGGCTACCGTGAACCACATAGCTCTTCTGAGGCACAAAAACTTTAATGTAATCACCTTTGGCTTCTATCCACAAAATATCGCTCATGTTCAGCTTGCGGATCACCTTATTGTCTTTTAAGAACACAAAATCGCTCGATTCGCCCCGGGATATTTTTACATCTTCGTTTGAGATAAGCTCTTTGGCTCTTTCCACAGCATGTAATACCCTGGCCAGTAAAAAAGGTTTTACGATATAGTCCACTACATTCAGCTCAAATGCTTCTACAGCATAGCCGGGCTTGGCAGTCGTTAAAATCGTTAGAGGACGTTTGCTGTGCAGCATTCTGAGCAACTCCAGTCCATTCAATTCGGGCATTTCTATATCGAGAAAAAGGATATCCACCTTGTTGCTTTCGATATACGCTTTTGCCTTCAGCGGATCGTCGAACTCGTCCAGGATATTAATTCCTTCAATTTTATTCAATATTTGCCGCAACAGCATCCTGGCAACCTTGCTGTCGTCAACAATAACACAATTAGAGGGGCGTTTCATAAATGCTAATATACGTTTTCCGGTTAATTTAAACTATAAGAGCCCTGTTCCGGGGACCAGGGCTCTTACAATACTTTTAAAGTCGGAAGATTAAGACTTTACATACTGAGGTATAATACCCTTAGCCAGGTCCACCATTTTTTGGACGCCTTCTTCCGGTAAATTACCCTTTTTAAATTCTGCCATTACCTCAGGCAACTGATTTTCCATTTCCAGTAAAAACTGTTCTTCAAATTCCTTCACTCTATTTACCGGAACATCTTTAATCAAACCATTGGTTCCGAGGTAAATAATAGCTACCTGCTTTTCCACCGGGAAAGGAGAATATTGTGGTTGTTTTAATATTTCCACGTTGCGGGCACCCTTATCGATCACGTTTTTGGTAGCGGCATCCAGATCGCCCCCGAATTTGGAGAAAGCCTCCAGCTCACGGTAAAGCGCCTGGTCGAGCTTTAAGGTACCGGCTACTTTTTTCATTGATTTGATCTGCGCATTTCCACCCACCCGGCTTACCGAAATACCCACGTTAATCGCCGGACGAATACCCGAAAGGAAAAGACTCGATTCGAGGAATATCTGGCCATCGGTGATAGAAATTACGTTGGTAGGGATATAGGCCGAAACGTCGCCTGCCTGCGTTTCGATGATGGGAAGAGCTGTTAAAGACCCTCCTCCTTTCACGAGGTGTTTAATAGAATCGGGAAGATCGTTCATGTTTTTTACGATCTCATCGTTATTAATCACTTTCGCCGCCCTTTCCAGCAAACGACTGTGCAGGTAGAACACATCACCCGGATAAGCCTCGCGGCCCGGCGGACGACGCAACAGTAAAGATACCTCGCGATAAGCCACTGCCTGTTTGGAAAGATCGTCGTAAATAATTAAAGCCGGACGACCGGTATCGCGGAAATATTCCCCGATAGCCGCACCCGCGAACGGAGCATAGAATTGTAAGGGTGCCGGATCGGAAGCTGAAGCCGCTACAATGGTCGTATAATCCATTGCACCATTGTCTTCCAGGGTCTTCATTACACCCGCAATAGTGGAGGCTTTCTGTCCAATGGCTACATAAATACAATATACAGGTTTACCGGCCTGGTAAAATTCTTTCTGGTTGATGATCGTATCTACCGCTATGGCTGTTTTACCGGTTTGACGGTCGCCAATAATCAGCTCCCGCTGTCCGCGACCGATGGGGATCATTGCATCGATAGCTTTAATACCCGTTTGCAGCGGTTCTTTCACCGGCTCCCGGAAAATCACACCCGGCGCCTTACGCTCCAGCGGCATCTCATACAGTTCTCCTTCAAGAGGTCCTTTGCCATCGATAGGCTGGCCCAATGTATTTACCACGCGGCCCGACATGCCTTCGCCTACCTTAATGGAAGCGATCTGGCCGGTGCGGCGCACCTTGGAGCCTTCTTTGATTTCCTTTCCTTCACCCATTAATACCACCCCCACATTATCTTCTTCGAGGTTCAGGGCTATAGCGCGTACACCATCTTCAAATTCAACCAGTTCACCATAACGCACATTACCCAATCCGTACACGCGGGCAATACCATCGCCCACCTGCAATACCGTTCCAACCTCTTCCAGGTCGGCATGAGCATTAAAATTGCTTAATTGTTCCCGCAGTATAGCACTGATTTCATCGGGTTTAATTTCTGGCATATTAATTATTTTTTAAACATTGGTTTACGGCAGGTCGAACCGGCCTTATTTTTCAATCCGCCTACTATCTTAACGGGCTGCAAAAGTAGGACATTGAGCACTTATATCAAAAAATAGTAAGCGGAAAGAAAATTTTGTTTGTCCGCCAGATAGCAGGTAATTTTAATATTACAAAATTTGCTTATGAAGTTATTCAGGCAATATTGCTATTTCACCACCAGCACCCCATCGGCTAAAAACCTCACTTCTTTTTTTGGCTCTTTAATAGCATCTATTTCGGCCTGGCTTTTCTTTGCATCTTCGGCATAGTGTTTTAATTCGGCCACCGAAGTCATTTTGCTAAAAGCAATACCGTCTAAAACAATCTCTTTACCAATCATATCCATGGGAACAAAAAAGGCATAATCCTTAAATTTTACAAACATTTTACTTTTGTCGGCCAGTTCCACCTGCATCCAGCAGCCTTTTTTAGGGCAAACATCTAACACTTTAGCGGCTACCTTGGTTTCAACGGTGTCTTTTTTAGCCAGGTCTTTATTGAGGCGGGCGGGCGCCACAATTCCTTTAGAACTTGTCTTCTCTCCGTAGGTGTCGCCAATATTTGCCGGGCCCACAGGCGGTTGTGCAGAGGCCGTACCAGCGGCGCCAACTATTACTAAAATTGCAAGGATCTTTTTCATGTATATAATAATTAAAGGTACAAAATTATAAAACTATCTATTTTTGCAGCAAATAAACACAATTATGAACAAAATAAATATTCGTGCCGGTGTAATAGTTGTAATGATTGTGCTCGCAGCCCTCAGCCGTTTATTACCCCACCCCTATAATTTTTCGCCCCTGGTAGCCATGGCGCTTTTTGGCGGTGCACAGTTCCGGAAAAAATGGCTGGCCTTTTTTGTTCCTTTGGCAGCTTATTTCATTTCCGATATCACGCTTCAGCTCAGCGGCGCAATGGGTGGATACAGGTTTTCCCAGCCCTTTGTTATTGTTTCCCAGTCCTTTGTGTACGCAGGAATTTTGTTGGTAACCCTCCTGGGAACAAACCTGCGCAATCCCAAAGCCATTAAAATTGCGGGCTATTCGTTAACAGGGTCGGCCATATTCTGGATTATCTCCAATTTCGGCGTTTGGGTGGGCAACCATTTCGCGGCTGGTACCGTTCTGCACGAACCAGGTCTCACACTGGGAATGACCTATTTAAGAGCGCTTCCTTTTTACAATACCATGAGTACCGGAATGTTTTTCAATGCATTCGCAGGCGACCTGTTTTATTGTGCAGTACTCTTCGGCGCTTTCTCCTTTATGCAAAAAAGAAGCCCTGCCCTGGGTTATTCGCAGTCATAATCTGCCTTCTGAGTAAACAGGCTCAACAGTAGCTGGTTAGCCCCAACGCGTAGTTTCGCGGTATCCCCAATTTTTTCGCGGTATCCCCGGGAAATAATGGCTATTGCTGCAACCCTTGTCCATTCGGCAACATCTTTTAACTTTTTTACGTTATATATCAAATTACCTTTGCGGCACGATCAATTTTTAGTTATGACAGGAAAGGCTTTATTCTCAACCGTATTTTGTATATCCATTTCTTTAACAGCCCTGGCACAGGGCAATGGCGAAATGAAAATTCCTATCAACCGCCAGTTATTTCACGACAATATCCTGAATGAAAAAAAATTATTGCTTGGCAGCGACGGTAAACAGGACGATGAATTTACTATAGAGAGCAATCCTGACGGCGCGCGGCTGGCCACGGCAGCTATCAATAACCAGGTGGATGCTATTCGCTTTATGATCGAAAGCGATAGCAAGATAGAGCTGAGGCTCAAAGCGGGTTACCTGGTAGGACTTACAGATATTTTACGTTATATGCGTACCGGATGGAAGAAAAGAATGGTAAGCCCCATGCATTTTGCCCAGATCTTTTCCCTGTATAAAAAACTGATAGAGGTCAATTCTGCCAAAGAATCCATCATTCCTTACGTGCAGCATTTTCCTTACGATATAGCGTATACAGCTACCCTGCCAAGGGTTTTTGAAGAAAATCCTCATTTTAGTGAACTAAAAGACCTGTTGATTTTAAAATTCGCGGCTCAATACCCCGACAAAACCTTTTACGAATTGAGCAAGCCCCAGTACGTCAATTCAAAATATGTAGACAGTCTGATAAAAACAGTGGGCCGCCAGTATCCCGAACAACTGTATTCTTACGCCCAGGCGGGAAATACATTAAGTTATAAAATAAAAAGTGTAAAAGATGATGAGTTTGTAAAAGTGGTAGTGGGCCTTTCCGAGATGAAAAGCGGGCAGGTATATTTTCCTTTTCTCGATAATCTTGTGAAAGGTAAGATTACCATGGCGCAGTTGGATGCGGCCAAAGACGACCGGTACAGGTATTACCGCTTACTGGTAGAAACACAGGTAGATTATGCGCAAAGGGCTGTAAAAGGAGATGTACCGGTTGGGTTTGCAGAACTTACGGCCCGCTTGCAGAAGAAAGGGAATGATGAATTCGTTAATGAAATCAACGCCTTACACGAATCGCCCAATGCCATACGATACAGATGCCTGCAATCCTTAACCGCCCAGGAACTGTATTATCTGGCGGTTTTATCGGATGGGTTGATTTATACCAGCAGCTACACCTCGGGTATTTTTCCGTTAATGATGAGTAAGGCGAACAACCGGGGCGATCAGTTGCTGCTGTCTCTATCCTTTGATCATTATCGCAAATTCATTCGCCAGGCTGCAGGATACAACACCCTGAAAGCTTTTTTTGCTACGTTTCCGGATAAACAGAACGCTACTACACTTATGATCTCATTTGTAAACGGTCTGGAAAAAACCAAAGGCCTGGAAGACGGGGTAGACGTAGCCGATTCCTATGCCAGCCTGTACGAAACCATGCCCGAGCTGGCGAGAGATATGCTCGTGAATGTAAAATCCAATTACCAGCGAAATTTAAAATCGGGGAATAAAAGGGGTATCGCCATATATAATATATTGGATAAACTTTTTATGTCGGCCGACCCGACCAAAAACATCGATCTCACAAAAGAACTGGGCATTCCGCCGGTTTACAATATTCCCTTTAACAGCTTTACCAACGAAAAAGGTGAAGTTATTACGCAAATGTTCTTTTATGGCGATGAAGACGGGATGACAGATTTTGACATTTTTACACGCACTTTCCGCAACGATCCCAAATGGCGGATGGACGAAAGCAACAGTAAATTTGTAGTGGCCAAATCAACCAGCGGCGTTCCCGTATACGTATATGCGAACCGTCCACTGGCTAATACCCCCGATGAGGATTATGTAGCCCAGAATGCCATGCAGGCTTTCTTTGAAAACAAGAACCTCTCGCCCACCGTTACTTTTCACCGCGGCCATAGCTATCATGCCCCTACCAGCGTAAACTATATTACGCCTACTTCGCGCGTGGTATTTATGGGATCCTGCGGTGGCTTTTTTCTGATAGATTCTATCTTAAAAAAATCGCCGGATGCCCACATTATCTCATCGAAGCAAACAGGTTACCGCGACATAAACCTACCGTTTATAAGGATTTTTCTGGAAAACCTTCGTTTGAAAAAAGACGTGGACTGGCTTCCTTTCTGGAAGACCTTCAGGGCTGCGGCCAATATTACGGGTATGGAAGATTATATTCCCCCGTACAAAAACCTCGGCGCGCTCTTTATTAAAGCTTATAAAAAAGAAACCGGAGAAGACGACCTGTAAAAACCTCCCGGGTCACCTGCAACGCCGCTTCAGGTTTGTTGTTCCCTTTTATAATTGTTGTCTCTTTTGATATGCGACAGGTATTTTAGTTCCCGCTGCTGAACCAGCTTTGCCCGTTTCCGTTCCAACATTAAAATAATACTACTTTTTTCACATTGCCGGCTTTCACAGTATCGACTATTTTTACTGCATAAACCCTCACGATAATATTTACCGGGTTCGCCTTTATTATATTAATGCGACAACCACCACTAACTGCTTATGTTATCCTTTACGAGTATTTCAGATCTCAGCCCGGCTAATTTCGGGAATACCAAAACCATATATTAACCAACAAAATAAAAATCATGTTTATTACCAAAACAAAGTTCAGCGTTCTTTTTTCGATCGGATTATGTATATCCTTCTTATTTACAGCTTGTAAAAAGGAGGGTGGCGACAATAACCTGGGGATCGGCAAAGCTTCTATCCAGTTCTCAACCAATAAATCATTTGGTGGTAAGAATGAATATAAATCAAACACCGCAGCCGGTTCCTTTGCCAATAAAACCAATACGGCGAACCGCACGCAGATTACTATTACAGCGATTCAAACCAACGGAACGCAAATTGGAACGGCGCAGCTCGCCATACAGGTTCCGCTAAATCATACCGGCGCCCTTAGCGCGAAATTCGAAAACAACAACTCCACCAACACCGGCGCCGTCCTAACCATTGGCGTAGCCAATCTGGGATCGGGTCAGGAAGCCTATACATCCAGCACCGGCAACTTTAATATTACAAAACTTACCGATACGGAAGTAGAAGGAACTTTTGACGCCTATTGCGTGAACGAAACCAGCAATACCAATATTACCCTGAGCAACGGAAAATTCTCAGGAAAATTTAACTAAGCCTACCCATTCTCTTCTGACTTCGGAATACACTAAAAAACCGTCTCCCTGAATCTGGAGACGGTTTTTTTATTTCGTTGTTCCCCGGTGTTACTTAAAAATATTTAGTCTTCCCCGGAACTGCAATCGGGTAGCTGCCATCTGCGCCGGGAACCACCGGAGGTGTAGCGCTAAAACTGTATTCCTTCGGCATAATATCAATACCGCTGTTCAGTGCTTTATCAAAATCTATTATCTGTCCGCTATAAGTAGCCATTCGGCCAATGATACCCGTCAGAGTACTTTTGGCGCCATACTCTGCATCTGCAAATTTATATTCACCGCGGGCAATGGCGGCAAACAACTCATCGTGTTCAGCCTGGTATGGGTTGTTGTTTTTCTTTCTGTCGAAGGCGAATAAAACGTTTCCCTTGCTATCTCTGATATCCGCAGCGTTGCCCCTGATGGTTCCCTTTGTTCCCACGATCAGCTCGTCTACCCTGCTCATAGTACCGGGAATATGGCGACACTGACTGTTCATAATGCTACCGTCTGCATATTGGAATTCCACGTAATGGTGATCAAAAATCTCTCCGTACTTTTTGTCGGTACGCACCTGGCGGCCGCCCATACCCTGGGCTTTTACCGGATAAGCGCCTTTGAACCAGTTCACCACATCAATATTGTGTACGTGTTGCTCCACGATATGATCGCCGCAAAGCCAGTTAAAATAATACCAGTTGCGCATCTGGTACTCCATCTCGGTTTGGCCGGGTTTACGTTCCTGTACCCATACGCCATCGTTGTTCCACCAAACCTGCGAGGAAGTAATGTCCCCTATAAGATCCTTCCTGTCGTACAATGCACGGTAAGAATTCTCGTATCTGCGCTGCAACCCTACCACAACATTCAGTTTTTTTTGTTGGGCAATAGCTGCCACCTCCAGCACCTTTTTTATACCCGCCGGGTCGGTTGCCACCGGCTTCTCCATAAACACGTGTTTACCCAGCTTTACTGCTCTTTCAAAATGAATGGGGCGGAAGCCGGGTGGTGTAGTTAATATAACTACATCTGCCAAAGGAATGGCTTTCTCGTAGGCATCAAAACCAACAAATTTTCTTTCTTCCGGCACATCTACACTTTTTTTATCTATACCCGACTCTTCGAGGTTACCTGTTACGGCTTTATAACATTTATCAAGCCGGTCGCGGAATGCATCGGCCATTGCCACTAACTGAACGTTCTGCTTCGAACTTAATGCCTGGATAGCCGCACCCGTGCCCCTGCCACCACAACCTATCAGTGCTACTTTAATAACACCGGCCGAGCCGGAAAAGAAATTGGTTGCATTTCCCAGGAAGGGAGCCGCCATCAGGCCCCCGGCCAATAAAGAGCCTTGCTGAACAAACTGTCTGCGTGTTGTTTTATGGTTCATTTTTTGTCTTTTATAATAAAAAATATTTCACAAGATTCACAATCCTAAATAGGTTTCAAAAAAACGATCTATGTCTTCTCTGGCAGGCTGTTTCAGCGGTCTTACCAGTCTGAATCCGACAAAAGGCGCATCGGCATTCCACCATTTGCTTTTAGGAATCTGCGGATCGCGCCGGTTCCACGCCAGATCCGAGGGCTCCCGGCTGGCACTTTGCAAGGCCACTGCCTGATCGTCGAAATCCCCGCCCCGCAGTACGATGGGATGTCTTTTTACAGGCGTTTGAACCGGGTCAATCACTTCCTTCCCTCGCTTACTATATGCGTCTTCAATGTATTGGTCGAGCACCCATTCCTGTACATTGCCCAACATATCGTACAATCCCCAGGCGTTGGGCTTTTTAAGACCCGTTTTATGGTATTTATTATCACTATTGGCCGCGTACCAGGCGTAATCACCCAGCTTCGTACTGTCGTTACCAAACGGATATATTGTAGCAGAACCCGCCCGGCAGGCGTATTCCCACTCGGCTTCGGTCGGAAGCCGGTAGAATATACCCGTCTTTGCATATAGCCATTTGCAATACATCAGCGCGCCATACTGCTTCATACTATTGGCCGGGAAGCCGCCTTCCTTACCCATCCCCAATGTCACCTCTACATAGGGTCGGGAAGGCCGTGTAATAGCATCCACGTCGTTGTTCTCCGAATACGACTCATCATTCAGAAAGAGCGAAAATTCGTCGTGTGTAACTTCCTTTGCTCCCATCCAGAAAGCGCCTACTGTAACCTTGTGAGCGGGCTTTTCATCGGGTAGTTCCGACTTATTATCGCCCATAATAAAAGTCCCCTCTCTCACCGGTACCATCTGAAAACTTACAGAAGAGCCCGGGATGGGCTGTGCGTACTTCTCGAAGCCCTTGTTCTGAGCTCCTGCACCAACCGTTGCCAACATTCCCGCAGCCATTAATACGATATATCTCATGGCCCTAAAGATATAAAACAAACCTAAAAAAATTCTGTAAATAATTATTTGAAAACCCTTTGTAAGTTTTGGTATCTTTCCACACAAAAAATAAAGATGCAAAGACGGTCATTTCTGAAAAATAGTTTCCTTTCAGCAGGCGCAGCAACTTTTGCTTCGGCCTCCTTTGGTTTTGAAACAAAAACAACAAAGGGTCAAACCTTTAAACTGGATTATGCCCCGCACAACGGAATGTTTAATAGTGCCGGAAAAGATTTTATCGATCAGATAAAATATATGCACGACCTGGGCTTTAGATCCATAGAAGACAATGGCATGCCGGGCCGTACCGCCGATATGCAGCGTAAAATTGGGGAGACACTGGCAAAACTGGGCATGCGTATGGGCGTATTTGTAGTACCCAAAGGTGGTAACGGAGCCAATACCCTCGCTTCCAAAAAGAAAGAGCATATCGATATTTTTTTAAAAGGCTGCCGCGAATCGGTAGAAATAGCTAAACGTTGCAATGCCAAATGGGTAACCGTAGTTCCGGGCGATTATGAAAAACATCTGCCCCTGGCCGTACAAACCGCCAACGTTATTGAAGCGTTGCGCCGCGGTGCCGAAATACTGGAGCCCCACGGAATAGTAATGGTGCTGGAACCGCTTAGCGATACTCCTGATCTTTTTCTGCGCTACTCTACCCAAACCTACGAAATATGCAAAGCAGTGAATAGCCCGAGCTGCAAGATATTATACGATGTGTACCATATGCAAAAGAACGAGGGCAACCTTATTAAAAACATGGAACTTTGCTGGGAAGAAATACCCTATATACAGGTGGGTGATAACCCCGGACGAAAAGAACCTGGCACGGGGGAAATCAATTATAAGAACCTGTTCAAATTTTTACACGACAAGGGGTACAAGGGTGTAGTAGGAATGGAACATGGCATGTCCCGATCGGGTAAAGAAGGAGAAGACCGGCTGGTGCAGGCATACCGGGAGGCAGACAGTTTTTAGCTGTCGGGCATTTCCGGCTCATCCAACCGTCATCATGCCTGAAGGTGCAAATAGCCCAAAGGTTCCGCTGCTCCAGCGAGTTTTTTTACTTTACATCACCCATCAATTTTCTTACCATAGGCGATATTGAAATTAATATAATGCCGGCGATAATGGCATATAAACCCAGTTGCTTGTAACCTTCCGTGTAAGCCATCAGTTTATCGGTAAGTGTGGCATTTTCATTCGCCCGGGCCATACCCGCTCCCAGCAGTCCCGCTACATATTGCCCGTAGGCACTGGCAAGAAACCACATACCCATCATAACGCCCTGCAAGCGCGTAGGCGAAAGTTTCGTCATAATAGATAGCCCGATCGGCGATAAACAAAGCTCGCCAAAGGTCACGACAAGGTATGCGGTTGTAAATACATCGAGGCTTGCAATTCCAGGAACCAGTTGAAAAAAGCGTGTGGCAAAGAAAATATAGAAAGCCATCCCCAAAAAAAGAAAAGCCAGTCCAAACTTCACCACGGTATTCGGTTCTATTTTCTTACGCGCCATTGCCAGCCATATCAAGCCGAATAGGGGAGCAAAAATGATTACAAATAAAGAATTAGCGGAATTATTTACGCCATTGGGATCGAGTTTCAGGAAACCTAATAATTTATTATCCAGGTTATTGGCGGCAAACAAACTAAGCGATCCACCACTCTGCTCAAAAAATGCCCAGAACAAAACCGAGAAAACGATAAATACCAGCGCGGCGGCCAGTTTTTTTACCTCCTCTTTGGTGTGCCGGGTCATCTCGTAAAAAAGGTACAGTAAAGTAGCCGGACCAATAATATACATAAACCAATCGGTGTATTCGGTTTTCGACACCATGGTCATAATCACGGGAATAATGGCCAGCGATCCGGCATATACCAGGTATTCATACCATTTCTTGTCTTTCAGCGGTCCCAGCCCGATAGGTCCCAGCGATCGCTGGGTAAAAACAAAAGTGAGTAAGCTGATGGTCATTACTACTGCAGCCAGTCCAAAAGCCACATTCCAGCTTAAATGAGCAGGAACCACACTGCTCAACATTTGCTGCTTGCCAATAGCCACACAGGCATACCCTCCCAATAAAGCGCCTATATTTATACCCGAATAAAACAGAGAAAAACCAGCGTCTCTTCTTACATCTCCCTTATGATACAACTGCCCTACCATCGTAGAAATATTCGGCTTAAAAAAACCGGTCCCGATCACGGTAAAACTGATGCCGAGAAAAAAGAAGCGATGGGGGTCGGTAGCGAGTATAAGGCTCCCTGTAATCATGAGCAAACCGCCCCAGAAAAGCGATTTCCGGAAACCCAATATTTTGTCGGCAAACAGCCCTCCAATAAATGTAAAGGCGTACACAAAAGCCTGGGTGGCACCGTATTGAAGATTGGCAACATCTTCTTTCATAAACAGCTGGTCCACCATAAAGAAAGTGAGCATCCCCCTCATACCGTAGAAACAAAAACGCTCCCACATCTCTGAAAAGAAAAGATACCATAATTGCCTGGGATACTTACCCCCAAAGTTTTGGATTTGCTCTAATGTTTGCATAAAATATAAAATGTAACAGGAAGAATAATATTACCGTACACCATGCATTTTCTTGCGAATAAGCGGTGTAAAAAGAATGGCCACAATTGCCACCACAAACGATACGGCCGCCAGCATCCAAAAGAAATAACTCATCCCTTTTTCATCGGCAATCTTATCTACGTTTTCACCAAATTTGGCCGCCCCTTTCATGCCAATAGCCACCGCAAGATACCAGATACCAAACATCATGGCGATCATACGGGGAGGCACCAGTTTACTCACATAAGACAGTCCCACCGGAGATATACAAAGTTCACCCATAGTATGAAAAAGGTACACCAGTATCAGCCATATCATACTCACAGAAGCTGTTTTGGCGCCCGGAGCGATAGAACTTGCGCCCACCGCCACACAAACCATTCCCAGCGCCAGCAAACCCATCCCCACCGCATACTTTACATTGGCAGAAGGATTGTATTTACTGCTCCACCATTTGGAGAACAAAGGAGCGAGACTGATAATAAATAAAGAGTTTAAGGTAGAAAACCAGGATGCCGGTACTTCCAGAGTTTGCTCCGATATCTGGTTGTAGAGCATCCACAAAGCAATACCCCATACAATTACAAAGCTGGTAGCCAGAAATAAATTGGCAGCCGTGTACTTTTTAAAGGTTTGTCCAAATAATTTCAGCAGCACCCAGGTAATAATCGCAAGTGGAACAATCGTTATTAGAGCATTTACCACTTTAAAAGCCGTTCCGGCGCCCCCTTCAAGAACCCGGTCGGTATAATCGCGGGCGAAAATAGTAAGCGTGCCCGGCGACTGCTCAAAAATGGCCCAGAAAAACATGGTAAGAAAAGCAAAAAATGACACCGCAATCATTTTATCTCTTGTAACCGGTGAATACCGCGACAGCCGGTAAATTAGCAGCCCGATGAATAAAACCACCGCTACCAGAATGGTAAAATTATTCCCGGATATACCCGCTACGCTGAAATTAAAAATATCCACTTTGCCGTCGGAGATCAGTTTGGCCGGCTCAAAAATAATCCATAACAACCCCAGGGCCACCATCAGTCCGATCAATGCCAACTGCCCACGAGAGAAAGGATTCAGCTTATCGCCATCCGGTGTCGCCGTTGCGCTCATTAATTCCGATGCGTCTTTTTTTACCGGCTTCAATCCTATATTTCCAAATATATTTTGCGCCAACCAGAACTGGATAAGTCCAAAGAACATAAATATACCTGCCAGGCCAAATCCCCAGCTCCATCCAACCTTTTCGCCGAGATAACCACACAACAAAATGCCGAAAAAAGCACCTGAGTTAACCCCCATATAAAAGATGGTATAGGCTCCGTCCTTTTTATCAGGGTGATCTTTATACATCTCCGAAATAATCGAAGTCATATTCGGTTTAAAAAATCCATTTCCAAATACCAGCAAAACCAATCCCAGGTAAATGGAAAACTGCGTTTCCACAGCCATAGAAGCATGGCCCAGCGTCATCAAAAGAGCACCGACCACTACGGCCCAGCGGTAACCAATCTTTTTGTCGGCAAAATACCCCCCCAGCATGGTAGAAAGGTATACCAGTCCTACATAGGAACCAAACAACGCCATTGCCTGTTCACGGGTCCAGGCCCAGCCCCCATCGAACAATGCAGCCGTTAAAAACATTACCAAAAGCGCGCGCATCCCGTAAAAGGAAAAGCGTTCCCACATTTCAGTAAAAAACAATACAAACAATCCGGAAGGGTGGCCTAATACACGGCTCTTGAAAAAGTCGTTATTGGTTGTGGACATAAGCTTCTATTTTATGACAAGATTAGTAAATATAAGGATAAGAGCGCCAAAATACATAAAAAACACAAACGTGGGTTTTCATTTTATAACTATCTTTCCGCCCTGTTTTTCATAAAAACATATCAATTAGAAACAAAATATAAAAAATATTAGTCATTAACGCCAGATGTCAGGATGATTTTTTAGAAATAGCAACATCCGGCCGAAAATTTAAAAAATGAAAATATTGATACTTGGCGGTGGAGGAAGGGAGCACGCGCTTGCCTGGAATATTCAAAAAAGAGGGCATCACGAGCTTTATATTGCTCCCGGCAATCCGGGTACCGCTCAGTGTGGAATTAATGTGCCCATAGCCGTTACCGATTTTCCGGAACTGGGTCGGTTCTGTCTTGCCAAAGGCATTGAAATGGTCATTGCCGGTCCGGAAGAACCGCTTGTTAAAGGAGCATGGGATTATTTTCAACAAGACGATTTTAAACATATTCATTTTATAGGTCCTTCGCAGGCAGGAGCACAGTTGGAAGGAAGTAAGGCATTTGCCAAAGCTTTTATGCAGCGTCATCAAATTCCCACTGCCGCTTACCGGGAGTTTGGATCTGCACAATTCGAAGAAGGGATTCAGTATCTCAAAAACCATTCCTTACCTATTGTGCTGAAAGCCGATGGATTGGCCGCAGGCAAAGGGGTTATCATCTGTCAGTCGCAGGAAGAAGCCATTAACGAACTGGAAGCCATGTTAATGCAGGCCAAATTTGGTGATGCAGGGAAAACGGTAGTGGTGGAGCAGTTCCTGGATGGAATTGAAATGAGTGTATTTGTATTAACGGATGGCAAGGATTATGTTATTCTTCCAGAAGCAAAAGATTACAAACGTATAGGAGAAAAAGACAGCGGCCCCAATACAGGTGGTATGGGCGCCGTAAGCCCGGTACCCTTTGCCACCGATTCCTTTATGCAAAAAGTAAAAGACCAGATCATTGAGCCTACTGTCAATGGCTTACACAAAGAGGGCATTCGCTATACAGGATTTATTTTTCTGGGTTTGATAAAGGTGAACGATGAACCCTATGTTATCGAATACAATTGCCGCATGGGCGATCCCGAAACCGAGGTAGTAATGCCCCGGCTGCAAAATGATATTGCGGAACTCTGTTTAGCGGCAGCGGAGCACAGGCTCTCCGACACAGTCATCCGTACCGACCCGCGCGCAGCAGTAACCATTGTTGCTGTAAGCGGTGGTTACCCGGGCAGTTTTGAAAAAGGATATCCAATCACCTTCCCGAAGGCGGAACCGGAAGAAGCTATTATTTTCCAGGCCGGGACTAAAGAAAGTGGAGGGCAAACAGTTACAAACGGAGGCCGGGTGCTTTGCGTTACTTCCTATGGCAGCAGCATTAAAGAAGCAGCGGATCAATCCCGGCAAATACTGTCTGCTCTTAAGTTCCACGACATGTATTACCGAAGGGATATCGGATATGAATTTTTGTAACGATCTGGTTTGGCAGGGTGCTTTCCCGATATTTTCTTATAAAAAATAAAATAAGACAACCATGAAATTTAAAAATTGCATTTTCAAATTTCATGGTTTATAATTTTGGCAATTCTTCGTTTAAAAAGTGTTTCAGGCTACAGCGTAAGACCCCGCTGGCAGTTGGATAAGCCTCGCCCGATGGCGAAATAACAAAGCTTTTTACCGGCTTTAGCGTACTTATAGATTCATAAAACCCGCGTGACGGCTGCGCACTGGTATTCACTTTTATTTCAATGGCCACATAAGGTTTATTGCGCTTCACCAGCAGCAGGTCCAGCTCTGCGCCGTTGTGTGTTCTATAAAAAAAAGGCGTCAGCGCCTCCGGCAATACCTGTATGATTTGTTCGATCACATATCCCTCCCAGGATGAGCAAATAAGCAAATTTCCTCTCAACTCTTCCATTGAACCTATTTGTGCCAGGCGATGAAGCAGACCGCTGTCGCGGATATATACTTTGGGAGACCGCACCAGACGCTTGTTAATATTCACAAACCAGGGTTGTAATCTTCTTATCAGAAATGCTCCTTCCAGGTAATCCAGGTAACGTTGTACGGTAGGGTTGGTAATTCCCAGGGCCCGGGCAAAATCTCCCGCATTGAAAATACCGCCATTATTATATGCCAGCATCTGCCAGAAGCGGCGTACAATCACCGCATTCAGTGTTACATGAAAAAAACGGTTCAGATCCCTTTCAATATAACTCTTAACAAAATGATCAAGCCATTGTCGGCTAAGCTCCTCTGTTTTAGCAGTTAACGATCCGGGAAATCCACCCCGAAACCAATGCCGTTGCTGCGAAATTCGAACGGGCAGCTCAGTGAGTCCAACGGGCGTTAACTCAATATAGGCAATACGTCCTGCAAGTGATTCGGACACTCCCTTAACCAGTTCCGGAGAAGCAGACCCCGTCAGCAGGAAGCGCCCGGGCTTGCGTTTTTCATCAATAAGCGGTCGAAGCACACTAAATAACTCAGGCAGGTTTTGTATCTCATCCAATACCACACATTTGTCTGCGTGAAACTGAAGATAAGTCTCGGCGTCCGACAGCTTCAACTGATCGGTAGGTCGTTCAAGATCCAGGTAAACGTTTTTTCTCCCCCCTTTTTTAATGAGGTTTCTGGCCAATGTGGTTTTACCCACCTGTCTTGGCCCCAACAGGGCTACAGCTGGAAAATGCTTCATCAGTTTCAAAGCTGTATTCTCCGTTTTCCTATAAATCATACACAAATATACCATGAAATTTGAAAATTAAATTTTTAATTTTCATGGTTAATATTTCTTTACAGAATCATTGTAATTAAATATCTTTATAGCAAAAAATTTTATGATTCAAATAAAATACAGGCTGCCCGGCTGCCTTTTGCTAAGCATCGGACTATATGCCGGCGCTCAGCATACGAACGTGGATGAGGCTACCAAAAATAAACTGGCACAACAACCGGTGGTTACCGTGCAAACGGCCATTGGTCCTTTGAACTTACAGCCCCCATTCAAAACCGAATCGGCCCGAAAAAACAGCAAAACCATTGGCTGGCCCGAGGGTGCAAAACCCAAAGCTCCGAAGGGATTTGAGGTTACAAAATTCGCCGAAAACCTGCAAAATCCACGCTGGACCTATATTTCAACCGATGGCGATTATTTCGTTTCAGAAGCAGGCACGCGTAATGGGGCCAATCGGATTAGCTTACTGAGAGATACCAATAAAGACGGGGTAATAGATCAGCAATATGTATTTATCGATCAGCAAAACCGCCCGCTCGGGATGCTGATCCTGAACGGCTATTTCTATATCGCTAATACCGATGGAGTTTATCGATACCCTTATACAGCAGGCATAACCAGGCTGGAAGGGAAGGGAGAAAAAATCGTATCCCTGTATGAAGGAGGCTACAATAATCACTGGACGAGGAACATCATCACCAATAAAGACAAAAGCAAAATCTATATTACCGTGGGATCGGCCAGCAATGTCGGCGAACACGGTATAGATGCGGAAAAAGGAAGAGCACTCATATACGAGGCTAACCCCGACGGGAGCGATCTGCAAATTTATGCCAGCGGGCTGCGCAATCCGGTGGGCCTGGACTGGAACCCGGTTACGGATGAGCTCTGGACAGCGGTTAACGAACGCGATGGTCTGGGCGATGAGATCGTACCCGATTATGCTACCAGCGTTAAGCGAGGCGGCTGGTATGGCTGGCCATTTAGTTATTACGGCAAAATAAAAGACCCCCGATGGGCCGCCGACCCTCATCAGGAATGGGTCAATAAAGCCATTATGCCGGACGTACCATTAGGGCCTCACACCGCCTCCCTGGGTATTGTATTTTATACCGGCAAGCAGTTTCCGGCTAAGTATAAGAACGGAGCATTCGTAGGCCAGCACGGCTCCTGGAACCGTTCGGTGCTTTCGGGCTATAAAGTAGTATTCATCCCTTTTAAAGAAGGAAAGCCCCAGGTTCCGGTCGATTTTCTTACCGGGTTCATAGCCAGCGACGAAAAAAGCGAAGTACATGGCAGGCCAGTGGGAGTAGCTGTTACACCCGAAGGCTCCTTACTGGTCAATGACGACACCGCCGGTATTATCTGGAAGGTAAGCGCCAAAAAATAAACTTTATTAAAAAAGAGCAGGGATTCTGCTCTTTTTAATGTCAACCGATACTATTATTTTATTCAGTCTCGTCCTTAATCTCCGCATCGGCAGCATTGGCTTTTACCGATTCGATGCCATTCTCCCGCGACGCTTCAGACTCATACATCTGACTGCTGCCGATAACCTGCCCGTTCCCGGCTTTCAGGTTAAAATAAAACTTACCGTTCGAAGCAGTCTGGCGGTCGAACTTACTGTCGTCTGTACCATTCTTGCGAACCGACTCAATTCCGCCATTGCAGGCAGCTTTGGTGGTATAACCTTCACTGGTAAGGATAACCTGTCCGTTTCCAGCTTTGAGGTTGAACTGGACTTCACCATTTTTTCTGGTGGAAATTACAAATGTACCCATAGTAAAATTTTTAGTTCTGCTAAAGATTAAAAAATTATCAGTAATATAGACGTTAAAATTTTAAGTTACGTACTTTTCCCGACTATTGTCTCCAAGAAAGCAGTAAGATATGATTTTTTACAGACCCTTCCTTTTTCTGTTGCTTGTTTTTTTTCATATTGCAGCTCTTTGCCAATTGGGTCCCGGTTTCACCAGGCTGGGAGTGAACGATGGCTTAAGTCAAAACTCTGTTCGTGAGATCTTCCAGGATCAGCAAGGCTTCATATGGATAGGAACGGGAGATGGATTAAACCGGTACGATGGAAGGCAGATAAAAAAATACCGGCAAAACATCCGGAATAAAAGTCTCAAAAATTTTCCCGGGAAGATCATCAACGGCCAGTTCATACAGGATAAAAATCAAAACCTGTGGATGATTGTTGACGGACAATTGGTAAAAATGGATATCGCCATCGAACATTTTACAGTTGTAAAAAAAATCGGGGGCGACCTGGACTGCAGAATAGTAGGTTTGCTGGATGAGCAGATTATTGTAACCTGCGGCAGTAAAGTGCTTTCGGTTAATATTACCGATCATAGCGCTATTACCCTTCCTGTTTCTAATGCGATCGGCACCTATACCAGTAACGGTCAAAACTATATTCTTCTTTATGAAAAGAAAGGCTTGCTGAAGTATCACCTGGGGTCGGGTTCTGTTATAAAAATGAATATTCCGGATAAAGAGAGCATACAATTCCCTGTTATCTACAACAATACCAGCCTTATTTTTTACGCTCAGAGCAAAATATACGATTACGACCTGCAGACGGATAGACCGGGTGCAGTTTTCGATCTTCCTAAGGTACTGAAAACCGATACCTCCCTGGCGGTGATTCCAAAAATCAAAACCCCCGCAGGCAATATCGTTGCCGTACTAAGTGGCAAGGGTATTGTTATTATCGACAGCATTACAGGAGATGTTAACCAGTATGGCAATATCGAAAACGAGCCTCGCAGCCTGTCTTCGCATATGATCTATTGCGCAGCCGTCGACCATTCAAATAACCTTTGGTTGGGTACAGAAGGGGGCGGGATCAGCATACTCAACCTGAAGCCTCCGCTTTTTAATGCCTTCCCCTTGCGTGCGGTGGCCAACAGGGAAAGCTCCTTCCTCATGGTCAAAAGCATTTTTCATGAGAATGGGAATATTTACGTGGGAACTTATTCCAAAGGATTATATGTTATCAACCGTTTTAGCGGACAATTCGAGCGACTATTTGAGGTTGGTTCGGGCAATTTTGGCGGTGTCTTTTTTCTGGTGAAAGATAAAGAAGATCGTTTATGGATGAACCGCGGCCGGGAAATAGGCATATTGGAAACCGCCACCAGGCAATTTCGCCCGGTGGTAGAAATCGAGTACAACAGAATGGGGCGCCGTCACAATATACCTCAATGTTTTGTACCCATTGCCGTCGATAAATACCTTATAGGCACCAATTACAGCACTTACCTCCTCTATAAGGGAAAGGATGGATTTATGATAACGGACCTGGGGTTAAAGGATAAAATATTCGAAGACGATATACAAACCTTCTTTCTTACAGACAATGGCGATATTATTATTGGAAAAGGGGAAGGCAAGGGTTATATAATGGCCCGTATTCATTCTTCAAACAGAGCGGAGATTGTTGAAACAGGCCTGACTAATTTTACCATTAAACATATATACCGGGATCAGACAAGAAAAGCTTTTTGGTTTGCCACCAATGTAGGAGTGATTATTAAAACAGATAACACCTCGGGGTTGATGGTTATTGACGAAAAGAACGGTCTTAGTAATGATTATATTTATTCCATCCTGCCTGAAAATGATTATACTTTTTGGCTAAGCACCAACCACGGCATCAATAAACTTACTTTAAAACCCGGAAAAGATATAGGGGTAAAAAATGTCGAATCTTATACCATACAACATGGATTACAGTCGAACGAGTTTAATACGGGAGCTTATTACAAGGACGGACCGATCATTTTCTTAGGAGGTATTACGGGCATTAACTGGTTTGATGAGCGAAAGTTCTTCCAAAGAAGTTTCGCGGCCCGGACTTTTGTGACCGATTTCCTCATCAACGAAAAACCCCTTCAAACGGACACTGCCGTCAACTTTCTGAAACAGATCAGCCTGAAGCATGACGAAAATAATATTTACATAAAATTTGCGACTTTAGAGTATACCGATCCTGATGTAAACCGGTACCAATACCGGTTAAAAGGCTACGACAATCAATGGATTTCAGCTAAGCATATACCGGAAGCCAGATATAGCAAACTTCCGCACGGCCTATATAAGTTTGAAGTAAAGTCGGCCAATAGCGAGGGTGTGTGGTCGGCCCCTCAATTATTACAAACAATAATTGTATCGCCCCCCTTCTGGCTTACCTGGTGGTTCAAAATACTGGCAGCCGCATCGCTCTCGGGTGCTCTATTCTTAACCATTCGTTACTTTTTAAGAAGGAAACTGCAAAAGCAGTTAAGGATTATGGAGAAGCAACTCGCGGTAAATACTGAACGTTTGCGTATATCGAAAGATATGCACGATGAATTGGGTACAGGCCTTAGTAAAATAGCATTGTTGTCGGAATTAGGGCGAGGCTCAACAGCGCAGCCATCGCAGACCCATATCATAGACGAAATTGGCAATACATCGCGGGGATTGGCCGACAAAATGGGGGAAATCATCTGGACGCTCAATCCGCAGAACGACACCCTGAGCAATCTTGCCGCCTACCTGCACGAATACATATTTGAAACAACCGACCCCTTGTCGGTAGAAGTAGCATTCCATCTCCCCGAAAACTTACCCGATATTTCGATGGGGCATCTGCCAAGACAGCAACTTATGCTGGTTACCAAGGAAGCGTTGAATAATGCTCTAAAATACTCAAGAGCCTCCCTGATAAGGTTTGCAATTACTGTTAAAGAAAGGGTCGTCATTTTTTCATTGTCGGATAATGGCGTAGGTTTTGATGTTAGCGCTCTTCCTCCTCAAAAAAACGGAAAACGCAACGGGCTGACGAACATGAAAACCCGTATGGCAGAGATTGGCGGAGATTGGACTATCCGGTCGGAACAGGGCCTTGGCACGGCCATTACCTATAGTATAAAAATATAAATACTACTTTTTTACCGCTTACGAAGCCCAATAACAATATTAATTTTAACCGGAGAAAGAATTTTATGGCTGCTTCAAAGATCAGAATAGCATTAATCGAGGACGAGGAAACCATTCGTACTGCCTTATTGAGCCTGCTTTACCAGCATGAGGAACTGGAAGTAGCGGAGGCTTTTGAAGACGGAGAGTCGGCGTTAAAGTATCTCGAAAATAACCCGGTGGATGTATTGTTGTTCGATATCAATCTGCCGGGAATTTCGGGTATTGATGTTGTTTCAAAACTAAAAGTCATGCACCCTTTCATGCAGTGTATGGCGATAACCAGCTATGATGATGCAGAAAATGCCTTTAATGCACTTAAAGCGGGGGCTACTGGTTATATTTTAAAAAATGCCGATACCCGAAAGCTGGTGGAAGCTATCCGGGATATCCATCAGGGTGGTTCGCCGATGAGTAGCCAGATTGCCAGGCTGGTAGTAACCAATTTTGCAACGAGCAGGTCGGTACAATCCTATTCCGATCAGCTATCGAGAAGAGAAAATGAAGTGTTGCAGTTGCTTTCAAAAGGTTTTCGGTATAAGGAAATTGCCGCCCAGCTTTTTATAAGCATTGAAACCGTGCGCACGCATATCCGTAATATTTACGAAAAGCTACAGGTAAAAACACGGGCAGAAGCCTGTTCGAAGGTAAACAGATGAGCGGTGAACCACCCTGAGCTGTCGGGAAACAGGAAATAGTACCATTCTTTGGCTGCCTTTCCTTGTTAGCGGATACCTGTTTTATCCTTATGGATATATTTCTTTATCATGATAATTTGCCCCAGGTGGTAATGCACATGTTCTACCTGTCCCTGGAAGTTTTTGTAAGCACTGGAATGGGCCGGTAGTATGGGATTGAAGAGGTTTCCGATATCGTAGCCTTCAATGATTGTAGCGAGTTCCTCGGCAGAGTGTATAGTATCTGTTTTCAGCTTCCGCCAGTCATCCTGATTTGCAAGTGATGGAACATTCATCCCGTTTTCTTTATTAATAAACGGTTGTATGCCTTGTCCCCGCGTGGCGATAACCCGGTTCCAGTAAGTGATGTGGTGAAGCAGCATGGCTATGCTATTGGGCGCAAAAGGAGTAATAATCATTGCCTGTACCCAACTAACGTCTTTCAGGGTATCGGTAAGGTTTACTTCTGTCCAGTTACCACCCCGATGTACATCGATCAGGTGTTGCGCAATATGTTGCTTAATGTTCATATCTTAAAAAAATAAGTGCTTCAGGAGAGATAAATATCCAACAGCCCGTCAGGCAATACCACGTGAATGGTTTTATTTCCGGCATCTATTTTCTGTAGCGTTTCTTCGTGTAATGGGATAAAAACTTCCTTGTTTTCAACGGATAACCTGCACAAAATCTGATGAGGCTGCTCAATGATTTCCTCAACTGTGCCCAGCACCCGGCCCTGGTCATTGATATTATAGCCGATAAAACTGATTGCTGAATTTTTGGCGGCATATTTTTCAAAATCAACTCCGGTGAGCCACACTTCTTTCTGTACCAGAGCCCGTGCCGCATCTATCGTATCTACCCCGTCGAGTTTCAGGTAGGTTTCTGTATTATTTTTTATTCTGCCGCTTTCGAGAAACCAGGGTAAGAAACTGCCGCTTTTATCTTTTATAAAAATGGCTCTCAGGTCTTTGAGTGCCGTTCTTTTCCCCAGTGCGTGCTTCAGCACCAGTTCTCCCTTCAGCCCGTGGGTGCCTGCTATTTTGCCAATGCTGAAATATGGGTCCTTCGTGTTCATAACACCCCTAAAATAAGCCTTTAGTTATAACCCCGCAAAATAAAAGCGATCCCCCGAAAGAGATCGCTTCAACTTTTTGTTCCATAAGCCAATTAAGCTTCGCCACCTTCAGCCGGAGCTTCCTCTGCTGTCGGTACTTCTGCCTTAGGTTCAGCTACTTTACGGGGAACTGCACTGGCCACTCTGCGTTTAGCTTTTCGTTCATCAATAGCTTTCTGCTGGCGCCTTTTTATATGTTCTTCGTGTTCTGCGCTCCAGGTGGTGAATTTCTGCATAGCAGCAGTTTCATCAAACAGTCCCAGTTTTACACCGCGCAATAAATGCTTTAAGTACAACACTCCTTTAAAGCTGAGAATGCGGCGAACAGTATCGGTAGGTGTAGCACCTTTGTTCAGCCACTCCAATGCTTTTTGACGATCCAGCTCGATAGTCGCAGGGATGGTCAGAGGATTGTAAGTACCTAATTTTTGGATGAATTTACCATCGCGCGGGCTTCTTGCGTCAGCAACAACGATGAAATAAAAAGGCCTCTTCTTAGAGCCGTGTCTTTGCAATCTGATTTTAGCTGCCATTTTAAATAGAAATTTAAGGCGTTAAAAAATAATTAATAATCCCTAACCAAAAGGGTTAGCTTGTGATTTGGGCTGTCAAAGGTAAATAAACTTTTATAGATTTACAATAAACAAAATGTAAAAAAAGAAAAAGGGCGCGTTTCGGGTATTCTAAAACGATCTTTTCTTTCCTCCCGGCATACCGGGCATCATTTTTCCGAATGCCCCCATTTTATTCATGTTTTTCATCATATCACGCATCTGCTCAAATTGCTTCATAAATGCGTTTACTTCGGCAATATCCTTTCCACAGCCCAGGGCTATCCGCTTGCGACGGTTGCCATTGATCAGGTCGGGGTTGGCGCGCTCTTCGGGGGTCATAGAATCTATGATCGATTCTATGCCTTTAAAACTATCGTCGCTGATTTCCAGGTCTTTAATCTGCTTCCCTACACCAGGTATCATACCCAGCAAATCCTTCATATTGCCCATTTTCCTGATCATTTCGAGTTGGGCCTTGAAATCGGCAAAATCGAATTTATTCTTACGGATCTTGCTTTCTATTTTTTTGGCCTCTTCCTCGTCGAATTGCTGTTGCGCCCGTTCTACCAACGAGGTAATATCGCCCATTCCCAGGATACGCTGGGCCATCCTTTCGGGATAAAACACGTCCAGCGCGTCCATTTTTTCCCCGTTACTGACAAATTTGATAGGCTTATTAACGGTGTATTTAATCGAAATAGCCGCCCCGCCGCGGGTATCGCCGTCTAATTTAGTTAAAACCACCCCGCTAAAATCCAGCCGGTCGTTAAATGCCTTGGCAGTGTTCACCGCATCCTGGCCGGTCATACTGTCTACTACAAATAGTATTTCCTGCGGATTAACGGCGTTTTTGATGTTTGTTACCTCGGTCATCATCTGCTCATCGATGGCCAGACGACCGGCAGTATCAATAATAACAACGTTCTTATTCCGTGATTTTGCCTCGGCAACAGCGGTCTGCGCAATACTTACCGCATCCCTGTTATCCTCCTCTATATATACTTCCACACCAATTTGTTCACCCAGCACGCGGAGTTGTTCCATTGCCGCCGGACGGTAAATATCGGCTGCTACCAGCAGGGGATTAAGCCCTTTCTGGGTTTTGAGATAATGAGCCAGCTTTCCGCTGAAAGTCGTTTTACCGCTACCCTGCAAACCCGCAATCAGTACAACGGCGGGATTTCCCTTGGCATTAAAAGTGGCTTCCCGGCCACCCATCAGCTCCGCCAGCTCGTCTTTCACAATCTTTACCATTAACTGGCCGGGGCTGATGGCATTGATTACTTTTTCACCAACAGCCTTATCTTTTATTTTGTCCGTAAACTCCTTTGCAATTTTATAATTCACGTCGGCATCTACCAATGCCCGGCGTATCTCCTTTACGGTAGAAGCCACATTAAGCTCGGTGATCCTTCCCTGCCCTTTCAGGTTTTTAAATGCGCTGTCTAATTTATCCTGTAGATTGTTGAACATACCTGGTAGAATGTGCTTTTTTAAAAAATGTGTGCAAATATACCGCTTTTAGTCTGCATCGGGCGATTCACCCCGTTGTTTCGGAGGAACCCGACCTAAGGCAGCCGCCTCTCCGATAAAGGGTAAAATACGGCAGAAACACCGTGGAACAGGCCATATTTTGATTAGGATGAGGAAAGGATTCCCGTCCAAATAAAAATAAATTTTGTTTGTTTGATAAATTTTATATAATTGCGGCTTATTGAATATTAATAATTCGTGAAGATGAGTAAACAGAAATTCACTTTAGAGTATCCCGTTCGCTGCTCTCCAACTATTTTGTATGAGTTTTTAGCTACCTCAAACGGGCTGGGCGAGTGGTTTGCGGAGCATGTGGATGAGCGGGACGGCAGGTTCTATTTTGGCTGGAACGGAGCTTATGAAGAGGCCGAAGTTTTGGAGGAGGAAGATGAAAGTTTTATTCGTTTTCATTGGGTTGGCGCACCTAAAGAAGAATATTTTGAATTCCGGATTGATAAATCTGAAATAACCAATCAAACGATCCTGGTTATTACCGATTTTGCCGAGAAGAAAGAGATCAAAGACCAGAGCCAACTTTGGGATTACCAGGTAAAAGATCTGTTCCACCGGTTGGGGAACTAGCTGAGCCAGGAATCGAATAATAGATCCGACATCCGATAGCAAAAAGCAAAGAGTTGTTGGTTTCTTTATTATCCATTACTAACGCTATCTATCAGAAACCCGAATTGTTCCATCAGTATTTCCGTAGCATTTTCTATATTCTCCATCCCGGTGCAGGCAGCTATTTTGATAAACGGCGATTCTGCAAGTATTGCTTCGAAACTTGGAAGGGAGATGCGATTAATGGGTGTAAAGGATTCGCTTAAAACATCATGCACCCATTCGTTGCCGTTGTGGCAAATGGTGAAGTTATTTTGTTGTAGCCGGGAATGAGCGTTCGACAGTTTGTTTCGAAAATGTTCCTGCCATTTTCCCGAAAGATGCAGGGTAGTGCTGAAATATTTTCCCCACCAGAACATCGTTCTTACCGCGAAAATATGATGCCGGATAAAGTGGCGGGGGTTGTCGAGCACAATCCAGGGAAGACCCAGGTAGTTTTCGCCCCGCGAGATTTTGCCAATAGTTTGTAAAACCTCTTCCGGCAAACCGGCGGCTTTGATCAGATTTTGTTGTGCGGTGTGAAGGTCACTAAAACTATCTTTTAGCTGGCGCAGGATTTCATTCTTTGTTAAAATCCATTCCGGATCAGTTACAAGCTTTATCTGCTGGGGTGAAAGATGTATTTTTGCGAACTGCATTCGGTAAAGATATATTATTGCGAAGGTGAAGAAATTAGACAAATTAATAGTAAAAGCTTTCATAGGCCCATTTGTGGCCACTTTTTTCATTACCCTTTTTGTACTGATCATGCAGTTTTTCTGGCTGTGGATCGACGATTTTGTGGGCAAGGGACTGGATGCTGCCACTATTCTCAAATTTATCTGGTATCAGAGTGCCGTATTGATCCCGTTGGCTTTGCCGCTTTCCATATTGCTTTCCTCGCTGATGACCTTTGGCAATCTGGGCGAAAGTTTTGAACTGGTGGCCATTAAATCGGCGGGTATTTCCCTGCTGCGTTTTATGCGGCCGCTATTTGTTGTGGCTGGTATTATCGCTTTTTGTGCTTTTTTATTTTCCAATTATGTTATTCCGGTAGCAAATCTTAAATCAAGAACCCTGCTGGCCGATATTGTATTGGCCAAGCCCGCCTTCGCCATCAAAGAAGGAGTGTTTTTTGATGGTATAGATAAATTTGCCATCAAAATCGGCAAAAAGGAAGCGAATGACAGCATTATTCGGGATATTATCGTTTACCAGAATGAGGGCAGCAGCCTGCAGGACGCATTTTTAATTGCCCGGGACGGCGTGATGAAGCCTTCGCCCGATAAACAGTTTCTTGATATTGTATTCAAAAACGGCTGGCGTTATGAAGAACGCGGCAACAGGGGCGACTCTCTTACTGATTTTATACGAATGGGGTTTAAAGAGTATAAGATGCAAATGGACATCAGCTCTTTCAGCTTTAAGGACAAAACGGACGACAGCTCCAATATTAACGAGAAGATGTATAATATGCGGCAGTTGAACGTAGCTATCGACTCGATTGCCAAATTTAACCAGGCAATAGCCAAAAATTTCGAAAGTAGCCTCTATTTATCTCTGTCGATACTCAATTTCCGCGATAGTATTACAAAGGGCATGAAAGTGGCCGATTCTATACTCAATTTCGAGGCAAATATTAAAGCCTATATGGCCGCCGGAAAAGATAGCTTAAAAAAAGCGGCCGACAGTACCCACCTGGCCGATTCGCTAAAAAAGAAACAGAAAGCAGATTCTCTTCGCTTGTTTACGGGAGTAGACTCTGCAACGCTGAAAACAAGGCTCGATTCACTGAAACGGCAGGCACGCAAGGACTCCCTGAAACAAGTAGCCCGACAGGACTCCATAAAACGACAGGCCAGGAGGGATTCCATCCGGGAAAAAAACAGGGGCGATTCTATCCGGCGACAAGCAAGACAGGATTCAATAAAAGCGGCCCGTCTGGCGTCGCGGGAACAAAAGATTATTGGGGAGAGCGATAGCATTAGGCCCAGAGATACCAATAAAGCGGTATCGCGGTTAAGCGCGGCCAACGACTCGATAGAAAAAGCCAGGGTCGACAGCCTGAAAAAGGATAGCACCCGTAAAGCACTCGCTGCAAAAGCCAGGAAAAAGAAGAGGACACCCAATGATTTCGATGCACTCATCCCCGATAGTGCACGTGAAGATGTACAGAACCGGGCCTACAATATCCTCAATAATATGAAAAGCAACCTGGAAATGAATGCAGGAAATATTGTGGATCAGGAAAAAACATTACAGAAATACAAAATTGAATGGCACGATAAAATAACGCTGGCATTGGCCTGCCTGGTATTGTTTATGATTGGTGCTCCACTGGGCTCCATTATCCGGAAAGGAGGACTGGGTATGCCCATGATTTTTGCGATCATCTTCTTCATGGTCTTTTATTTTGTAAGAACCCGCGGGCAAAAACTGGCCAAAGAACTCGAACTCTCTGCCTTTGCCGGGATGTGGCTGGCGGTATTTGTTTTATTACCCATTGGCATTTTCCTTATTTACAAGGCCCTGCACGACTCCAACCTGTTCAATAAAGAATTCTACACCAGGCTTAAACGCCGGATACTCAAACGCCTGGGCAAAGAATAGGCGTCTGCTAAATTCTTAACTTATGCAAACTGTATCTCCACAAACTCAAAACCTGAAAGTTCAGAAGTGGGTGGCGCTGGTATCGGTTATCTTGCTGGTAATAAAATTTATCGCCTACTACTATACCTCTTCGGTTGCCATCTTAACCGATGCCATGGAGAGTATCGTAAACGTAATTGCGGGTCTGGTGGGTTTGTACAGTCTGTTCATTGCTGCAATGCCGCGCGATTTTAACCACCCCTACGGACATGGAAAAGCCGAATTCCTTTCGGCAGCAATCGAGGGAATTCTCATCGGCCTGGCCGGTATTTATATATTATACGAAGCTGTTCACAAGCTTATTTTTCCTACGGAGATCAGGAGAACCGATCTCGGAGTTTTACTGATAGCCTCAACCGCCCTCATCAATTATATAATGGGTGCTATTTGTGTAACTTATGGCCGGAAAAATAATTCCCTGGCTTTACAGGCCAGTGGGCGGCACCTGCAAACCGATACTTATTCTACCGTGGCCGTGATATTAGGACTGGTATTGCTGCATTTTACAGGGCTTGCCTGGCTCGATTCCGCTACGGCCATCGCGCTGGCATTGTTTATTTTATACACCTCCTACCGTATAACCCGCCGGTCGGTGGCCGGTATTATGGACGAGGCTGATGAAAATCTGCTTACAGGGATGATTGACCTGGTCAATGAAAACAGGCACAGTAACTGGGTAGACCTGCACAATTTGCGCGTCATCCAATTCGGAAGCATTTTGCATGTAGATGCCCATTTGACCGTGCCCTGGTACTTTACCGTTAAAGAAGCCCATGACGAAATTGATGTCTTATCCGGTTTGATCAAAAACAGGTATGGGCAATCGCTCGAACTTTTTATACATTCGGATGATTGTATTCCCGGCGTTCAATGTTCTATTTGTATGAAAGCCGATTGCGCCGTGAGAAAGCAGGTTTTTGAACGAAAAATTGAATGGGCACTCGAAAATGTGGTGAAAAATAAAAAGCATAATACTCAAAATAGTTGATTAAATTTGTAGACTGGTTGTTATGCTTACGAAAAAGTCTCAATACGCGTTCAAAGCACTGACCTATCTTGCAGAGAGGCAGATGAACGGCCCTGTACTCATTTCAGAAATTTCGGAAAACAAGAAAATCCCTCTGAAGTTTCTCGAAAATATTTTATTGGAGCTGAAAAGAGCCGATATTCTGGATAGCAAGAAAGGGAAAGGGGGCGGCTATTTTTTTAAAGTGGATCCCGCTTCGGTTCAGATGACCAAAATCATTCGACTGATCGATGGGCCGATCGCCATGCTGCCCTGTGTAAGCCTGAACTTTTATGAACGTTGCAGAAATTGCGATGAAAACCATTGTGGGCTGCACGATGTAATGAAGCAGGTACGAGATGCAACCCTGGCGATACTGGAAAACAGAACATTGGCCGATCTAAAGGATTAACATCCTTAAAATGAGGGAAAAACCCCCTCCATAAACTTCCCTAACAGCAGCTTTTTTGTGACCTTTCCACAGGGTTTGACCGTTGACAACAACAGAAAAACCCAGGGCTCCTAAAAAAAACTATTAGTCTATCAAAAAAATATACTATCTTGCGAGCCCGATTTTTTTTGGACTAATAGTCTACAAAGTCGGTGGGTTTATCAACCTTATTTTTTAACTTATAAATTGTTTGAACATGTCATTAAGATTAGGCGATATTGCTCCCGATTTTACGGCGCAATCAACCGAAGGTGAAGTCAAATTTCACGAGTTTTTAGGAGACGGATGGGGTATACTGTTTTCACACCCCGCTGATTTTACACCTGTTTGCACCACCGAATTAGGAAAAACAGCCTTGTTAAAAGAAGAATTCGCAAAACGTAATACCAAAGTACTCGCAGTAAGTGTTGATCCGCTGGATAGCCACCACGGATGGAAAACGGATATCAACGAAACACAGAATTGTTCTGTAGAATTTCCTATTCTGGCCGATCCCGACAGAGAGATTGCCACCCTGTACGATATGATCCACCCCAACGCTTCTGAGAAAGCTACAGTGCGTTCTTTGTTCATCATCGGACCCGATAAAAAGGTTAAACTCATCATTACTTACCCCGCATCTACCGGCAGAAACTTTAATGAAGTACTGCGGGTGCTCGACTCTTTACAGCTTACGGCTTACGAAAGCGTAGCCACTCCGGCCGACTGGAACCAGGGTGAAGATGTAATCGTCGTGCCTTCTATCAGCACAGAAGATGCGATTAAAAAATTCCCTAAAGGTGTAAAAGAGGTAAAACCATATTTACGTTATACCCCACAACCTAATATTTAAGTTCATATTAATAGTTGATGGTTCATAGTCTCCGCCAGGAACTATAAACCATCAACCATGAACCAAAAAAATGTTCTCGGAAACTCAAATACAGCAAATAGACAAAGCGCCACTCGATGAGGCGCTTAAGCTGGTTACCGGCCTGTTTCCACAGGGCGTGGTATTTTCCACATCTTTAGGACAGGAAGACCAGGTGCTTACACATGCTATTGCCCGCAATCAACTTCCGGTAAAGATCTTCACGCTCGACACAGGTCGCCTGTTTTACGAGCACTACGATTTACTCGAAAAAACCAATGCCCGTTACAAAACCAATATACAGGTATATTTTCCGGAAGCTCCTGAGGTTGAAAAGTTTGTAAACGACAAAGGCGTAAATGCTTTTTATGAATCGGTGGAAAACCGTAAAGAGTGTTGCTTTATAAGAAAAGTAAAACCTTTGAACCGTGCCCTGGAAGGCGCCCGGGTGTGGATTACAGGCTTGCGTGCAGAGCAATCTGATAACCGCCGCGATATGAGGATACTGGAATGGGACGACTCCCGCCAACTTTATAAGTTTAATCCCCTGATTCATTGGTCTTACGACCAGATGATCAGCTATATCCACGAAAACAATATTCCTTATAACCCTTTGCACGACAAAGGCTTTGTGAGTATTGGCTGTGCTCCCTGTACCCGTGCTGTTGAGCCGGGTGAAGATGCACGCGCCGGCCGCTGGTGGTGGGAAATATCGCATAAAGAATGTGGTTTGCATGTAAATAAAGCGTAAGGCAGGATGCTCCGGACCTTATGCGTTTAGCATTAAACATACAATGAAAAAATACGAATTAGATTATTTAGAACAGTTGGAAGCCGAAGGCATATTTATTATGCGTGAAGTAGCCGCACAATTTGAAAAGCCTGCCTTACTTTTTAGTGGAGGCAAAGATTCCATCACGCTCGTTCAGTTGGCCAAAAAAGCTTTTGCGCCCGGTAAAATTCCTTTCCCCCTGGTACATATAGATACAGGCCATAACTTTCCCGAAGCATTAGCCTATCGCGATAACCTGGCCAAAGAATTAGGCGTAGAATTAATTGTCAGAAAAGTAGAAGATACCATCAAAGCAAAGAATCTTACCGAGCCCAAGGGTAAGTTCGCCAGCCGAAACTGGCTGCAGATCCATACTTTGCTCGATACTATTGAAGAATTTAAATTCGATGCCTGCATCGGAGGCGCCCGCCGCGACGAAGAAAAGGCCAGGGCAAAAGAAAGAATTTTCTCTGTACGCGACGAGTTCGGGCAATGGGATCCGAAACTACAAAGGCCCGAACTCTGGAACATTTACAACGGACGTATCCATAAGGGAGAAAATGTACGCGTATTTCCTATCAGTAACTGGACAGAACTGGATGTATGGAGTTATATAAAAAAGGAAAATATCCCGCTGCCGTCCATCTACTTCGCACACGACCGCGAAGTAGTGGTTCATGAGGGCCAGTTGATCGCTGTATCCGATTTTATAAAAATTGACGACACTGATGTCATTGTAAACAAGCGTGTTCGTTACCGCACCGTGGGAGATATGACCTGCACCGCTGCCGTGGAATCGAGCGCCATTACTTTGGATGAGGTAGTGAACGAGATCATGGCAACAAGAATTTCCGAACGCGGGGAAACCCGGATAGATGACCGGGTGACCGAAGCTGCGATGGAAGACCGGAAAAAGGGTGGGTACTTTTAGGTGATGAGTTGAAGATTATATTAACGCAGAGCAGTTGCAGGTATTTCGAAATAAAAGAACAGAAGTTGTAAACCAATAAACTTAAAATGGACATTTTACGATTTATAACCGCAGGAAGTGTGGACGACGGCAAAAGTACATTGATCGGACGCTTGCTTTACGATAGCAAAAGTATTCTGGTAGATCAACTGGAAGCGCTGGAAAGGCAGTCGAAAAATAAAAATGAAGACGGCGTTGATCTGGCGTTGCTTACAGACGGCTTGCGCGCCGAGCGGGAACAGGGCATTACCATCGACGTGGCTTACCGGTATTTCAACACGCCAAAAAGAAAATTTATTATAGCCGATGCGCCGGGGCATGTACAGTACACCCGAAATATGATTACCGGAGCCTCCAACTCAAATCTGATTGTTATCCTCATCGATGCCCGTGCAGGTGTAACCGAACAAACCCGCCGCCATTCCATCATCGCTTCGCTGCTAAAAATGCCTCACGTAGTGGTAACCATTAATAAAATGGACCTGGTGGGTTTCTCGGAAGAGCGATATGAACAAATAAAAGCCGACTACGAAAAAGTAGCCGCTCAACTGGGATTGCATAATGTGACCTATATACCTATTTCGGCTTTAAACGGCGATAATATTGTAGAAGCCTCAGAAAATACACCCTGGTACACAGGCCGGCCACTTTTGCAATTCCTGGAGGAGGTAGAACTATCTGAAGACACCAACCTCAGTGATCCCCGCTTTCAGGTCCAATATGTGATCCGCCCACAAACCACCGAACTCCACGATTACAGAGGATATGCCGGACAGGTCGTATGCGGTGTTTATAGAAAAGGCGATAAGTTAACCGTACTACCCGCAGGTATTGAAACCACACTTTCTAAAATAGAAGTTGGAGGAGAAGAGGTAGAAGAAGCGTTTGCACCACAAGCAGTTGTATTTCACCTGGCAGACGATATTGATATCAGCCGCGGCGACAGTTTTGTTCACACCGACAATCAACCGAGGGTAGAGAGCGAAATAGAAGTATTACTTTGCTGGTTAGACAACAAACCTTTGGTTCCCGGCAATAAATACTTCCTTCAGCATAAGGGGAAATTATTGAGAACAATTATAAGAGAAATAGAGTATAAACTGGACGTAAATACGCTGGAACACACCGAAGTAACCGAGAATGTGAAGCTGAATGAAGTGGTAAAAGCAAAAATTAAAACCGCCCAGCCCCTGGTTTATGACCCCTTCGATAAAATAAGTGATTACGGCAATGCCATACTTATTGATGAAACAAGCAACAGTACGGTGGCTGCAGTGCTGTTAAATTAACAGGCCTACCCTTTATTCCTCTGAACAAAGAAATAAAGGGAAACAATTAGATTAAAAGTGTACAATGATTTTACCTTACCCCAAAAAAAATATTTCCCAGGGGAGCACTCATTCTCCTTCTCTTAGCGGTAGCCGGGAGGAGGCCATGGGTTCGGTTATAATAGCGGCTGCGGGTCCCGGCGACCCCGACCTGATAACCGTGAAAGCTGCCAATGCGCTGAAGGGCGCGGATGTGGTACTGATAGACCGGCTGGTAAGTGAAGTAATCCTGCATCGCTACGTCACTCCCAATACCCGGATTATACATGTGGGAAAAGAATGCAGAAATCAGACTTCTACTCCACAGCAGGTTATCAATCAGCTTATTGTAGAATTTGCATTACAGGGAAAGCGGGTGGTTCGCTTAAAAGGAGGCGACGTATCTGTTTTTTCGAATGTGCTGGATGAGTTGCAAGCTTTAATAGAAAATAAAATCCCCTACGAAATTATACCCGGCGTCACCGCTGCTTTGGGCGCTGCCGCTTATGCAGGCATACCTCTGACAGCTCGTGGCTATGCAACATCCGTACGTTTTTTAACTTATTATAAATCCGACGCCGTTACCGATTCACATTGGCAGGAGCTGGCGCATACCAACGATACACTGGTATTCTATATGTCCTCCTCCACCCTGCCTCAGTTGGTACAAAAACTGGTACAATTTGGTATAAGCAGCGACGTACACCTCGCCGTGGCAGAGCAGGCTACAACCTGTTACCAGCGCATCTACGAATGCAATATTTACGATTACGAAAACCAGTTGTCGGGTCTGCAATTTGCATCGCCCTCACTGGTAATTATCGGAAAAGTAGTGGCGCTGCATCAGCAGTTTAAATGGCTGAAGAATAGCACTCAGCAGCAACAATATTTTGCATCGGCAGGACAGGGCATTCAACATATAAATGAACCAAATAAACCAATAAAGCATGTTATCTGAAGAAAAACTGCAAAAGATAAAGGACTTCACTTTTACCTTATCGCGTGAAGAACTTATATGGCTAAATGGCTATATCGCAGGTCAGGCTGGCGCTTTACAGGGAAGTGTTTCAGCAGGAACAATTCCCCCTCCTATTAATAAAAAAATTACGCTCGTTTACGGAACAGAGACCGGGAACGCCAAAAAACTGGCTACCCAACTGGCTGGTATTGCAAAGAAAAAAGGGGTCACGGTTAAACTGGCGGGTCTCGATCAGTACCGGTTCTCCGATCTTTTGAAAGAAGAGTATTTTTTTGTGGTAATTAGTACCCAGGGAGAGGGGGAGCCGCCCATACTCGCTAAGAAATTTTACGATCATATACACGAAGCGCACCTGGACCTGAAGAAAATGAAATTTGGAGTGCTGGCCCTGGGCGATTCCTCTTACGCACAATTTTGCAAAACGGGCGAGGATACGGATGCCAGGCTGGAGGCTCTGGGCGCTCAGCGCATCTTACCACTGAAAAGATGTGACGTGGATTACGAAGAAGATGCTTTGCACTGGATTGATAACGTAGTAGCAGCCTTGCAAACAAATGTAGGAAGTGTTCCTTCCATTGCACGCCCGGCAGCAACAGAAGAAAAAAAACCCGGCGGAAAGAAATATTACAGAGGATCGGTAGTAAGTAGCGTCAACCTGAACGATCGCGGCAGCAATAAAGAAACCTATCATATAGAAATCAGTACCGACGAAGAAATCGAATATTTACCAGGCGATGCCCTTGGTGTTATACCTCCGAACTGCGATGCTGCTGTAGAGCAGGTGCTTCAGCTTACAGGTATTGATCCGAAAAAAGAGGTCAAAACGCCAAAAGTTACCGCCTCCGTAGAAGAGCTTCTGAAAAAACATCTGAATATTCTTTTTCCGCTCAAGTCCACTATAAAACAGTACGGTACCATTACCGGTCATGCGGTACCCGAAGATTCGAGATTAAGCCTGCCGGATCTGTTAAAAAAATACCCGGTGAAGGATGCGTCGATGTTTGAAGAGGTATTGCAGATCCTGACAACCCAGGCACCCAGAATGTATTCCGTTTCTTCCTCTCCGATCAGCCACGGATTAAATGAAATTCACATCACTGTAAGCAAAGACGAGTTTTATGTGGAAGACGAAAAAAGAACCGGGGTTTGCAGCGAATATTTCTCCACATTACCTTTAGATACTGAGTTCGAGTTTTTCATACAAAAACAAAAACATTTCCGCTTACCCGATCCCGATAAGGATATCATTATGATCGGACCCGGAACAGGCATCGCACCCTTCCGCTCCTTTATCGCCGAACGTGATGCTTCAGGTTCAGGGGGACGCAACTGGCTGTTTTTCGGGGAACAACATTTTGTTACCGATTTCTTATACCAGACCGAGCTGCAGGATTATTTACAAACCGGTGCGCTGGCCAACCTCGATCTCGCTTTTTCGCGCGATCAGAAAGAAAAGATTTATGTACAGCACCGTATGAAAGAAAAAGGAGCCGAATTGTACCAATGGCTGCAAAACGGAGCTTATATGTATATTAGTGGCAAACGTGAACCAACGAGTAAAGATGTAGAGAAAACCCTGGTTGAAATTTTCAAAGAACATGGAAATAAGACAGAGGAAGAGGCGGAAAAATATTTACACCAGTTAGCCGAAGAAGGCCGTTGGGAAAAGGATGTATATTAAAAACGGGCATATAGATCATAGCGAATAGTTCATGGCCAATTTTCTATGAACCATTAAATATTAACGAAGATAAAATAATGAGCGAGTTACCTAATTTATCATCAACAGAAAAAATTAAAATTGCCAGTAATGGTCTGCGCGGTACCTTAAAGGAAAGTCTGCTCGACAACTACACCGGCGCCGTACGGGAAGACGATACCAGTCTCACGAAGTTTCATGGCATGTATCAGCAGGACGACCGGGACCGCCGGGAGGAACGCAGTGCAAAAAAACTGGAATGGCTGTATGCATTTATGCTCCGCCTGCGATTGCCGGGTGGATTATTAACCCCGCAGCAGTGGCTGACACTGCATCATGTGGCGGGTGAACACACAACCGGTGTGATAAAAATCACTACCCGCCAAACCATACAGTTACACGGAATTCTTAAGTCGCATATAAAACCAACCATGCAGTCTTTCAACACGGCGGGTCTGGACTCCATCGCCACCTGCGGGGATGTGAACCGGAATGTGTGCTGTACTTCCAATCCCGCCGAATCGCCGGTATATGACGAAGTGTTTCAGTATGCGGCGAAGATAAGCGAGATGGCCAAACCTAAAACCCGCGCCTGGTACGAAATATGGCTCGATGAAGAAAAGCTGAGTGAAAAAACGGAAGAAGATCCCTTATACAAAGATAGATATTTACCGCGCAAGCTAAAAGTAGGCATTGCCATACCACCCAATAATGACGTTGATATTTTAATAAACGATGTGGTGCTGATTGCCATTATTGAAAACGATAAACTACTGGGTTTTAATATTGGCGCAGGAGGCGGATTGGGTAGTACCCATGGCAATCCTAATACTTACCCAAGGCTGGCATCGGTAATGGGTTTTGTTGAAAATGATGAACAAAAAATATTAAAAGCCGTTTACGAATTCATTACCGTTCAAAGAGATTTTGGTAACCGAAGCGACAGAAAACAAGCCCGTTTAAAGTATACCATCGATAAGATGGGAATTGATAAATACCGCGAAGAAGTTGAAAAACGCTGCGGGTTTAAACTGGAACCCGCCCGTCCTTTCGAATTCACCCAACGGCAGGACAGGTACGGATGGGTACAGGACTATAAAGGCAACTGGCATTACACCGTATTTGTTGAAAATGGCCGGGTACTGGACGATGAAAAGATAAAATTAAAAGAAGGTCTTTATAAGATCGCCGAGCTGGGAAAATGTAATTTTCATTTTACCACCAACCAAAACCTGATCCTCGCCGACATTCAAAACGAAGACAGACCTTCGGTAGAAGCTTTGCTGAACCAATACGGAATTATTGAACATACGGAAAACGCAGGGGCTTTACGCAAAAACGCGATCGCCTGCGTAGCACTCAATACTTGCGGACTGGCTTTGGCAGAGGCGCAGCGTTACCTGCCCACCCTTATTTCGAAAATAGAGCCCCTGCTCCAAAAACACAATATGGAGAATGATGATATTGTACTCCGCATGACGGGCTGCCCAAATGGTTGCGGTCGGTCGCCCAATGCAGAAATAGGTTTTGTGGGTACGGCTTACGGAAAATACAACCTGCATATTGGCGGCGACAGGTTGGGTTTAAGGCTCAATACCAAATTCAAAGATAGTCTCGACGAAGGGCAGATATTGGCCACCCTCGATGAATTGTTTGGGGTATATCAGCAGGAGAAAAAAGAAAATGAAAGCTTCGGCGACTTCTCGTACCGTAAATGGATTCTTTGATGAGCATATAGTTCATAGCTAATCGTTTATAGGCCCCGCAGGCCATGAACTATCAACCATGAGCCATTAACTGAAAAAATAATGAGCAACAAAAAGTTTATAAAACTATTACTGCAAAGTAATGCCAGAGTAGGCCCCCTGCCGGATAAGGACCTGGCGCACCAATTTATCGATGATATTTTTGGCTTTCTGTTTATCCCCAAAACGGGCGTAAACCAGAGAGAGAGCGACCTTGAACGAGGCCTCTACGCTCTCAAAAGTCATTTGGCCACGTTAATATACGATGTGGTGAACGATGGGATTAAATCTCAGACCGCAGCAGACAATTTTTTTGAAGCATTGCCGGACGTGTATGCCACTCTGCAGAAAGACGCTGCAGCCTTTATCGACAACGACCCTGCGGCGCTCAACATCAGCGAAGTATTGCAGGCCTATCCCGGGTTTTATGCCATTGCGGTTTATCGCATTTCCAACCAGTTATGGAAACAGGGAATTCGTGCACTGCCCCGTATCTTTACCGAATATGCACATAGCAGAACGGGAGTAGATATTCACCCGGGAGCTGCCATTGGCGACAGCTTTTTTATTGATCACGGTACCGGTGTGGTAATAGGAGAAACCACGGTAATCGGCAAGGAGGTAAAAGTATACCAGGGCGTAACCATTGGTGCCCTTAACTCCGCCAAGGGAAGAAAAAAAACCAAACGACATCCCACCATTGAAGATAATGTAATCATTTACTCCGGCGCCACCATATTAGGCGGCGATACGGTTATCGGCCGCGACAGTGTAATTGGCGGTAATGCATGGATCACTTTCCCGGTGCCGCCCAACTCCCTGGTGTATCACCAAAGCGAAGTAACCAGTAAGGAAAATTTTTCCCATAAAGACTCCGTGAACAAAATTCTGCAAACCTCCAAAGCGAAGAAATAACTACTTGAGCCAGGAAAACGATTATACCAAAATCTCTTCTGCCTCCTTGCACTCAAAGGAGGCCTATGAGACATCGGGGAACAATCTTTTTCCGGTTTTTTTAAAGCTGGAAGAACTGAAGCTGCTCATTATCGGTGGAGGGGCTATCGGTCTGGAAAAGCTGAAAGCCGTGATGAATAATGCGCCCGCAACGAAAATCAAACTGGTGGCCATAGAGATCGGCGACGAGCTGGAACAGTTCGCGGCTCCTTTTGACAACATCTGCCTCGAGCAAAGAGCCTATGAACCGGAAGACATAGCCGATGCCGACCTGGTCATAGCTGCTGTAAACAACCTGGAAACCGCCGCCCGGATTAAAACGGATACAGATCGCGCCGGAAGACTTGTGAATATTGCCGACAAGCCCGAATTCTGCGATTTTTACCTGGGATCGGTAGTAAAAAAAGGGCAGCTCAAGATAGCGATATCCACCAACGGGAAATCTCCCACCATTGCCAAAAGACTGAAAGAAATTTTATCGGATAGTATCCCGGAAGAGATAGACCAGGTTTTGTATAATATGCAAACGCTGCGCAACAAGCTTTCCGGCGATTTCGACCACAAAGTAAAAGTGTTGAATAAGGTAACGCGTTCGCTGGTGGAAAAATCGGACGACGCACTGAAAACCTTTGAAGAAGAAAATGAACCCCCGGCGCTAAGAATGGGCTCTGCCGATATGGTAGCTAAAGCCCAGAGAAGTACGAACTGGTATTTAATTATACTGGGCATCGTTCTTTTGGTGAGCCTATCGGTATACGCACTGTATGCTTTCGGCTTGGTTGACCCCATTTTACAGGCGCTGAACAAGGATCATCATCTTTTTTACTGGATGCTGCTGGCCGGCTTTCTTGCCGAAATTGTTGCCGGCTCTATGGGAATGGGATACGGGGTAATTTGTACTACTATACTTTTAATGCTGAACGTACCGCCGCCGGTGGTAAGCGCCAGTATTCACTCTGCCGAAACTTTTACAACCGCTGCAGGAAGCATCAGCCATATCCGCTTAGGCAACGTGAACAAGAAATTAGTAAAGGCGCTCGCGCTGCCGGCCATCATCGGAGCTATCATAGGCGCCCTGCTCCTTACCTACGTGGGTGAAAAATATGCGGCCATAACCAAACCCTTTATTGCAGCTTATACCCTATACCTGGGTATAAAAATATTGAGAAACGTATTCAGGTCGAAAAAGGAAGTGATCGGAAAACGAAAAAAAACCAATATACCGCTCTTAGGACTGGCAGGTGGCTTTATTGATTCATTTGGCGGCGGTGGCTGGGGACCATTGGTTACCGGCACTTTTATCAAAAACGGAAGAACGCCCCGCTATGTGGTGGGCAGCTCCACTGTTGCCAAATTTATATTAACCATTACCAGCGCCATTACTTTCATTATTACTATCGGCATTCATCACTGGAACATAGTGGCAGGCCTGCTCATAGGCGGGATTATTACGGCCCCGTTTTCTGCCATGCTTACGTCCCGCCTGCCCGTAAAAAAAATGTTTCTTATTGTAGGGATACTCGTTATTATTATGAGCAGTATTACTATTTACCGGGCTCTCTTTCATGGATAAAATGGTCAGGCAGACACTGGATATTTTTTTTAGAAATATTACCCTACTAATTTAATAGACTAATTATTTTTTACTATATTTGTTCCTTAAACTCATCTTATGCGCAACAGCTTATTCTCCTGTAATCCTACCGTTCCCCCGGGCTTTAGAGAAGCCCTGTACACTTGCCGATGTTGTACTATGTTTTAAACACCCCCTTTTTTTACCCTATTAGTCTACTTATATTATAGACTAATTATTTAAACTGTTCTAAAAATAACGCTTATTCAGCGAATGGAGAAGGTATGCTTCCTGCCGATCCATCCTGTATTCTTTAACCTTAACAATTAAACAAAAAAATGTATAGTAACCAATTAATCAAACTGCGGTTCCTTGCCGGACTATTAAGCCTCTTACCCCTGCTTGCACAAGCCCAGTTAACCGGCAAAGTTATCAACGAAAATAACGAAACTATAGAGGGAGCCAATGTGCTTTTAAAGGGTACCACCCAGGGAACAACCACCGATGCAGCAGGTATTTTTACCTTGTCTCCTGTACCAAAAATTCCGTTTACGGTAACGATATCGGCGGTGAGTTATGCCACCCGAAATATATCGGTTCGAAATTTAAACGACACATTGGTTGTAAAGCTCCAGGTATTATACCAAACCGACACCGTTGTAATTACCTCGAGAAGAAGACGCGAACTTTTGCAGAACGTACCCATTTCTGTATCGGTTGTAGGCGGGAAACAGATTGCGGAGTCGGGGGCTTTTAATGTTACCCGGGTGAAAGAAATAATTCCTTCCCTGCAACTGTATACCTCTAATCCCCGAAATACCGGTATCAATATCCGGGGGTTAGGATCGCCCTTCGGTCTTACTAACGATGGATTGGATCCCGGCGTGGGGTATTATGTAGACGGTATATACTACGCCCGGCCGGCCGTAGCCACACTCGACTTTATAGATATCGAAAGAATTGAGGTACTAAGAGGTCCGCAGGGCACTTTATTTGGTAAGAATACCAGTTCAGGGGCCATTAATATCACTACCCGAAAGCCAGCTTTTGTGCCTGGCGGCAGTCTCGAAGTAAGCTACGGAAACTATGGTTTTGTACAGGCGAAGGCTTCGGTAACGGGGCCTCTTACACCAAAATTGGCGGCCCGTGTTTCTTTTTCGGGCACCCAAAGAAATGGAACCATTCATAATATCGCCACCGATAAATACACGAACGATATCAATAACCTGGGAGTACGCTCACAGCTCCTGTATAATATTTCCGATAACACCTCGCTTAGTTTAGCCGGCGAATATAACCGGCAGCAACCCGATGGCTATGCCCAGGTAGTGGCCGGGGTGGCCGCTACCAAACGATCGGCCTACCGCCAGTTCAACGCCATTGTATCCGATTTAAATTACACCCTTCCTAATCTAAACCCCGCAGGTCAGCCCGATGCTTTTTTGCGGGTAATTGATCACGATACTCCCTGGAACTCGGGTAACGAAATAGGAGGCGCGTCTTTTAATATCGACAGCAAACTGGGACCGGGCACCCTTACCGCTACCACTGCCTGGCGATATTGGATATGGGAACCCTCCAACGACCGCGACTTTACCGGGCTTCAGGCTCTGGCCAAATCGCAAAACCCTTCGAAACATAAAAGCCTGTCGCAGGAAATACGTTACGCAGGCGAGTTCTCTGACCGGTTAAGCGGTGTGGCCGGTTTGTTTTACCTGGGGCAGCAGGTAAAAACCGATGGTACCGAAGAATCGGGCAGGGACCAGTGGCGGTTTTCTCAAAATACCACCAGCGAAAAATGGAAAACGCCCGGGCTGTTTGAAGGATATGGAATTCGCACCAACTCTTCTATCCGATCGGTAAGCGCCGCCGTATTCGCGAATTTAGACTGGGTGTTTGCAGATCATTTCCATCTCTTACCCGGCATCAGGGCCAATTACGACCAGAAAAAAGTGTATTATAACCGGGTAGCCACCGGTGGTTTGGAAACGAGCGATGCTGACTTGCTGGCATTGAAAAGGTTGGTTTATACCAGTCAGTTTTATGAAACGGATGCTTACGAGCGCAACCTAACCTACCAGCTTACACTGGCTTACCGGCCATCTCAACGCGTTAATAGTTTTATAACCTATTCTACCGGTTACAAGCCGGTGGGGGTGAACGTGGCGGGCCTGCCTACGGTAAACGGAGCCCCTGCCACCGATCTTGCGGTAATAAGGCCCGAGTATACCCGGCATTATGAGGCAGGGATCAAAACCAGTCTGACCGAAGACTTTAGCCTCAATTTATCCTTATACAATTCCGATATCCGGGACTATCAAACCAATGTACAATCGCCGGAACTGGGTGTAAACAGGGGGTATATTGCCAATGCCGACAAGGTACGCGTAAGAGGTGTGGAAGCCGATGCCACTTACCGGCTCAATCATCATTTTAATTTTTACGGTGCCGTTTCCTATACGGAAGGAGTATATATTAAGTTTACCAATGCACCCCTGCCCCTCGAAGAAACCGGCGCTACTAATGCCGAAGGCGTGCAGACTGCCTTTAAAGATATTTCTGGTGGCAGTTTGCCGGGGATTTCGAGATGGGCGGGTTCTGCCGGGGGTGAATACGCCACTCCTTCCTCACTGTTTGGCAGAACCAACCGGTTTTTTATTGGAGCCGACCTGTTTACACGGTCTTCGTTTTCTTCCAGCTCCTCTCCCTCCGCTTACTTAAACGTGGCCGGGTACGGATTAGTAAATACCCGGATTGGGTTTAAAGCAGCCCGGGGCTTCTCGGCCTTTTTATGGGTTCGTAACGTTTTCGATACAAACTATTTCGAACAGTTATTACCCGCGGGTGGCAATGCCGGCCATTACGCAGGCGTGCTGGGAGACCCGCGAACTTATGGCCTTACGTTGAATTATTCCTTTAATGGTAAACCTTAAAAGACTTGCCAAATCAACAAAGGTTTAATATTTTTTAAAAATTCAGGCAATCATTTAAAAACCCGCTGTTTCTACAGTGGGTTTTCATTTTTTTTAAAGATTTTGGCAAATTGTTTTGAATTTTTTGCAAGAAAAGCGGCTTTAGAACGTCAAAGGGGTATGAGAAAATGGATGATGCTTTTAGGTTTGTTCGGATGCTTTTGCTCAGATGCCCAAAACGCAAAGGAATTGTATTTTCAACCGGGTTTTGCATCTGGCGCTTCCGCTTCTAAGGTTTTTGAAGAAATTAACTATATCCCGCTTCAAACTACCAAAAAAAGCCTGTTTGGCCGGATACGCAAACTGCTTGTATCTGACAAGTATTATATTATCTGGGATGGCGATACCAATTTTATCTATTTTTTTGATAAAACCGGTGCCTTCGTACACAAGTACCGACCCAGGAGATGCAATATTAAATCGATAGAACTGGACCGCCCGCGGAACGCCATTTTTATTTCGGGTAGCGATAAGAATTTTAATTTCTCGCAGGCCGAGATTGAGAAGATGATGGAAGACCCTACCAATAAATCTTTTTCGAAATTTACCTGGTCGGGGTACTACGATTTAAACGATGTTCGTAAAGAAAAAGTAAAAGAAATACATGATTTCAGCCTCGCACTGGTATCGCCTGTCATTTTCAATCATAACCAGTGGGCTTATAGTTATACTTCGGCAGACAGGAAATGGAAAGACATAACGGGTTATGAGCTGAACGTGCACGATGGGGAGAAAACAATAGCCGAGTATTTTCCCTACAATAAGAAAAACGATGCCTTTCATTACCGGGCCAGCCAAATTTCCTTTTTCCCAACCGGCAATAGCGGGGAGCTGCTGTTCTCCCGTCCTTTTCGATACAGCATTTACCGGCTTACAAAAGACAGCGTTTCACAGCTCTACACTTTTATTATGCCGATGGACATGTCGCTTCCCAAAGCATTCTTTACACATCCTTTTCGCACCCGCAACGATGTGGACCAATATCGCAGCCAGAACGGCGGCTTAGTATGGGGAATTCAAAACGTTCATAAAATGGGCGACTATTTGTTTTTTTCTCTTGATTATAACCGAAGCTGGCGGGAGCGGAATTTTCTGTACGATGAATCTTCGGGAAAGTTTTATAATACCGGTAAAATCAATACCGACAGCGCGAATGCCTATTTGCCCATATTGCCCGGAAGTGTGCAGTATAACGATGGAGAATACCTGTATACCAGCATTTCCTCGACCTATATGTTCCAATCCAGAGACAATAATGCTTCGAGGCAGCCCCAATACCCGGCTGCGCTGCAACAATATTTTGAAAAAGGTACCCGTTCCAATAACCCGGTTATCATTCAGCTAAAACTTAAAAATAAAATTGGATAATGCGGATAGTACTGACTGTTTTTTTGCTGATGATGACGGCCACACTGTGGAGCCAGAAAGATACAACCCATAAAGGAGCTATTTCGGGTATTGTAAAAGACTCTGCCGATGACTATGCTTTACAATCGGTAACCGTAATGTTATATAAGAAGTCGGATTCCACTTTAATCAACTACCATATTACCGGCGAGGATGGTTCGTTTCGTTTTTCAGACATCCCTTTTTTTACACCTGTGGATCTGAAATTTTCTTTCAGCGGTTATAAGCCTCTTTCAAGAACCCTTACCCTCGATACAGCGAACCGTGTTTTTGATTTTAAAGCCGTGCAGCTTGCCAAGTCGCTCGATATAATGGACGAGGTAGTGGTAAAAGCAGTAGTGCCTATTACGATGAACGGCGATACACTTGAGATCAACCCCGGCGCCTTCCGGTTAGACTCTAATGCCGTGGTAGAAGACATGTTGCGAAGGGTGCCGGGTGTAACCATGTGGGGCGATGGTACCATTACTGTAAACGGGAAAACGGTGAATAATGTGTATGTAGACGGGAAACCTTTTTTTGGGGGCGATCCCACACTTGCTACCCAAAACCTGCCCAAGAATGCAATCGAAAAAATACAGGTGTACAGCGAAACGGATTACTCGGTTGATAATATTGACAACAACCCGTCGGACTCGCTTTTAACGATGAACATTAAACTACGGGAGGATAAGAAATTCGGGTATTTTGGAAAAGTGGGCGCCGGTATGGGCACCGATGACCGGTACGAAGTGGACGCATCGGGCATGGCTTTCAATAAAAAGTTTCGCGGGGGGATCGCCGCAAGCACCAACAATATCAATAAGTCGGCCGGCCTGCAGGAAATGCTCAGGCAAAGCACCTACCGGAATTATAATCCCAACAACCGCTATGTGGCCGACCTGGGTAATTCGGGGATCAACAAGGTTTATTTTATTGGCGGCAATATGCAGTACGATTTTTCGGAACAAAACAGCAGCCGGCTTACCAATCAACTCCGGTCCAACTATAGTTTCAGAACTAACAACAATTATGTAACTACTGAAACTGATTCGCGCAACAGCGTTACGGGCGAAGTGTTTTTACAGGATTCGAAACAGGAAACCCATTCGAACAATGATGCACATGATGCCGATATCAATTACCAGAAAAGAGATCAGAACAAAGACTTCTCCATTAACGCAGGTTTCAATTCTTCGCAAAACACCCGTTCCTCTTCCAGCTTTGCCACCAAATCCATCGAAGGAGGCGGCGCAGTGAGTGAGAGTTCCAATATCTCAAGGTCGGAAAGCAGCAGCAATGGTATCAACCTGAGTACTTCTTTCCGTAACCGCGATGATGACGACCGCAACCTGAAAAGCTTTGGGGTGAATTATAATCTTTCCTATAATAAAAACGAAAGCGAAAGCAATAATATTACCGATTTCATTTCCTATAATGATGCAACGGAAAACAATTATTATAACAGGCGGAGAAACAATAATTCCACCGGGTTCAATACTTCGTTAGGAGCCAACTACAATGCGTTGAAGCGCCTGTTGTTTGGCAATTTCGCACTGTGGAATATTAACATGGTACTGAGCAACAATGTAAGTTTTTCCCGCTCCGAACTCAATTCCCTGGTAAGCGATTATGACTCTCTCACCAATAATTATTTCACGAATGATTCTCTTACCAATAATAACCGGCTCACCCGGGTGGAGGACCGGCCGGGTTTAAGGCTTTCGAGAAGCTTTTCAAAACGTTTGTCCGATCGCTTCAGCCGTTACCTGAATGTAGCAGCCAATATCCAGGGACAGTTCATTGCTGAAAAAAATGAATCTAATTTTGACTACAGAAATTTAGATCGATCGTTTAATTTTTTCACACCCTCTGTTTCGGCTTCTTATAACTATCAGCGTTTCCAGCGCTATACTATCGAGTCTAATTTGTCGGGGAATTCCAACTCTTCTATCCCCTCTATCGACCAACTCCGGCCTATTGTGGATACGAGCACCAACACCTACAATATCAGCCTGGGCAATGCCAATCTTCAACCCGCTTCGAATAAGTCGGCCAGTTTTAATTTTACCTACCGGCGCGAGCAGCCTTCCAAAAAAGCCGATTATAATTTTAATATCAGCAGTGGTATTACGCATGTAGATAATGCTATCGTAGACAGCAGTGTTTACAGAAAAGAAGATGGCCGCCGCACTATTTACCTGATAAACATGGACGGCAGAAAAGTGTACAATGCCGGATTCAGGGCGGGAACGTCTTTTAAAATGAAGAATAATAAAGTATTGCAGTTCAATTATTCCCTGAATTTTTCTAATACCACCGCGCCCAACTATGTTACCACCATCGACAGAACCGGCGATATTTCGGAGGTGTATACCGTTACACGCTCCAATAATCTCAACAACAACCTGAGTGTTTTTTATACATTGGGCGATTTTGGAAATGTGCAGGCTTCGCAGGCCATCCATACCAATAGCAGCAACCAGAGCGGGGCTAATTTGCAATCGCTGAAAGCGGTGAATTATGTTACAACAGGCAATTTGAACATCAGTCCTATCCGGGATCTTACCATTAGCAATACAATCAACTATGTGAGTAATACCACTACCGGCAAAACTTCTACCCTTTGGAACGCCTTTGCTACCTACCGGTTCCTGAAAAGCAAACAGGCAGAAGTAAAATTGTCGGCGATGGATATCTTAAAAAAGAACCAGAACATCAACACATTTGCCGGGGTTAACAACCTGAGTACTACCGTTTCCAATGGCTTACAGCAGTTCTTTATGCTGACCTTGTCTTACTATCCGCGAAAATTTGGCGGCGGCACCCGTGGCCGTGGCGGCGAGGGCGGCGAGAGAAGGAGTTTTGAACGCCGGGGCAGCGATGGCGGCGGACGCAGTTTCGAGGGAAGGGGCGGCGGTATGCGCAGACCTTCCTAACCGGACAGCAGATTCTACAGGTTCGGATTTTCAAACGCATATAATTTAGTTGTAAACGCTACTATTCTTCTGAGTAGTAGCGTTTTTCTCTATAAATAAACTACAGCACAAAACTTTTAACCTTTAGTCTTAACTTTGCTATACGCAGGCGGATTTGTTTATTGTTCACCCTGCCTAATAAATGAACTAATAAACGTATCAAATCTCTTCCCGGATTTCCACGTTTACCATTAGTTCAGCGAGTATTGTACACCGTTTTAAAAGAGGGAGGATAAGTTATATGAGCCGGTTAAGAGATTTATTAAAAGAGCGCATCCTGGTACTGGATGGCGCCATGGGTACCATGATTCAGCGTTATAAACTAAACGAGCAGGACTACCGCGGAGAGCGTTTTAAAAGCTGGCCTAAGGATGTAAAAGGTAATAACGACCTGTTAAGCATTACACAGCCCGGGATTATTAAATCCATTCACAAACAGTACCTGGCAGCGGGTTCTGATATTATTGAAACCAATACTTTTAGCAGTACCAGCATTGCGCAGGCCGATTACGATATGCAGGCCCTGGCGCATGAATTAAATGTGGCCGCTGTAAAATGCGCCCGCGAAGCAATAAACGAGTTCCTGTCGACGCCGGAAGGAGAAGGCCGGTCCGCTTTTATTGCCGGCGCCATTGGCCCCTTAAATAAAACCCTCAGCCTTTCGCCCGATGTAAATAATCCGGGTTATCGCGCGGTAACATTTGATGAAGTAACAGCCGCTTATACGGAGCAGATCAAAGCTTTGGCTGAAGCGGGGGCTGATATACTGTTAATAGAAACCATTTTTGATACGCTGAACGCCAAGGCTGCGATTTTTGCGGCGAAAAAATATTTCAGAGACAACCCGGGCCGGGAAATGGAAATTATGATCAGCGGTACCATTACCGATGCCTCGGGCCGAACCCTTAGCGGGCAGACCCTGGAAGCATTTTATATATCGGTGGCGCATGCCAACCCTTTGAGCGTGGGATTGAATTGCGCATTAGGCGCAAAAGATATGCGGGCGCATGTAGAGGAGCTGTCCCAGATCGCTTCCTGCTACGTGTCGGCCTATCCCAATGCCGGCCTGCCCAATGCCATGGGCGAGTACGATGAGCAGCCGGCGGAAACCGCCGCTTTTCTCGACGATTGGGCCCGGCAGGGATTTGTGAATATTGTAGGGGGATGCTGCGGCACCACTCCCGATCATATCAGAGAAATAGCAGAAGAAGTAAAAGGAGTAGCACCCAGACGACTCCCGGTTTTGGAAACAGCGTATTAACCACAACGACAATAGCGACACAATAAATCACAACGTATGTTTCAGTCATTATCAGATAGCGATAATAAAACAGCCAGAGAAATATATGATATTGCGTTTAAGGTTCATCGTTCGCTCGGCCCGGGGCTATTGGAAAGTATTTACGAGAAATGTTTTTGTTATGAATTGGAACAGAGAGGGATATTTTATCAGCGACAGGTTAATGTTCCTATTATTTATGAAGGCTTAAGAATTGAAGATGGGTTGAGAATTGATATTTTGGTTGCAAAAGCAATAATTATAGAGTTAAAAGCCCAGGAAAACTATCACCCGGTTTGGGAAGCCCAGTTATTGAGCTATTTGAAATTGACAAAGCTGCGATTAGGTTATTTAATTAATTTTCATGTGCCATTAATTAAAGATGGTATAAAAAGAATGATCCTGTAACGTTGTGGTTATGTGACGTTGTGGTTCATATTCAATTTAATATTTAAATGAATAATAAGATTTTCCCATACCTCCGTCTTTCGGGTTTAGAGCCTTTGATTGTAAGGCCCGAAACCAATTTTGTCAACATTGGTGAGCGCACCAATGTTACCGGTTCCAAAAAATTCGCCCGCCTTATCCGCGAAGGCCATTACGAAGAAGCCTTGAGCGTAGCCCGCCAGCAGGTGGAGAACGGCGCACAGATCATCGACATTAATATGGACGATGCTTTACTGGATGGTGTACAGGCCATGACCACTTTTATCAACCTGGTGCAAAGCGAACCGGATATTTGTAAGGTGCCGCTGATGATTGACTCTTCGAAATTTGAGATTATTGAAGCCGGCCTCAAATGTGTACAGGGTAAATGCATTGTAAATTCCATCTCGCTGAAAGAAGGCGAAGAAAAATTTATAGAGCAGGCTATCACCTGCCAGAACTACGGTGCGGCCGTTATAGTAATGGCTTTTGACGAAAAAGGCCAGGCCGATACAGAGGATCGCAAGGTGGAGATTTGCCACCGCGCCTATAAGATACTAACAGAGCAGGTAGGATTTAAAGGCCAGGATATTATTTTCGACCCCAACGTATTTGCCATTGCCACCGGCCTCGAAGAGCACAATAATTATGGCGTTGATTTCATTAATGCAGCAAGGAGAATTAAAAGCCTGATGCCACTGGTGGGTATAAGCGGGGGCGTAAGTAATCTTTCTTTTTCCTTCAGGGGAAATGAACCCGTGCGGGAAGCCATGCACTCGGTATTTCTTTATTACGCCATTAAAGCGGGGATGAACATGGGTATTGTAAATGCCGGCCAACTGGTTGTTTACGACGAAATAGAACCCAACCTGCGCCAACTTTGCGAAGACGTGATCCTGAACCGAAACAACGAAAACAATGAAGCAACCGAAAAACTGCTGGCTTTTGCCGAAACCGTAAAATCGGAGGGTAAGGTGCAGAAAAAGGACGATACCTGGCGAAGGACTACGGTGGAAGAAAGGCTCAAACATGCGCTGGTAAACGGCATTACCGAATATATTGAAGCGGATACGGAGGAGGCGAGGCAGCAATATCCCCGCCCGCTGGAAGTGATTGAAGGACCCCTGATGGCAGGGATGAACGTGGTGGGCGATCTTTTTGGCGCCGGTAAAATGTTTTTACCGCAGGTGGTAAAAAGCGCCCGTGTAATGAAGAAATCCGTAGCCTGGCTGCTCCCATTTATAGAACAGGAAAAACTACTCAACCCCGCAGCCACCACGGGCTCGGCAGGCAAAATACTGATGGCCACCGTAAAAGGCGATGTGCACGATATTGGTAAAAATATTGTAGGCGTAGTATTGGGCTGCAATGGCTATGAAGTGATTGACCTGGGGGTAATGGTACCTGCCGATAAGATTCTTGATACAGCGGAAAAAGAAGGCGCAGACGTTATTGGCCTGAGCGGACTGATTACACCTTCGCTGGATGAGATGGTGCATGTGGCCAGCGAAATGAAGCGGCGTAATATGAAGCAGCCCTTATTGATAGGAGGCGCCACCACTTCGCGTATGCACACGGCCGTAAAAATTGCCCCGCAATACGATAACGGGGTATTGCATGTTTTAGATGCCTCGAGAAGCGTGACGGTAGTAAGCACCCTGCTGGGAAAAGACAAACAGGAGCTGCTGCAAAAAACACGGGAAGAATACGAAGCCCTCCGGCAGCAGTTCGCCAATAAAAATAAAAAAGAACTGATCCCCTACAAAGACGCCGTTGTTAACAGCGAACCGCTTGATTGGGACCGTTACAAGCCCACTGCCCCGGCCGTAGCTGGCGTAAAAGTGCTGAAAGGTTTTGACCTGGGAGATATAGCACAATATATAGACTGGGGGCCGTTTTTTATTGCCTGGGAAATGCCAGGTCGCTACCCCGAAGTGCTGACGGATGCTACCTATGGAACCGAGGCGACTAAATTATACAAGGATGCGCGGGAAATGGTAGACAGGATAGTGGTAGAAAAATGGTTTACTGCCGATGGAGTGGTGGGCTTCTGGCCGGCCGGTTCTAATAATGCCGACACTATCACCGTATTTACAAAAGAAGGAAAAGTAAAGCTCGAATCGCTGCGGCAGCAATCGAAAAAAGCAGCGGGACATTACAATTTTTCCCTGGCAGACTTTGTAAAACCAGCCCCCTCCCCCGACCAGGCAAGCGATTATATGGGCGCTTTTGCCGTAACCATTCATGGCGTAATGGACCGGGTAATGAAATATGCAGAGGAACTGGACGATTATAATAAAATACTGGTACAGGTATTAGGCGACCGTTTTGTGGAAGCTTTTGCCGAATGCCTGCATGCCCGGACGCGGCGGGAGTATTGGGGGTATGCAAAGGATGAAGACCTGAGCAATAAAGACCTTATCCGCGAAAAATACCAGGGTATACGCCCCGCGCCGGGCTACCCGGCCTGCCCCGATCATACCGAAAAAATTAAACTTTTCGACCTGTTGAACGTAACCGGCCATATTGGTATCAGCTTAACCGAAAGCCTGGCCATGGATCCGCCGGCTTCCATTTGCGGCTGGTATTTTGCCCACCCCCAAACCCATTATTTTGGCCTGGGCAAAATTGGGAAAGACCAACTGGAAGACTATGCCGCCAGAAAAGGGATGAGCCTCGAAGAGGCAGAGAAATGGCTCAGCCCCGTACTGCAATAACAGGAGCCGTTATTTGAAACTGCGCCCTGTTTTATTTCCTAAACAGCATTAGCTCTTAAAACAGGTTTGAGCATTTTTGGAAAAATCTTAACAGGTATAAACTGATATTGTTAAATTATAAACCCAGATTAATATATTTCCCCGTTGCAGACAGTGGGCTATTATCTTTCATTTACAATCGAAGAGTTTCGTATTTACGCGGAAATTCTGGTGGTTAAAGATGGATCGCTGGAGGAAAATTGACTATTTTTTGCTTGTAAAATTCAATCTCCGGGATTGAAAATTTGTAACAACTCCCTGCGATTATCAAACCTGATAACAATTAAGTACCTGATCGAAACAAAAAAATGATAGGTTTTTTTGCTTTAGGGAGACTTTTGTCAGAAAGGGCCATCAGCATGCTTGCCTAAGTACAAACTTCCATTATTCATCTATAAAATAGAATTAAAAAAACATGGCTATCACAAGTCCTGGCAGGAAGACCTTGCACTATGCATTAACCTCCCTGCTTTTTGTATGCTTTGGTCTTTCGGCCCTTATCACCCGGGCTCAGCAGACCAGCGGGGAGGTGAGAGGTGTTGTTATCAGCAGTACAACCAAACAACCCGTTCCAAGAGCTTCTGTCTACATAAAGGGTTCTAACCTGGGCACCACCACCGACGAAAACGGTGCGTTTGAACTGAGCCAGGTGAGCGGGAACGCCACCCTGATTATATCCAGTACAGGATTTAATGCCAGGGAGGTTTTAGCCTCTTCCGTTACGCCCAACCAGCCCATTGAAATTACCGAAACCCAGGGCAGTATGGAAGAAGTGGTAGTTACCGGTTATAACACCATCAAAAAGAAAAACTTTACCGGCGCCGCCACCACGCTAAGCGCCAAAGACCTGGAAAGATCGGGCGTACCCGATGTTTCCAGGATGCTGGAAGGGCAGTTTGCCGGTGTTTCGCTTCAAAACGTGTCGGGAACCTTTGGTGCGGCACCCAAACTGCGGATCCGGGGCGCCACGTCTCTTTCGGGCGACAATAAACCCCTTTGGGTTATAGACGGTATTATCCTCGAAGATGTGGTAAACATTTCCAACGAAGCTTTGTCTACCGGTGATATGAACACCCTCTTAGGCTCTTCGGTTGCCGGCCTTAACCCCGATGATATATCGGATATAACCATCCTCCGCGATGCCGCGGCTACCGCCCTGTATGGCGCCCGTGCCATGAATGGCGTAGTGGTGGTATCGACCAAGAAAGGACGACCCACCGCCGGACAGGCCAAAGTGTCGTACTCGGGAAATTTTTCGCGGTATATCAAGCCCAATTATTCGCAGTTCGACGTAATGAATTCGGGCGACCAGATGGCCGTGCTGGTAGAAATGATGAACAAGGGTTATTATGAAATGCCGGGTATGATCAACGGCGCTTCGGGCGGCCCTATAGCCAAAATGTACAGCCAGCTATACAATTACGACCCCGTTACCAATACCTATGCTTTAAAAAATACCCCCGAAGAAAGAAATGCGTTTTTAGAGAGATACGCCAATTCCAACACCGACTGGTTCGATATTCTGTTTAAAAATTCTTTGCTCCACGAGCACTCCATCAGCATTACCTCGGGTACCGACAAAACCCAGAGTTATGCTTCGGTATCGTATTTGCGTGACGAAGGGGTAACCCTTGGTAATAGCGTAGAGAGAATAACGGGTAATTACCGGCTCAACTTTAAAATGGGCAAGAAAATTTCGGCCGAATTACTCAGCAGCGGATCGGTAAGAAACCAGCGTGCGCCGGGTACACGCGATGTGGAGTCGGATGTGGTATATGGTTCCAGTTTCCGGAACTTCGATATCAACCCGTATAACTATGCGATGAACACGAGCCGGTTGCTTACTGCTTACGATGAAAACGGCGACATGGAATTTTTCCGGTTAAACTATGCCCCGTTTAATATCATGAACGAATTGAACAGCAACTACCTGAAATTAAACCTGATTGAATACAAGGTACAGGGCCGGGTGGATTATAAGATTATTCCCGAGCTCACCTATTCCGCCATCGGATCTTACCGATATTCTAAATCGCAGGGGCAGGTACATGTGCTGGAAAGCTCCAACCTCGTAAAAGCCTATAAAGCCGCTCAGGACCCCACGGTAGTGGATAATAACCCGTTTTTATATTCTGACCCGGATGCGCCTTACGACTACCCGATGGTGGTTTTGCCGGCCGGGGGCTTTTATAATATTACCACCAACAGCCTTACCAACTATTATTTTCGCCAGGAGCTTAATTTTAATAAAACCTTTAACGAAGACCATGCCCTTACCCTGTTTGGCGCCATGGAGGCCCGCGATGCCAAACGGCAGTATGAATTTTTTGACGGTGTAGGTTACCAGTATGAAAACGGCGGATTGGTAAACCCCTATTATATGTATTTTAAACAGGCCCAGGAAAGCGTGGATCCGTATTTTGGAATGAATACGGGTACCGACCGTTACCTGGCTTATTTTATGCAGGGGCAGTACTCTTACCAGGATAAATACACGCTTATTCCCACCATCCGGTACGATGGTTCGAACAAAATGGGAAGGAGCAAAACAGCGAGGTGGCTTCCTACCTGGAGCATATCCGGTAACTGGAATATACACCGCGAAAATTTCTGGATGCAGAACGATGTGCTGAATACGGCTGTAATGAGGGCTTCTTACGGGCTGGTGGCCAATATTAACGGCGCCAGCAATTCGGCCGCTACTTTTTATAACCAGATTTCGAGAAGGCCATTTATTAAAGACCAGGAAACCCAGGTGTTTATTTCGAGCCTGGAAAACTCGCTGCTTACCTGGGAGAAATCGAAAGACCTGAACGTGGGCCTGGAGCTGGGATTTTTGAAAGGAAACAGGATATTATTTGTGGTGGATTATTACGACAGAAATATCCGCGATCTTATTGGCGCCCTCAATACCTCGGGCATTGGCGGACAGTATGTAAAAAGAGGAAACTACGGAACGATGAAAGCCAGCGGGCTTGAGTTTACCCTGAATGCAAGGATTATACAAGCCGAAAATTTTGGCTGGACCTCACGCTTCAATATTGCTTTCAACAAAAACAAAGTTACCCACCTCGAGAATGCTCCTTCGGTATGGACCGCTATTAATGCCAGCGGAGGCGCCGTAGAAGGGTATCCGCAGCGCGGCTTGTTCTCTATTAAGTTTGCGGGCCTGGACCCCAATTATGGCTATCCTACTTTTATCAACCCGGCCGACTCGAGCATACGGACCACCCAAATTTCTTTCCAGGGAACCGTACTGGATCACCTGGTATACAACGGGCCGGTGGATCCTACAACAGCCGGTGGCTGGTATAACCAGTTTCGCTATAAGGATTTCGTTGTATCGGGTTTATTTAAGTTTGCCCTGGGCAACGTGGTAAGAAAAAGTACTTCTATACAATCGGTGTACAATGATATGAGATCGCTGACCAAAGATGTGCTGAACAGGTGGGCATTACCGGGCGATGAGGCTTCTACCAATGTACCCGCCATACTGGATATGCTTTCGCTGCGCCAGGTAGTAACCAATACAGGTACTGCGGTGGATGCGAGGTACCCTTACAATGCCTATAACTATTCGGATGTTCGGGTGGCAAAAGGGGATTATATTAAGCTTTCCAATATTTCGGTGGGTTACTCGCTGCCTAAGAGCTGGAGCAGCAGGCTGAAGGTAGATAATGCTTCCCTTTCGGTAGTGGCCAATAATATTGCCGTTCTATACTCCGATAAAAACCTGAACGGCCAGGATCCGGAGTTCATTAGTTCGGGCGGTGTGGCGCTGCCTGTTTCGCGCCAGGTAACATTATCTCTAAAATTAGGGTTGTAAAATTTGTAAATCATGAAACTTACGTTTAATAAAATAGCTATTATAGCAGCCATTGTATCTCTGCCGGCCTTTCCTGCCTGTAAAAAAGGTTTCCTAGATGTGGACCCGGACATGAGAACTTATATTGACTCGCCGGAGAAATTAAGCCAGCTTCTTTCTACCGCTTACCCGCGGAACGAGTATATTGCCTTTGCCGAAATTGCTTCGGATAATTCGGAAGACAAGGGGCCCGGCATAGGCGCGAATGACGCTTTGCTTACCGCCTATTATAACTGGCAGGACTGGCCGGGAAGTGAAAGAAACTCGGCTACCGCCTACTGGAACAGTTGTTACTCGGCGATAGCGGCGGCCAACCAGGCTTTGCAATCGATAGAAACCGAAAACATGGGCAGCGAAGCTCTGCCTTATAAAGGCGAAGCCCTTGTGGCCAGGGCCTATGCCCATCATATGCTGTCGATATTTTTTGCCCAGCCTTATAAAATTGGCGGATCCAATACCGGGCCCGGTATACCTTATGTGGATAAACCCGAAACTGTTTTGCTGGTACAGTACGACAGGGGAACCGTACAATCGCTTTACGAGAACATAGAAAAAGACCTCGAAGCGGGTATTGGCCTTATTGATGATGCGAAATATGAGGTACCCAAGTACCGTTTTACGAGGGCTGCCGCCCATGCTTTTGCGGCGCGGTTTTATTTGTTTAAAGGCGACTGGCAAAAAGTAGTGGATCATGCCAATGCGGTGGTAACCGGCGGCGACTTTTCGACCCGCCTGCGGCCCTGGAATACCACTTATGTACAGGTAGGACGGGACCAGTACCGAATTGATTTTTCGAAGCCCGAAAACCCCTCCACTTTGCTGCTTACGTCGGCTAACTCTACCTATCAGCGAATGATGAATACCTACCATTATGGTATGGGGCTGAAGGGAAGACAAACCTATGCGGCTGCCAATAATATTATAGGGAAGACACTTTCCAATACCCTGGTTACTTATACCGATGGGGTGAGCGCTTCTACCTGGAAATGGCTGGAGTTTTTCTTTTATACCACTCCCGATACCGGGTTCCCCTATATACAGCAAATACTGCTGAGTACGGATGAGGCCCTGCTTAACCGGGCCGAGGCTTATACGCAATTGGGCAAATACGACCTGGCGGTAAAAGACCTGAACACTTTTTACAGCACGAGGGTAACGGGCTATTCGCCCACCACGGATATTTTGACGCTGGAGAAAGTGACCAATTATTTCGAATCGGACGATGCAAAAGAAGCGCTGATTAAAGCTATCCTGGCCGCCAAGAAAGCCGAGTTTATGCAGGAAGGCATGCGCTGGTTAGATATAGTGCGGCACGATTTGCCGGTGGTTAAAAACCTGTATATTGGTGAAAATGAAACCATCATCAGGCTGGAGCCCGGCGACCCCAAGCGCTTGTTTCAGATACCAGAGGAAGCGAAGCTTGCCGGCATAGAACTTAATCCCCGATAAAATTCTTTTCACAACCTGATTAAATACTAATGATCATGTTTTTAAAACTCTTTTTTAAATTAGCTATTTGCTCGTTGCTGCTGGCTGTGGGCCTGTTTTCGTGCCAGAAGAAAGACGATTTTACGCCGGTGAGCATGAGCAACCTGAACCCGGATGTACCCTTTAATGCCAATACGCCTTTGGACCAATGGCTGAAGACGCATTTTTTGGATGTATATAATTCGGAAGTAACCTACCGGTACAGCCGTTACGACCATGAATACGACCGCAATATTACGCCGATAGATGCCGACAGGGTGCAGCCCTTTATGGAAACGGTATTGGGTGGTTTTGCCAACCCTTATGTAGCGATTGCGGGGATGCCTTTTATGAAGGTGAATATGCCCAAGCAGTGGATTCTTTACGGATCCTCTTCGTATAGTTCCTCCACCGTATACTGGGGAAGCGCTGTGGGCGGTGTGCGGGTGAACATATTTGACCTGAACAATTTTGCCAAGACCAATACCTCGCTGGTGCGCGACCGTATAGGCACTATTCACCACGAGTTTACGCATATCCTCAACCAGAGGGTGAAGATACCCGCCGAGTTCAGGGAAATAAGCAAGGATAAGTATACCGGATCCTGGGAAACCACGCCGGATGATACGGCCAGGAGCTGGGGTTTTATGCGGGCCTACTCGGCACAGAACCCTACGGAGGATTTTGCCGATATGGTGAAATACCCTGTGGTGTGGGGACCCTCGTGGTTTGAGAACCTGATTCGCACCAAGGCTTCGCCCGCGGGGGCTGCGGCCCTGCGCGCCAAGGAACAGGTTATACTGCAATACTTTAACTCGGGCTTACAAATCGATTTCCGGGAGCTGCAAAAGAAAGTACAGCTATACCTGAAGGATACGATAAAAGACCCCGAGGTAACTTTTCCGTACTGGATTAACCAGGGGCTGTATAAAACCGTAACCATTGCGATGGACGACCAGATGTATAATGACTATGGCAAGTCGGCAACCTTTGCTACCGTTTACGAGAATATGAAGACCTATATTACAGGTACCGGCCGTACGCTTTTGAATATACAATTAAGGTTTAACACTCCTACTTTTATGACGGTAAGACTGACCTACCTTTCGGGTACGACTACCTTTTTGGCCGACTACGATTTTTCGATAGCTACCAATGCTTCGACAGGGGTAACCAGTTTTGCGAAAATTGCGCAAAGCGGTACTACTGGCAGTTATGCGAATGCGAATAATTTTATGACTGGTTTTACCTCCATTATCCAGCCCTATCTTACTTCGGGCAATTTTATAGCCGACTGGATACCCATTAGCGCCCCTGCCACGATGTACGCTAAGATTGCGGGTTTTACCAAAGCAGGCGAGCCGGCTAATTATTTTTACGGAACCTTAGGACAAACTTTATAAACATGAGAACTTTAAAATATACAATCGCAATACTATTAGCGGGAACGCTGATGGCGGGCTGCCAAAAGAAATCGTATGTACCTGCTTTTGACGAGCTGCCACAGGAGCGGGTGGCCAAACAAATTGATTCTGTGCGGTCGATTCTTACCGGCGCCCCCAACGGGTGGATAGGGGTATTAACCACAGGAACCGGCGGGGGGTTCGGGTTTTTTATGGAGTTTGATGAGCAGGAAAATGTAAAAATGGTGGCCGACTTAAACAATACCAGCGCTGCGCAGGTAAAATCATCGAGGTACCGGGTAAGGCAGGATGTGGGCACCACGCTTAGTTTTGATACTTACAATTATATTTCTATCCTTAACTCGCCCGACCCCAATCTGTACGGAGGAACCATTAGAACGGGATTTAGCAGCGATATTGATTTTGTGTACGATTACTCTACGGCCGACAGTATTATTTTTGTAGGGAAGCGTTACCGCCAGGTATTTAAGCTGGGCAAGGCTACGGCAGCGCAACAAACGGCTTATAATGGCGGCGGCTATTTAACGGCGATTAACGGGTTTCGCCAGTTTTTTGCCACTCATTTTAATAACTATGTAGATATAGGCGGCACCAAGGTAGCACTGGGGGCTGTAACTGATAGCAGCCTGGCTACGGGCAAGCGGATGACTTTTACCCGTACGGTGGAAGGCTCGGCGGTAGCGGTAACGCAAAAGTTTGCCTATACCGTAGATAAGATGGCGCTGGCGGGTTCGGGCGCAATGGTGCTCGACAAGCAGTTGATGCACACAGCCATGAAGGGAGCGGGCACTATGGCCGTGTACGATGCGGCGGGTACCGAGTATGTTGTACAGCAAAGCCCGATACCGCTTATCGATTTCCTGAGCGTGTATGCGTATAACCGAACCTATAACTCCATTTTCCTGGGCACGGGCACTTTGTCGCCGGGTGTAACATCGGGCTTTAATGCGGTTTATAATGGCCTGGTGAGCCGGTTTAATGCTTCGGGCCGTACGATACGCGATTTTGAGGTGAAGCTGAATAATAGCAATACCATCGCTATCAGGATCAACTATTTTGCCAATGCCAACCCGGCCACCGTGTTCCTTGCCGAGGCTTTGAGCGCATATACGTTCGAGGATGGCATTATTACACTCACGGGGAATTTATCCATTAATGGCAACTGGAATACTCGTGCCGCCCAGATCTCTGATTTTGGCACTTCTTTCTTCCAGGGCAAGTCGTTCCGGCCGGACTGGGTATCGAGTACGGTGCCGGGGTTGAACCTTGGTGGTTTGTACCGTGTGGATCAGCCGAGCTCGTTTGTATATGGCGTAATGAGAAGATCTTAAATAAGCAGCCCCCGAGGGGGGTATTGGATAAAAAAAGGTTGTTCCCCCGGGGACAGCCTTTTTTGTTAGCGGTAGGCGGGATTATGGATTATAGTTCATGGCCTGCCCGCCTTTGTTGCGTGTTGCGGGGAGGTTTGCGC
>JBEBUZ010000010.1:0-61365 GCA_040393015.1 Paraniabella yanshanensis
ACCGGGTTCGCTTCCTTCAACCCTGCCACCCTCGATATTATAATCTTCTTTTACATTATTGGTACAATAATATCCAAGCTCCCGGAGATAGGCCGGTAAAAAACGGAGGGTTTCCGATTTGGAGTAGTTACTGCGCATATGATGATTTCCGCCCGAGCTGGCATAAACGCCTGTTATAATGGTATTCCTCGTGGGTGCACATACCGGTGCGTTCGCGTAAGCGCGGGTATACCGAAAGCCTTCTTCAGCCAGCCGGTCGAGGTTGGGTGTAGTAGCCAGCTCCGAGCCATAACAACCTAAAAAAAAGGGGCTGTTATCATCGGAAGTAATCCACAGGATATTAGGCAGCTCCCGTTTTTGCTGCGCCGAAGCTATAAACGCAGAGAGTAAGGCTATAATAGCCGCAAAGTTTTTGATAATTTGCATGTCTGTAAAATTATCGGAGCGAATACCGCCCGTCGAGTCCCCGAAATGCTTAGCAGCATCAACCACCGCCGGATAGCAGAATCTCTGTTTTTAATACCCGGTTGGTTCGACGACTACTATAATAGTCGGTTTTTAAAAGAATAACCCCTAAAAAGGGGTCATTCTTTTTGGATGTGCGTGGAATAATTTTATTTTTTTGTATTTCCGGTGTTAAAATCGAAGGCAATGTTTAGTTTCAGAACGCTTCCATACAATTTAACCGGATAAAACTGACCTGGCGCTGCCTGTGGCCCCTGAAGGTTGTCAAACTTCGTACCTATTGAATTAATCCCCTGAAGAAATGAAATATTTCCCGGAGGGTACTCCATTGCGGTTTTGGCCGGCTGCGCCGGAGGCTGAGGAGTAAACATCCTCAAAAACACATCGTCTGATGATACATACACAGTGAATCCGTTTTGTTGCTTTCCTTTTACTTCCGCCCAATAGGTTTCTGCGTGGTATCCTTTAAATTCCGGATAAATATATCCCGACTCGCCGGTGACCGTATTGTTATACTCCTTCTCCCATAATCCGAACGACACGCCTTTCATCCGGTTTTTATATACACGGTAGGGTCCGTTCCCCAGCCAGCGCATGCCGGTTACCTGTTGCTCGGGATAATCAAAGCTAATACCGGTAAAAAGGTTGTTATTCTCCGGCTTATAATGCACACGCAGGTGAAGCAGGCCATCGCCCGCGACCAACCAGTCGAAGCGGGTTTCATTGTCGGCATAGATTACTGAGATACGCACCGTGTCCCCGGTCATTTGGCCTTGCACCTGCTTTACCGAAGTTTTTCTGGCAATTAAAACGGGTCCGTTTGTGAGGGGTATCCTTACACCGTTACTCACCACTTCTGTTAACAATCCGGTTTTTTTATCAAAATTCATGTTCACACTGCATGCATCCACGATATAAGATTTTGCGTCTTCCCTTAAAGCTACAGAACTGCATTTGCTGCCAGAGAGTATCTGCGCCGTTTTTGATTCGGCTTTCTGTACCGGCCAGCTCCAGGTATGTATTTGCCGGCCAAAGGGATCGTAAGCAGTAATCTCCAGGGCATCGTACCCCGTCCAGTCTTTGGGTAAATCTACCTGCATCACACCTTTCTGGCCAGGCTTCAGCGAGAGTTTTAATTGCGCAGGATCAGTTTTTGCTATAGCTGTTTTTTGACCGGGTAAGGAGAATTTTTTCCAGCTCACTTCGAACCGGCACTGCTCAAAATTGGTATAAAAGAACCTGTTTTCTACAGAAAGCTTTCCATCGAACGCAGGGGTGATATACTTTTGTTCAAAAAATACCGGCGACCAGATTTCTTTGACGGTATAATAGCTTCCTTCCTTTTCAAGATAAGGACCCAGGATACCGTCAGGTGCATGGTTTCCATCGGTATCAAGACTATCGTTGCGATCTCTTCGCTCAAGGGCTTCATCAGCATATACCCATATAAAGCCGCCACCGCATAGCGGGTCATTCCACATTTTTTGCCAGTAATCCTCCAAACCGGCCCCTGCCCCGCCGTCATATAAGCCGTGCATGAATTCGGTGGGCAGAAAAATTTTTCTCCTGCTGTGATTGTCGTGCGACAGGTAATTATAATTAATATAATGGGCTGCGTTGATCTTTCCAAACTCTGCCCAGGGGTGCAATACTTCTCTCTGCTGAATATCCAACCCTGCAAATTCTTTGTCGAGGTTATAATTACCACCCCCCTCGTTTCCGTTATCCCAAAATATAATGCCGGGGTGGTTAACATCTCTTGCAATCATTTCGCGCAGCAATTTCAAACCCACCGTATCATCGTAAGAAGGCTTTTGCCAGCCGGTCAGTTCGTTGAGTACGAATAATCCCAGAGAATCGCAGACATCCAAAAAATGTTTTTCGGGTGGGTAGTGCGACATGCGTACGGCATTCATGTTCATATCCTTAATTGTATTCACATCCCGTATGCTTAGTGCTTTTGAAGAAGTACGGCCATAGGCGGGATGAAAAGTGTGCCGGTTTACTCCCTTGAGTTTAACCTTTGTTCCATTTACATAAATGCCGTCTGCTTCCCGCACCTCAACAGTTCTAAAGCCGATTGTTTCGGTATAACGGTGAAGGATATTGCCACTACGGCCGAGTAACTCAAATATAGCTTCATAGCGATTAGGAAACTCGGGGCTCCAGGTTTGTACTTCTGCCAGTTTCCCTTTGATATGGGTGATATTGTCTGTTACGGGAGCCGTAAAGACTATCTCCTTCTTTGCCTGATTTTTAGATAATTCTTTTACACGTACCCGCACAGACCTGGCGCCGGATGTACCCGATAGAAATACATCGGCTCTAAAACTACCATCGGCCCGGGCATCAACGGCAACCCGCTGTATATTTATTTTAGGTTTAGCCTCTAAATATACCGGCCGGAAAATACCACCAAACATCCAGAAGTCGGCTGTGCGCTCGGCTTCATTCACCGAAGCATTATCCGACTGCTTTTTTACTACAACTTTTAATTCATTTTTATCGTCAAACTTTAAGAGGGAACTGATATTATGGCGAAATTCATAAAAGGCACCCTGGTGAACCGGCCCGGCAGAAATACCATTAATGTACACTTCGGCATCCGTCATCACACCTTCGAAAACAATTTGGGTTTCCATATTTTTCCATGAACGGGGAACAGAAAAATTGTATCGGTAGGTTCCTGTTTCATTGAGCCGTTGCTTTAAAGGAACATGGCCATAATTGTAGGATCCAAACCCCTGCTGTTCCCAGCAGGACGGCACTTCTATCTTCTGCCAGGAGCCACTTCGCATACCGGCAGAACAAAAGAAATCCCATTGAACCGTTTTGTCAGCGCCCGTACCCGATAGGTAAGAAACAAGCGTTTCCTGCGCATTTAAGGAATATATACTCAGGCAATAAATGATCACTACGAAACAAATCCGAAAACCCATAACTTTTTTTTTCTTTTGTGTTTATTGTCTGTTATTGATATCGTTGGGTACCAGTTTCAGGCTACCCAGAAAATCCATGCAAGCGGCTTTAGCAGCATAGCTTCTGCCCTTTACCAGGCGGCAGTTTTGAACAGTTTCTATAAAAGGCTCTTTGTGATCGCTGTACAATAAAAAATTAACTCCCATCAGAGCCCAGTATTCATTTTCTCCCAGGATATAGTGGTTTAGGACATTCATCGCTTTACTGCTTCGGTTCAGCCTGTACAACAGCGCCGCCGCCGTAACTGCTACGGGCGGATAGGGATCATTCGTCAATTTTTCTATCTGGTTAAAATAAGCCTTTAAATCCTTATCTGTTTGTGAATACATACCAGTTACAGCCCAATAACGAATTAGTTTATTGGGGCTGCCCGACAGCGATAGCTGCTGCTTCAAAGCATGTCGGGTTCGGAAGCCGGAGAGTGAAGCTGCCTCATAAATAGCCTCTACCGGGTAGTCAAAAGTTTTCAACCGGTATGCGTAGGGGGTAGTCGTTTTTGAAATATCGGCCATTTCCCCTTCGGGCAACAACATTATATCTTTTTTATCGATAAGTTCCTTCTGAAGCGCAGCACGCATACGTTTAAGTCTCGACTGTTGCTCTTTCTCATCCACCAGGTTTTGGGTTTCCCAGGGATCGCTTTTGGTGTCGAATAAAAACTCGGGAGGCCGTGGTTCAAACAAGCTCTTTTGGAGTGGGTTGAGCACTCCCTTTTCAAAATCATGTCTCATAATTTGTTTAATCGCTCCTACTTCCATGTACCGGATATAACGGAGTTCCGGCATATAGGGCAAAAAATTTCTCGCATAAAAATAGCGTCCGTCTGTAACAGCTCTTACCAAATCGGGGCCATTATCTGAACGATCAGAAGACAGGATGAGGTATTGAGGCGCCGTCTTTCGGTTCCTGCCCAAAAATGCTCTGCCTGTCAGATGGGCTGGCGCGATGCCGCCGGCCAATGAAATCATGGTGGGCGCCAGATCGGAAAAATCTACCAGTTCTTCGGATATGGCTTTGTTTCCCCATGGCGACAGATGTTCATACATTTTAGGAAACCATACCACAAACGGCACACGGAAACTGAAGCTTATCCCATTGGTTTTGCCCCTGGGAATGCCTTCGCCATGGTCTCCATAAAAAATAATAATAGTACTGTCCATTAGCCCGCTTGCTTTCAGTTTTGCCAAAAGTTCGCCTATGCGTTTATCTGTAAGAGAAAGAGAATTGTAAACTCTTGCCAGTTCCTTGCGCATCTCGGGGGTGTTCCGATAAAAAGGCGGCATCTCAAAAGCATCGTCGGCAATAATTTCCTCTTTACTTAAATTACCAAGAACCGATTTTTCATATTGTTCATAGGGGTTGGTCATGGTATTGGACTGGTGCGACGCATTAAAATTAAATACCGCAAAAAAAGGCTGCCCTGGTTTCCGGTTCCACCATCCTGCCTTTCCGCTGCTTTCATTCCAGGCCGTTTTTATAAATGCCGGCTCATTGGCTACATTATAATCCGTTTTGCTGGCATTGGTGGTATAATAGCCTGCCTGCTGCAGGTAATAAGGAAAACCTTTGATATCGTCGGGCAGGGGAATTTGACTTCTATGATGCCCGGTACCTGTACAATATGTTTTTACACCTGTAATAATGGCTGTACGGCTTGGCGAGCAAACTGTACCCGTAGAGAACGCGTTGACAAAACGTACACCGTTTTCGGCCAGCTTGTCGATATTGGGTGTACGGGCAACTTTATTGCCATAACAACCAATGAACTCGGGCGAAGTATCTTCTATGGTAATCCACAATATATTAGGTTTTTGCTGGCATAGGGATATAACAGAGCAGCCTAAAAAGAAAAACGTAAAAAAAAATCTCAAATAGTTTACCATTTAAAACGCATTAATCTTCAATAATATTTTTACCGGAATTTAATTTATTTATTTTCCCTTTGTAGATAAAATCTCCCTCCAGGTTTCCGGGCAGCCACACTTCGCCTTTCAGCCCTCCTTCCGTTCTAACCAGGTGCATTGATATTTCGCCCTGGGGGTGTGGCATTTTTGCTTTTATATATTTCAAATTTCCGAGGTGGGGCTCTATGCGCACTGTTCGGAAACCAGGCTGTCCCGGTTCTATTCCACCTACCAGTGCCAACAAATCGTAGTTTGGACTGGCACTCCAGGCATGGCAGTCGGAACGGGTAGGCTCCGGTTTTTCGGCAAATGTGGTAAGCCCCAGCGCCAGCATGTTTTTCCAGGGTTGCAGCATATTCAAATAATTATCTGCCAAACCTACTTTTTTCAATGCCCTGAACAGGTAAAACCTATAATATAAAGTGGCCTGTATTAAACTGCCGTCATTAACCAGCTTGCTAAAAATTTCCGGTTGGTCGGTTTTTGGAACGGCATCTGCAAGAATTGCCATGATATTGGCATGTTGGCTGAAGCTGGTATGTTTTATATCATCGGCAAATAATTTTTTCTCCTCATCCCAGCAATTCTTTTTAACAGCAAGCAGAAGTTTCTCATACAATTTGCTGTAATGAAGCTCTAAGGACTTCTCCTCCATCAGTGAAAACAGCTGAATGGCATCTTTCAAAGTGTAGGCTAACTGGAGCGTTAATATAGAAGAACCGCCGGTAAAGCCCCCGGGTGGCACGCCGCCTAAGGGAATTTCGGTATTCCAGGGCCAGGGTTTTGCCCAATCCACAAAATTCCAATGGGGCAGAGCGCCGAGCATACCGGTATTAGGATCAATTTTATTTTCAAACCAGTTCAAAACAGATATTACGCCTGGCAGGCATTCTTTTACCAGTTCTTTATCTCCGCGGTGCATCCAGTGGTCCTGAACCATATTGATCCAGAACAGCGAAAATGGCGGAATAAACTGCGGTTTACTGCCGGGGAAACGGCTATCGGTAATACCTTCGTAAGTTCTGGACCTGTTAAAGGACCGGATTGCCTTTTTCATGAGCCGGTCATCGCCCGATACGTACAAAGAAATAAGCCCCTGAATACGTGTATCGGCTATATACTGCAATTGTTCATAATAAGGGCAATCGTAGTAAGTTTCGTGCGCGCAAAGCCGGGCCGTCCGCCAGCCGGTTTTCCATATCTTATCAATATCCCCGTCGTTGCTTTCAAAGGAAGCATTTTCCTTAAAAGGATAAGCAGAAAACACCCCGTAAAGGTCCTCTATTTGCAAAGGATCTTTTTTTGTTTCTATCTCCATCTGAATATAGCGCCAGGTTCTAAACCACAAAGGCCTGAACAAACGCTGCCTGCCTCCGTCTGCAATAAAATAATCGGAAGGAGCTTTTATCATATCGTACCCTTGTACCTCATTGCGGTTTCCTTTTACGCTGTCTTTAAACAAAGCCTCGGCATAGCTCATCCTGATGCGCGCATTTTTTCCGCCGCTTACTAAAAGCTCGGGGTAGCCCATTGTTAGAAAATCCTGGTCTATCAACAGCGTTACTTTTTTATTTGCAGGAATTAAGAACTTTCCCGTTTGAGAGGGCCAGCCCCCGGCAACCTTTATTCCCTGAGCCCGGCGAACCCGCTTCATTCGCTGTTTTGTTTCCTCCATTTGTGGTATGTCTCTTGGCGTAAGCACCCAGGAATATCCGGTGGAGGAACCGTAAGGTGTTCCTCTTTCGAGCAAAACTGCATTTTTCCAGTTTGCGTCGTTGTATTGGACCGTCTCCCATTTCCAGGGGTAGACAGCGCCGTTCACGCTATCCGCCGCGCCTACAAAATAATTGAAAGAAGTAACTGGAGCATAGGCCGGATTGCGCATCACCTTCCAGTTCTGATCTGTATTTATCACAGAATCTGCTTCCGAGTCGCCTTGTACAATGAGGCCGGTACGACGGGTTAACTGTGCCAGCGGTTTGTACTCTCCCATATTCCAAACCACGGCGGCAATAAGGTTTTCACCTTCTTTGAGATGCGGGGCTATATCAACCGTTTCATAGTACCAGTGAAGAAAATCGCCGCGGGCAGGTCCATGGCTTACCGGAATACCGTTTACAAATAAACGGTAGCGATTATCGGCAGACACATGGATCAGCATTTTTTCTACGCCCCGGGCTACCCGAAATTTTTTACGAAAATGGTACACACCATATCCCGCGGGTTGTATATCCGGAGCGCTTATCCAATAAGCCGGCCATTTTTTACTGAGATCAATATCACCGGCCTTTGCCCCGGTTGACAGGCTCAAAACTAACAAAGCCGAAATAAGAAATTTAAATCTAATCATCGTGTATTTTCAATAAAAGGGTATAGAGGCGTTGCAACGCGGGAGTTGTTCATCAACAATTGCATTTCCTTCACAATCTCAGGATGTTTGGAGGCGATATTCTCAATTTCGCCGGGATCTGCATTCATATCATATAACTCGGTAGTACGTTTTTCCTTGTTCAGGACATTGTATGAAATGTATTTCCATTTTCCTTTCCGCACGGCCTGGCGTCCACCCCGTTCATGGAACTCCCAATATAAATAGTCATGCTCTTTTTGAGTTCCTTTTCCCAGGAGTGTGGGCAGAAAAGAGATGCCCTGTGTGTTTGGCGGGGTTTGCAAGCCCAATAAATCAGCAATTGTAGGCATTACGTCCCAAAAGGCCGATACATGGTCGGTTTTACTGCCGGGTGCAATCTGACCGGGCCATCGCACCAACATGGGCTCCCGTATGCCTCCCTCATAGAGATCGCGTTTGTAGCCGCGCCAGGGCCCGTTACTGTTGAAATAGTCGGGATCGGCGCCGGCTTCGAGATGCGGGCCATTATCTGACGAAAAAACAACGATGGTATTATTGTCAATCCCGTATTGTTTTAAGCGATCGAGTATTTCGCCCACCTGGTCATCTAATAAAGTAATCATTGCCGCAAATGCCGCATGGCCTTCGGGCTGGCTTTCGTAACCTCCTTTTTTATAATTGGGAGCACCTAAGCTTACGCCCTTAAAAGATTTTTCGGGAAGAAATTTGCCCCTGAATTTTGCCATATAGGCCTCCGGTGCTACCAGTTCTGCATGGGGAATAATGGTGGGATAATAGATAAAAAAAGGTTTGCTCCGATTTTTGTCGATAAAATGCATTACCTGGTCGTGGATCAGCGTGGGTGCATACTCGACTTTTTTATCAGGATGGTTTTTTTCCAGTATTACCTTTTGCTGGTTATGCCACAAAAAATCGGGATAATAGCTATGCGCCAGTCCCTGAGAGTTGAATCCATAAAATTCGTCGAACCCCTGGTTATTCGGGTCGCCTTCCGAACCTACGGTACCCATGCCCCATTTACCAAAAGCGCCGGTTGCATAGCCCGCCTGTTTAAAAATTTCGGCCAAAGTAATAGTGGAAGCGGGCAGAAAAGGCGGCTGGGGTCCCGCACTTTTATTCGACCGGATAGGTGTGTACCCGGTATGCTGGCCGGTCATTAATACAGATCGCGAAGGGGCACAAACCGGAGTACCCGCATAGTGCTGCATAAACTGGATACCTTCTTTGGCGAGCCTGTCTATATTAGGTGTAGCAAAACGCTTCTGCCCGTAACAGCTCAAATCGCCATATCCCATATCATCTGCGAGTATATAAATAACGTTGGGTTTTTTATTGGCCGGCGGGCGAGGAACGGAGGCCGCAAATACACCCGAACCGAACCACAAAAAAAGAAAAAGCAAAGCACCTATTTTCATAAATTTTGAGTTTTAATATTCTGAACTTTTTTTTGAAATCTTAATTTACTAAAACAATTCCTTTATTTTATTGTCTGCGTATTTTTCTCCCCAGTCTTTAAGATATTTACGATGTTGTTCGAGCACCGCTTTATATTCCTTAAGTGTGGCAAGGTCATTCATCTCGCCCGGGTCTTTAGATATATCAAATAAGGATTCCCTTTGTTCACCCTCGTCGTAAATCCAGTATTTATATTGGGCACTGCGAACCATACGCCCTTCGGGGGCAAATTTTTCGCGGCCGGGAAAAATATTTTTACCTACCGACAACCGGTTAGATACTACAATATATTTAGCGTTCCAATCTTTTGCGAGGACGTTATGGCCGGAAAGCCGGACCAATGGCTTTACTCCCGCATAAGCACAAATTGTCGGTATCAGATCAACGCCGGTATTTACAAGTTTAGCTGTTTTTTGGGGAAACAGACCGGGTCCTGCCAAAATAAAAGGAACCCGGGACGATTCTTCGTAAAATACCGTTTTCTGGTTCCACCCGTGTGCCCCCTGCATATCGCCGTGATCGCTTGTAAATACAACAAGTGTATTACTTTCCTGTCCCGAACTTTTTAAAGCATCGAGTACTTCACCAATGTAGGCATCCACCTTTTCAATCATCCGGTAATATGCCCATCGGTATTCTCTCCACTTAAGATGGGAAAAATTTCCGACAGGGAATTTAGGGTTAGCGTGAATAGCGGCGCGCATATCGCGGTTTATATCCGTTTCCTTTTGAGATGGCAGGTAATTGGCTATCAACGGCGGCAACTCTGCCCCTGCCGGTACTTTTCCCACAGGCCCGTCGGGCAGCTCCTCATCCCTTGCCCACTCGCATATATTATGCGGGTTAAGGAAAGACACCACGAGCAGAAAAGGGTTTTGTCTTTTTTGATGCAGGAAAGTGGCTGCCGCTGCGGGCAACAGGCTGTCGCTTCCACCCATTTTAGTGTGCATGATCGTTTGAAAGCCATGGCCTTTTTTATCTGCCTGGGCCAATGCTATATGCCATTTGCCCAAATACCCGGTTTCGTACCCATTGGATGCAAAAATATTTCCCATTGAGGGAAATAACTCCGGATCAAGCTTTGTAAGCACGTTGTCCTGTATACCCAACTCATGCGGGTACCGGCCTGTGAACATGGAGGTTCGGGAAGGCGTGCAAAGCGGATTGGCACAATACGCATTCGTAAACGATATCCCCTCCGCAGCAAGCTTGTCCATATTAGGCGTATAAAGATATTGCCGGCCCAATACGAAACTCATAGCATCGGCAGATTGTTGATCGGTCATTATCACCAGCACATTTTTAAGCCTCTCCGTCGGCTGGCATTTACTATCTACAATACCGGCAAAAAATATAAACCAGGCAAATAAACCGGCTATTTTTATATTCATTATCCTCATTCAATTTCAAAATAAAAAGTACCGTTAAATTTTTCATCCAATGGTTTGCTGAAATAAACACGCTTACCATCGCGCGAAAATGCAGGGTTGGCATGGAAACGGCGGTCCCAGGTAACCCCCAACGGATCGAAACTGGCAATTGTTACCGGCGTTTCCGATTTTCCAATAGTATACAGTTTAATGATTACGGGATTTGTTTTATAAAAAGTTTCAGAAACAAACTGCGTTTTATTGGGCGACATGGCCAGGTGGTTCCCCCTTGGCGTCATCATTTCCTGTAAGATATGACCGTTCAGATCCCACTTCGTTAGTGAAAACCGGTGCTCTGGCACCGGGTGGCGCTTACCGTCTGGCCCGTTCTGAAAATGCCCCACGATCGATTCATTATCATACCAAAAAAAATGAAGTGGCTTTGGTATAACACGGATACCCGTCCCGTCAATATTGCAAATACCCAATAGTTTTGACCTTTCTGAGGAACCGATATCTAATCGAAAGGCGATCTTTTTGCCATCGGGTGAATATTGCGTGTGAAGAGCCCGCCAATTGGACAATGGCTCTGCATCGCCATCCTGCAGATAACCGGGAAGCTTTGCCTTAGCACATGCGGTTACAGCTAAAATCAAACGCGATTGGAGCGTGTTACAGTCCAACTCATAAATACCCGGCTCTCCTCTGCCGTCGTTTTTATAAATATTGTACAATATTTTATTTTGAAAAGGATTATGCCCAAGACCGTCTGCTTTAATTTCTCTTTTCAGCAAATCTTTGCCTGTATCAGTATTAACAAGACGCACCCGGCCGCTATCAAAAAATGCAATCCGGTTGTTGTCTATCCATTGTGCTTCTACCCCGTTATGAGCCAGGGTTCCTGCAATATCCGTTACCTTTCTATGCTGTTTCAGATCGCGGCTGCAAACCCAAAGCTCTGCCGCAGCCAGTATTTCTTCGCCAGAAGGCTCGTTTATACAGCGTACATAGGCAATGGTGCTGCCATTGGGGCATTCGGGCGAAGTGTTATAAAAAGAAAATATTGTAGAGCGTCCTTCCTCCCCTACCTGGTAAATACGCTGTGCTGCAAGGGGTAAAATATAGCAGAACAGCATCGCCATTACTATAATAATAGTGCGTGCAGCGGTGCTCCCGCTTCTTTTCTTTTTATCGCGGTTATACATGTTAATCTATTTCGATAAAAAAGGTACCGTTGTGCTTTTCATTTACCGGGCGTGAATAATAGATCCGCTTACCGTCTCGCGAAAAGGAAGGATTTACATGAAATTTCTTTTTCCAGGTAAGATCAAAAGGATCGAAACGACAAATTTCAACCGGCGCCCTTCCCTTGCCATATAAAGTCATTATTACCGGGTTGGTTTGGTAAAAAGATTCTGATACGAAGCGGGTTCTGTCGGGAGATATGGCCAGGTGGTTTCCCCTTGGCGCCATCATTTCCTCCACTATCTTTCCGTCAAGGTTCCACCGTGCAAGCGAATAGCGTCTCTCTCTTACTGCAGGCAAGCTGCCGTCGGGTTCATTGCTCAAATGCCCCGCTATCGATTCACTATCGTACCACATAAAATGAAGCGGCTTCATCCAGGCTTTTATGTTTGAACCATCCACATCACAAATTCCCAGCAAAATATTGTTGCCTTTAGGTCCCATCTCAATGCGGAAGCATATTTTTTTCCCATCCGGCGAATATTGCAGGTGGGAGAGCTGCCATTTCATTAAAGGATAAAGCGAATCCTTATTCATATACGAAGGAATGGGAAGGGAGGCAAGATCTTTCAGTTTTAAAACGGTACGCAGTTCCTGGGTGTTGCCGTTCAGTTCATAAATAGCGGGCTCACCCGGAACCTTTCCTTCACAAATGGAAAAAAGCACTTTTCCGTCAAAGCTTTCATGGCCCATTTCTGCCGCGAGTAACTCCTTTTTAAGAAGGTCTTTACCAGAATGAACATCTATCAGGCGTAGTTTCATATTGTCGAACAGCGCTATCCGTTCGTTATTTATCCATTGCGCTTCTGCACCATCGTGCACAGAAATACGGGCTATATCAGCCACCTTCCTGTGCTGCTGTAAATCCCTGTTACAAACCCATAACTCGCCAGGTACACGCCCGGCCTCAGCCGACGGTTCTTTTGTACATCTTATATAGGCGATGGTTTTACCATCCGGACTCTCGGGTGTAGTATTATAATAGGAAAACACCGTTGATGCGCCTTCTTTGCCGACCCGGTGTTCTACCGGCTTCTTACCGGCATCCGCCATGCCATTCTGGGAAAAAGCGCGCGACCCGGTTAAAAAAACCAGGACTAAAAAAAACAGAAACCTCACTGTTGCTTTCATAATTTGTTGATTGGAAGTTGACCTGATCTCAGAAAAATGCGACGCCACAAGCTGAACCTCTTTCACCGCCCGGGCGCCTTTTATAGCAATCTAACTCTATTTAATTTTTGGCAAGATTTTTCAAAAAACTATCTCCACACTCCTCTTCACTTAAACTTTCATATTATAGACAACTTTTTTGCGGGCACCCCCCAAACGCACCTGACTTTTCTTTATTGTAGCTTTCGGTTCTTAACAGTGAAGAGCCGATAATCCGCACAGTTTTACAATCGACAAATAGCAAAAAGATATGATTTTGTCCGATTGAAAAATCTGCTATACATTTATCGTTTGCAAAATGAACTGTATATATAGAAATATCCTTATTTTCAGTACGATTTTCCTGCTGCTGGCACAACCTGTACCTGCGCAGAAAAACCGTATCGTAAAGGGTCATTCACATAACGACTACGAACAAAACAGCCCGTTCTGGCTGGCCTATAACCATGGTTATAGTTCCATAGAAGCAGATGTGTTTTTATCCGGGCAGGATTTATTGGTAGCCCATGAAAGGAAAAATATTAAGCCGGAAAGAAATCTCGCAACAATGTATCTCGAACCCTTGTTGCAATGTGTTAAAAAAAATAGCCTTATTCAGCGCCAATTTTAAGAAATATTCCCGTTGGAACGGACAAAATACTTTGAACAGTGAATCTGCAGGAATTTTAGAACGGGAAATAAAAAAAGCACATCGTCTTAAAAAACCGGTTCGTTTCTGGGGTGCACCTGATACTGAGAGAGCCTGGACTATTTTATCAGGATTGGGAGCAGACTTCATTAATACCGACAGGATTACCGATTTTTCGGATTTCGCTAAAACGATAGAAAGAATTAATTAGCGGACACTACGATAGTTCCGCATGGGATAGTCGTAGGCGGGGTATAACTCATTAATGAGCGAAATAAAGGTTTCCAGCGTGAGCGGCTTCTCCAATAGCTGGTTAACATTTCCCATTTCACGTATCTTTCCCAGATCGGTATCATCATAAGAAGAGGTTAACACAAATATGGAGCAAAAAGACTGATACTGAGGAGGAAACTTTTTAAACTCTGTGAGAAATTCAAAGCCATCGAGCTCAGGCATCTGGATATCCAATAGTATCAGGTCGGGAAATAAATGTTTACCCTGCTCAGCTTCACAAAGGTGGCGGAGCGCCTTAGAAGGACTTTGAAAGGATGTTATTTCTTTGAAAACCCTCGCTTTTTCAATAATTTTTCTACTTAAAATCAGTGCAACCCGGTTATCGTCGACGAGCATTACTGACCTTGGTTCTCCAAGTTTTTCCAACATCGGGGTAAGATTTATCTATTAATAATATTATCCACAGTTATTGGGTAATGTTACCTGAAACCTGGAACCCTTTCCCGGCTCTGATTCCAATGTGATTGTTCCATTAAGTTTGGTGAGCACCTCCTTTACAATGAACAAGCCCAAACCCGTCCCTTTTTCGGTTTGTGCCCGAAAAAACTGGGTATAGATTCTATCCTGGTATTTTTTTTCGATGCCAATTCCGTTATCGGCAACGCTGATCAAAACGTATTCGCTGAACACACTGATCTTTACATCTATCCACTGTTGAGATTCCAAAGGATTCTGATACCTGATGGCATTCGAAATCAGATTGCCGAGAATCAATTCAACCCGGAACTTATCGCCGCAATATCCAACTTCCTGAACTACATCGGTATTAAAACGAATGAAGGCGCCGCCAGGATCAGCATTTTTATGAAGTTCGATAAGCTTATAGAGAAGAGATGCAAAATCGATTTTCTCTGTCTGGGCGTCTAACCTGCTGTTTTTATAATAATCAAGAATATTATGGATATAGTCGTCCAGATCTTTTATGCAGGACTCCATCAGTTCCCAATAATTCCCTGAGCTATGGTAAAGATCCTCCAATTTTATCAGGTTAATAATCCCTTTAGCGGAAGTAAGCGGTGCCCTTAACTCATGGGAAATGCTGTACACAAAACGATTGAGTTCATCGTTAGACCTTTGCAGGCTTTCTACCTTATCCTTTAAAGCTACTTTAGCCGAATAGGCTTCATAAGCATTGGCTATACTTTGCTGTAAATCGAGACTATTCCAGGGCTTGGCTATATAATGGTAGATATCGCCGTGATTGATGGCGTCGGCCAGCACCTGTACATCGGTATAACCGGTAAGCAGGATGCGGACCGGATCGGGATATTTTTCTTTAATGCTCTTAAAAAACTCTACTCCTGTTATTCCCGGCATCCGTTGATCAGATACTATAACATGAATGGGCGTTGTTTCTAATACCCGGGAACCTTCTTCTGCAGATCTGGCAACAAATACCTCATATAGCCTGCGGAAACTGGCGTTGAAAGAGTCCAGATTGGACGGTTCATCATCAATATATAATACTTTTACAGAGGGCATGATGGTTTAGTTTTGGATGTGGGGTGGTGTTACCGGTAAACTAATAATAAATTCAGAACCTTCTCCTACTATGGATTGCACCCGGAGCGTTCCGTTATGGTGCTTTATGATGCTTTGAGAAATAGCCAATCCCAGTCCTGTTCCCTCCCCCACATCCTTGGTGGTGAAAAACGGATCAAAAATATTCTTACGAACGCTCTCGCTCATGCCGATCCCGTTGTCCTGTATGGAAATATAAACATTCCGGTCATCAGTCCAGGTTTTTATGCGCAATTCTCCCTCCTTGTCACCGGTTTTTTTCATTCTTATTGCATCGATGGCATTCACAATTATATTCATAAATATCTGGTTTATTTTCCCGGGCATACACTCCACCAGAGGTATTCCGCCCTTCTCTCTTATCAGGCGCATATCCGGGGGGAGCTTGTTTTTAAGTATCAAAAGCGTTGAATCCAGGCCTTTCTCAAGGTCGGTGGACTTCATCTGGTCTTCATCAACCCGAACGAAGTTTTTCAGTTCCCTCACAATTTCTGCGGTTCGGGTTGCTCCTTCACTGATCCCGGCAAGCAAGGTATCAATTTCCTGCTGAAGATACACCACATCCAAACGGTTCTTATGCGCCTCGATGGCCGCCAACTGAGTTTTGATATCTCCTGTAATATCCAACTGTTCATATCGGTCGATAATGGACCTCAGATCCTGAATATCAAGCTGCAACGGTTTAATATTGGCCGTCACAAAGTTAATCGGATTATTGATTTCGTGAGCAATGCCTGCTGTGAGTTGCCCTAAGGATGACATTTTTTCTGCATTAATCAGTTGCGCCTGGGTATTCTTCAAAGTGATCATGGCCTGCTGCAAATCTGAATTGGCCTGAATTAATTCTTTTGTACGGTTCTTTACTTCTTCTTCGAGGAACACATTTTGCTCTTTAATCAATCTTTCATTTTCCAATGATATGCGAAGGGCTTCTTTTCTCGACTCACTTTGCTCGCGCCGATAGGTATTGATCTTATCGGCCAATGCCAGCGACAGCAACATAATTTGTATAGCAGACCCCAATTCGAGAACATATCCCGTAAACCGGTTATAAGGCAGAAAATTAAAATTACAGAGCACGTACACGATGACAGCCAACAGAAATACCGAGTAGGCGATCATGAAAAAAGTAGCGGGCCGGAATTTTTTCCTCACCAGCACAAGGCCCAGAGCAAGGCTAAACACTGATCCGGAAAAAGCAGTGAACTGTAATATCATGAGTCCCCAGGCCATATTAAAAAACAAACCGGTTACACAGCTAAGACAGTATGCGCCAACAAAAATATTAATACCTGTATGCCAGCCCGGAACAAGCCGTTTGGTTTGCAGAAATTGTTTCATGAAGGCGGCGGTGGTAATGCCCGAGAAAAAAGGAACAATAAGGGTGCTGTATCTGGCAACATCCGGAAAGCCCGGCCACAGATACTGAAACCCATAGCCTCTCAATGTAACCTGGGTTAAACCCACTCCCAGAATAAACAGTACATAATAGAGGTAGGACCGATCATTAACGGTAGTGGATATCATTAAATGATACAGCATCATGATGACAATGATGCCCGTATATATTCCAAAAATGAAGGCTGATTCACTTTCATCATAAAAAATGCTTTCCGCCATTCCAATGGTGATCGGCATTTGCACCTGGTCAATAGTCCTGATATGCAGAAAGAACTCCTGTTTTTTTTGAGGAGATATATTTACAGGAAAGATATAATTGGGGTTAAGAATAGGTCGTTTCTCAAATGGTTTGAATTCTCCCAGTTGCTCAACTATATAATTGCCGGTCGCGGAGTCCTGATAATACAAGCTGATTCTGTCCAATACCGGTTGTGCTACTTTCAGGAATAACCGGTTTTCCTGATAATGGTTCGTTACGGAAAAACGAAGCCAAAACCCGTTCTCACGCATTCCCAAATTGATAATACCATCATCCAGCCGGGTATAAGGGGCATTCACCGCTTCTTCAATACTGAGTATTCTTTCCTTTTCGTGATGTATGTATACCCCTGTGTCAATACTCATACTGCCAGGATTACTCCGGGCTTCCGAAGACAAGATACCGCCCAACAGCGTTGTTAAAAAAAGCAGTAGCGATATGAGGTGTACTTTAGTTTCCTGCATCGGGCTGTAAGTTTGGTATTGCCAGTTCATACTCAATTGTATATACACCCCGCGGTCCTGTTTCCTCGATAAATTGGTGGGGCTGCTCCCGCAAGGACAAAATTTTTGTCCTCTCAACCGGATCCGCACTGCTCAAATCGTAGATATCCCGCAATTGCATGGCAGTGGCAATCAGGTCGTCCTTTGGATAATAGAACAAGCCGTTATTTCCCAGACCCGTTTCGATTACAGCCCCTACCCTTTGTCCCATTTTCACCGTTATCGGAGCGCATAATACAAAAATGCTGCGGATGGGTAGTTGCGCTGCTATGGCGGCGCCCACCCTCGACAGGATATAGCTTCCTACTCCCATCCCCGCTATTTCCCTCGAATTCCAAAGGCCGCACAGTTCACTGGCACCTCCTCTGTCACGAGCTTCGGAGACAATAGTGTAGATATTTTTATCATATTTGCCCAGGGCAATTTCAATCGGCAGCTGATATTGGCCCGTAGCCATTTGCAACCGGGCTCCACCATATACTTTTTTTGTATCCTTGTCTTCCACCAGGATAACAATGGTATCTTCATCGTCTACCCAATCCTGCCGGTTGGAAGTAATTTGTGTAATACCGAATATCTCCAACAAAGTACGGTGGCCGGCGATAAACTTTTCGCATGCTTCCGGGTCGTCTGGCGCTCTGAATGTTCTGATACGAATCATGGACAGTGGATTTGCACCTTTATTGAGTAAGTTGCTCTACATTAATAAAAAATCTCCCCGACTTCACCGGTTTTTCGAGGAGTATCCGTCTGCACACATCGGTAATGACTGCTCCGCCCAGCGCTACGGCAGACGCAAGCTGCGGCCAGCCCGTAATCGTTTTATTCATTTCGCCGAGGGAAAACAACATCTCTTTTGAAACATTCTCCATTCCGATCATTTGAGCAAGATATCCAATTTTTTCTTCTACGGTAAGACTGCCCAGTTTTTCTAAAATCTGTTCAGAAGAAAGAGATTCCAGCTCCGGGATACGGCCGTGCAAAACAGGCCGCGCCGGTTCCAGATCAAAACGCTCTATATCAATCATTCCGTTATCGTTGGTATCCATCACCACCGGAATGCCCAGCGCTTTAGCCTTCAGGCGGCTTTGTATTTTCACGTCAATACTGTCACATTCTTCTACCAAAATATCAATTTTCCCATTTTGGGTAAAAAAAGCGTCCATATCGTCGGGACGAATTCCCTCTGTAAAACAGGTCACTTTTATAAAAGGGTCGAGTTCTGCAATCTTCCGGGCGGCAAGAATCACTTTTGAAACGCCAATATCCTGTATCCCCGCGTGCAGGCGATTCATATTACTCAATTCTACAGAGTCGAAGTCGGCAAGATGCATTTCCCCGCAAATACGCTCTGTTGCGGCCGTAAAAGCAATCGCCTGGCCCACGGAAAGACCAATGATACCGATTTTTCTTGAAGAAAGCTTCCCAATTTCATCGGGGTGGATTTTATACATGTTGCGATGGGTTCTGACCACTATAAAATCTTCTTCTTCAAGTGTATGCACTATTTTTTTCAACCAGGGATAATACACCCATGTCCCATAATCCTCTGCTGTCACACCCTTTAAATGCTCCTGTATTAAAGTTCCGACATCAGATTTTGTCAGTTTTTGCCCCGGATGCTTTAATTTTACAAACTCAGAGAGCTGTGTAGTGATGGTGTCGTGTATCTCCAGGTCGCCATTTTCATGAGATAACACAGCAAGTGATTTTTTATCACCAGGGTCTTTTAAATTGAAAAGTAAAGGTTTATATATACCTTGTAAGTCGGATTTCTCTACCTTTATAGGAGTGAGCATACTTTAATTTGTTAAGTAAATATACTTTGTTGTGGAATACCAACAATTCACAAATGTACTATACATCGATGATGAAATTCATAATTTAAATGCATTTAAAGCTGTATTTAGAAGGGATTTCAATATCTTCCTGGCAGAGAATGCCTTTGAAGCAAGAGAAATACTCAGGGGGAACGAGATTCATGTAATTATCACAGATCAGCGCATGCCCGGAATGGTCGGCACTGAGTTTCTGGCGTCCATTATCGACGAATATCCGGATATAATCAGGATATTGCTGACGGGTTACGCCGATATCAACGCGGTTATAGATGCCATTAACAAGGGACAGATTTACAAATACATTCAAAAACCCTGGGAAGAAGAGGAACTCCGGTCTACTATTCAAAGTGCGCTGGAGCTATATTCCATGAAAAAAAATGGAGAAGACCTTACCAAAAATCTGATGCTCACAAATGAACAATTGGAGTTTTTGCTGCGTCAAAAACTGCTTTCCTAACTCAGGAAGGTTCATGAAAAATAACCCTGGTATTCCCGATCCAGAAGAAATCCTTGTCCTTCAGGTTTACTTTAATATGGGGTTCTAAACGTTTTGTGTTTTTTTCCGTATTGTAAAAAGTGCCGTTTTTGCTGGGTCCTGTATCAGCAAGTTGATAAATATACCCGCCTTCCGGCTTTTCCTTCCGAATAATCTGGCAATGATTCTTTGAAATAAATTTGTCGGCCGTTTTAATAGCAATTCCTGACGGGATTGTACCAGCCGCATCTGTCCACCTGCCAATACGGGTAATCTCGCTGGTGAGCGGATACTGCTGAGCCGCCGTGAGAAAATTGGGAACCACTTCGAGGTATACCCCCGGTAGGGGCGGCGCAGACGGGTCGATATCAATTACCTGTGCAAAGTCTTTGGTAGGAGGTATTGCTATTTTCCCCTCCAGGCCTTCGTAATAAAACCGGCTCAACTCGCGACCTGTTTTAAACCGGTCGGCCGGATTCTTTTCCAAACATTTTTTAACCAGTATCTCCAGCCACCCGGGTATATCGCAGTCGGCAGTGGTTATCAATTCTTTTGCCTTGATCGTGTCCAGCCGCGTTTCGCACATATCGGGAGCGGTGGCCTTTTTATGCTTTTCTTCCAACTGAATCATTTCTCCCGTCATTTTGTAGTCTTTTACCGGAAAAGGAACCGAACCGGTCAGCAACTCGTAAACTACTATACCAAAACTATAAATGTCGGACGGCGTATCCACTCGTTCGCCGTTCCATTTTTCGGGGGATTTGTACTCTGCCATTCCCTCCTCTTTTTTGCTATGCCGTACAGCATTCGGGTCGGTAAATGATAATCCAAAATCTACCAATACATAACGGTGACCGCCTTCCGGTTTTTTTACCCTTATAATATTTTTCGGATTGATATCGTTATGAATAATTGCATTCCTTCGCAGCAAAGCCGAATCGGTATGCTGGGATAATTCGCCGGGAATATAGTAGTGATGGCAATATTTCAGAGCATCTGCAATTTGTTCCACCAGGTCGAGCGTATCTTCAATGGAGAAATATCTTTCGCGTTTTAAAATGGCTTCCAGGGTTTCCCCATCTAAATATTCCATTTCAAGGGAAGGTTTATGATCGAGGATATTTTCATTATAAACCTTTACGATATTAGGATGATCGAGCTTTTTGAGGATATCTACTTCTTCTTTAAAATCGCGGTACTCCTTAGCTTCCACATTTTCGATACTAAGGTCCAGCAACTTTAGCGCAACAATATTGCCATCCGCTTTTCTACGAGCCTTGAATACTGCCGAAAAGCCACCATGGCCCAGTACCTTCAATATATCGTATGCCGTTGCCAGTTCTGTCATTCAATAAAACTAATCGATTAAATAAAATTCAAGCACTATCTTATCGTTTAAACAAATACTATCGCCATTCTTCAGCACATGAGGAACGGTTGATTGATTGAGGCTTACACCTGTGAAATCATTTAATCCCGCGTTAAATATCTTTATTTTGTGTGAAGGGTTACTCAAGAACCGGGAACGATATATTGTAAACGCCCCCAGCTCGCGGTCGAATACTATATAGGCATGGGAGCGGCTTACATAATTATTGACCTTGTATTTTTCCTCATTTTTCTCTTCTACGCTAATAAAAGCAATATCGTTGTGCATCCTGGGACCATTATCTATTTTGGGATCTTTGCCCCGGCCAATAAAATACGTTTTACCGGTCGATTCAAGTATATACTCAGCCTCCCAGGTAATTCCTTCCGTGGCTACTATTCTGGCATTTACGTTCCTTAACATTTCAGTAGGTGTCAGTACCTCTACTCCCACCCCATCAAGAATTCGGGTTACTTTGTCTGTTAATTCCGACTCCTGTATCAGTTCTATTCTTAAATCTTCCTTATGTTTAACTCCCTTGCTCTTCAAAGTACGCCGGATCTGCTTCAAAAAATCAGGATCTTTGGCAAGTACCTGTAAGCCCACATTTTCAACAGCATTGTCCGCATAGCGGGAATGTAAGGCCAGACCCGAAACCACCGTTTGGCCATAAGCCAGCATTTTTACTGCCTGGGAAATAGCGCCGACGATTATTTCCTTCAATTCCTCGATATTGTCCGGCATCCTTTCCTTCGCAGATCTGTCCAAAGTTTCTGTCCCGCCTTTACCTGCCAGTCTTTTCCTACCGGCATCGTCGTTGCGAAAAGAAGATTCCTCATCAGCATTCAGTTTTTCAGATAATTGTTGCAGCTTCTTTTTAAACCAGTTCATTCCTTAATTAAGTATTTATTATGTATACCTGTGTTTATATCCCGGGAATACCTTGTATTTACACACCCCATTGACGTTCCAATTTTAATTTGTATTCACTATCCCGGTTATGCTGTTCATAATGCCCCGCCAGCGATTTCTGCCGGTAAGCTTCGTAAAGCGTTACTGCACAGGCCACGCTAATATTGAGTGATTTTATAATTCCCACCTGGGGAATGATAAAGTTCCCGTCCGCCATTTCACAAACATGATCGCTCACCCCCGATTGCTCATTACCGAAAACCAGCGCTGTGCTTTTTGTCAGGTCCATTTGGTAAAGATCGCGGGCACCCCCGGTGAAACGAGTTGTATATATCTTCTCATACCTCTCTCTGAGTACCGCAAAGCAGGTAGCCGGATCATTAAACTGATGTACGGAAAGCCATTTATAGGCCCCGGAACTACTTCTGAAACCCCATTTCTTATGCCGGGGAATTTTTGTATTCAGTACATAGATATCCTGCACCCCAACCCCGTCACAACTGCGCATTACAGCCGATATATTATGCGGATCAAAGACATTCTCCAATACCACAGTCAGCCCGAACTGCCTCCTGGCGATCACATCCTTCAATCTTGTAATTCTTTCTTCCGTCATCCCGCACCGATTGATACTAATTGAATACCTATGTCAAAATAAACCAATATTAACGAATTGAGTTAACTTTATAATACAAATAAAAGTTATTGATTGTAAATGAACATTGATATTCAAACCATCACTGCCGCTGCTCTCGGTATTGCCCTGGCCGCCTGTTGCGGTTTCAGGGTTTTTGTACCCATGCTGGTAGCCGGCCTCGCTGCCAGATTTGACATCTTCCAATTTTCGGATAGTTTTGATTGGCTGGCTACTACGCCGGCTCTGATAGCCCTGGGAGCCGCCACCTTATTCGAAATCGTTGGGTATTATATTCCATTTATTGACAACATTTTAGATACTATTGCCGCCCCGCTCGCTGCTGTAGCCGGTACTTTATTAGCCACTTCGGTTATACCTATCGATAACGAGTGGATGAAATGGACGCTGGGAATTGTAGCGGGAGGCGGAGGAGCCGGGCTCGTGGCCTCGGGCACCGGTTTGCTGAGATTATTTAGCAGTAAAACCACGCTGGGTACCGGTAATGCAGTGGTGGCTACCGGTGAAAATACTGCAGCCGTTGGCGGATCCATTCTTGCTTTCGTTATTCCGATTCTGATGGCGATTTTTTTTCTGTTTGCTTTTTACTGGGTAATCAAAAAACTCATCCATAAATTTTACCGGAAAGCGCCCGATATAAAGCAGGGTTGATCTCTCCCTTTACCGGTCGCTATCAATCCTTTTTTATCGCCCTTACTATCTCTCTTTTCCCCGGCGGGCCGGGAATTTTCTCTACTACAAATCCTGCAGCGGCCATTGCACGGCGCACCTCTGCTTTTGAGCAATAGGTTACCAATATCCCGTTTGTATGGAGGGCATTAAATATTTTTTCAAAAAGCCACCCTGTCCACATTTCTTCCTGGTCGTTAGGAGCGAAAGCATCAAAATAAATAATATCAAACTGTTTATGGAATTGATATGTTTCAAAGTCGGCCGCTATTTTATTCAGTTTGAAAAAAGGGCGGATAAACAATTCCTGGTTCCAGCCGGTTTGCATAATCGTCTTATACAACTCGGTCTCCCCTAAAATCCGGGAGTAATTAAGTTTTGTATAAATCTCAACCGGCAGGGGGTATTTTTCAATACCATAGTAAATAACATCTCTGCCGTTTTGTGTGGCTGCTTTCGCCGTCAACAACGCATTCAACCCGGTGCCAAATCCCACTTCAAAAACAAAAACGGGCTTTTTTTGTGGATTATTTTTCAGGAAATACAGCAAGCCGGCATCTAAAAATATATGCCGGGACTCTGTCATTGCTCCTCGCAGGGAGTGAAAAGTAACATCGCTATCAGGCAGCCTTAGTGTATGACTACCATCTTCTGTTTCCACTATTTCCGGTAATTTTTTCATCGTATAAAAGAATAACTTGTAAAATAACAATTATTCTTTAACCGTCAAAGAGTCAATTATTTTCCATAATTTAACTGCCTGTTTTTAAACATCCATTCAATCATCAGAAAATTAATTTTTAAACATCGTTAAATGAAAAAGTATTTCTTCTTTTTTGCCACCATTATTTCACTTGCGGCATACTCGTGTAAAACCCAACCGAAAACTAACGCTGACCCGGATGCCCCCAATGAACCGGACAATGCCGACAATGGCGAAGTAACCCTGGTGGACAACAATGCTTTCAGTGATACCCTGAACGGAAAAATGGTTAGCATATTTTATTTAAGAAATAAGGGTATTGAAGCTTCGGTTACCAATTACGGAGGCAGGCTGGTTAACTTGTTTGTACCCGATAAAGACGGTAAAATGGTGGATGTAGTGATAGGCTCGGGCAATTATAAAGACATGTATACCTCCAAAGATTATTTTGGCGCTATTATTGGCCGCTACGGCAACCGGATTGGAAGTGGTAAATTTTCCCTGGATGGGGTAGCATATAAATTACCTAAGAATAATGGCCCCAATACCCTGCATGGCGGCCCCAACGGGTTTCATAACGTGGTTTGGGATCCCAAACAGTTAAGCGATAGTTCCCTCCAGCTTAGCTACCTGTCGAAAGATGGCGAGATGGGTTTCCCCGGCAACCTGACTGTTAAAGTAATTTATACCGTTACTTCCGACAAGGAATTGAAAATAGACTATGAAGCCACTACCGATAAAACGACGGTTTGCAACCTCACTAATCACACTTATTTCAACCTGAACGGCGGCGGCACTATTAACGATCATATCTTACAGGTAAATGCCGATGAATATACGCCGGTTGATGCAACCTTGATTCCATTAGGTAAAAATGAAACTGTAAAAGGCACACCTTTTGATTTCACCGCACCCACAGCCATTGGCGCGCGGGTAGATGAAAAAAATACGCAACTGGAATACGGGCAGGGATACGACCATAATTTCGTTATCAACGGATCGGGTTACCGCAAAGCAGCCGAGGTAAAAGGAGATAAAAGCGGTATTGTAATGGAAGTATATTCTATTGAGCCGGGTTTACAGTTTTACGGCGGAAATTTCATGAAAAGTACCCGGTCTTTAAAGTACGGCACCAGGGATGACTACCGTACTGCCTTTTGTCTGGAGACCCAGCATTTTCCCGACTCTCCCAATCAACCCGATTTTCCCAGCACTACTTTAAAACCGGGCGAAGTGTATAAAACCAATACAGCTTATAAGTTTAGCAATTAATAGTAGAAATATTTATGTTTAAACCCGCTTTCCGGCGGGTTTTTTATTTTTGCTCTATTGTCATGATCAGAACACTATCAGTCTTATCCGTAATTTTAAACCGGTCATCAATTCTGTATCCTACCACCCAAACGATCTTTTTATTCATTTCCACCACCCACACTTTTTCTTTTTCGGCCAGCGATAGCTTTTTATCAGTGAGAAATTTTGAAACCTTCTTCTTTTTAGTCATGCCCAGGGGGTAGAAATAGTCGCCGGTGCGCCAGGGTCTTAAGATAAGAGGGTATTGAATACGGGCTGCATCTACGAAGGCCTCCCTTTCATTTTGAGATATATTGCCGGGGCTACCTTTCTTCAGAAGCAAGGTTCCGCCGGAAAAAGTATAGGTACCCTCTTCTTCCATCACAACGGCAGTGGAGGGTAGTTCCTTCAGAGCAGAAATAACGAGATGTTTCCTGTCCTTTAAGATCCGGTGCGTTGAAGATTGTATATATTTACCCGACTGGCTATCCAGTAAACTGATTAGTTCCGGGATTTGCCGGGCCTTAAACCCAAAAGCTTTTACCAATTCTAAAAGCACCGTTCCCGAGGCCGGCGTTTTCTGCAAAAGCAAAATGGGAATAAGAAACTCTTCGCCTTTTTTTAACAGCAGCTTTTTTTGTTGCCTGTCAATTTCGCGGCGATAAAGCATTTCCACATCTTTGAACCGGCTTATATTGTTCAACAGATTATTTAACACAGCGGGATAAACCTTGCTAAGCTGGGGCAATAAGGTATTTCTGAAATAATTTCTTGTATAGTCGTTCTGAAGATTGGAATCGTCTTGTACAAACGACAGTTGATTCTCTTTTAAATAGGCTTCAAGGGAGGCACGTCGGGCAAATAGCAGGGGCCTGACTACTTTTCCGTTAACAACCTTTATACCGGCTAAACCGCCAATGCCTGTTCCTCTGAAAAAATTCATGCAAACCGTTTCTATATTGTCATCGGCATGATGGGCGGTTAAAATAAAATCATAGCCCTTCTCCTTTCTTTGGTTTTCAAACCAATCGTAACGAAGAATACGGGCAGCTTCCTGTGTAGACAATCCGTTCTGCAAGGCATAAGACTTTGTATCGAACCTTACTGCGTAAAAGGGAACCTCCATTTGCTTTGCCAGCGCTTCTACAAATTTTTCATCTCTCAGGCTCAATTCTCCCCTTAACTGAAAATTACAATGAGCAATCGCAAATGTAAAGCCTGCTTCTTTACACAAATGACAGAGTACAATCGAATCTACCCCCCCGCTCACTGCAACAAGCAGGCGATCCTTGTTTGTAAAAAGATGGTAACTATTGATAAATGACAGAAAATCTTCTTTCAAACTTTAATTTTTTACCGGTGAGTAAAAGTATCTTGAAACAGGTTAGCATTGTTAAGGATTGGGCAACGTTAAAACCCCGATCCGTTATTTGATACAAGCGCTAAAAAATCAAATATTCGTGGGCCGCTTTCAATTCATTAAAAGCATGCTGATCGTTTAATTCCCGTGCGATGTCCATTCCTTTTTCATACACTTTGATCGCATCCTCCTCCCGACCCTGCCTTTCCAATAATTTAGCCAAATGATAATAACTTCCCACGTAGGTGGGGTTGGCCGCCAACAACTCTTCAAAGACCAGTCGGGCCGCATCATCCTCTCCTGATTTAATATACTCCAGTGCAAGAGCATGCTTTAAAAAGCTGTCGGACGGGTTCTCCTTTAATAATTCTTGTATCTGATCAATTCTTGACATAATAAGGGTTAAAGCGGTCCTTTTTCTAACAATAAATCCTATATTTGTTTTAGTTGCATAAACAACCTTTTTAAAATTTTGTCACATGAAAATATTAGTATGTATCAGTAAAACGCCCGATACCACTGCAAAAATAACCTTCGCGGATAACAACACGAAATTTAACGCCGATGGTGTGCAATGGATCATTAATCCCAACGATGAATACTATGCATTAGTAAGGGCTATTGAATTAAAAGAGGCAGATCCGTCGGTAACCATTCACCTGGTAACCGTTGGTACGGCCGATTCGGATGCTATTATACGGAAGGCGCTGGCACTGGGAGGCGATGAAGCTATTCGTGTAGATACCGAAAGCCAGGATAGCTTTGTAATTGCCAGGCAAATTGCTGAAGTAGCAAAAGAAGGCTCCTACGACCTGGTATTGCTTGGTAAAGAAACCATTGACTACAACGGAAGTTCGGTAGGCGGAATGGTAGCAGAACTATTGGATTTACCCTATATTTCACTGGCGACAAAATTTGAACTATCGGGAACCACCGCAACGGTTACCCGCGAGATAGAAGGTGGGGAAGAAATTTGTGAGGCAGATCTTCCCCTTGTAGTAAGTTGCAATAAAGGCATGGCCGAACAGCGCATTCCTAACATGCGGGGTATTATGGCGGCCCGCACCAAACCGTTGAAAGTAGTAGAGGCGATAGCGGCCGAGTCACTGACGCATGTAGCCGCATTCAGCCTACCGCCGGCAAAAGCGGGTGTAAAACTGATTGATCCCGATAATGTAGCAGAGTTGGTAAATCTTTTGCGAAACGAAGCCAAAGTTATTTAATACGGTTTAACCCCGGTTTTCCAGTCACCCTTCACTCCTCAATGTTAATTTATTTATTATGTCAGTATTAATTTTTATAGATATAGCCGAAGACGGCAGCGTAAAGAAATCATCTTTGGAAGCACTTACTTACGGAAGCAGCCTGGCCAAACAATTAAACCTGGCCGCGGAAGGGCTTGTGGTGGCGCCTGTTACCGAAGACTTATCGGCTTTAGGAAAATATGGTATAACCAAAATTCACCAGGTGAAAAATGACCTGTTGAAACATTTCGATGCGCAGGTTTATGCCAATATAATCACGCAGGCGGTGGAACAAACAGGGGCTACTGTAGTGGTGTTTTCCAATAATACGGATGGCAAGGCAGTAGCTCCCCGGGTTTCTGCGAAATTGAAAGCCGGGCTGGTGAGTGGTGCCGTAACATTACCCGAAACCAATAATGGTTTTGTGGTCAGAAAAACCGTCTTCTCAGGTAAAGCATTTGCTGATATTAGTATTAATACGCCGATAAAAATCATTTCACTGAGCCCCAATTCTTTTAAGATTGAAGCCGGAGAGGGTGCCGCAGAAATATCCGAATTGAATGTAACCGTTGGTACCCCTAAAATAAGGGTAACGGGCATTAACAAGGAAACGGGCGAAGTTCCGTTAGCCGAAGCTGAAATAGTGGTAAGCGGCGGCCGGGGTTTAAAGGGTCCGGAAAACTGGGGTATCCTCGAAGACCTGGCCAAAGAGCTGCATGCCGCGCTGGCCTGTAGTCGTCCGGTAGCCGATGCACACTGGCGTCCGCATAACGAACATGTGGGACAAACCGGCGGGGCCATTGCGCCCAACCTCTATGTAGCCGTGGGTATTTCCGGCGCCATACAGCATCTTGCAGGGGTTAACCGCAGTAAAGTAATCGTGGTAATCAATAAGGATCCCGAAGCCCCCTTCTTTAAAGCGGCGGACTATGGAATCGTTGGTGATCTGTTTGAAGTAGTGCCTAAACTTACCGAGGCATTGAAATCTAATTGATCGGGGGGTTAGAGCCCTGCCCGCATTTTTAGACAGACCCAAAACAATGCCCCCGAAGCAGTAAAATGAGAGAAAATCCTTAGTTTCGTGCTCCGGTTTATGAAAAAAATAGAACTTGAGGTTGTAGCACTCTCACACAGTATTACCCAAACCCATTCCTATGCCGTGGTATTGGGCGAAGTGAATGGCTTACGAAGGCTTCCGATTGTTATTGGGGGATTCGAAGCCCAGGCGATTGCTGTTGCACTGGAAAAAATGAACCCCAGCCGCCCTCTCACGCATGATTTAATGAAAAATTTCATGGTAGCTTTTTCAATCGATCTTCATGAAATTATTATCTCAGATCTGCAGGAGGGCATATTTTTCAGCAAATTAGTTTGCTCTTCCGAACACGATACCATTGAAATCGACAGTCGCACCTCGGATGCCGTAGCGCTTGCGGTTCGCTTCGGTTGTCCTATTTATACCTACGACAATATTTTAAACAATGCGGGAATTGTAATGGACGACAAGGGAGAGGCTCCGACTGAAACAACCGTTCCTGCGGAAACGGCCGCTACACACACTGAAGATAACAATTTAAAAAGCCTGAGTATAGACGAGTTGAACAAACTCCTTAACGAGGTACTGGAAAGTGAGGATTATATAAAAGCTATTGCCATCAGGGACGAACTAAATAGCCGAAAGAAGTAACCTGCTGTTCGCTTTATCCTGCACGCTTAAGACCGGTTTCAATCCTTTATCTACTCCATTTAATATCAATATCCGCTTGGTAGTTTTTTCAAATTGCAAAATAAATATAGGATTATACATCACCGGGAAACGGGACGATGGGTATCATAACCTCGAAACGGTATTTTTGCCTGTACCGCTTTTCGATGTACTGGAATTGATAGATTCGGATATAACCGGCATTACCATTTGCGGACAAACAATCCCTGGAAAGCCGGAAGATAATATTGTTTATCGCGCCTGGCAGCTTTTAAAACACGATTTCCCCGATCTTCGGCCGGTTCATTTTTATTTATTAAAGAATATTCCTGTGGGAAGTGGTTTAGGAGCAGGCAGTGCGAATGGCGCTTATGCGCTGCTGGCTTTGAATGATAAATTTCAATTAGGATTAACCGCTCCGCAACTGAGGTCTTATGCACTACAGCTGGGCAGCGACTGTCCGTTCTTTGTTCTTAACAAAACTTGTTTCGCATTGGGTCGCGGAGAAATAATGGAAGAGATAACTCTCGATCTTTCCGCCTACAATATCGTCATTGTAAACCCGGGTATTGCTGTTTCAACGCGCCATGCGTTCGGGAAAGTCAAACCGACCTTCCCGGAAGTGCCCTTAATGGAAGCGCTGAAACAACCCGTTGCGCAATGGAAAAATTATATTACCAATAATTTTGAAGCCATCGTAGCAGATCATCATCCGGCCATTGCAAGGATTAAACAGGCGTTATACGAATCAGGCGCCGCCTTTGCATTAATGAGCGGCAGTGGCAGTACCGTTTTTGGTTTATTTGATAAAAACATCGATCCAGTTCTTGCTTTCCCCGAAAATTATTTCATCAGAAAGATTTCTTTATAAAACCATTTCCTTCATCAGTTTATCCAATGCGAATTCCAGGTTACCCGTAAGGCCGGGATGCACTTTGGAGCATTGAATGATGGTGCTCCTGGTAGCAGTGAGCCAGCGGAAACGCGAGGCTGCATCCAGGAGAGCAATGGGCGAGCCGGCCTGCATATTTCCCAGTGCTATTTGCTCAAACGCCGACAGATTGGCTTCGATAAAATCAATATCTATTTTGTTGTCGAAACATCTCAGTTTTTGTTCATTCAGATAAATCCGGCAACCTATATATCCGGTCTTTTTACAAAACAAAATAATCCCTGCATTCACAAATTCCTCCCTTTCAACCCGGGGCACAACGCGTATTACCGCATACTCATATAATTGCAGATCGTGCATCAACAGCTTGTTTTAGAAAAATAGCAGTATTCTGTAAACGGGTGCTTAAAAATTTTTTGTAAACCTGTTTTACCTCTTTCGCGTTGCTATTGGCCTCTTCATATTGCAGCCATTCCTCCGGCAGGGCTTCTACGATATCCTCCAGGATACCTGGGTGGAGAATTTGCCTGATTTCTTTATCGGCCTCTTCGAGGTAAGCTGCATTTTTCAAAAGCACATGGTCTTTGATCAGTGGAAAAGCGCTGTTTACCTGGGTGGGCCAGTTTTCCCAGTTGTGATGAAAGTACAGGCAGGCGCCATGATCAATAAGCCAAAGGTTCTTGTACCAGATCAGCATATTGGTGTTGCGGGCAGTACGATCCATATTCATTAAAAAAGCATCCAGCCACACCACTTTTGAAGCCAGTAACCCATCTATTTCGGCAACAGCGGGATCGAAGGAAATAGCTCCGCTTAAATAGTGTAGCGCAATATTCAAGCCCTTGCTGGCTTTCAGTAAATCCTGAATCTCTTCGTCAGGTTCGGTACGCCCGAAGGCCTCGTCGAGCCTGGCAAATACAATCTCGGGCACTTTCAGTTGCAGGGCACGGGCTATTTCGCCTCCTATAAACTCTGCTACCAATGCTTTTGGTCCCTGCCCGGCGCCTCTGAACTTAACCGCATACAGAAACCCATCATCGCCTTCCGCTATCGCCGGCAACGACCCTCCTTCGCGCAAAGGAGTTACATATCTCGTAACATTTATGGTTCTGATTTCGGGCATAAAGTTGATGTGTTGAAAGATACGCTATTCATTTATCAACCGGGAAAATTCTGTTATCTTATTCATGTCTTTCACTCCCGGAGCCGTTTCAAATCTACTGTTCACATCTAATGCAAAAACATCATTCCGTTCGGTAAATAATTTTACCTGTTCTACATCCGTCAAACCGATCCCTCCGCTTAAAAAATAGGGTTCAGAAAGGCTTACCCTATCCAAAACCGACCAGTCGAATTTTTTTCCTGTTCCGCCGTACGCCGCAGCCATAGTATCGAACAAAAAATAATTGACCTGGCCCTTGTAGTCCACTGTAAGCACGCGAGGGTCTTCTTCGCCCCCTATCCGAAAAGCTTTAATAACTTCTACCCGTTTTCTTAGCGAGTTGCATAAAGCTGGTGTTTCGTCGCCATGAAGCTGTACGGCGTTCAACCCAAACTGTTCTACCCTGGCCAGGATGTTATCTTCTGTCTCATTTACAAATACACCTACTTTCTGTAAATTCTTCACCTCCTTCAGCTCCTCTGCCTTTATTTTTCGTCCTGCAAACCGCGGTGACTTTTCATAAAAAATAAAGCCGGCATAGTCCACTCCCAGCTCTGCCAGTTGATGCACCTGCTCCATCAGGGTCATGCCACAAACTTTTATTCTTAGCTTTTTCATGATGCCGCTGTCAATTGGGCTACAAAATCTCCGAAAGCCGTTGGGGTGTCGGGCTGCCGCATAAAATATTCGCCTATTAAAAACCCTTTGAAGCCATTTTGCCTAAACAGCAATATGTCTTCTATCTTGTCGATACCGCTTTCGGCAATTTTAATCTTTTCAGGCGGCAGTCTTTCCGCCATACGCAAACTTCGATCTATATCCACCTGGAAGGTTTTCAGATCGCGGTTGTTAATGCCTACAATCGGAGTGGCATCGCAAATATGGTTCAGTTCTTCTTCGGCATGAAGTTCCAAAATAGATTGCAGACCGATTGATGCAGCAAATGTAGCCAGGTGTTTTACTTCCTGCGGCGTTAAGGAAGCAGCAATAAGCAATACCACATCTGCACCAATCGACTTGGCCTCCAGTATCTGGTACTCGTCTACTATAAAATCTTTTCTAAGGATGGGTATATCGTTGGCCCGCGCTGCTATCAGATCCTCATCAGATCCACCAAAAAAATCGATGTCGGTAAGTACCGACAAACAGGCGGCGCCATGCTTTGTGTAAGCCTCCGTGATTGCTTTTACGTCGGCATGTTCTTTAATAAAGCCTTTGGAGGGTGATTTTCTTTTAAACTCTGCGATGATGCCGGTACTGTCTTCCTTTAATAATGCCTCCGAAAGAGAGAGTGCGGGAAGAGAAAAACCGGGTCGGGCTTCCAGCTCTTTAAACGATACAGCCGATTTTCGTGCTGCTACTTCCGTTTTCTTATGGGCTACTATTTTATCGAGAATATTCATCATTATCTGTTTGTACTTTTACAATCAGGAAATTTTATTGTAATGAAATCAGTTTTTCGAGGCTGGCTCTTGCCTTGCCGGCTCTTAAGCTTTCGGCAGCGGCATCGAACGCTTCTTCGTAAGTATCAAAGGCGGCTGTCACCTGCAACGCAACGGCGGCATTGGCCAACACTACCGCCTCCTGTTCTTGAGTACCCTGTCCGGAAATAATATTTTTAAAAATAGCCGCTGCCTCTGCAATGGTTTCACCTCCGCTGATGGCTTCCGGTTGTATTTCTATGCCGGCGAGTTCCGTTGCCGACAAGACCTTTTCCCCGGTTTGTGTAATTAACTTGCTATCTCCGGTCAGCGATATTTCATCGTAACCATCCAGTCCGTGTACAATAGCAAAGCGCCTCCGTTGCTGCTGTAATAAGTAGCTGTACAGTCGGGCCATTTCGAGGTTGTACACTCCAATGATACTGAAAGTTGGAAAAGCCGGATTCACCAGGGGACCCAGCATATTAAAAAAAGTGCGTATACCGAGGTTCTTGCGTATCGGTCCTACATTCTTCAAAGCGGGGTGAAACATGGGCGCATGTAAAAAACAAATATTAGCTTCTTCCAGTTCTCTTTTTAATGCGTTGCCGTCGTTTTTAAATTTATAACCCAGGGATTCTATGAAGTTAGAAGAGCCACAGATGGGTGAGGCGCCGTAATTAACGTTGTTGGATACTTTATGGCCTGTACCCGCCACGATGAAACAGGACAAAGTGGATATATTAAAAGTGTTTTTCCCATCGCCTCCCGTGCCTACAATATCCATGGTATCCATACCATCAAAATCCACGCGCACACAAAGCTCCAGCAAGGCATCCTGAAAACCCTGTAATTCCTGTAAGGCAATGCTGCGTGTTAAAAACACCGTCATAAAGGCGGTCACCTCGTGCTCGTTGTATACGCCTTTACCTATATTCACCAATACTTCCTTCGCTGTGTGCCTGTCGAGCGTCTTATGCTCAAATAATAAACCCAGTATTTTTTTCATTTTCTTTTGTATAACTGGTCAGACCGGGACGGTCAGACCATGTGATTACTCTGCTAACCAGTTCCTTAATATTTGTTCTCCCTGAGGCGTGAGTACGCTTTCGGGATGAAACTGTACACCTTTTACATCATAAGTCTTATGACGCAATGCCATGATGATATCGTTATCGTCTACCGCTGTTATTTCCAGTTCTTCCGGGAAACCTTCTTTCGAAACCACCCAGGAATGGTAGCGCCCCACTTCAATATTTTCGGGCAAGCCTTTAAACAGGGATTCTTCGGCTTGGGTAATGCGACAGGATGTGGCAATACCGTGATACACCTTGGAAAGATTGGTCAGTTTTCCGCCAAAAGCCTCTCCAATGGCCTGCTGCCCCAAACACACTCCCAATATAGATTTGGATGGGGCGTACTCCTTTATCAATGGCAATAGTAATCCGGCTTCTTCCGGAATGCCGGGCCCCGGAGAAAGAATTATTTTATCGTAGTCTTTTACCTGCTCCAGGCTAATCTGGTCGTTTCTGTACACCTCTGCTTTCTGATGCAGTATTTTTTCCACCATGTGTACCAGGTTATAGGTAAAGGAATCGTAGTTATCAAAAACAAGAAGTTTCATGTCTTTTATTTGTTCATAGTTCATTGCTCATGGTTCATTGTTATCAACACAACCATTCACTAAGAACTAAATCAGTTAATTAATTTGCTGTGCCGCTACTATGGCTTTTTTCAATGCGCCCAATTTGTTATTTACTTCCTGTAATTCGCTTTCGGGAATGCTGGCAGCTACAATACCAGCGCCTGCCTGGTAAAACAATGTATTGTTGCGACTCATAAAAGTACGTATCATGATCGCCTGGTTACAACTACCGTCAAAACCCATAAATCCGACGGCGCCTGCGTAGTAGCCGCGCGCCGTGGGTTCCAAACTGCTGATGAGCTGCATGGCTTTTATCTTGGGTGCGCCACTTAAAGTTCCTGCCGGAAAAGTTTTGGCAAAAAGTCCGAAAGAGCTGGTAGACTCCTTAACTTTTCCCGACACTTCACTTACCAGGTGTATCACATGCGAATAAAAATGTGTTTCCCGAAAATGATCCACCTTTACATCGGTACAGCCTCTGCTCAGATCGTTACGGGCCAGATCCACCAGCATAACATGTTCGGCATTTTCTTTTGGATCGTTCTCCAAACGAATGGTTTCGGCTTTATCCTGCTCGTCGTTGCCGGTACGTTTTACCGTTCCCGCAATGGGATGGGAAATGGCCCTGCCATCTTTTATGATCAATTGTGATTCGGGCGAAGATCCCATCATTTTATAGTCGCCGTAGTCAAAGAAAAACAAATAAGGGGATGGATTGATATTGCGGAGTGCGCGGTAAACATTGAATTCATCACCCATAAATCCCTGTTGAAAGCGACGGCTGGGTACAATCTGGAATACATCGCCGCGGTAGCAATGTGCAATACATTTTTTTACTATTTCAATAAAGTCACTGTCCGACATATTGGAAGTTTCTTCCCCAACGGCTTCAAAAGGATATACCGGTACGTCTCTGCCCCTGATCAGGGAGAGCAGAAGTTCCCGGTCGCCCGCCACTCCTTCGATCTCATTTTCGCAAACAAACAACTCATCTTTAAAATGATTAATGGCAATCACATACTGGTACAAACGATATCGCATCAGGGGAATCGCATTTTTATCTTCGACAAACCGGGCTCCCGGTATATTTTCGAAAAATTTAATCGCATCGTAGGAAGTATATCCATAAAGCCCCTGCGCAAAGCTTGCCACTTTACTTTGTCCTTTTTCCACCTCAAACAAGCGCATATAATCATCCAGAATGTCCGATATATGCCTGTCGTTGTCCAGGGTTATTTTCCTGGCCGTTTGACCCGGTAGTTTCAGTTCAATACTGCTACCATCGGTTATTTCTATCCCGGCTATGGCATTTACTCCTATAAATGACCAACTGTTTTCCGAAACATGATTGTCGGTACTCTCCATTAAGATGGTATCCCTGAAACGGTCGCGCAAACGAAGATAGATACCTACCGGCGTATACACGTCTGCCAGCATGGAACTCACCTTCGTTTTAATTTTTACACTTTGCATATTTTCAAAAAAGCGCCAAAGGCGGATTAAGGTTAAAGAATAGTCACGAAAAAACCCCGGACTTCCGGGGTTTTTGTATATCATTCATCTTTTCCGATGTACGGCATCACAATACCCCTGAAGAGTTTCTATGCCACCACCAAAAAAAATTATTGTTCAGATTCATGATCGCAAATATAGCAGTAAAAGATTGCAATACAAATTTTTTTTCCGGATGAAACTAACCGAGATCAGGTAAGAAGCAGTTAAAAATTTTCTACCCGATTTGCAGGGTTAAAGAAGGCTTATAAGACTTATTGTAAATAAAAAGGCAGGACCCGTTTTTTATAGTCTGGATAATAGCCCGGTTAAACTCTACGGGTACGGCGGGGCAACCCAAACTGCGGCCAATATATCCCTGAGCGTCGATATAAGACTGACTTACATATTTTGCACCATGCATCACTATGGCCCGGGCATAAGCATTGTTGTTGACATTCTTTTCTAATCCCCGTAATTTTAAAGAATATCCTTTACTGCCCTGATAAGTGGCATCGGTGATATAGAAACCAAGGCTGCTTTTGTTCGATTCCCGCGTATTACTGAAGGAGGTCGCTTCTTCCTTACCCGTGTTTTTTCCATGGGCAACCAATGTGTGGAACAAAACCTTATAGTTGCGTACGTCTATTACATAGAGCCGTTTCTGGTAGCTGGGCTGGTCAAAATCAATGATAGTAAGAATAGAATCATTCTGTAACACTCCGTCTTCCTCTAATAGTTCAAATCCCTGTATAGCATAATTAAATGCATCCTGCGACAAGCCTTTTTCCTCCAGTAAAAGGCTGTCGTACACATACGCTATTCCGCTTGTAGTGACGGCGGGTGAGGCGTTAAAATGACTGTTTGTTTTGTTATTCTTTTGTTCAGAAACCGATTCTATTTTATTTATTGTCCACGACATAAAAGCTACTGAAAACACACAAAGACTCAGTAGCCGCAAATACCTTTTTAATTGCATGCGCTTAAGTTCTTTTTAAAAATTTCAAAAAATATCTGTTCTCTTTAGAGGGCGGAAGAATTTTGACAGGACGATTTATAAGAACGCATAATGAAGTGCATTATTGTACGGAATATTGCCCGTATTCCCGATTTAACATTTTTTTGTATAGGTCAACTCAACCCGTCCAGAAGCCTTCTACCCTGCCCGCAGGGGCATCAACCAACCAGCTTGCCCGCCGCCTGCCCGCCGAGGTGGGTGGCGGGAGGCGGGATACCGGCGGCGAAGCAGGCTTTCGTTTACCGGTTGGCGCATCCACAACAGGCAAGGGCGGCTGATAATCAACAGCCAACTCCTGTGAAGCCTGCTTTTGCAGCACCAGTTTATGCGCTTCCAGTTCCAGTATCAACAGCGATACCTGCTGCAACGCCGCTTCAATACATTGCAGCCGAAGCTCCTTTTCGAGCAGCCAGGAGGGCTTTAACGCTTTGATGCGAATCTCCAGCATCGCAAGCTCCCATTCCAACCGCACCCGGTCATCTGTATACTTCTTGTACATCGGCGATGTTTCGGGAATCTGGGAAGCAGTACCGCCAGCAATGCTTGCCTCCATCTTTTTGACCCCGAGCGTTCTTTCCAGTGCTGCCAACTTATCCAGGCGACGCTCAATCTGCAGCTCAAGGCCCAGCTTTTTCCATAAAAGGGTTTTCTGCTCCCGGCAGGCGAATTTCAGGGCGGCTTCGCAATCATCCATACGGGTGAGCCGGTCAAGAGAGAGTGTGTGTTTCATATAGCGCTTTTAAGGTTGCGTAATACTTCTAAGCTACATCTGCCGGGAAGCCTTTACTTCAACAAAATTTATTTTAAGAATTCTTTAACATTTTAGCAACTTTCTACCATTTTCCTAAAAAGACAAAAGATATCACAACTGCTTGTTTATCAATTATTAAATGAATTTCCATCAGGCAGACAGCCTTTTGCAAATACAATTTTTATCTATGAAAATTTTTGTAATATATTTTGAGCATCAGTAAAACGTCTTTTCAATTTTTTATTGTTCCTTTGCAAGCCTATGGCAGAAGTTGGAATAATAATGGGTAGTGACAGCGACCTCAATGTGATGCAGGCCGCCGCAGATATTTTAACCGAACTGGGGGTGACTTACGAACTAACGGTAGTTTCTGCCCATCGTACTCCCCTGAGGATGGTAACTTATGCAGAAAAAGCGAAAGAAAGAGGATTAAAAGTAATTATTGCCGGGGCAGGCGGAGCCGCCCATTTACCGGGGATGATAGCCTCTATTACACCTCTGCCGGTTATTGGCGTACCGGTAAAATCAAGCAACTCAATTGATGGATGGGACAGTGTGCTCTCCATCCTCCAGATGCCTAATGGAGTACCGGTAGCTACGGTAGCCCTGAATGCGGCTAAAAACGCTGGTATACTCGCAGCGCAGATCATAGGAACGGCTAATGAAACCATTGGAAAAAATGTGGAACAATATAAGGCTGATCTCGAAAAAGAAGTGCTTTTCAAAGTAAACCATCTCAAAGAAAAAGGATATAATAACTCTTTCGATTAAATCTGACCGTCCTCATGGCGAAAAGAGTCGGGCTCGGGACTGGTTTCCGTTAATACAAGAAACTGCTGTTCGAGGCAAAAGGAATGATGATACAAAGCATCGATAAACGAAGCTCCCCATTTTGCATAATAAGGCAATATATTATCCATCCGTTCCTGCAAATTGTTCATAGGAAACAACTGGTTGCGCAAGGCTTCTATTTGCCGCATCGCGTCTGAATGGTTTCTTTTCCCGGCACGTAAAAATTTCTTACCCAGGTTGATTATTTTTTTCTCCAGTTGCTTTTGAAGCGCATACACATGCCCCTTTAGTGTTGTATCGATCGCGCCCGCCTGTTCAGATAGTTTTCCGAACAACGTGTCGATATCTCGCAGGGCATCGTCTACCAGCAAGTTCTTACCCGAATGCCGTTTAACCCAGATACTTTGTAAATACAGTTTGGGTTTGAAAAAATCGGTCGGCTGCAGGTCGAGTTTTGACGCTTTCTCTGCCTGCTCTTTAGTTAATACCAGGAAGGAATTTCTCAACACCAGCATGGGGTAAGGTACGCCGTAATGCGCAAAAATCCCCTTCAACTCCAGCCAATAGGCCAATTCTCCTCCTCCGCCGATAAAAATCAGGTTCGGTAAAATCATCTCCTGGAAGAGGCCCCGAAGGATGACATTTGGACTGAACCGCTGTGGCTCTCTCTCCAGTTCGGTTAATAATTCATCTTTCGTAAAGCTTATGTCGCTATCGAGCACCACCCATCGATCTGATTTTTTCTCTATTCTCAGCCTTGCGCCATCCTCTTTCAGATAAAATAAATTTATATCCCTTCCCTGAGCCTGGGGTTTATAACCGGCGGCTTCCAGGTTTTGAGCTGCGGTTTGGACAAGACCGGATGAAACCTGGTTCAACAATTCGTCTTTGAATAAATCAATCGCCAAAGATTTCAGCTTCGCAGAATCGGGCATCAACACTACGAGACCGTAATGCCCGAAAATATGATTTACAAAACCGGTTGTAGCGTCCTGTATCCGCTCTCCTTCGGAATAGAACCGTTTTAAAGCTGTCACTATTTCCTCCCCGTGCAACTGCACACCTATTTCAGATGAAATCCTGTCCATCAGTTTCAGCATTTCGGAGTCTACGGTCATACGCCCAACGGCGCCGGTTTGCGGGGTTTGCCAAACCAGTTTTTCACCATTCAAATGGATATGACCCAACTCATCGAGGTCGGCATCCTCGCTTCCCATATAATAAACGGGCACAAAATCATATTGCGGGAAATGTTCTTTGCAATGCGCTGCCAGTTTAACAGCATGAAGAATTTTATAAATAAAATAAAGGGGGCCGGTAAAAATATTGGGTTGATGAGCCGTGGTAATTGTAAAAGTGGTTGCGGATCTCAGGAGCTGTATATTATTTCGTACAGGGTTGGAGGTATCGAGCGCCTTGTATTGTTCTTCCAGCACGTCTGCCAGCAAATCCCTGTTTCCTTTATAAACAGCCCGGTTAGCTATTAACTCTTTCAGGTTGGTGCAGGAGGGTATATATTCGTAAAAAGAACGAAGTTTTTCACTTTGTTCAATATAATCTGTTGTTATAGCAGAAAAATAACCGGTTTGAGAATAAGGAACGACCTGGCTTTTAAAATTCATACTGCTTAAAGCTTATAAATTGAAAATACTATAACATTTTTATCCGGCAATAGTTTTGAGATCCTCCTACAAAAAAAGCCACTCGCAATAAGTGGCTGCCTACTGATTATGTCTTTAAAATCAGCTTTTCTTAGATGTAGCCAGTCTGTATATCCAAAGCAAAATAACAGCGCCGGCAATTGCCAAAGCAAAGCTTCTAAAATTAAAGCCGTCTGTTGTTCCCCAACCCAACAAAGTACCAACCCAACCGCCCACGAAGGCACCTGCGATACCAATCAGAATGGTTACAATCCATCCGCCAGGATCTTTACCGGGATGTAAGGCTTTTGCAATTGCACCTGCAATCAGGCCGAAAAGAATCCAAGATAAAATACCCATACCGTAATAAGTTTTAAAGTTTGGTAAATAATTTCAATACAATATACTATTAAAAAACATGCCAGAACAATCCCCGGCGGTATTTTTATGCACATGGTAATACACATCAAAGAACACGGGGTATCCGCTGTTCCTGCATCATAAGGTCTGCCAGGCAAATGGCTGTGGCCGCCTCCACTATTACAGGGGCCCTTAAAGCCACACAAAGATCATGGCGGCCTTTTACTGAAAAATCTTCCATATTACCTGTTTCCCAGTTAAGGCTATGCTGCTGTTTGGGGGTAGAGGCAGTGGGTTTTACAGCAATGCGGAATATTAGTTCATTTCCATTGGTAATACCTCCTACAATACCTCCCGCATTATTGGTAGTGGTTTTACCTTCGCTATTTTCAATAGCATCGTTATGTTCGGTTCCAAACATTTTGGCAGCCGCAAAACCGGCTCCGAATTCCACTCCTTTTACGGCGGGAATGGAGAACATAGCATGAGCAATCAGCGACTCTGCAGAATCGAAATGCGGCTCACCCAGACCAGGGGGCAAACCATTTACCCGGCACTCGATAATGCCGCCAACCGAATCTTTTGCGTCAATTCCTTTCTGCAAGCCTTTTTCAAGGTTGGTATCGCCTGCTATTTCTATTACGCGGGCTTTGACAGAGACCTCACCCCCCGACCCTCTCTCCAAAGAACTGTTCAACAACTTTTTTGCTATCACTCCCGCTGCTACCAGGCCGGTAGTGAGCCGGGCGCTGAAATGGCCGCCTCCGCGATAGTCTTCGAAACCGCCAAATTTTTGATGGGCAACAAAATCGGCGTGTCCGGGGCGGGGAAAACTTCTCTGTTTTTCATAATCGCCGCTACGGGTGTTTTTGTTTTCAAAAAACATCATGAGTGGAAACCCGGTGGTTTTGCCGTTAAAAACACCACTTTTAAAAATAGGAATATCATCTTCCTTACGGGGTGTAGCGCCTTTTTGGGTACCGCCTTTGCGGCGTTCCATATCCGGCAAAAAATCTTCCACCGGCACATCAAGACCCGCGGGACATCCGTCGATAACAATGCCCACGCCCTCTCCGTGTGATTCTCCAAAAATCTGCACCCTGAAAATCCGTCCAAATGAGTTCATAAAGTTTTCTGTTTATCGCCAGGCTTTCTTTTTTAAAAAATATCCTGCACGCCAATATTCTTACTATTGACTAATGGATGCTACCCGCTCTATTAATTCCTCCGCTACCCGCATGCCTTCCTTTACTATATTGGCATTGGTAATACCATCATATCCCATGTACAAATGCAAAATACCGTAAGCATCCAAATACAGGCGCAGCAATTTTTTATCTTTTCTTTGAGTATTTGCCTGGCATTGGCTAAATACCTGGCCGCTTCTTTGATATTATCTGCGTGTAAATTCATATAGGTTGCTTTATCCTATAAATTTACGAAAAATTTTTCCAATTCAACCCACCGCTTACCTGTGCCCCCAGCGTCCTGATATGATCGTAGAAATCGGGATAGGATTTATTCACCGCCTGTGCTTCCTCAATGACGGTTTCTCCCCCGGCTTTCAGAGCCGCTACGGCACAGGCCATCGCTATCCGATGATCGTGCCGGGAATGAACCAATGCCCCCTTCAATCCGTTACCTCCGTGGATACGCATGATATCTCCCTCCAGGTCTATCTGCAAGCCCATTTTTCCAAACTCCTCCTGCAGGGTAATTCCGCGGTCACTTTCCTTATGCGCTAACCGGCTTACTCCTTTTATTTGAGTAATGCCTTTGCAATAAGCAGCCAGGGCAACCAAAGGAGGGAAAAGATCGGGGCAATCCGTAGCGTCGAACTCAAAAGCCTGCATGGGCGCCGCATGCAATTGTACACCTTTGGCATCTATGGCCATACCCGCATTGGCGCTCATCAAAGCTTCTATAATTTTTTTATCGGCCTGTGTACTCATCATGCTCAATCCACGAACGGTGATATGACCAGCGATAGCACCCGCTACCAATAAAAAAGCTCCACCGCTCCAATCTCCTTCCACGGTATAGGCAATTTCCCGATCGGCAGCAGGCAAATTATCCTGGTATCTGAACACAAACTCGGTATAGTTCCTGTTTTCGGGCATATTTAGTCCAAACTTCTGCATTACATCCAAAGTAAGATCTATATACGGTTTACTTTTAAGATTCTCTACCTTTATTGATACCGTATCCAAACCTTCTTTTTTTCCTGTATATGCGTTGGTAGACGCGGCATAGGCCAGCAATAATCCGGTTAAAAACTGAGAGCTGAGGGAACCGTCTACGGTAATATTCCCGGGCACCAACGGGCCTTGTATTTCGAGCGGCAGTTTTCCTCCGTTTGAATGGATCTTAACACCTACCTGCGGCAAAATCTCATCAAAAAAATCCATGGGCCGGGTAACGAGGCTTCCTTCTCCTGTAATAGTTATTTTATTGGCGGTTAACGCGGCCAGAGGCGTAAACATACGGATACTTAAACCGGCCTCCCCGCAATTAATCTCAAGTTCCTCGCTGGCATTTCCTTCGGGAGAAAAGACAGAAGTAAAGCCTTTAAAAGCGGTACTGTCAATCCTGAGTACTTCTTCTCCTTTTTCAATAGAAGCACCCAAAGCTTTAATAATACCCATCGCCGCCTTGTCGTCATTGCTATGCCCCGGATTATAAATTACAGATTTTCCTTTTGCTACGAGGGCAGCAGCGCAGGCCCGCTGCATTGAACTTTTAGAAGCGGGCGCTAATATATTTCCACTTAACGCGGAGGGTGAAATGGTTATCTTCATTTGAGTTGTTCGATTCATAAGCTATTAGCCTGGCGAGTGTAAACGTCCGGCTAATAGCTTATAATTTACCAATAATTTTTTCCAGTTGCTTCAGGGGTATGGGCGCTACGACAGCTTTTCCTATCTTATCCAGCAAAACAAAGTTCATTTCCTTATTCACCCGTTTCTTATCCATCACCAGCACTTCGAAAACTTTTCGGGCATCAAAATCGAGATGAACGGGCAACTGGTACTTTGTTATTAAAGCTTCTAATCTGGCGGAATCTTTAAAGCCTAAAATTCTATCGGAGATTTTGCCTGCACATACCATACCTATTGCCACCGCTTCACCATGCATCAGGTTATACTGTGTTTCTATGGCATGACCAATGGTATGACCGAGGTTTAGCAAACGCCGGTCGCCTTTTTCAAACTCGTCTTTCTGAACTACTTTTATTTTGATCAGCGCATTGCGACTAATGAGGTCTGCCAGCAAGGTTTTGCTTTTCTGGTAATGTGCGGGATCGTGCTGCTCTAATTGTCTGAACATCGCTGCGTCTTTAATAGCGGCATGCTTAATGACTTCCGCGAAACCGTTCTGCCATTCCTGTTCTGGCAATGTTTGCAATAAAGACAGGTCGTGCAGAATAAACGCAGGCTGGCGGATAACGCCTACCATATTCTTATAAACGCCTACGTCAATCCCGTTTTTACCTCCAATGGATGCATCTACCAATCCTAAAATAGAAGTAGGTACAAACCCGAACCTGATTCCGCGCATGTACACCGATGCCACATAGCCGGTGAGATCGGTGATAACGCCACCTCCTATACCTACCAGTACCGATTTCCGGTCGGCCTGTGCCGCTATCAGTTCTGCAAGGATTGCATCAACGGTGGCCTGTATTTTGTGTTGCTCTCCGGAAGGAACAACTATATAGTTAAAACTCCGAAATTTCTGTTCGTGCGCATTGAATACATTCTCATCGATAATAAGAAAGCTGGTTTTTTTATCAACGATTTTGCCCAGTTCTCTTAGTGAGCTATCGAAGTAAAAGCCGGTTGAGGCATTCGAAAATTTGTAAGTCTGCAAAATACCCTTTTTGAATATTGAAATGTAAAATACCTGCTTTCGTTAAGCATCCATAATGTTCTTCTGGTGATTAATACTTTCCAGGTGAACCGCATCCAGGTATTTGTTCAGAAAGTCGCGGCTAAGGCCAAGTTTCTCTCCGCGGTCTGCAGTCTTCTCGATAATCTCCTGCCAGCGGCCGGGTTGTAAGATGGTGATATTATTATCCTTTTTGTACTGTCCGATCTGGTCGGCAATTTTCATGCGTTGAGAAAGAATCTGCAGCATTTCATCATCGAGGTTGTTGATTTGCTGGCGCAGCTTTTCCAAAGCTTTATGAAATTCACTGTTATCCACATCTTCCTTACGCCAGATAATTTCCTCCAGCATTTCTTTTAACCGCTCGGGAGTAACCTGCTGTTTGGCGTCGCTCCATGCATTGTCGGGGTCAATATGACTTTCGATCATCAATCCGTCGAAATCGAGATCTACTGCTTTCTGGGAAACTTCCATAAGATTATCCCGTCTGCCACAAATATGAGAAGGATCGTTGATAATAGGAAGTTCCGGATATTTTAACTTCATCTCAATAGCCAGGTGCCACATGGGCGCATTGCGGTACTGGGTATTACCGTAGGATGAAAAACCCCGGTGAATCAATCCCAGCTGTTTGATACCCGCCCGGGCGATTCTTTCCACACCTCCGGCCCACAGTTCCAGATCGGGATTGATGGGATTTTTTACCAATACAGGTACGTCCACTCCCCGCAGCGCGTCGGCTACTTCCTGTACACTAAAAGGATTAACGGTGGTACGTGCTCCAATCCATAATACATCCACATCGAAGGTAAGGGCTGACTCTACCTGCTTGGCGGTAGCTACTTCCACCGCAGTAGGCAGTCCTGTTAATTGCTTCGCTTTTTGCATCCAGGGTAACCCTTTGGCTCCAATACCTTCGAACATACCGGGTTTGGTACGTGGTTTCCAGATACCCGCACGCAATAAATTCACCTTGCCGGTAGCCGCTAAGCGCTGGGCCGTTTCGATAACCTGCTCTTCTGTTTCGGCACTACATGGACCGCTGATGATAATGGGACGGTTGGCCCATACTTCCTGTATTTTTTCCTTTGCTGTTGCTTGTTGTGTACTCATGAGATGTGTGTTGTTTTTGAGCCTCCTCCATTGGAGGAATTGACAAATTTAATTTTTATTTTATGATTCGCTTTATTTTATTGGCATCATTGATTAAGGCCTGCAAACTACCCTCATCGCTTTTTTCTATACTTTCTTTAAAAGCCGATAATTGTTTGATGTGTTCATTCAATACTTCCAGAATATTAGATTTATTCTGCAGGAAAATGGGCACCCACATCGCCGGATTACTCTTGGCCAGGCGAACCGTGCTTTCGAAACCCGCAGATGCGATTTCAAAAATGGCACTTTCCACTTTTTCTTTTTCCAGCACTGTATTGGCAAGGGCAAAAGAAGTAATATGAGATATATGGCTCACATATGCCACATGCAGGTCGTGCGCACGGGCATCCATATAAACCAGGCGCATTCCTATTTTACGATACATTTTTTCCACCCACTCTACGGCGTCTGCGTCGCTGTCGCCCCGGTTGCAGATAATAACAGCTTTTCCTTCGAAAGCCCCCCTCATTGCTGCGACAGGACCACTGTATTCAGTACCCCACATGGGATGCGTGGCTACATATCTTCCCCGGTTGGGATGATCAGCCACCGCTTTCACTACATCGGATTTGGTGGAGCCCATATCCAGCACAATCTGATGCGTTACTTTATCCAATATCCGGGGCAGAAGTTCGATCTGAACGTTTACAGGAACCGCCATTACAATTACTTCGGCCTCTGTTATCGCGCTTTCCAGGGGAAGTATCTCGTCTACCAGCTCATATTCCAGCGCTTCTGCAGCATGTTTATCGCTGGCTTCCACACCGATCAATTTTGATGAGAGCTTTTTCTCGTGCAGTTGCAGCGCCATAGAACCTCCCATCAGCCCCACTCCTACTATCGCTATTTTTTTTCTGTTATTCACTGTCGTATCTAATCTTTTATATTTTGTTTTACCCGGGCAATTGCGTCTTCAAACCTCCCGATGGACCCGCACAAACTGATCCGGATATATGGCTCGCCTGCACTGCCAAAGATGCCGCCGGGTGTAATAAAAACATCAGCATTGTACAGCACATCGTCGGCCATTTCGTAACAATTTTTATATTTGGCCGGAATAGCAGCCCAAACAAAAAGACCCACCTGCTGTTTCGAATATTGACAACCCAACAGGTCGAGCAATTCAAATACTTTCGTTCTCCGTTCCCGATAAGTTTCATTGACACTGTCAAACCAATTCCTGTCTAAAGCCAGGGCTTTTGCCGCCGCCAGTTGAACGGGTAAAAACATACCACTGTCCATATTGCTTTTAAACCGCAGCACTTCCCCGATCCTTTCGGCAGCCCCGCATAGAACGCCTACCCGCCAACCGGCCATATTATGCGATTTACTTAAAGAGTTCAGTTCGATCGCTACTTCTTTCGCTCCCTTCACACTGAGTAAACTCAGCGGCTCATCATTTAAAATGAAACTATACGGATTGTCGTGTACAATTAATATTTGATGTTTTCGGGCAAAACGAATCAGTTTTTCAAATATCTCTTTATCCGGCGCCTGCCCCGTGGGCATATGCGGATAATTCACAAATAGCAGCTTTACTTTATCAAGATCTTCTTTTTCCAATGCCTCAAAATCGGGCTGGTAATTATTTTCTTCCTTCAGTTCGTAATCAATACAAATCCCTCCGGCAATGGCCACGTTACTGCGGTAAGTAGGATAACCGGGATTGGGAACCAGGGCCAGATCTCCTTTATTCAGATAGGTCATACAAATGTGCATGATACCTTCTTTGCTGCCAATCAGCGGTAATATCTCCGTATCCGGATTGAGCGAAACCCCGTACCATTGTTGGTACCAGTTGGCAAATGCATTCCTTAATACCGGACTTCCCTTGTAATTCTGGTAGCCGTGAACATGGGGTTTCTGAGCTTCTTCCGATAAAACACTCACAACATCGGGGTGTGGCGGAAGATCGGGGCTGCCGATACCCAGATTAATGATATTTTTCCCCGCCCTGTTTAATTCGTCTATTTCTCTCAACTTCTTAGAGAAATAATATTCGCCTACCCCCTGTAGTCTTTCTGCTATTTCCATATCCCTTTATTATAAATTCCGTAAATTTTAATATCCTCTGTGAGTGGTTTCAATTTCTCCATCACTCTTTCAAAAGTTTTAATGTTGTCAAACTCCATATCGGCGTGAAACTGGTATTTGAACTCTGACCCCGGGATAGGAAAACTTTGTAGTTTAGAAAGATTGACTTTATGAATAGCTATTACGCCGAGCACCCGGGCGAGGGTACCGTTTTTATGAATAGTTTGAAAATTAATCGACGCTTTATTACCGGTTTGAGGCAGGTTTACGTCCTCCGGCCGTTGAAGCACCAGAAAGCGTGTATAATTATTCTTTAAGGTCTGAATTTTCGGAGCGATTACTTTCAGTCCGTAAATTTCCGCTGCCAGTGTGCTGGCTACGGCCGCAATATGCCGGCTCTTGTACTGAGCGATATGCCGTGCGCTCAGTGCCGTATCATCGCTTTCTACCAGTTTCCATTTATGCCGGTCGAGGTACTCGTAACACTGTTGCAGCGCCATTGTATGAGAATGCACTTCCCTGATATCTTCGAGGGTGACATCATGGTTAACCAGCAGGTTTTGATTGATCTGCATATATATTTCGCCCACAACCTGCAGGTTACTGGCCTGTAATAAATTATAATTAGGCAGAATACTGCCGGCAATAGAATTTTCAATGGCCATTAAACAGCCATCTGTTCGCTTGCTGTTTTTGGCTGCCTTTATTACTTCTTTAAAAGTATCACAACATTCTACCGTCACATTCTTATCAAAGAAATAATGGGCTGCCTGCTGGTGAAAGCTGCCCTCATAGCCCTGAATGGCCATGTGAGGGGTATGCGTGTGGTTTACTATTTCCTGTTCTTGCACGTTTTCGGCTTTTGGCACCATTATTTTCATTTTTACTTTACCGGCACTGCCGGAAAGCGCTAAAAAAAATCCCGGCATTTTCGTGCCGGGATTTCTATGTTGATTCTTTTTATCTATCTCATTATTTGAGTTCAACTAAAGCATTCCCGGCTTCATTTCAAAAAAGAAGCTAAAATAAAAGCCGGTATAAAATCGTGTTGTACTCATTGCGGTTGCAAATTTAAAAGATAAAATGGAATAATCAAATATTTTTTTATTTTCTTGTCTATATTGCCAATTCTTCTATGACTCAGGCAGACTGGATATTTATACTATTAACAGGCGCCGGAATACTATTAAGCATTCTGTGGCGGAAACTAACGGTTGTTGCTGCTTTAACCGGAGGAATTTCTGGGTTATGCATCTACAAGGGTATTGGCATAGCCGGCATCCTGCTAATGGCCGCTTTTTTTCTGACGGGAACCCTTGCCAGCTCCTGGAAACAGGACTATAAACAAAAAAACAACCTGGCAGAAACAGGGAAAAGCAGGCGAACAGCCGGCCAGGTATGGGCCAACGCCGGACTTGCTGCCCTAATCGGACTGATCGCCTGGATGGACCCGTCTTACCGAAGCGCGGCGGCTGTGGTCATAGCGTCCTGCTTTTCTTCGGCCACGGCAGACACGGTTTCTTCCGAGTTAGGAAACGTGTACGGTAAACAATTCTACGACATCATGAGCTTTAAAAAAGCGTCGAAAGGGGCAAATGGTATCATCAGCGCTGAAGGCAGCTTACTCGGATTTCTGGGCAGTGGGATCATTGCTTTCATCTACTCGCTCTGTTTCGCCTGGTCAGCTCACAGTGTCATTATACTGGCGGCGGGTACGATCGGTAATATCGCCGATTCTGTTTTAGGAGCCACTTTGGAGAGAAAAGGGTTTATAGGTAATAATATGGTAAATTTTTGCAATACCCTGGTGGCGGCCATTGGCGCGTTGATTCTCCTGCTTTTCGTACACTGTTTCTTTCCTCAGTAATAATTAAGATTTTATTATAAAATAACGGCGGGATTAAATGATAATAGTATTAGCCGAACGCTAACTTTGTACTGTTGGATACCCTTTGGAAATATTATACCAGTTTTGTAACTGCTATTACCCTGGCAATCATTTGTAATGCTCAGACTGCCCGGGGATATGATACTGTGCGCATACCCCCCAGACCAACCATGGAAGAGATTATGAAAGACTGGGGACCGAACGATTTAACGAAAGTGGCCGCTATTTGGTGGGGGCCCGACTATGAATCTTTCAAAATGCTTCCCTACACTGAGGAGGAAAATGTCTGGATCTCAAAATTGCCACCCGCCAGGCTCGAACAGGTAAAAAAAGAATATAACCGGCTGCGCAACGCAGTGTATGTTTGCTATCCCTATGCCCGTATAGCCGGTAATACCATCAACCAGATCAACCGCGACGCAGAAACATTAGGTAAAAAGAAAGATAAAAAAGCGCTGATCAAAGCAAAGGAAAAAGAGCTGAAAAAACAATTTGCAGATCCCCTGACCAATCTTTCCGTTTACCAGGGAAAAGTACTGATGAAACTGATCAACCGGCAAACCGGTAACAATTGTTACGATATATTAAAAGAATACAAGGGCGGCTTAAATGCCCGTGTATACCAGACGGTGGCATTTTTTTACGGCGGTAATCTCAAACAAGACTATAATCTGAAGGAGAGTTTTGACCGGGACATAGAAAATTTTGTAAGAGAAATTGATGCTACCTGGTACAATAATCCTTATCTTAATCCAACTTATATCACGAAATAACCTTACCGTAGCGACTGCCTGTTATGAATTTTTCCACTACTATTTTACAAAAACCGTAAATGATACCTTTATCCCTATTTTTGTGAGCGTTACAAATTAATTTTTACCAATGAATTTCAAAAAAGTAAACAACATTACCGGCTGGGTAGTTTTTTTGATTGCCGCACTTACCTATACGTTAACAAAAGAAGCCAGGGGCTCTTTATGGGATTGCGGTGAATTTGTGGCTTGTGCTTTTAAACTGGGAATGCCCCACCCTCCGGGCGCCCCTTTGTTTACTCTGTTGGGAAGGTTTTTCATTATCCTCTTTGGGGACAACCCGATGACGGCAGCCAGCGCCGTAAACTTTATGAGCTCGATGGCGAGCGCCGGCACTATATTATTTCTCTTCTGGACAATTACGCATTTTGCCCGGAAAATGTTTGTAAAAGTGGGTGAAGACCTGAGCGCACCTCAACTGATTACCGTAATGGGTGCGGGCGCCGTGGGTGCACTGGCTTATACTTTTTCAGATTCTTTCTGGTACAGCGCCGTTGAAGGCGAGGTTTATGCCCTTTCTTCTTTCTTCACCGCCTTTGTATTCTGGATCATCCTGAAATGGGAACATGCCGATGAACATGCAGGGCAGGATGAAGCGGCCCGGGTAAGAAGCGAACGCTGGATCGTTTTTCTCTTTTTTATGATGGGGCTTTCCATTGGCGTGCATCTTTTAAACCTGCTTACCATACCCGCCATAGTAATGATTTACTATTACCGGCGCTATAAGCCTACCACCAAAGGGGCTATTATTGCTTTTTTAATTGGATGTATAATAACAGGCCTGGTGCAGGTTGCGGTAATACAATACAGTATGAAAGCGGCAGGCTGGTTTGATATCCTGTTTGTGAATTCCTTCGGGCTGCCCTTCTTCTCGGGTTTCGCAGCCTATTTTATCCTGATCGCCTTACTGATTGGATGGGCACTTAGTTTCCGGGACAATGTGTCCAAAACAAAAATATTAATCTGGACAGCCGCTTTCTTTACTTTAGCTTTTCTGCCTTTTGCTTTTTCCGGAACGGCCGCGGTATTTAAAATTATTCTTTTACTGATTATTGGGGCGGCTTTGGGTTATTTTATCAAAACCTCCGCTTTAAAAATACTGAAACTCTCTCTTTGGTGCTACGCTTTCATGATGCTGGGCTATTTCATGTATTTCACCTCCATGATCCGCAGTCATGCCAACCCTGGTATTGATATGAACAATGTGGACAATCCCATTAACCTTGTATATTACCTGGGACGTGAACAATATGGCAGCGCTCCCCTGCTCTATGGCCCTCATTTTGCCGCTGAATACAAGGACGATGATGGCGACGGACTGATTGATATGAAGTACGGGGAGATGAAATATGTAAAAGGAAAAGAAAAATATGTAGCCAGCGGCAGAGATCGCTCCCCGCTGTACCAAAGCGGCGATATGCAATTATTTCCGCGTATCTGGGATGCCAGCAACGACCAGGGACATGCACAATTCTATGCAGATTGGCTGAACCTGTAACAACACCGCGACCCCAATACAGGTCAAACCAGCTACGGCGCCCCGGGCTACGGCGATAATATTAACTGGTTCCTTACCTACCAGACCGATTTTTTGTTTATGCGCTACTTTATGTGGAATGTGGCAGGAAAACAGAACGATCTGCAGGGATTCGGAAACAAAAGGGATGGAAACTGGCTTTCGGGCATCAGCCTGATTGACTCACCCCGATTGGGCGACCAAAGCAAAATGCCGGATTCCCTGAAGGAAAACAAAGCGCATAACCGCTTATTTATGCTTCCGCTCATTCTGGGAGTTCTTGGCTTTGTGTTCCAACTGATCAGGAACAGGCAGGACTTCATCGTAACGCTCATTCTTTTCTTTTTCATGGGTGAAGCCATCGTTATTTACCTGAATGCACCGGGTAATATGCCCCGCGAAAGGGACTATGTATTTGTGGGAGCAGTGTATGTATTTGCGATATGGATCGGCCTCTCGGTTCTGGCCCTGGTAAAAATGGCATTGGAAAAGGCCGATAAAGAACAGTTTAAAAAGGTACTGGTGTATGGAGCCACCACGGCTTTCTTTATTACCATAATCAGCAGCCTTACCGGCAACGCTGCCAGCGCTATTATTCCCAGCCTGGTTACCGCCGCCTTATTCTGTGCGGTTGTAGCGGCTCTTACATTTGCGATAAGAGCGGTTTCGGGAGGCGGTTCTAATTTTAAAATGGCAGGTATAGCGGCCAGCTTCATTTGTTTGCTGGTACCGGCACTAATGGCTCAGCAGGAATGGGACGATCACGACCGGAGTAAAAAAACAATAGCCCCCGATCTGGCTAAGGATTATCTCGAAAGTTGCGAACCCAATGCTATACTCTTTACCTTCGGCGACAATGATACTTACCCGCTATGGTACGCCCAGGAAGTAGAAGGCATCAGAACCGATATCCGCATTATCAATACCAGTTTGTTAGGAATAGACTGGTATATCAATCAATTACGCTATAAAATAAACGATGCTCCGGGAGTGGATGTTATCTGGACACCCGAGCAAATAGAAGGCCATAACAGGGAGTACATCCGCATCGGACGGCCGCAGGCCGGGCAACAATTAGATCCCGAAAGCTACTATCCCTTGCATGATATAATGAAAGATTACATGGGACAAAAAGTAGTCGACAACGACGGGAACGACGTGGGACCCAATTCGATGCCTTTCAAAAAATTCTTTGTTCCGGTTGATAAACAATTAGTGCTGAAGAACGGAACGGTGAACCCCACCGACAGTATTGTAGACCGGGTAGAGCTGGAAATACCTTCGGGTGCACTTACCCGCAGCGACTTAATGATGCTGAACATCATCGCTACAAATAAATGGGAGCGTCCTATTTACTTTACAGCCGCTTACGGCGAGCTGGGCTTTGGTCAGTACCTCCGCAAAGACGGTCTTACGTACAGGCTGATACCGAGCCTTGCCAAATCGCCACAGCAAAACTGGGTGATCGACCAGACCATGAGGGCTTTCCGTGCAGGCGGCTCTTCGGTAAAAGATAATAACCTTGCCGTTATTTCCCGGAATCTTCAAAAATTTGAATTTGGCGGCGCTAACCGAAAAGGGGTTTATTTCGATGAAGTTAACCGTCAATACCTGCTAAACATACGGGCTATCTTCGCTGAAGCCGCCGGCAATCTTGCCGATGCCGGTAAAAAAGAGGAGGCTGCAAAATTATTGAACAGAGAGGCAGAAGGGATCGATCCCGGAAATCTTCCTTATGGCATGGCAAGCAGGTACAGCCAGCATAACCAAACCAGTATACAACTTGCAGAGGCTTATTATAAAACCGGGCAGTTGGATAAGGCAAGGAAAATTGCCGGCGATATCAGGAAGGATATCAATAGTCAGCGTAGTTATTACGAATACCTTAAAAGCAACAAACCCGAGTTCTTCGCCGGTTTGGAAAATACCGAGGTAATTTTAAATGAAATAATGGATGAAGTGCTCTCGAAAGTGGAAGAAAGTTACGACCCGCTGAAAAAAGCAGATACTCCGGTTCCTGAATTGAGCCCTGCAGATATGCAGAAAGTTGCCGACAGCGCGCAGTAAGGTAACCACCCGGGCAAATAAAAGACAACACAATAATAAAAGGCTGCTCCACCCGGGGCAGCCTTTTTAATACAGAGACGGGCATGCGCTACCCTTCCGCCTTATCTTCTGCCTTCTCGGCATTTTTGACAATATCGCCTTCTTTAAAAAGTACATTTCTCACAACGGTTCTCCAAACCTTCTTCTTCCTGAGCAAAAACTCCAAATCCATCGCAAAATGAATGAATTCCTCCTGCTGTGCGTGCTGCATTATCTTTTTTGCTTCGCGATCCTTTTCAACATGAATACGTTGCTCGTACCAATCAATCGCTTCTGCTTCTTCGATTAAAGACTGAATCATCCGGGCAAAAGTGCGAACAGGCTGCGAAAGCTCTTCCGGTGGTTCGTGATACTGGTCAAATCCCATGGTTCAAATTTTTAAAGTATTAAAAAAGGTTCCTTTGCGCAAACCGACAAAAAATCTTTCCAAACATTATAGGAAGATGCAAGATTAATGCCATATAGGCATCAATAAGACCAAAGACAGCTGAAAACCAATGGAGGCACTCATAGGAAAAACCTATTAACCCATCATTATTTTTTATAAATATTGTGCCATCCCATTTATACTTTTTAGTATAAATAGCGTACCTTTGCAGAATGAACACGGATACAGATCAATTAGTACAACCCCCAATTACCGATACGGACATAGACCCGATAGAAAGCCATGTAAACAGTGAGTACAAATATGGCTTTGTAACGAATATTGAGTCTGAGTCGGCCCCAAAAGGACTAAATGAAGACATTGTACGCTTCATTTCGGCTAAAAAGAATGAACCGGAGTGGATGCTCGAATGGCGACTGAAGGCCTTTTCGCATTGGCAAAAAATGCAGGAACCCCATTGGGCCAATCTGAATTATACTCCTATCGATTACCAGGACGTTATTTATTATTCGGCACCCAAACAAAAGGTAAAGCCTAACAGCCTGGATGAAGTAGACCCCGAATTGTTAAAGACGTTCGACAAACTGGGTATTTCGCTGGCCGAGCAGAAACGTTTGACCGGCGTGGCGGTAGACGTGGTAGTAGATAGCGTTTCAATAGGCACATCCTTTCAGGAACAACTTGCCGAACTGGGCATCATTTTCTGCTCCATCAGTGAAGCCATTCAAAAACATCCCGATCTGGTACGGCAATACCTGAGTAGTGTGGTACCGGTTACCGATAATTTTTTCGCCGCTCTTAATTCGGCGGTTTTCAGCGATGGCTCTTTTTGTTATATCCCCAAAGGAGTAAGGTGCCCTATGGAACTATCCACCTATTTCCGAATAAATGCCGAAAATACGGGTCAGTTTGAACGCACTTTGATTATAGCGGATGAAGGCTCTTACGTGAGTTATCTGGAAGGATGTACTGCACCTATGAGAGATGAAAATCAATTACATGCAGCCGTTGTAGAAATAATTGCTTTAGATAATGCAGAGGTAAAATATTCCACCGTTCAAAACTGGTATCCCGGCGACAAACAAGGCAATGGTGGTATTTACAATTTTGTAACCAAGAGAGGTATTTGCAAAGGTATTAATTCTAAAATCAGTTGGACCCAGGTGGAGACCGGATCCTCTATTACCTGGAAGTACCCGAGCGTGATTCTGCAGGGAGATAACTCAACCGGTGAATTTTATTCGGTAGCTGTAACCAATAATTACCAGCAGGCCGATACCGGAACCAAGATGATTCACCTCGGCAAAAATACGAGGAGCAGGGTAGTAAGTAAAGGAATATCAGCCGGTTACAGCAATAATAGTTACAGAGGTCTGGTTCGTGTGGGTAAACATGCTAACAAGGCCCGCAACTTCTCACAATGTGATTCCTTGCTGTTGGGTGATAAATGCGGCGCTCATACCTTCCCTTATATCGAAGTAAAGAACAACACTGGCGTAGTAGAGCACGAAGCCACCACTTCCAAAATCGGCGAAGACCAGATTTTCTATTGCAACCAGCGCGGTATCGATACGGAAAAAGCAGTAGCCTTAATCATCAATGGCTTTGCGAAAGAAGTAATGGACAAACTTCCGATGGAATTTGCGGTAGAGGCCAAAAAACTACTGGAAATAAGTTTAGAAGGAAGTGTGGGGTAAAGTTTTAAATAGTAATTATAAAGGTGTAAAGTTTATCAGAAAAGAGGAAAAACTTTAAACCTCTATCATTAAACTTTAAACCTCAAACATTAAATTTTGAATAATAATCATGTTAACAATTAGTAACCTGCGCGCAGGTATAGAAGGAAGAGAAATATTAAAGGGCATCAATTTACAGATTAATCCGGGCGAAGTTCACGCGATTATGGGTCCCAACGGGTCGGGAAAAAGTACATTGGCCTCCGTATTAGCGGGAAAGCCGGAGTATGAAGTGCTGGAAGGTTCGGTAAGTTTTGCCGAAAAGGATTTATTGGAACTTGCTCCCGAAGAGCGTGCAGGTGAAGGTATTTTTATGAGCTTCCAGTACCCCGTTGAAATTCCAGGTTTGAGTACCGTGAACTTCATGAAAACAGCAGTAAACGAAATCCGAAAATACCGCGGCGAGGAAGAATTGGACGCTGTTTCATTCCTAAAAAAAATGAAAGAGAAAATGGCCCTGGTAGAGATCGACCAGTCGATGCTGAGCCGTTCCCTGAATGAAGGTTTCTCGGGTGGTGAGAAAAAACGCAATGAAATTTTTCAGCTCGCTATGCTCGAACCCAGGCTGGCGATCCTCGATGAAACCGATTCCGGCCTCGATATAGACGCCATCCGCATTGTAGCCAACGGTGTGAATAAATTGCGCACGCCCGAAAATGCCACCCTGGTTATTACCCACTATCAGCGCCTGCTGGATTATATCGTTCCCGATTTTGTTCATGTATTATATAACGGGCAAATTGTAAGATCGGGCACCAAAGAGCTGGCGTATGAACTGGAAGAAAAAGGGTATGATTTTATTAAAAGTGCATTGGTATAATTCTAAAAATATAGTGATGGCTTACCCGGACGCTTCTATTATTTGTGGCGGGCCGGATCCAACCGACGAGCAAAAAGATACAGTAGAAAACCCTTCGGTAATTTTTCACACATCAGCTAATTAGCGATAATTAGCATATTATCTTAACAAATGGACACAATAGCATATTTTAAAGAACGTTTCGATCAACTACAGCAAAACCCCGTCAACGGCCATATCCGGTCGCTGAGAGATGAGGCTTTCCTGGAGTTTGAACAAACCGGTATCCCTACCGTGAAACACGAAGAATGGAAATATACCCGTATCAATGATTTCTTTAATAAAGATTATCATTTTACGGCCGACCTACAGGAACAGGGATTTACCGCTGCCGACCTGGAACCACTTCAACTGCCCGGACATGCTGATGCCAACCTGATCGTGTTTGTAAACGGGCATTTTCACCAGGAGCTGTCCCACACCCGGTCCGAAGAACTGGAGATTATTTCTTTGCAGGAAGCAATGGCCAGCGAATCCTACAGCGCTATTGTAAAGGAACATTTAGGCCATAGCGCCGATTATCATAAAGATGGTATCAACGCATTAAATACGGCTTTTATACAGGAAGGCGTGTTTGTACACGTATTTCAAAGTAAAGAAGCCAGTCATCCTATTTACCTGTACAATATCACCGATGCCCGCAATGGGAATATCTTCGCCCAGCCACGTTGCCTGATACATGTGGCCCAAAACGCCCAGGTACAGTTCATCGAATCATTCGCTACCATTGGAGCCGATGAAAGCTTTACCAACCAGGTAATTGAGGCTGTAGTGGAAAAAGATGCCATCTTCGATTTTTATAAAATACAGAACGACGCCCCTAATTCCAAGGTAGTCAGCACTACACATGTGCACCAGATTGGAAAGAGTGTGGCCACTGTGGCTACCGTTTCCCTGAACGGCGGGCTCATTCGTAACAACCTCAACATGGTAATGTCTGCCGAATACTGTGAGGCTAATCTCTTCGGTTTGTACCTCGAAGACGGTCATACGCACGTTGACAACCATACAGTAGTAGACAATCGACAACCTAATTGTTTAAGCAATGAATTGTACAAAGGGGTTCTCAACGGCCATTCAACCGGCGTATTCAACGGTAAAATATTTGTACGACAAATTGCACAGAAAACAAATGCTTATCAAAGCAACCGCAATATTTTACTATCCGGAGATGCCAGCATCAACACCAAACCGCAGCTCGAAATCTTTGCCGACGATGTAAAATGTTCGCATGGATGTACGATAGGTCAGTTAGATGAAGAGGCCTTGTTCTATCTCCGCTCCAGAGGCATCGGGGAAAAAACAGCCACCTCCCTCCTGTTACACGGCTTTGTACTGGACGTGATCGAAAAAATAAAAAATGAAGACGTAAGAACCATGGTGGACGGCCTGGTTACAGAGAAGTTGGGACTTTGATCATTTCGTGCGTAGCTAAGCAGCCGGTGCTGCCCTTTTTGAAACTTAATATTTAAAGTCATGGAAACAGCTACAGCTTTAGCAGCCACAAAAAATACGTTCGACATAGCGGCCATCCGCAAGGACTTTCCTATTTTAACCCGCGAGGTGAAAGGATATCCGCTGGTTTACTTCGACAATGCAGCCACTACCCAAAAACCGCAGGTAGTGATCGATACATTGGTTCATTACTACAGCCATTATAACGCCAATGTTCACCGGGGCATTCATAGCCTGGCCGAAGAAGCGACGGCAGCTTTCGAAGCAACCCGGGATACGGTACGGGCTTTTATCAATGCGGCTTCCCGGGAAGAGATCCTGTATACAAAGGGTACCACCGAAGGTATCAATCTTGTTGCCTATACCTGGGGACGGGCTCATCTTAAAGAAAATGATGAAGTGATAGTCTCCGGAATGGAACATCATTCCAATATTGTTCCCTGGCAAATTGTGTGCGAAGAGAAGAAAGCCAAACTTCGCGTCATTCCCGTAAATGATAAGGGGGAGCTGCTGATGGAAGAATTTGAGAAACTACTCTCCGACCGAACCCGCCTGGTAGCCGTGAACCAGGTCTCTAACGCAATGGGTACCATCAATCCCATAAAAGATATCATCAAACTGGCACACGACCGGGGCGCCCTGGTTTTGGTGGACGGAGCGCAAAGTACCCTGCACCTTGATATTGACGTGCAGGAGATGGACTGCGACTTCTTCGTTTTTTCTTCCCATAAAGTATTCGGGCCAACCGGTATGGGTATTTTATATGGTAAAAAGCATTTGCTGAACGAAATGCCTGTTTTCAATGGCGGGGGTGAAATGATTAAAGAAGTGACTTTTGAAAAAACGACCTATAATGAGTTGCCTTATAAATTTGAAGCCGGTACACCCAATATAGCCGATGCCATCGCCTTAAAACCTGCATTGGACTATATCGAAAAATTGGGTAAAGAAAATATCCGCCAACACGAAGACAGGTTACTGGAACACGGCACCCGAAAATTAAGAGAAATAGAAGGATTGAGGATTATCGGCGATAATGATCACAAAGTCAGTGTAATTTCGTTTGTGATTGAGGGAGTACACCCGCAGGATATAGGCATCTTATTGGATAACAAAGGCATCGCCGTTCGTACCGGCCACCATTGTGTAGAGCCATTGATGACCCGGTTTTGTATTCCGGGAACTATCAGGGCCTCCTTTGCGGTGTATAACACGCTGGAAGAAATTGATATTATGGCCGAGGCATTGATTCGTGCGGTAAAAATTTTGAGATGACAATAACCCCAACCATAGAACAAACAGAAGCTGAAATTATAGAAGAGTTCTCTCTTTTTGACAGTTGGGACGATAAGTATGAATACATTATCGACCTGGGGAAAAAACTGGCGCCCCTGCCGGAGGAGTTTAAGAAAGACGAGAACAAAGTAAAAGGATGCCAGTCTACCGTGTGGTTAGTGGCCAACTATGTGAACGGTAAGGTAGTGTACCGGGCCGAGAGCGACGCGATTATTGTGAAGGGTTTGATCAGTATGCTGATAAGAGTGCTGAGCGGACATACACCGGATGAGATACTTCAGGCAAAAATGGACTTTATCAACAAGATCGGCATGACCAGTCACCTGGCTCAAACCCGTTCCAACGGTTTGCTGGCCATGGTAAAGCAAATGAAAAATTATGCGTTGGCTTTTAAAGCGATGGATAATTAAAGATATCTCCCGGGTTAAAATATTTTTTTTGAGTAGAATCCGAATAAGACATGAATGAAGCCGAAATAAGAGAGAAGATAATCGAAGTATTGCATGGTGTTTTCGATCCCGAATTACCTGTCAACATTTATGAACTGGGGTTGATTTATAAAATAGAAATCAACGACGACGGAAATGTATTTATCCTGATGACGCTCACGGCGCCGGGTTGCCCCGCGGCTCAGACCATTGTGCTGGAGGTAGATGAAAAAGTGCGGCAGGTAGAGGGAGTGAATGACGTGTTAGTGACGCTCACCTGGGATCCGCCATGGGACAAAAGCATGATGAGCGAGGCAGCACAATTGGAACTGGGTTTTCTTTAAAATAGGATCTGATAATGAAAATTACTGCACAGGAAGAATATGGCCTTAGAATTCTCATCCGGATTGCCTCCTGCAAGGACCGGGAAGGAATGAGTATACCTCAGTTGAGCGAAACCGAGCAACTGAGCCAGCATTATATTGCCAAACTCACCCGCCTGCTGCGCATGAGCGAATTCATACGCAGTACCCCTGGTAATAAAGGTGGGTACGTACTGGCTATTGCGGCTTCCGAAATCGTGATAAAAGACGTACTCGAAGCCCTGGGAACACCCCTCGACCGGGATTTTACAGATGAGAACGGAGCGGTTATGCGGTTTTGTACCAATTCGGTAGACTGCTCTTCCCGCTCACTCTGGCAGATGATTCAGCTAACAGTAAACAACCTCCTCGAAAGAATCACCTTACAGGATTTAATCACTCCCGAAGGCGATCAGGCTACCATTTTCGACTCCCTGAGCTCCGAATTTTTATTAAAAAAGTAGAATTTTTTTATATAT
>JBEBUZ010000011.1:0-60948 GCA_040393015.1 Paraniabella yanshanensis
GAACTGTATAGAACGGCCTTTGAACTGAACATAGGCTTTCACCTTATTCCCGTCTTTTAAAAAGCCTTCGGCATGTTTAGCCTTAAAATCAAAATCATGATCATCGGTATTGGGCGTAAAGCGGATCTCCTTGATCTCGGTAGCTTTGCTTTTTGCCTTCATCTCCTTTTCCTTTTTCTTTTTATCGTAAAGGAATTTGTTATAGTCGATGATCTTACAAACCGGGGGATCGGCGGTGGGAGAAATCTCCACTAAGTCCAGCTCCTGCCCCTGGGCAATTTTCAAAGCTTCCTGGGTAGAGTAAATCCCTACTTCTACATTGTCGCCCACAAGTCTTACCTGGGGCACCCTGATGTGGTGATTAATGCGGTGTTCTGCTTCTTTTTGAGGTAAGCGTCCTCTGAAGTTTCCTTTTGGTCTGTTGCCTCCCGGCTTAAAGCCACCGCCAGGCGGACGGTTAAAGGTTGGTTTTTGCGGTACTGCCATCTAAAATTAATTCGTTCAGCTTCTGCCCCGTTCAAAAGCACTTTTTGTCTTTTATTAATGCCACACGGGAATGGCATGTTAACTAATTTACACAAAGATGGGAATTATACTTAGTATTTCCATTTTTATTTTAACTTCAGTAAGTAATGATACCCGATTTATACATACCAGCATATACCATTAATACAAACAAATTTTCGCCCCCTTCAGTTTCAGGTTAACCAATAGCTGTATCCTGGAATTTGATTTAAGAAAAGCCCTACAGCAATAACAAAGCTGTAGACGGGATAAGCGGATTGTTGCCCCGGCCGCTGGATACCAGCTTTACCGGCCTGCTGCTTCCCGTTTTGCCTTTCTTCCCAGGCTTATTTTGGTTATAAGCACATATAAAACCGGCACCACAAAAATAGCCAGTGAGGTAGCCGCGATCATCCCGCCAAACACCGTCCAGCCAATAGTTTGCCGGCTTACCGAAGCCGCTCCGGAGGCCATCATCAGTGGAACCACACCGAGGATAAATGCCAGCGAAGTCATAATAATAGGACGCAGCCGCAGCCGCACCGCCTGTAAAGTGGCCTGCACTATATCCACTCCTTTGTCTACCCGTTCCTTAGCGAACTCTACGATGAGGATGGCATTTTTAGCTGCGAGGCCGATCAGCGTAATAAGCCCGATCTGCGCATAGATATTATTGGTTAAATGCGGGAGCAGGGTAAGGGCCAATATAGATCCGAAAGCACCGATGGGTACCGCCAGTAACACCGAAAAAGGAACACTCCAGCTTTCGTATAAAGCGGCCAGGAAAAGAAATACAAAAATGATGGATATCGCGAAAATGGTAGTTTGCTGACCGCCCGCAGCAATTTCTTCACGGCTCATCCCCGAGAACTCATATCCATAACCCGCCGGCAGCGTTTTAGCTGCTTCTCTTAAGGATTCGATAGCCTCACCGCTACTGAAACCTTCGGCCGCTGTTCCGTTGATCTCTACCGAACGGTAACCGTTGTAGTGTGAAATAACCGAGGGGGCTTCTACCACCTTGGTGGCGATAAGGTTGCGGAGAGGAACCATGCCTCCGGCCCCGTTACGCACGTAAAAGCTCTGGAGATCGTCGAGCGAACCCCTGTAAATGCTTTCGGCCTGGGTCATTACCCTAAAGTTCCTGCCGTACAGGTTGAAGTCGTTTACATAACTGCTTCCTAAAAAATTAGAGAGGGTAGCGTATACTTCTGCCACATTTACCCCCATTTTTTTAGCCTGTTCCTTATCCACATCTACCTGGTAGCTGGGCGTACGTGCGTTAAAGAAAGTAAAGGCTCTTCCGATCGCCGGCTGTGCATTTACTTCCTGCAGGAATGTATTGACCACAGCTTCAAACTGTTTGATGTCATCGGTCGTTCCTTTTTGCTGCAATTGAAACGAAAAGCCGGCGGTGGTTCCCAAACCCGGAATAGCCGGTGGCGCAATAGGCAGGATTCTGGCTTCCTTTATATCCTGTGTTGCCTGCATAATTTTTCCAATTACTGCCTGCACATCCTGGCCCTTTCCGGTTCGCTGATCCCAGGGTTTTAGTCTGACAAACATCGTGCCCACGTTCGATTTGGTACTAAAGCTAATAATGTTCAAGCCCGCTATACCACCCACTACGTCCACCTCCGGAATCTGCTGCACACGACTCATAATATCCTTCATCATGGCTATATTACGGATAGTGCTGCTGGCTTCCGGCATTTCATAGGTAACAAACATACGACCCTCATCTTCGGTAGGGATAAATCCGGTTGGTTTCGTTTTGAACAGAAATATCAGCCCTACCATCAATACCACCATTAACACCAGTACATAAGGTGTATGTCGAATCCAGGCTCCTACCGATTTGGTATAGTTCCGCGATAAATTATTGAACCAATTATTGAAACGATAAAAGAGTCGCTCCAGCAAGTTCATTTTTTTTACATCCGTTTTGGTCGGTTTCAACATCAGCATCGAAAGAGCCGGTGTAAGTGACAGGGCTACAAAGGCAGATATAAGAACCGAAATGGCAATAGTAATAGCGAACTGCTGGTACAGCCGCCCCACAATGCCGGGTATAAAGCCCACCGGCACAAATACAGCGGCCAAGATCAACGCAATAGCGATTACAGGCGCCGATATTTCTTTCATCGCCCTCTTAGTAGCCTCCTTCGGGGTCATTTTGTTATGGTCGATATGGTGCTGGATCGCTTCCACCACTACAATCGCATCATCCACCACAATACCGATGGCGAGAACAAAGGCGAACAGCGTAAGAGTATTGACCGTAAACCCAAGCAGATTGAAAAATATAAAAGTACCAATCAGCGATACGGGGATGGCGAGAACCGGAATCAATGTGGCCCGCCAGCTTTGCAGGAAAAGGAATACCACCAGCACTACCAGCACCAAAGCCTCAATCAACGTATGCAATACTTCGTTGATCGACACTTTTACTACCGTTGCCGACTCATTAGGGATTTTAAAATCGATATCTTTTGGAAAGGATGGACGCATTTCTTCCAGCGCATTCATAATACCGTTGTAGGTACTTAATGTATTGGCTCCCGGCGCCTGATATATAAGCAGGAAGGCAGCGGGATTACCATTAACAAAGGAATTACCGGTATAATCAAATTTTCCCAGCTCTATCCTCGCTACGTCTTTCAGGTACACCAAACTTCCGTCGGCCGGTCGGGTGCGTACAACAATATTTTCAAATTGTTCAGGTGTATTGATGCGGCTATTGGTGAGAACACTATACTCAAAAGTCTGGGTAGACTGTTGCGGATTACCACCTACGGTGCCTGCCGCGACCTGCAGGTTTTGCTCCTGCAATGCCGCATTTACTTCCGAAGGCGTAATACCCAGGGCTGCCATTTTTTCGGGGTTAAGCCACACCCGCATGCTGAAATCGTCGGCACGGGAAAATATATCGCCCACTCCTTTCACCCGAAGCAGGGCGTCTTTTACATACAGGTTCACATAGTTTCCGATAAAAGTAGCATCGTGCGAGTTGTCAGGCGAGTAAAATGCCAGCACCATCATGATACTCGGATTACGCTTGCGTACCGTCAGCCCCAGCCTTTTCAGGGCATCGGGCAAAGTGGGTTCGGCCACACTGGTACGGTTCTGCACATCGAGTGTGGCAATATTGATATCCGTTCCCACTTCGAAGTTGACGGTAATACTGCTTTGTCCGCTGCTGGTGCTGTTACTGGTCATGTAGGTCATGCCCGGCACACCGTTAATCTGTGTTTCGATGGCGGTAGTGGTCGTTTGTTCTACAGTCTGTGCATCGGCGCCGGTATAGTTACCCGATACCGAAACCGTAGGCGGCGAAATATCGGGATACTGGGCCACGGGAAGATTGATCAAACTGATAATACCCACCAGCACAATTACAATTGAAACAACAATTGCCGTCACCGGTCTTTTTATAAACACATCTGCGATCATAAAGTATATTTTAGAGGAGGGTTAGCAGATATAAACAGGTTATAAACCCAGCCTGTTATTCGCACTCTATTCCCCAGGAGTTTATTTTTTTACTTTCGAAGTATCGGTGGTTACTATAGTTCCTTCTCTCAGGTTCTGAATACCTTCTACCACAACCGTTTCGCCGGGCTGCAGCCCCTCCTTTACCAATACACTCGTACCGAGTTGCCGACCCAGTTCTACCCTGCGCTGCGACACCTTACTGCTGTCGCCCAGCACATACACAAAAAATTCGCCCAACTGCTCCCCTACGGCCTTGTAAGGGACCATCACCGAGCGGGAAGAAGCGGCATTTAATACCCTGACAGTTCCACTCATACCAGCTTTGAGCAGGTGGTTATGGTTAGGGAAAATCAGCCGCACTTTAATAGCGCCGGTTTGCGGATCAACCGCTCTGTCTATAATCTGGAGCTTTCCGTTATGTGGATATACCTCATCGCCAAAAGCGAGCGAGAACGTAGAATCAATGATTTCTTTGGCCTGCTGAAGTTTAGAAAACCGGTAAATCTCCTTCTGATCCACCGAGAAATCTACCGCCATGGGATTATCGGTTGATACGGTGTTCAGAACCGTTTGACCCGCTACCACGGAGGTTCCCGGCCTCACCTGCGAAATACCGATGGTTCCGCTGAAAGGCGCATAAATGGTGGCAAATTTCACATTGGCACGTACCGCATTGGCCTGTGCCCGGGCTGCTGCCAGTTGCTTTTTGGCTGCTGCGAGCGCGGCATCGGCATAATCTACCTGTTGCCGGGCCACTGCATCCTGTTGGGCGAGCGCATGATAACGTTCCGCATCTTTCTGCGCTTTTTCAACATTGGTTTCCTGCACGGCCACCTGTGCCAGCGAAGCCTCGTAGTTGGCCTGGTAGGTTTGCTGGTCAATTGTATATAATTTCTGGCCTTTGGACACTTTTGCTCCGTCCTGAAAGTGAATACCAGTAATATAACCCGTAACCTGGGGGCGAATCTCCGACTGGTTAAGTGGTACCAGGGTAGCCGGATATTCATCATAATAAGTAGCATTACCTATCTCGGATACCTGCACCACCGATACCGGCACAGCAGCGCTAACCGGAGCGGGCGCCTGTTGCTTGCTTTTACAAGCTACTAAGGATAGTATTAAAAACGAAACAACTGCCCCATTAGTGATATAACTCATCTGCATATCTTTTATTTTGCGTTTATTTTACGGGGATAGACCCCTCTGCTTTCTGTACGTCAATTTTGCTGCTCAGAAGATTGTAAACAGCATTGAAATAGTTGATCTGCGCTGCCCGCAGCTCCGTTTGGGCGGTGACCAGTTCGAGGTAGGTTTTAATACCCTCCCGGTACTGCAACTCAATAATGCGGGCTACTTCCGTTGCCAGCTCCACATTTTCGCGAAGCGCCCGGTAATTGGCCATAGCCGATTTATATTGCGCCATGGCAGTTCTGTATTCACTACCGGCCCGGTTCACAAAATCCGTGATATCCAACCGCGTCTGCTCTATTTGCCTTTCGGCTATGGTTATATTATTTTTTCTTTTGCCTCCCTGGAATATAGGAAACCCGAGCGTAAGACCGGCATAAGAATTGGGGAAACCCTGGTTGTACAACCTGCCCAGGTTATCGTTAAGAAAGTTCCGTACATATGCTCCGTTCGCCGACACAGTGGGCAGGTAACTCCATTTCTGGTAACGCAGGTTGGCTTCCTGCAACCGCAATTGTGCCTGCCATTGTTGAAATTCTACCCGGCGGGTATAATCGGGATTCTGTAGTGTATCCAAAAAAACCTCCCGTTCCAGCAGTGCGCTATCGTATTGAATAGCCAATTCCTTTTGCTCGGGGTAATTAATAAGATATTTCAGGTTGGTCAGTTTGGCATTGATTGCTTCATCTATTTCCTTCAGGGAAGCCACCGCATTATTCAAGGCAATGGTGGCCCGCTGATAATCGGTTTTATCGGCCACCCCTGCATCGTAACGGGCTCTGGCATCCTTTAAACTGCGCGAAAGCATCGCTATATTGGTCTGCATTATTTTCTTTTGCTGACCCGTTGCCAGGATATCGTAAAAGCTTTTGGAAACATTCGCTATCAGGTTGATCTTTACGTTTTCGGTTTGTTTGGATGCCAGGAGTTTTACATCGCCTTTCGTTTGGTTGGCCAGCAATACATCCCGGTTGAATATATTTTGTGTGGCGGTAAGCTGAAGCGCCGAAGTATTGTTTACACCAAATCTTACCTGGTCGCCCCCGATAATATTAACAGGCAACTGAAAATTCCGCTGGTAATTGTAATTAAAGTTGACCTGGGGATACCAGTCGGCTAACCGGTTACTGACCTGGAGATCGGTAATCTCCTGGTTAATACCTGCCTGTTTCACCGCCGGTTGGTTAGTGAGCGCATATTGAATAATTACCGGTAGAGTAGCCTCATATAATAAGGTATCCGTATTTTGGGCGCGGACCGGGTTCATAAAAAGAGAACCATATAGAACACCCGCGAATGCCAGCGTTTTCAAGAAGTCGATTTTTTCAAAAAGAAAAGTCATAAAACATTATTTACCTGAGTGTGTCGCTACCCGGGCTTAGAACTTAAAATAAAGTTCCATAACAGATCAACCGTCAATTTGTTGAACAGTTACAGGAATCCGACACATTTTTCATAAAGGCAGGAAACGTTCAGAAAGTGAAAGTCTTTTGACGTTTTTTTAAATCATATATTGCGGGGGAGAGCTGATTTATTTAAAAATGTAGCTGCAAATAGAGACCGAGTTTGAACAAATTAGCCAAACAACCGTTTGTTGTACTTTGGCCCCGTTTTTTAAATGAAAATGAGTATATTGTACTCATCAATCAACGATGTCTTCATTCTCAAACCCGGAGCTATTGATATTTATGTAATTACTTATCTTCAAAGTCTTACATCCGTTCATGCGTAAAGAAAACAGACAGAAATTTATCCTGAAAGAGATAAACCTTCACAATAAGGTTTTATGTACCGACCTGAGTATTGCATTGAATGTATCTGACGATACCATCAGGCGCGATATAACGGAACTCGCTGAACACGGCAAGCTGATCAAAGTACATGGCGGCGCAGTAGGCATGTCGTTCGTTTCACCTTTTAGCGGGCAGAATGAAGTATATGCGCTCGAGGCTAAAAAAGCTATTGCGGCAAAAGCGATAAAGCTGATCAAAAATGATTCTACGGTTTTGACAGAAGGAGGAACAACCATCCTGGAACTGGCAAAAATGATTCCGCGGAGCCTTAAAGCAACTTTTTTTACCATAAGTCCGCAAATCGCCATTACACTGTCGGACTTTAACAATATCGAAGTAATTACCATTGGCGGACGCCTCACGAAGAATGCCAATTTGCATGTAGGCTCCGGTATGATCAACCAGTTATCGGAAATCAAAGCAGACCTCTGTTTGCTGGGAGCGAATGCGTTTTCGGTGGACGAAGGCCTTACCGATTTCGACTGGGAAGTAGTACAGGCCAAGAAAGCCTTGATACGGTCGGCGCGGAAAGTAGCGGTGCTAACTATCTCGGAAAAACTCAATACCATACAGACCGTCAAGATATGTGACGTAAAGCAGATCAATTACCTGATAACCGAATTAGCACCCGACAGCCCCTTGCTCGATAAATACCAGGACAGCAATCTCAGCCTGATCTGATCGGGTAGAGAAAAACGGTATTCACCCTTCGGGTTGAAGAACCAATAAGAATGCTAAAGGGCTATTTGCCCAACTGTACCGAGCGGCTGATTTCAAACACATCCCCTTCTTCAAAATCATAATCAAACCCGAGGTCATATCGTTCGGGCACCAGCGACTTTCGGGTTACCGCCCTATTGCCCTTGTACCCTTTTATAAAATGAATGGGGCCGCAATATAATTTTGTCTGGTTTCCCACCGCCTCTGCTCGTTGTATGGGATAGGTCGCGTCTCTGTCGGTGCTGTTTTTTATAACAATATAAGCACCGCTCAAATCTTCCTTGTCTGATATCGGCCGATCGATCAAAATCCAACCATCGCCTTTAACCTCCTTGCTCATAGTAACCACTTTCCCGGAGATAGCCGGCCTGCCTTTCAGGTCAAACCCCATAAACCGAAGCGAGGCAGTATTGATTAAAGTAGCTTTTTTTAGTTTATTTTTTGCTGTTTGAATATAGGCTATATCGCCATCAAAACTTATTTCTTTGGTGCGGACAGGTTTGCCCGACTGGTTTTTTATGATATAGTCTTTTACGCCATTGTATTTATCTATTTCGATAATCAGCAGATCGCCCTGCTGAACAAGCTTTTTTCGCACGGTTCGTATAAAAGGCTGACCCTGATAAGGCTCCATTACATTTACAAAATCTGATCCAAGATTTTCGCCACGCCGGTGCAATAAAACATAATCCAGCGTTTCAGGATTACCGGGCTTATTTCGGGGAGGGTCGCCTTTGGCCAGGGCTGCATCATCCACCTTATTCACCGAGTGAAACCGGAAGTGAGTATTCCCCTTCTTGTAGGCGGGATCAGGCCGGTACAGAGGGTCGACTTTCCAGTCAACTGTAAAACTTCCGGCAGGCATGCTGTCCTTTTTAACATCGTAGAGATGAGAGTAACCTACCGGGAAACCCTTTGCCCATGATCCTTTAGATACCTGCTCCCCGGCATAAGTTCCTTTTCGCGATTTCAAATGGAGACCCTCTATGGTCATATCGCCCGGAGGGCCATGAAAGCTGAGCAAATGGTCGCGGCCGCCCTTTACCGAAAACAGATCGACTACATAACTATTGCTATCGGCGCCCGCTCCTCCAATAAGGAACATGGTCCGTTCATATTTGTCTATATCGGGATAGGCTCTGCGGGCATCGATGGTAGCTACCGATATTCCCTTGGCTGCATGAAATAACCGGGTATGGCCGGTCCAGTTTTCTCTTTGAGGCTTTTGATCTACCAAAACAAGGTTATGCGAAAGAGTGGTGCCTGTCCACTCCTGGTTGCTGGGCCATCGGGTAGCGTATTCGGGGTAACCATGATCGGGTGTTAACCACCGGCCGAAACCAAACAAATCAAAATTAAGCTGATCGGGATGGGCATGGTACAATGAACGTCCGTAATTGATCACCAGGCCGATTGGATTAGCGGCGTTTCCTGTTTCCAGTATGGCGTAACCGTAACCGCCCAGTAGCCGGCTTTTGGGTGCAACGATACCGTTTTGCCGGCCTATCTTGTTAATCTCCTCGCCAAGCACCTGGGGCTGGGCCGTATACAAGGGAGCATACAATCCTTCTCCCGATTTCCCATTGGCCTTGTACGCCTCCAGGGCCATTTCCTGATCCTTGTACAGCCAGTAACCCAGCGCGGTAAATTTGGGGTTACAGAGACTGCTGCTTACCAAACCTGTGGCGCCCGAGTCGCCCTGGTTGGGGATAGATTTCCCTGCCACCAGCATTTTACAGGGTATGCTAAAGCTGGCGCGAAACTGCGGAAATTCCTCTAATATATTATGCCTCGTATATTCGGGATACCCATGCATTAATTCGGCAATTTTGGAAACCTCGGTCGCAAACAGCATTGCATAAGACGGTGCACCCTCATCGGAAGTACCGTCCCGGTCGAAACGGGTGAACATAAGGCCGGGAATAGCGCCGCCGCCAGGTTCAAAAAGCCAATCCAGCCATTGGTTGGTAAGAGGGGGCGTATGCAAAGCAATGGCCGCCGTTGCCACGCTCAATTGATGCATGCCCTGGTTGCCTCTTATATCTTCTTTTAAAACCGCATCCAATATTTCGAGCAACAGGCGATTATCAATATTTTTCACCCAATGCGCACGGCTCCCTTTTTCGGCAGGCAAACGATACCGCTGCGATTTAGCTTTGAGAAAGGCAAAAAGTTGCTCATCGCCCACCGTGCCGCTGATAATTTTGTCGTAGGAGCGGGCCATCGAAGATGCTATACTGGTTTCCCAGATAGAGCCTTCGATTTTTCCCTGGTAGGCCCCTCCATCCGAATGATACCAACCCTTCTTCGCATAGGGAGCCCAGTTCATTGTGGGATATACATCCGCAATGCGATCCAGCAGAATGGCCGCTTTGTGTGCATAAACAGAATCGCCTGTATACAGCCAGGCATCCGACAAAACTTCCAGTCCGCTTACAATATGCCGCCATAATTTCCAACCATAATACCCTACCAGTCGGTACACTTTCCCATCGGGGGTGTAATAGCCCCATCCATCGTCTACCCCAAATTTATGCAGAGGGTCGGCAGGATCGGGATGTTCCGAATTAAACAGCAGGGATTTATCGGCCTTTGATGAATCGAACACCCCTTCTTCATTAATTCCGCTCCGGTAGTATTTTTCAAAATCGTTGGTCGGGAATTTTGAATGGCAGGAAGGACATTCGATTTTCCAGGGGCTCTTTTCCACATCGGTTAAGTAAGGATAATTGCCAAATTTGAATATTTTTTCACCGCAGCTTAAACATCCGTATACCTGCGGGTTGGGGGCTGCACGGTTCAATGTTACGTCGATGGTTCGCGGCGTACCCTGCCCCGGTATCATAGCCCAGAGTTCGCTGTCAGATTTTTCCAGCCAGGGCTTTGCTTTTTCCAGGGTTGTTTGCTGAATCGATTTTGCCCAGCTAAGTTTTTGACAGTTAGCTGCAATATTGTTAAGCTTAGCGGCGGTGTAAAAACCGCCGTAGAGGCGCTGTGCCGGGGAGGTCAAACTCACACACATGGCAATGGTTCCCAGCAGGAAGGGGTATATATTTTTCATTTTATCGGGATAATGATTTCTTATATCGCCAGCATCCGCCGGATATTGCCCGAGCGCATTTTTTCCTTTTCCGCATCGGTTGCTTCATTGGGGCGGAGCGATTCAATGCGAAGCATTCCGGTTAAATAATCCAGCACAGGCGCGTGGGTTCCGTACGCAATCTTGTCTACTCCCCATAAATCAATAAATTCCTTCATATGGGTCATCGCCCGGCCCGAACTGTCTACCAGGATATTGGCCTTGCGGATCAGTTCCTTATCTTTTTCTGTAAGCGAGGTTGCGTTAGCGTAATTCAATATTATGAATTTTCCATCTGGCACTTTTTCTATAATGGGCAGGATGCTTTTAAGGTTCCATTCTGGCTTTTTAGTACCTCCTACATAATCAATATCCATCCAGGAGCGGCTGCGGCTGTCTTCCATACGGATCGTGAAACATACGGGCACGCCGGCATCCCTTGCCATTTTAACCAGTTCCACACAGTGGGGATCTGTTATCTCATAATCATGGTATTTGGGATAAAGCCGGAGGCCTTTCATTCCCCATTCATTAATACAGGTTTTAAAATCATTTTTCCAGCCGGCATATATCGGGTTGATAACAGCAAAGGGGATAAACCGGTTGGCGAATTGTTTGCGGGATTGTATATCGTTGTACAGTTCCTCGTTCCCCGATTGTACGTTTTTATAAAAAATACTATTTATATTACTGATTACGGATCTGTCCACTCCGTAACTGTCCATCTTTTGCAGCAATCCCTTGCAGGTAGCGTATTGCAGTTGTAAAAATGGCCAGTGGCCGATATAGGCATTGCTGTCAATTAACATGGTTCCCCGATTTGGCCAGTACGGCATTGTAGTTGTCAAAAAAAACTTTTTTCCGTTGTTCGTGGCTAAGGTTCGAAGCCAGCACCTTACCAATGCTCTGGTAATAACAATTATCCGTTCCGTAAAAAACGCGTTCCACGCCCAGGGTTTTCACCGCAAAATCGACCATGTATTCGGGGTTATTACTGCCCGATGTATCGACGTATATATTTTTATAATTGGCCAGCATTTTGCAGGCATATTCCCAATCGCCGCCCCCGCCTATATGTGCATATTGAAACATAGCTTCAGGGAAGCGTTTGGCTGCTATTACAAAATCTTCGGGAATGGAAGTTTGGGGTCTGATGCCGGTATCGTATTTCATACGGTGGCCGCCCACTCCTAACTGGCAATGCGCATGCATATGTATGATCATTTTATGCCTGGCCATTTTTTCGATAATCGGATAAAACAGGGGGTCGCTTATCTTAACCTGGGTATACACTTTCAGACTCACCATTCCCTCACCCAGGCAACGGTCAATTTCCTGTAGTGATTCCTTTTGAAATTGTGGGTTCACGGTTATCTGTCCGATAAACCGGTTGGGATATTTCTTCACTGCCTGAATAACCAGGTCGTTATAGCTTTTAAAATCCTCCGGCGTACCCGCTCCGCTTGTTATAGGCCTCGACACCACCATTTTTTCGATGTAGAGCCGGTCTGCAAAATCGATATTGCTTTCCGGGGGGCCGTCGAAGAGGTTAACATGGCAATGGGCATCCAGTTTCCTGTATTTTGCCACTTCTTTCATCAGGTCATATGCTTTCACCGTTCCGGCCGAATCGCTTTCGGGCTCAACTGGCTGCTCCAGATGACCGACAGACCCGCCTATAGTGAGCCAACCGGCTGCTGCTGCTGAAGATCTTGATAAGAAACGTCTCCGATCCATAGGGGTATTGTTAAATTTCGGCGAACAGCGACCTGTAATGTTCCGATTGCATAAAGATGCCACCACTTGATTTATAAAAATCTTCATCCAGCTCAAACACGCCATTTTTTACCTGTTGCCAGCTGGCGCCCTGGATCGGGTGGCTTTTTTTCATAAGTCCCCAATCGATATAGTGCATATCGCCGTTCGTTTCAATCATGGGCATTCCTACTCCCGGAAAAGCCTGCAGCCTGCCGGCGAGGTTTTTGTGCCAGTCGAGTAAAATGGGATTCACGGTGAGATCAGTACATACGCAGGCCACATTATTTTCATAGGCCAGTTTCGCTATCTTTAAACTCATGCTCAGGGTTTTGGCAACACCTTTCAGTACCATGGCATTATATCCCTGCTGAATGCGTCTTATAGCTTCTTTTTCGGTTCGCACACTTTCGTCGGCCCCGATAATTACTTCTATATCTTCTACGTCTTCTTCATTTGTTTCTACAAAAGGTTCTTCAATCAGCCTGATCTGGTCGAGTGCTCCGATCTTTTTGGCGTGATCGAGGTACCTCAGCAGGGTTTCTTTCTTTTCATAGCGGCCGTTGGCATCGAGGGTATAAATCAAACGCCCGTCTTTGGTTTGCAGGGTTCGAAGTTTCTTCAGGGTTTCATGTATGAGCGTGAGGCGCTCCATATCTGCCTCCAGCATTTGCTGTTGGTTACCTGGTATACCGGTCTTTATTTTAAATACAAAATATCCTTTGGCGGCGGCATCGAGCAAATCCTCCATCGACATATCGTAAGGTATCTGGTACATTACGGCAATTTTCGGATTATGTTTACTCACGGCCTTCCTGTATTGCGGTGGGATCATGGCATCAAAACTCTTCATGTTGTTTTCTGCAGCATACGTAAGCCATGCCGCATTGTCGACACCCACCAAAGCATTATAGGTGAAATTGGGGTTCACCCTGCCGTTCCCTGTAAGAGCCGCCGCCGCCTTGGATAGCCGGGGCAGTATTTCGTCGAGCAGGGTAACGGGTGTATCGAAGGGAGTTTCCCTGGCCATGTGCAAGGCTTCTTCTGATAAGGTATACATCAGGGCGTTCCCCGCACTTTCGGAATGAGCAAAAAAAACAGAAGGATCTCCGTACAAAACGCTTTGGGTAGCCAGGCCAATCTGGGGGGTTCCCGATGCCGTTCGCATTAAAACAGCCGTTTGCCAGAGCTCTGTCAATCGCCCGCCTTTAAAACCAAATGGGCGGACCAAAGCAGTTCGTTCGAAATTAGCATCAATATGTTCTATCTTAATTTGCATGTTCTGCGTTTGTCAAATGCGGCCACCTTTCCCGATAGCCAATAAATAATATACCCCTTCTGCAGGTTCCTAACAACGACACAAAATACTGCAAATTTTAATTCTCCCGCACGATTATCGCCCACTCCTTTTCGGACCCCGGTTCTCCAACGTTTTTGCTCACGCTTACGAAAATAGAAAAATGATTTATAATTTGAGCACTATTTGCGTAGTTTTATTTTTTAAAACCGCACAAAAATTGCAATCGTTAAAACCGATATAAAAAAATTGCAGGGAGTACCTGATGATTGAATGAGCCGTTTTCTTTCAGATAAAAATCCCTTATAACGTTAATGTAGGTAAAGTTAAGAAAGTTTTCCTTTTTGAATCCCTATAGGTTTTTGTCGGTAAATCTTTTCAAAAAAATATAGAAAAAAAAGAGGAACTTAAAAGATATGCGTATATTAGCATTGCAAATCCGCAAAAAAACCGCAAACCTTTAATTAAAGAATAAAATCATATGTCCACCAGGATCACTGAGCAGCCCTCTGTTTACCGGCAACTTGAAACCAGGACCGTAGCAGAAATTACAAGTTATATTAATAATGAGGATAAAAAAGTGGCCCCCGCGGTAGAAGCGGCTTTATACCAGATAAACCCACTGATAGAAACCATTGTTGACAAATTGCAGAATGGCGGTCGACTCTTTTACGTTGGTGCAGGGAGCAGCGGGAGGTTGTCGGTACTGGATGTTATAGAACTCCCTACCACTTACGGCGCATCGCCCGAGGCCTTCCAGGTTATTTTGGCCGGTGGCGCTGAGCGTCTTATCGAAGCCAGGGAAGAAATGGAAGACGACACCGATGAAGGATGGAATAAATTGCGGGAAAAAGACGTGAACCGCCAGGATATAGTGGTAGGTATTTCTGCCAGTGGCACAACACCCTTTGTATTAGCCACCCTGGAAAAATGCAGAGAAGCCGGAATAACCACCGGATGCCTGGTAAGCAATCCCAACAGTCCCATCGCCGCCCAGGCCGATTATCCCGTAGAAGTAATAACGGGTCCTGAATTTATACAGGGATCCACCCGTATGAAATGTGGCACAGCCCATAAAATGATTTTCGATATGATCAGCACGACCACCATGATCAGGCTGGGCCGGGTAATGGATAACCAGATGGTAAACGTAAAGCTGATCAATGACAAAATAACCGACCGGGCAGTTAAAATGCTCATGAACCTGGGTAGTATTGAAGACTATGGCAAAGCCAGGGAGATATTATTCGAGAATGGCAGCGTTCAAAATGCGCTGACAACCTTAGAGTCAAAAAAAACGGTATGACGAGAATCCTGCTGCTGCTACTACTGCTATCGCTGAACCCGTTTAATACTTTTGCACAGGAACTATATACAGTAGGTGCGGCAACCGTTAGTATAGAGCCGGAGCCAGGAACCTATTCTCTGTCCTTGTCGGGATTTGCCGCTCCGAAGGAAGGCAGGTTTTCGCTAAAATGGAAAAAAAGCGAAGCCCCTCTCAAAAATATCAGGGAGCAATTACAGCAGCCACAAAAAAACGGGGTTTTATCTTCCACCAACTATTTATCAGGCCATTATAGCCTGGACCTTGAGGGAAACTTATACCGCACCCGCCCCGGAACTTCCCATCCCAGGGAAAAAATTACAAGCACCGGCCGGGGCAGGCTGATCTCCATTACATCAGATGAGAAAAATCTATACGCACTGAACAGCAACGACAGCATCTGGAAAATTAATCTTTCCGATCGCTATAATCCCTGGCAATTGATTGGGCGGCGCAACAATATAACCTATTCCACCCCCCTTAAAAATATCGCCGTTATTCAAAACCGTCTCTACGGAACCGGTACGGACGGCGCGATATACGAAGCCATCCACGCTACCGATAATAGCCTTTCGGTAACCACGATGGCCATTGGTTATAAAGGAAAAAAAATACTGATCATCGGACTCGATCTAACGGGCTTTCCCGGCACTTATATAAACGATATAAAAGCGATAATCGCCCGAAAACATCGCATCCCTCCCGAGGCTGTGCTGGTGAATGCTTCGCATACCCATTTTGCTCCCGTTACGGCGGGTTGGACTACCTGGGAATCGTTTTATCAGTACCCCGACAGCACTTACCTGAATGGCGTGCTTAAAAAGTCGATCTTAAACTGCGCCGACAAGGCGATCAGGAATATGCAGCCTTCCTCCGTTTCCTATAACAGTGGCACTACCGCCATCGGCACCAACCGGCGAAATACGGCCGACATTAAACGTCCTTACGATAACAGCGTAACCGTGCTGGAAACCACTAACCGTCGTACCAACGAAAAAAATATCCTCTTCCTTACCGCTTGCCACCCGGTTTTTAAAGTGGGCGAGGAAGCTAGTTTCGCCCTCAGCGCCAATTATCCCGGTGTATGCAGGGACATCCTGGTAAAAAAGAATGGCTATACAAACGCTATTTTTTTACAAGGCTGCGGGGGAGACATCAACCCCGTAAGCAGCGATTTTGTTAAAACCGGCACCGATCTGGCGGCCGATGTAACCAACATTATTAAATCGGGTATGCGCCCGGTAGCCCCTTCTCCTATCAGTTTTTTTCTTGATGCTATCGATGTTCCGGTTACGCAATGGAGCCGCGACAGCATCCTCCGGTTTAAAGCAGCTAACGAACTGCGGGCAGGTGCGCTGGATGCCGACAAAAATATTCGGTGGGCCAACCTGATGTTACAATCCGATCAACCACCAGCCACCGTGCTTACCGAAATCGTGCAAACCATTAATTTTGGCAATATAAAACTGATAGGCCTGTCGAGAGAAGTGGTGAATGAGTACGGCAGCGCCCTCAAAAATTTATGGCCTCACAAACAGGTATTGGTTGCCGGTTATTGCAATGAAGTGCCCAGCTATTTACCCAGGGATTGGCATATTGAACAAAAAATGTATGAAGGCTACGATTCTTTTTTCTGGTACGCACAACCCGCACTTCCACCCGTAAACATTTTCGACATCCTGCTGGGTCAGATAAAAAAGAACAACAGATAAAAGAAATATTTCCGGATTCATCTTATTTTAGAAAAATTAAAATCATGAAAAAGAAAGCTCTGGGACGCAGAAAATTTATTAAAAACAGCAGTCTGGCTGCATCGGGTGTCTTGTACTTCTCGGCTGCCCCGGCCATGTTTACACCCAAGATTTCAACGGGCCTGGCTCTTACGGGGGGCTCACCTGTCCGTACCCAACCCTGGCCACAATGGCCTGCCATGATTGTAGACGATGCTATGCTGGCCAATATTACCGACACCGTTAAAAGCGGTAAATGGAGCCGCATCAACAATCCCGTGAATGGTTCGGTGGCCACTTTCGAGAAAAAATATGCAGCCCTTATCGGAACCAACTATTGCGTGGGTACGGGCTCGGGCACACAGGCGCTGGGAGCCAGTGTGGATGCTTTGGGCATACAGCCGGGCGACGAAGTAATCACATCGCCCTACACCGATTTTGGTACTATCTCGGCTATCCTGGCGGCAAGAGCATTACCCATACTCGCCGACCTGGATCGCAGAAGTTACCAAATGGATCCGAAAGACCTGGCCCGCAAGATCAACTCCCGTACCAAAGCCATCATTCCCGTTCACATTATGGGCGCTGCCTGCGATATGGACGCCATCATGACCCTTGCCAGTCAACACGGGATCCCGGTAATAGAAGACGCCTGCCAGGCTAATTTTGCCAAATACCGGGGCAAGCAATTGGGCACAATCGGTAAACTGGGGTGTTTCAGTTTCCAGGGTAGCAAGCAGCTTTCGGCGGGAGAAGGAGGAGCCGTAGTAGGGAACGACGAGGCGCTGATGGATACCGTATATACCATCCAAAATCATGGCACCAACCGCAAAGGCCAGAACGTAACCATTGGGCAGAAACTGAGAATGAATGAATTTGAAGGGAGCATACTGCTTTCTCAATTAGATAAGGCAGTAGAGCGCTTTGAAAAAAGAAATGAGAATGCCCGTTACCTGAACAGCAAAATTGCTGCTATTCCGGGATTAACGCCGCAATACCAATATCCCGGCAGTGAAAGCTGCGGCTATTACCTGTACGCTTTCACCTATGATAAAACCGCCTTTAACAATGTAGACAGAGCCGTATTCCTTAAAGCATTAGGCGCCGAAGGTATTCCGGCCAGCGGCTATATTAAAGGGATGCAGCACGATAGCTGGTCGGACCATGTACTGAGCCTCGATGTTTATCAGAAAAGCTACGATAAAAAAAGTCTGGATTTGTTTAAAAGCTCCTTACAACTTCCCAATTGCGACAGGGTAACACAGGAAGTAATCGTAATAAGTGGTTGCGGCCCTTTATTGGGAAGCCGCGCTGATATGGACGATATCGTAAACGCCCTGCAAAAATTATATAATAACCGAAATAACCTGGGTAAAGTTTCCTAATAATGGATAACATGAATAACTTAAAACAGAGCCGCAGAAATTTTATTAAGAAATCCTCCGTATTGGGAGCCGGTATCTTTACGATGGCTTCCGTAAAAGGCGAGTGGCTGCTGCAACCGGCCGACAACAGGATTATCGACATACACCAGCATACCGACTATGTAAACCGATCGGATAGCGATATGCTGAAGCACCAGGACGAAATGGGAGTTACACATACCATCTTGTTGCCCTCGGGGCATCCGGTAAGTATGGGTTCCACGCATTACGGCGTATCCAATGGTTTGCAGGCCAAAGTAACACCCAATGAAGCAGCCTATGCCATCGCAACAAAATACCCGAAAAAATATTTCTTTGGTTCGAACGAGGTGCCGGATTTGCCCAATGCAACAAAAGAAATTGAAAAATACCTGAAACTGGGCGCCTGCGTAATCGGGGAATTAAAATTCAACATCGACTGCGATTCTAAAGAAATGCAGGCCATTTACCAACTGGCACAGGCTTACGATGTGCCGGTGCTGCTGCATTTTCAGCACAAAATGTATACCTGGGGATTAGACCGCATGCACCGCATGCTTAAAAAATACAAAAAAGTAAATTTTATCGGCCATGCGCAAACCTGGTGGGCCAATGTCGATAAAAACCATACCGATCAAAACGTACTCTATCCAAAGGGAAAAGTAACACCAGGAGGCATTACAGATATGTTGCTGACCCGCTACGACAATGTATATGGCGACCTGTCGGCGGGCTCAGGGCTGAACGCGTTTACAAGAGATGGGGAAGCGGGAAAGGATTTTTTAAAGCGGCACCAGGACAAATTACTTTACGGCAGCGATTGTGCCGATGCGGTGGGTAAAGGCAGCGCCTGCACAGGCTGGCAGGCCATTGAAATGGTGAAAAGACTGTCGCCCAATAAGGCCGCCGAGCGAAAAATATTTTTTGACAATGCCAATAGCCTGTTTAAACTAAAATTATAACCGAAGCGCGCCAGTTCAAAACCTAACGAAAATCGTAAACAACCCGCAGGCATGGCACAGGCGATATGGAAGGGGTGGCCCTTACCGTTCAGTACAGCAACAGGCTCAGTAAAAAACGATGGGACTGGTGCCGTTTGGCCCCACAAGCTATCCGTACATTTCAGCACGAAGGGCTTTTACCCTTTCATCTTCGAGGTACTCATCAAATGTGCTTAACCGGTCGATAATGCCTTTAGGCGTGAGCTCAATAACCCGGTTGGCCACGGTTTGCATAAAAGTATGGTCGTGGCTGGTGAGCAATACAATGCCATTGTACACGGTGCATTGCTCGTTAAAGCTTTGAATACTTTCCAGGTCGAGGTGGTTGGTTGGCTGATCCAAAACAATAACGTTCGGATTCTGCAACATCATTTTGCTGATCATACAACGTACTTTTTCACCACCGCTCAGCACATTGGTTTTTTTCATTACATCTTCGCCGCTGAAAAGCATCTTGCCCAAAAATCCGCGCAGGAAGGGCTCATCCACATCGGTTACATGTGGGGGAACAAACTGTCGGAGCCAATCCATCAGGTTCAGTCCTTCGGTAAAATACTTACTATTTTCGATGGGTAAATAAGCCTGGGTAACGGTAGTACCCCATTCGAACTGGCCTGCATCTGCCTGCAATTCTCCATTAATGATTTCGAAAAACTGGGTAACTGCCAGGGGGTCTTTAGAGATGAAAGCGATTTTATCGCCCTTATTTACACTAAAGGTTACATTGTCGAACAATACCCGGTCTTCGGTGCTTAGTTTCAGCTTCTCTACATTTAATATCTGGTTTCCCACTTCGCGCAGGGGCTGAAAAATAATGCCCGGGTATTTGCGGTAGCTGGGTTCGATCTCTTCGAAGTTGAGTTTTTCCAATGCCTTTTTACGGCTGGTAGCCTGCTTGCTCTTGGAAGCATTGGCGCTAAAGCGAGCGATAAAGTCGAGCAGGTCCTTGCGCTTTTCTTCCATTTTCTTATTCTTATCTGTTATCTGGCGCGCCATCAATTGCGAGCTTTCGTACCAGAAAGAATAGTTGCCTGTAAATATTTTTATTTTTTGGCGGTCCACATCTGCTACATGTGTACACACTGCATCTAAAAAGTGACGGTCGTGGCTTACCACCAATACGATATTTTCGTAATCGGCCAAAAAGTTTTCCAGCCAGCCAATGGTTTCTATATCCAGTCCGTTGGTAGGCTCATCGAGCAGGAGGATATCGGGATTGCCAAACAGCGATTGTGCCAGCAATACCCGTACTTTCATGTTGGACGGAATATCCTTCATCAGCATCTGGTGCATCTCGTCGGTAACGCCCAATCCGTTCAAAAAAGCCGCTGCATCACTTTCGCTTTCGTAGCCTCCCATTTCGCCGTATTCGGCTTCCAGTTCCGAAGCCTTCATATAATCGTCTTCGGTGGCATCGGGATTGGCATAAATGCTATCGCGCAGTACCATGGTATCCCACATCTTTTTATGGCCCATTAATACTGTGTTGAGAACCGTTTGCTCGTCAAACTCAAACTGGTTTTGCTTCAATACCGCCATCCGCTCGCCGGGGGTAATACTCACCGTGCCTTTATTAGGCTCAATCTCCCCGCTCAATATTTTAAGAAAGGTAGATTTGCCGGCCCCGTTGGCACCTATTACACCATAGCAATTCCCCCTGGTAAAATTAAGATTAACCTCTTCAAAAAGTACCCGCTTACCATAAGCCAGCTTGAGATCCTTAACACTAATCATAATAAAATACTCCTGAACTTTACTTTAAAGGCTGCAAAGGTAAGCATTAGTTAATACCAGACTTTTTTCTTTTTTTTGTATTTCCATGAAGCTATTAAAATTGATCCTGTTCGTTGCCTGTTTTTTCGGGGGCAGACAGTTAAAGGCCCAGGTGGCAGAAAATGACACCACAGCAACTGAAAAAACAAAGGTCGAATTCAACGATAAGGGCCTGCAATTTAAAAAGGGCGACGATTTTTTAATGACTTTCCGTTTCCGAACGCAGTTGCGGGCAGGTTATTTTAGCAGGGTAGATAATGAAAATGAACCCGGATTTGAAACCATTGTACGAAGGATGCGCCTGCGGTTTGAGGGCTACCTGATGTCGCCAGAACTGGAATATAAAATACAGCTCAGCTTTGCTAACCGGGATATGGATCTTGAAAGTGGTTCGCCACAGGTTATCCGCGATGCGGTTTTTTATTACAAACCCAACCGATTCTGGTCGTTCGGGTTTGGCCATACCAAATTGCCGGGCAACCGCGAGCGTGTAAACTCTTCGGGCGAACTGCAAATGCCCGACCGTTCTATTGCCAATGGGAAATTTACCGTAGACCGTGATTTCGGGATTTTTATCGACCGGGATATAGAAATTAAAAACCAGGTAGTGCAACTGCTTACCGCAGTTTCGGCGGGAGAAGGGCGGGGTAATTTACGTACCGACAAGGGATTGTCGTATACAGGAAGGGTGGAATATATGCCCTTCGGGTACTTTAAAAACAAGGGCGATTATTTTGAGGGCGACCTCGATTTTGAAGAAACGCCAAAAATATCCTTTGGGTTTACGTACACGAAAAATTTCCGGGCTAAACGTACAGGCGGACAATTAGGTGCGTATATGTACAGCGCTTATAATGAGAAGGAGCCTTTGTCGGCCAATATTCGTACCATTATGGCCGATGCTGTTTTCAAATACAATGGCTGGGCTTTTTTAAGCGAATATTACGACCGGAAGGTGGATGAGTTTTCGGTGACGGATTTTAGCCTGAGGCCCCAGGATCAGTTAACATTCCTGAAAATGCCGGCCGGAACCGCCCTCAATTTGCAGGGCAGTAAAATGGTCTCTAAAAGAGATGAAATAGCCGTTCGGTACACCGAGGTAAAGCCGCATGCCCACCTGGCGCCGTATCAATACCTGCTGAGAACAAAGGCGATAGGTTATTCCCATTACTTCAACGGGCATAAATTTAAGGTGCAGGGGTATATCGGCCTGGACGACAGAACCGGGCGTTCTGCCGAACTCGACGACCCCTTTGAAAACCGGGTGAACGCAATGGTACAGCTTGAGATGGGTATTTGACCCGCCGCGGCAGTCTCGTTTGGCATTCAAAAGAAAAACAATATTCAGATTTTCAACATTTTTCCTACAATAACTGTTACATAAATAAACACGGATGAAACTTGATATTCTGGCCGTAGGCGTGCATCCCGATGATGTGGAGTTGGGTTGTGCGGCAACCCTGGCAAGAGAAATAAAAAATGGTAAAAAAGCGGGCATTATCGACCTCACTCAGGGGGAACTGGGAACGAGGGGCACCATTGAAACCCGCTATGCCGAGGCAGAGGCCGCCGCTAATATATTGGGCGTTTCTGTAAGAGAGAACCTGCGTATGCGCGACGGTTTTTTCAAAAACGACGAAGCGCACCAGTTACAACTGATCCGGGCCATACGAAAATATAAGCCCGAAATCATTCTCGGCAATGTAATGGACGACCGGCATCCCGACCACGGCAGAGCGGGACATTTAATTAACGATGCCTGCTTTCTTTCGGGCCTTACTAAAATTGAAACCTTCGATGAGGAGGGAAATTTGCAGGAAAGATGGCGGCCAAAATATTATTTTCAGTATCTGCAGGACTGGTATCACGAGCCTGATCTGCTGGTAGATGTAAGTGAATTTGTAGAGATTAAGATGAAATCGGTGGAAGCTTACACCACACAGTTCCATACCGATGAAAGCGAGGCCGCTGGTCCGCAAACCTATATTTCCACTCCTGAGTTTTTAGAGAGTGTGCTGGCGCGGATGAGAATGATGGGTAAACGAATCGGGGTAAAATATGCCGAAGCCTATATCAGTACCAAACATATAGGAATTCGCTCGTTTGATTCCCTTGTATTGAATGAGACTTGATTATTTGTCAGTTTTGCATTTTTTTATTCAAAAACCAGCCTTTATTGATTAACTTTGACAACTTTTAATATTAAACAAATAATATAAAAAATTAATGTCTGTAGTTCCTAAGTTTGCCACTCCGCCGCCACCATCGTTTCACACGGTGTTGAAGACCCGTGTCAATAATTATTTCAAAGATCAAAATCAACCTGCTACCGGTAATATCCGGTTGTATTCCAAAGCTTTGTTCCTGGTGGCGGGTTTTCTGGCCCTCTATATACATCTTGTATTCTTCACCCCGCCGGTTGGATGGGCGCTGTTCGAATGCCTGCTGCTGAGCCTTTTTACCTCGGCTATCGGTTTTAATATTATGCACGATGGAGCCCATGGCAGTTTCAGCAGCAAGCCCTGGGTGAATGAACTGGCGGCTTCGTCGCTCAATTTCCTCGGTGCCAATACTTTTATGTGGAAAATGAAGCATAACGTGATTCACCATGCTTATACAAATATTGATGGTATTGACGACGACTTGGACGCCAAACCTCTTTTAAGGCTTTGTGAAACTCAGAAATATTACAAATTTCATAAGTACCAGCATTTGTATTTCTGGCTCACCTATTCCCTGCTCTATTTGTTCTGGATATTTTATTCCGATTACAGAAAATATTTCACCCGGAAAGTGGGCGATATTCCGTTGAAAAAAATGACCGTAAAAGACCAGGTTATTTTCTGGGGTTTTAAATTAATACATATAGCCATATTTGTGGTTATTCCGATCCTTATGGTGGGGGTGGGTCCCTGGGCCGTTGGATTTCTCGTTTACGCACTTTTTGCCGGTTTTGTATTGAGTATTGTATTTCAGTTAGCTCATACAGTAGAGCATACGCATTTTCCTTTGCCCAATGAAGCTACCAACAAGATAGAGGATGAGTGGGCTGTTCACCAGTTGAAAACCACAGCCAATTTTGCTACCCGCAACCGACTGGCTTGCTGGTTCATGGGCGGTTTAAATTTCCAGGTAGAACACCATTTGTTCCCTAAAATTTCTCATATTCATTATCCGCGAATCAACAAAATTATTAAGTCGACCTGCCAGGAATTTAATGTCACCTATATTGAATACAGGAAGGTTATGGATGCCGTGGTATCGCATGTGGCACATCTGAAACAGTTGAGCAGGCCCACGCCCGCGCATGCCCATTAACGGAAGAGTAGGCGAAGAAGTTTCTTGTTCTGAAAGCCGCACTGTTATTTTATAAAATCCTCGCAATGGGTATTGTAGAAGTGGAACAAAACAGACTAACCATTGTGTCGCACATTGTTACCTATGGTAACGCATCCACTACAGAATTGAGCGAACAGGTAAGGGAGGAGATAGAAAGCATGTGGAACGAACCGGAAGGCCGGGTTGTTTTCCGCGGTGAGTTATGCCGGGTGCAATTCCGCATAACTGCCGAACACAAAGATTCAATTGACCCCGAAGAAATATTGGGCAACGATGATCCCCGCAACAATTATTTCCGGATAGAGGAATTTGCCCGTGGCAATATTTCCTTTGTCGACGGTCTGGGTTGTAATACCGGTTATTTCAAACTGGAGAACCTGTACAAAGGCTCTACTACCGCCGCCCATGAGTATGGCCATACGCTGGGGTTGGAACACCCCCGGGATCTGGACCTGAGAGGTAAGGGCGTACCCGGCATCATGTATCCCCGCGGCACACTGGTAGATCCACCCTTCCAGTACGACCCTACGAAACCGGCCGGCGTAACCGGTGGCACCATGCATCCCATGTTCAGAAAAGTAAAACCTGAGGATATAGCTCTTTTGCAACTTGCAAAACTGGATTTCCGAAACAACCTGGCAGTGATCGGCGATTTCAGCAGCCTCTGGCATCCCAACCACAAGGACGTAGGTTTAGCCTGATTCCCGAAAACTACCCCGGGGCTTTTTTCCCGGCTTCCTGCAACGCCTGCGCAATAGTAGGGCAACTAAATACAAACCCTGCGGCTAAAAGTTTTTCGCAACTAATGGTGGCACTCTTCAATACTTCTCCGCTCATTTCTCCTAAAACAACTTTAAGCAGGAAAGCAGGCACCTGTACAACAAGGTAAAATTTACCCCGCAACTGGCGTGCCCACCCGGTTACCAGTTCGCGATTAGAAACAGGATGGGGCGCGACCATATTGTAAACGCCCGCTGACTGAGGGTTTTCGATTGCCCAAACATAGGCCTGCACCAAATCTTTTAGATATATCCAGCTCAGTATTTGCCGACCCGAACCCAAAACGGTTGCCAGCCCCGCGAGTAAAGGTTTACTTAACTCCTTTAGTATTCCTCCCTGCCTGTCGAGCACAATACCGGTACGAAGTATAACCAGCCGCCGCCCGCCCCCAACTACCGGTTGTATAGCCTGCTCCCACTGGAAGCAGGTTGTTCCCAAATAGTCCTTTGCCGGAGGGGCCTCCTCCTTAAAGGGATAAGGGTTCAGAATGCCGGGGTCGGAACCATACCAACCGATGGCAGAAGCGCTGATAACGGCCTTTACCTTGTTCGGTATTTTTTTCAGCGCATCGCATAGCAGCTCAGCGCTTTTTACGCGGCTTTGTGCTATGAGTTCCTTCCGCTCTTTGGTCCAGCGCTTCTCACCTATATTGGTGCCGGCCAAATGAATAATATAATCAGCGGTAGCAATAGCACGCTCCTCAATTTCTAAATCGTTCACGTTCCAGTACGCATAGCTGGTATTGCCCGCCCCTTTCAAACCTTTTTGCCGGGTAAGTACAATTACTTTGTAGTTCCGGGCAACCAGTTCCCTGACCAATGCCCCGCCCACCAGGCCGGTACCCCCAGTAACCATTATTGTTTGCATTTGTAAATGTAGGGATTTGGAGAGGAATCTTTAATGCGCCGGTTTCGTTCGTGCGTGGACTAACTATAAATATACGAAATTATTTTTTAGCCTGGTTTCCGCAACACGCAACAAAGGCCGCAGGCTAAAAACAGAACAGTCGGCCCAGGTGGCATAAAAAATTAAACCCTAAAACAAAACTTTAACCTTAATGCCGGAATGAAAGAGGTTTATGTCGTTATGTTTCAGTCCACCCATAGGAATCTTAACAAATGGTTCGAGGAGGATATCTGAATGATTATTGAATTTTTGCTTTCTGCCAACAGAAAAATTAAGATACCTTAAATTGCTGCGACCTTTAAAATCGGTTTCATTGCTCTTCTCATTATGTTCGCTTTTAACAACTTCAAAAACAGAAACCAAAGCACCGTTTGAAGGGTCGGCAACCAGGCTTTCCTGTAATTTTTCCGTTTCGATCCGATAGGTTTTGTTTTCGTCAAAAACGGAAAGCGCCGACATCCCCGCGGAAGCATACCAACCATCGGCCGGTTCATAGGCCAGGGCAAACGGGATATCAAGGGCCTGCATCATAGACTCGCCACCCGTGATTTTCGATTCTTTGGAAACCTGTACAGGCTCGCCATGGTGAGTGGCCGATATACGCCAGTACGTGAGGCCCGCAGATACACTAATTTTTTCAGATACAGCAAACTGGGTAACGATACCCGCCGCCAGGTTTGATTTGTCGGTAACGAACGATGACTGGAGCTCTACCCCAAACTTCCATCTCTGAAAACCAAGCGATGGATTTTCGCTGTGGCGTGCAGCGAACGTTGGCGGCGGTCTGCGGTGTAAAAGAGCTGCGTTATTTTTTTTACTTATCGGCAGGCTGGATAAAGAAGTGGAGGGCAGCTTTTCCTCCGGGGAGGTAAGCTCTGGAAGTTCTGGCCGATCGGTACCGCCGGTAAGCCCATCTTCCCCTGCCGGTGCATCTGGATGATTTGCTGGAATGGAGTTGTGGGTTGATTGATGAGTGTTGGTTGTAACAACAACCGGATACTTCTCCTCCCGCACCGGTGAGTTCTGCGGCTCGCTGTGTAAAGGGGCAATGTCCTGATGACTCCATTCTGCAAAATCCCCACCATCCTCCTTCAAGGTCCAGGGCATGTATAACACAACCCCGGCCAATACCGCTGCAGCCGCAAGCCACTTTAGGGGACTAAAAATTATTCTTCCCCCCTTTCGCTTACCGGCACCTAGTTGTTCTCCATACGATTCCAGGAAATTTTCCCATCTCCCCTCTTCGTAAGGAATTTCGAAATCGATGAGTTCTCCCCGGATTTCATTTATTAATTCTTTTTCTTCGCTATCCATATTACACCATTAATGTGCGGTACAATGTCTTTAGTTTTTCTTTGGCTCTGAGCAGGTACACCCGGCTGGAGCTTGCTGTTATTCCCATTAATTCGGCTATTTCATCATGGCTAAAGCCCTCCACCTCGTATAACGTAAATACTTTTTTATAACTTGGTTTAAGATTATTGATAAGGCTCCATACATTTTCTACGACCAGGTTATCCTGTAACATAACGGGAAAGCGTCCCTCTTCATCGCTTGTGTGTATTTCCTGGAAAAGACCCGTTTTATATTTGCGTAATTCGTTCAGTGCGGTGCGTGCAGTGATTTTTGCCATCCACCCTTTTAATAGTTTACTGAAATTCGCGGGATCGGCGCATTGAAATTTATCCAGGTTAGAGAATATTTTCATAAAACTATCATTTACGACCATCCCTGCAATATCGCGGTCGCTAACGTATCTTAGGGCTACCCCCATGAGGTAACCCCAATAATTTTTGTACATGCGTTCTATAAGCTTATCTCCGATATTTCGCCAGTTCCTGGACAGAACCTCGATCAGGTCGTTATCAGTCTCCAATTTCTTCTGCTATTAATAGTAAGCTTCCCCGTGCGAAGTGCTCTCGCCACTTCGTATAGCTGCTTTATAGTTTTTGATACCCGCTGCACAACACAGCTCTGCGTATGTAATTTCATAGTAAACTTTCCTACTCACTTAAACGCGAAATTTTACAAAACGCTACAACCGAATCACTGATTTCTGCAAATATTTTTTTTAATTCCTTCTTGTAGCAAAACGAAGCAAGTTGGTGTTTGGGTAAGGGAAAACAATTTTTAATCTTAAAACAAATTACCATGTACCCGAAATGGAGAACCACTTCAAAACTTTTTTTTCTAAGCTCGATGGCTGTAGCACTAACCGCAACAATTGGTTGCAAAAAAGACAAGGATGAAACCCCGCCACCCCCCGCCGCCACAGGAAAAGTGGCGCTTTTGAACGCAGCGTTTGGAACGGATTCGATAAACCTTTTCGTAGATGCGAAAAAAAGCAACACCCAACTTATTGGGTATGGCGATAGCCTGAATTATTTAAGTACAGGTGTCGGTGATCGGGAGTTCGATATTAAGAAAAAGGATAACGCGTCTATCGTTAAAAAAACATTCAAGACAGAGAAAGATAAAAACTATTCTTTACTGGTAACCAATGCGCCCGAGGGCGACAACTTTGAACTTTTACAGGTAACCGACGATCTTACTGCCCCTGCTACAGACAAGGCAAAGATCCGTTTTATACATCTAAGCCCCGATGCCGATAAGCTTAATTTAATGAGTGGCGACACCAAACTTGCAGAAAATATTTCTTACAAAACTGCGAGTGTTTATAAGGAGGTAGAGGCAAAGAAAACCTCATTCACTATCGTAGATCCACAAGCCAATAAAACATTGCTTTCCCTCACTGATTTTGATTTGGTGAAAGGAAAAATTTATACGATATGGGCGTCGGGCCTGGAGGAAACAGCGGATAATAGTAAGAAAATACAAGCTCACCTTTTTATCAACAAATAATATTTAAAAGAATTATAAACGGCAGAAACCCTCTGTAACGGGGGTTTCTGCCATTTATTTAAAACCATCTCTTATAAAGAATCTTAAATAGCCGTATTAAATAAAAAAAATCCCCCCGCCAACGGCAGGGGGCATAACTATAAAACTAACCAGGCTTCACTTGAATTTCCAAAGGATTAATCCGGTTTTTTCCCGTCGAGGAAGGTATTAATAGTATTGATCTGGCCCTGATTGTTATCATCGGAACTGACCTCAAATTTGCTGTAATAACTTTCAATATGGGAAGTGTTATTCTTCAGCTCCATATTTCTTCTTACATAAGCCGGTACATTTTCGAACTCATCGGTAGGATCGTTGGAATTTGCGTTAAAGGACAGGTTGCGCAATTTTTGAATGCGCTCCAATTGCCGCCGTTTCCGCTGCTGCTCTTCTTCATAGGCACTATTCAGTACTTCAATAGAAGGTTCAGACTCTTCTGCCTTCCCCGGCGAAAATGTAATAACCGTCTTTGGAGCTTCTGCGGGTTTCTCAAATACCTTCATTTTATCTTCTTCCCCATCGGCCTTTGCTTCTTCTGATGCAGCCGGCTGCTCTTCTTTTACCTCCGCATATATATTCGCAGGTTTCGATAAATAGCTTCTTACCGGCTCCTCCAACTTCTCTTCCACCGGCTCCCGGGAGACTATCGGTTCCGCCGGAACTGGCTCCGGTTGCGACTTCATCACACGCTCGCCCGGCACAGCGGGAGAAAAGAAAATACCCGATGAAGCATCGTCTGCTTTTACTTCTTTTTCGATATTCTCCACCTCACTTACAAACTTTATATCTTCCCTGTCATCGCCCGGTATAAAACTCAGTTCTTCTTCCTTTACCACGTCTTCTATAACCGGCATAGGCGCATCCATGAAAGGAAAATCTTCCACCAACTGAGGAGCCATCGGATCGGGTTTCAAATCAATCGACTCTACCTCTGCGGGCTTCGGCTGCTCTTCGGCAACCGGCTCGGAGCTTTCCACAGGCAAATTTTTGCTATGGCCCTGCAGCGTCATTATGATCTTACCTTCGGCAGCTTCTTCTTTCTTTAAAACCGGTTTGCTAAAAGGTTCCTGATGTTCAAAACCGGTGGCAATCAGCGTAATTCCTATTTTATCTTCCAGGGAATTATCATAACCCAAACCAAGAATAACATCGGTATTATCTCCGGCATGACTGAGCAGGTAAGACTGAATAACTTCCACCTCGTCCATTGTAAACTCGTGTTCTCCTTCGGCGGAATTGATATTAATCAGTATCCACTTAGCTCCTCTGATATCATTATCGTTCAACAGGGGCGAGTTCATCGCTTCCTCAATCGCCTGTTGCGCCCTGTCTTCGCCGCTTGCGGACGCATTGCCCAAAATGGCTCTGCCTCCATTTTTCATAACGGTACACACATCTGCAAAATCCACGTTGATCTGGCCGGTGCTGTTGATGACATCTGTAATACATTTAGCCGCAGTAGCCAGCACATTATCAGCTTTCTCGAAGGCCTCCCGCATTTTCAAATTGCCGTATTGATGGCGCAGTTTATCGTTACTGATGACCAGTAAGGTATCTACATACTGCCTCATCTGGTCGATCCCTTCTGCGGCCTGTAGCTGGCGCTTCTTCCCTTCATAGGCAAAGGGCGTTGTAACAATACCCACGGTTAACACACCGAGGTCCTTGCAAATTTTTGCAATAATTGGTGCGCCTCCCGTACCGGTTCCACCTCCCATACCTGCCGTAATGAAAGCCATTTTGGTATTTACTTCCAGAATTTTCCGGATCTCTTCAAGAGATTCAACGGTGGCCTGCCTGCCGATTTCGGGGTTAGCACCAGCCCCCAGGCCCGAGGTAAGCTGTGGGCCTAACTGGATTTTATTGGGGATTTTGCTGTTGGCAATGGCCTGTGCATCTGTATTACAGATAATAAAGTTTACGCCATCTATATTCTGACCGAACATGTGGTTAACGGCATTTCCACCGCCGCCGCCTACACCTATTACTTTTAAAATAGATGATTGTTCCCTGGGTAGATCAAATTGTATCATAGTTTTAAATTTTAGTACGCCCGACGCGCACAATTTTTAAATGGATTAGTATCGATTTTTATGACCTTTTAGTGTAGTTGCTCATCTCCCTCTTCTGCAAAAATCTTGATCAGTCCGTCCTTGAACTTTCTCCAGAAATTTTCTGTCAGCGGCTTCCGGGCTTTTGCAGTATTTTTTAATTTTCCGTTGTCAGCCAATTCTTCTTCACCAACATTTTCCAATTTGCCCTCGCCCTTTAAGTCTTCGGGTACACCTACCGGTACACGCTCAAAATCGTTTTCGAAATTTTTGCGGTTATGTTCAAAGTCGTCGCAGCCTTTTAATATCAAACCCAAACAGGTAGAATAGGTGGGTTTGGCCAATTCCTCGATATGGCCTGCTGCAAGATGCTCATTGGGTAACCCGATGCGGGCCGGCATACCGGTAACATATTCGGTAAGCTGGATAAGATGCCTTAACTGCGAGCCGCCACCAGTAAGCACTATTCCGCCGTTCAACTGGCGGTTATCCATGCCAATTTGTTTCAAATGATAGGTAACAAAATCGAGTATCTCGCTCATACGCGCCTGAATGATATTCGCCAGGTTTTTAACGCTTATTTCCTTGGCCGGCATACCCCGCAAACCCGGAATAGTAATATAGGCATTGGCTTTGGCTTCGTTAGCCAGTGCGCTGCCAAACTGGGTTTTCATTTGCTCGGCCTGGCTTTTCAATACCCCCAGACCGGTTTTGATATCGCTGGTAATATTTTCTCCTGCAAAAGGAATAACGGCAGTATGCCTTAATACCCCTTCGGAGAATACGGCTATATCGGTGGTACCTCCCCCAATATCAACGATTGCCACGCCGGCTTCAAAATCGTCCTGGGCCATCACCGCCGCTGCCGAAGCCAGGGGCTGCAACACCAGGTCTTTGGTGCAAAGTCCGGCCTTCTCCACGCTCCTGTTGATATTGCGGATGGCATTTTTGTCGCCGGTAATGATGTGAAAATTAGCACCCAGCTTTACCCCGCTGTACCCGATGGGTCGCACGATATTGGGCATATTATCAATGGTGTATTCCTGCGGAATAACGTCGATGATCTGGTCGCCTGCCGGGATATAAGTTTTGTACTGTTTGCTGATAAGCAGATCCACCTCCGATTGCACAATTTCTTCTTCGTCATTTTCCCGAACAATATCGCCACGGGTTTGCAGGCTTTTTATATGATGACCGGCTATACCCACGTATACATCGCGGATATTGAGATTGGGATTTTGAGCAATGCAATTTCCCAATGCCAGTTTAATAGCCTTAATCGTCTCATCAATATTCAAAACCTGGCCGTGTCTTACACCATTGCTATTGGCTTTACCAAAACCAAGTATTTCGAGTTTGCCAAACTCGTTTTTACGCCCGGCTATAACGGCGATCTTGGTAGTACCAATATCAAGACCTACAATAATGGGTTGTTCGGAATTCATAGTATATCGTTTTTAGTTGTTTTTATTATTAGTTTTCTTCTTTTCCAACAGGTTTTGTTTCCCTTCCTGTTTTTTAATTACAGTCTCTTTTTTGGGTGATTGCGTTGAATTTTTAGTCGTTTCCTTTTTTGCAGCTGTCTTTTTTTCTGCCGCTTTAGACTTCTCTGTACCGTTGGCCGTGGTTGTTTTGCGAACGGATTCCTTTACGTCTTTTTCAGCCACCGCAGGTGCCGGTGTCGACTTCACGGAAGAAGCAGAAGCTGCCGCGCCGCCAGCTCCGGGTTGCTTTACGTTTACTACCGCCACAGAATCTGGTTCTTCGGCAATGCCCTCTGTATCAAAAACCGGCCCTGGGTCTATGAGAGAATCGGACTTCAGAATATCGAGATAATCAACATTTGGTTTCACCTGCACCATTTCATTATACTCCCTCGACTGTTGGAGTAAGTCCTCTATATTCTTTCTCAATTGCAAAGAGTCTACTTTACTGTAGTTGTCTTTTACTGCAATCACCTGGCCGCCATACTGAACATCAATCTTCTGATACTTGTCAAAACCGGTGCGCTTTAAAACCTGGTCGTAGAACAAATACAAGCGGTGAAATTTGGAAGCAATATCACTACCATCGCCCAGTTTTACTTTATGGCTCCCCACCACGGGAATCATTTCCATATTCCAGCAATCGGCACCACATCCATGAATATCTATCTGCGCGACCTGCGAGGTCCAGAAAGGATCGTTATTGATAAAGGAAGCAGTAGCAATAACATTTTGTACCAGCGAGCTATCTGCCTGGTTCCAAATTTTCTTTGACGGATAACCTGTGAATACCGGGAGATCGAGGCTGACCTTATCAGATAGGGGGATTTGCTTGCCGGCTTCATCAATATAAAACGACTCCCCTTTGTTTGTAAATACTCTCGCCAGGGGTTTTCGTTCCGTTACGTTGGCATGGAGAATATCATTATTGTCAAAATACAGATCGGCATTGTACACCCAGGAACTCTGCTCCAGCAAATCCTCTATAAGCGGAAGATCAAATGCGGACTTACGTTGCCCTTCTATTTCACCACCGGTTGCTGTTTTCAGCAAATCGGTTATATGCTCTTCCGAAGTGAACAGCATTCCGTCCTTAAACCCTTTTATTTTGATCTGATACCCCTTACAAAAGCCGGCTTCCTGCGTACGCATAGCAGCGGTAATAACAGTTACCATACCTGCCGTCACACCCAACCACATGAGCGTCAGAAAAAATCTCTTTATGGCTCTCTTCTTTCTCAACCTTGTTCTGTTAAAATATTTTTTATTACTTCCACCAATTTATCTATATCCCCCGCACCCGCTGTAACCAGCACTTCGCCAAACTCACTGTCTCTTATCAATGCAAACTTCTTTACCCATCCTATCAATTGCTCCCTGGTGTATACCACCTTGTTTTCGAGGTCGATCTCTCTCAAAATCATATCACTGGTAACGCCCTCTATCGGTAATTCCCTGGCAGGGTAAACAGGTAACAAAATGACATTATCCACCCTACCCAGCACCTCGGCAAATTCTGCAGAAAAGTCTCTGGTTCGCGTGAATAAATGTGGCTGAAAAATAAGCGTACATCGCCGACCTGGAAACAGGGCTTTTACACCATTTATCAACGCTTTCAGCTCTTCGGGGTGATGAGCATAATCATCTACAAATACCAGGTCGCGCTGGCGTATAATATATTCAAAGCGCCGCCTTACTCCTTTAAAGCCCGCAACTGCCGACCGGATCTTCTCCGGCTCTATCCCCAGGTCATGCGCAACCGCAATCGCCGCCATCATATTCTCCACATTATGCATGCCTCCCATATTCAGTCGCAACCCTTCTATGCGAGTTTCGCCCAGAACGGCGTCAAACTCGTATCCGCCGTCGTGGATCCGGATATTGGATGCATAGATATCGGCGCTGTCGTTTTGCAAACTATAAGAACAGGTACGACCCGCCTGCATTCCACGGTCCAGACCAAACTTTTTAACCAGGAGGCCACCCGGTTTAATCTTCTGTGCGAACTGCCGGAAAGCGTCCTTCACATTCTCCGCGGTATCATAGATATCGAGATGATCCGCATCCATAGAGGTAACAATAGCCATGTCTGGACTTAACTTCAGAAAGCTCCGGTCGTACTCATCCGCTTCCACCACGCAGATATTATTTTCGCTGCTCCAGAAATTGGTATTATAATTAGCGGAGATACCCCCTAAAAAAGCATTGCAACCCCTTCCACTGTCGCGAAGCAAATGTGCCACCATGGTGGAAGTAGTAGTTTTACCATGGGTTCCCGCTATGCAGATATTGAAGGTATCACTGGTTATTACTTTCAGAATATCGCTACGCTTTACCACATGGTATCTGTTGGATTGATAAAAAACCAGCTCTTTGTTATCCTTAGGAATAGCGGGAGTATACACCACATAATCTACTTCTTTTGGCAAACCATCTACATCTTCAGTATAATGAATAGCAATCCCTTCCTTCTCCAATTGCCGGGTGATAGCCGTTTCTGTTCGGTCGTAGCCACTTACCTGCCTGCCCAAAAATTTAAAGTAGCGGGCAATAGCGCTCATGCCAATACCACCGATCCCTATAAAATAGACCGCTTTAATATCGTTGATATGGATAGGCGTTGCGCTCATTAACTCTTTTCTTAAATGTTTTCTATTTTGTTTTTATCATCATTAAAACCAAGCTGGTTTAATATTTCTCCGGCTATTTTTTCATCAGCATCGGTAATTGCCAGTTTTGCCAGGTTGCGGCTCATCTCCTCCCTTTCCTTTGTGTTCTTTGCCAGTTCAATGGCCATTCCTACCAGTTTATCCTGCGCATCCTTGTCTTTTATCAGCCATGCGGCCTGCTTATCTACCATTTGTTGCGCATTTACGGTCTGGTGATCTTCTGCTGCAAAAGGGTAGGGTACAAAAATGACAGGTTTTTTTACCACACATATCTCGGCCACCGTCATAGCGCCGGCCCTTGCTATTATCAGGTCGGCCGCTGCGTAGGCATTTTCCATATTGCTGATAAAAGTATTAGCCCAAACCTGCGGATGCTCTACCGCAATACGGGCAGCTTCTGCCGAAAGCGCTTTGCCAGTCTGCCAGATTACTTGTAAACCGGCTTTCAATAAATCGCTGATCCCCGCCAGCACTGCCTCATTCACCGATTTTGCTCCCAGGCTGCCTCCTACTACCAGCAGGGTTATCTTTTCTTGCTCCAGGCCAAAGAAACCCAAAGCTTCCTCCCGGCTCACCGTGGCCCTCACTATTTGTTGGCGAACCGGATTGCCGGTTACCATAATCTTTTCTGCCGGAAAGAATTTCTCCATGCCGTCGGTTCCTGTAAAAACCTTTACAGCGCCTTTGGCTAACATTTTATTGGCCTTACCCGCGAAAGAATTAGATTCGTGGATAAACGTGGGTATACCCTTTACCTGTGCATGTTTGAGCACAGGGAAAGTAGAATACCCTCCTACCCCTATCACCACATCGGGAGGAAATTCACTAAAAATTTTCCTCACCTGGAAAAAACTTTTTATGATCTTAAAAGGTAGTCCCAGGTTTTTTAATAAAGAACTGCGGTTTAGTCCGGCTATATCGATGCCTTTTATTCGGTAGCCCGCCTCCGGTACTTTTTCCATTTCCATTTTCCCCCTGGCACCTACAAAAAGAAATTCAGCATCAGGGCATTGGCGCCTGATAGCATTGGCAATAGCAATTGCAGGAAAGATATGTCCTCCCGTACCACCGCCTGCTATGATAATTCTCTTACTCAATGACTTCTTTATTTTCTGTTTCTTCCCTTTTTTCAGTAACCTTTACCAACTCCAGGCTTTCTACATTCCTGGACACACTTAAAATAATTCCTATTGCGAGGCAGGTGAACAAGAAACTCGATCCGCCCATACTAACCAATGGAAGGGTGACTCCGGTAACAGGAAACAGGTTAACCGTTACCGCCATATTCGCCAATGCCTGAATGGCCAATGTAAAACTGAGGCCCAATGCGAGGAAGGCACCAAACGCAAATGGACATTTCTTAAAGATGCGTATACATCGATAAAGAAAAACCAGGTATACAAATACAAGAAACGCTCCCCCAACCAGTCCGTACTCTTCAATAATAATTGCAAAAATGAAATCGTTGTAAGCCTGGGGCAGGTAGTCGCGGGTAGTACTGTTGCCGGGACCCACACCCACAAGACCTCCGTTTGCAATCGCAATTTTTGCCTGGTTTACCTGGTACATTTCATCTGTATCGGCTTCTTTGCCGCCATATATAAAGTTTTCCACCCGGTTCACCCAGGTGCCCACACGCACCCATATCCCCGATTTTTTAGGCGCTTCGCCGGCTTCTGTTTCTACATACTCAGTCGCAGGCTGAACTTTTTTTTCGGAGTTATGACTAAGTACCGCCGCAAAAATGAGCATGGTAACGGGTATGAGCGCTAATCCGGCCACCATTAAAAGGTATTTTGTGCTAACCCGTCCGATAAATAGTAATATCATACAACTGGCGCCTAATAATAAAGCCGTTGAAAGATTTGCCGGCGCTATCAATAAACAGGTAATACCAATAGGAATGATTACCGGCAGAAATCCTTTCTTAAACTCTTTAATCACCTGTTGCTTTCTGCTTAACAAGCGGGCGAGATACATAAACAGCGCGAGCTTGGCAAGATCGGAGGTCTGCATGGTCATGTTAATGATGGGCAGTTTAATCCACCGGCTACCTTCGTTAATCTTTGCACCAAAAAACAGGGTGTAGATCAATAGTGGAATACTCAACAAAAAAAGTATTTGCGCTACCTTTGAATAGATAGTATAATTAACCCTGTGCGCAAAATATACTACTGCAAAACCCAATAGAATAAACACCACCTGTTTAAACAGGTATATTTCTGTATTACCCTTGTAATTTTTATAGGCCAAAGAGCCCGTTGCACTATATACCGCCAGCAAAGACACCAGCGTTAACAGCACAGCCAACGCCCATATCACTTTATCGCCACGGGTATGGCGATCCAGGTTCTCGCGCCAGTCGGAGGAAGAAAGATTATTTGATATTTCGGTTGTTGCTGACATTTATCTATCGTTAATATTTTGTAACCACTGGTCGGACTACAGGTCAATTACTGCCCGCTTAAATTGGGTACCCCGATCCTCATAGTTTTTAAACAAATCAAAACTGGCGCAGGCCGGACTCAGCAAAACAACGTCGCCATTCTCTGCGTGGTTAAAAGCCGCCAACACTGCTTCCTTTGCACTGCCTGCATCAATCATCGTGGGTACAATGTTTTCAAACGCTTCGTGTAGTTTCTTATTGTCAATTCCCAGGCACACGATCGCTTTTACCTTCTCACTTACCAGATCAACAAGAATATTATAATCGTTCCCTTTGTCCACCCCACCCAGGATCAGCACCACCGGCTTGTCCATGCTTTCCAAAGCAAACCAGGTAGAGTTTACATTGGTTGCTTTACTGTCGTTGATAAATTCTACCCCACGTATAAAGGCTACCTGTTCCATCCTGTGCTCAAGATTCTGGAAGGTTTGTACTGCCTCCCGGATCTTTTCTTTGCGAATCTCCATTGTCGTTCCTGCAAGGCTGCCTGCCATAGTGTTGTATTGATTGTGTTTACCTTTTAGCGTAAAGTCGTAAATACTCATTGTCATGACATCATCGCCTCTTCTTACGTACATGTCGCCATCCTTAATAAAAGCCGAGCTGTTTTCGTTTGCCATACTAATCGTTAATGGGTTAGAGTTGATTGTAAATTGATCGATATATTTTTTTGTCACCTCATCATCCAGGTTGTATATGAAGTAATCGCCTGTCTGTTGATTTTCTATTATCCGGAACTTACTCTTTATATAATTTTCAAAATTATATCCGTAGCGATCGAGATGATCCTCGGTAATATTCGTGAGCACGGCAATATCGGGCCTGAAGGCCACGATATCATCCAACTGGAAACTGCTTATCTCTACCACATATACAGGCTTTGGATCCAGCGCCACCTGTCTTGCAAACGACTCTCCAATATTACCCACGAGCGCCACTTCTAATCCGCCTGTTTTTAAAATATGATAGATAAGCGAAGTAGTGGTAGTTTTCCCGTTACTCCCGGTAATAGCCACTATCCTGCTGTTTCCTTTGTAGCGATAGGCCAGCTCTATTTCGCTGATGACGGGGATGCCCTGCATCCGGGCCTTTTTTATTAATTCACTATCGCCGGGGATACCAGGGCTTTTCACGATTTCATCCGCAGCAAAAATCCTTTCCTCACTATGCTTCCCATCCTCCCATTCGATACCTGCCTCATCGAGTTCGTTTTTATATATCTCTGTCAAAGAACCGCTGTCCGAAACAAAAACCTCGTATCCTTTTTGCATAGCCAACAGGGCAGCCCCCACGCCGCTTTCTCCTCCACCCAATATGACCATTTTTTTTGCCAACGCTTATCTAAGTTTTAAGGTTACCAGGCATATCACTACCAATAATATCTGCATGATCCAGAAACGGGTAACAATTTTTGCCTCATGATATCCCTTTTTCTGAAAATGATGATGTAAGGGGCTCATCAGGAATATCCGGCGCCCCTCGCCGTACTTTCTTTTCGTGTATTTGAAATAAGTAACCTGTAAACTCACGCTTACGATCTCCACAAAAAACACTCCGCAGAAAATTGGTATCAGCAGTTCCTTGTGTACAATAATGGCAATGGCTGCAATAATTCCCCCCAGGGTTAAGCTGCCCGTATCTCCCATAAAAATCTGAGCCGGGTACGAGTTATACCATAAAAAGCCCACGCAGGCTCCAATCATCGCTGCAAGGAAAATAGATAACTCACCCAGGTTGGGGATATACATAATATTGAGGTAATCGGCGAAATAAAAATTCCCGCTCGCATAAGCAAATATCCCCAGCAAAACGCCTATCAAGGCCGAGCAACCCGAAGCCAGCCCATCCAGGCCATCCGTAATATTAGATGCATTGGAAACAGCGGTGATAATAAAGATCACTACCAATATGTATAACACCCAGGTATAATCCTTCAAAGCATCCGGCAATAATTTCGTATAATTAAATTCATGGTTTTTCACAAAAGGAATAGTGGTTATAGGCTCCTTGGTTTCTACAAAATGCTTCGCCTGCCCGTCCACTATTTTGGTAATAACGCCGGGCCTGCCGGGATTACCGGTGTACTCCCGCCATATCTTCACATCGTCGTTAAAATATAATACCGCACCTACCAGTATGCCAATGCCCACCTGTCCGAATACCTTAAACCAGCCTGCGAGGCCATCCTTATCTCCTTTCTTATAGGCTATACCCTGTTGTTGCGCCAATCGTTTTGCCCGAAGTTTCAGGTAATCATCTATAAACCCTATCGCGCCCAGCCAAACAGTGCAAGCGATCATGAGCAGCACATATACGGTATTGAGGCGGGCAAAAAGCAGGGTAGGCACTAATATTCCAAGAATGATAATAATACCTCCCATTGTTGGCGTGCCTTTTTTCGCCTGTTCGCCGGAGAGCCCCAGATCACGCACGGTTTCACCCACCAGCCTCGCCCGCAAAATGTTGATCAGTTTCTTCCCGTAAATCAACGTAATGGTAAGCGCCAGCAATACGGCCATCATTATCCTGAAGGTCTGAAACTCCATCAATTGACTTCCGGGGAACTTAATTCCCTGCAGTTTAAACCATTGGAATAAATGATATAACATAATTGAGTTGATGTGTTATAAGCCGGAAGGAACTACCCTTTTCAAGCTCAAAACCTTTTAGCTTTTAAACTTATTTACCTAATAATTCAAATACTTCTTTCACTACTTCCTTATCGTCGAAATGATACTTTACGCCATTCACCTCCTGGTATTTTTCGTGACCCTTACCAGCCACTAATACTATGTCTTCCTGGTTCGCCAAACTGATAGCTGTTTTAATAGCCTCTTTTCGGTCTGTGATCGAAATACATTTACGTCTTGCAGCGGCAGGAACCCCGGCTTCCATATCTTTTATAATTTCAACAGGTTCTTCAAAGCGGGGATTGTCGCTGGTAAATATTACTTTATCGCTGTGCTCGCAGGCCACTTCTGCCATCACCGGCCTTTTTGTCTTGTCCCTATTGCCGCCACATCCCACCACCGTAATAACTTGTTCAAAACCTTTTCTCAGTTTTTTTATAGTAGCCAATACATTGAGCAGTGCATCCGGAGTATGGGCATAATCCACGATGCTAAGGACGCGTTCTACCGGCGAAATAATATATTCGAACCGGCCCTCGGCTCCGTTTAAGGTACTCAATGCCTGCAGCACTTCCCCTTTGTTCTCTCCCAGGCATATCGCCGTGCCATAAACCGCCAGCAGGTTATGCGCGTTAAACTCGCCAATCAACCGGAAATACACTTCCTGTTCATCCACCACCATGTGCAAACCCATTATATTGTTGTCGAGAATCTTGCCCTTGAAATTACTGTCCCCTTTCAATGAATAGGTTTTAACCTGCGCCCCCGTGTTCTGAACCATTATCATTCCCCGCCTATCATCGGTATTCGTGAGAGCAAAGGCCGACTGCGGGAGTCCGTCGAAAAAAAGCTTCTTAACACGGATGTACTCGTTGAAGTTTTCATGATAATCGAGATGATCATGTGTGATATTCGTAAACACCGCCGCTGCAAACTCAAGGCCTGCAATGCGATGCTGATGAATAGCGTGCGAACTCACCTCCATAAATACATGCGAACATCCCTCTTCCGCCATCTGTGCCAGTAAAAGATTTAAACTAACGGCATCGGGCGTGGTGTGCGTTGCTTCCTTTATCCTATTGCCAATATAGTTTTGCACCGTACTGATCAAGCCACATTTATAACCTAATGCACTGAACAATTGGTATAAAAGCGTGGCAACGGTGGTCTTCCCATTGGTGCCGGTAACGCCTGTCAGACTTAGTTTAGCCGAAGGGTTACCATAAAAGTTATGCGCCATTACCCCCAATGCCTCTCCACTGTTTTTCACCTGAACCAGGGTGATAGATGTATTGATTGCCGCAGGCATTGCTTCACACACGATTGCTACTGCGCCGTTTTCAATTGCTTTCGCTATAAATTGATGCCCATCTGCTGCTACACCTTTTATGGCCACAAATACATAGCCCGGTTGTACCTGGCGGGAGTCCATACTGATGCCACGGATCAATATATCAGTAGTTCCTTCTACCGACACCAGACTGGTTTTATATAGTATATCCTGCAACAACATGTAAAATCACTTGGTTTCGAACATTAAGCCAATTCCAACAAAACTCCCTGACCCTTTCTGAAAGGCAGACCCGGCTCTATAGATTGTAAAGACACTTTCCCGCTTCCCCGTACTTTTACTCTCAAACCTTTTTCTTCCAATAATTTTATTGCATCCCGAAGGCCCATTCCTTTTACGTTAGGCATAAGATTCTCCTTCACAATATTTGTTTTCAGAATGCGGCGATAATTGGTCGCGTACATGGTCACCCATTGGTTTTGCTGAAGAGAGTCTACATACGACATATTCAGCAAGTCCAATACATTCCTGATAGCGCCGCTACTGCCTGCATAAAAGTAACTGGTGCTGTCTATAGCCCCTTCATATTCCTTCGGTGTTTTACGATCTACATACATGGAGTAAATGCGGGCAGCTATTTCCCGGAAGACAGGCGCAGCTAACTGTCCGCCATAATACAGGCCCGATCCTGCTCTTGTTCGAACCACTACAATACAGGAGTACTGCGGATTATCCGCCGGGAAATAACCGGCAAAAGAAGCCTGGTAAATCCGGTGTTTATACCCGATCCCTTTGTCAGCCACCTGGGCCGTACCTGTTTTACCGGCGATCAAAAAAGGAAGGTCTTTGAAAACCTTTTTACCCGAACCGTCAGTCACCACCAGTTCAAGCGCTTTTTGCGCGGCCTTGATAGTTGTGGGTTTGGCAATTTGCTGCTCCAATACCGTAGGCTGTATGTCTTTCACCACCACTCCCTTGTCGCGGATGCTGTTAACCAGATAAGGCTTTACCATGGTACCGTCATTGGCAATAGCATTGTAAAGCGTTAGCAGTTGCATGGCGCTCACGTTGATAGCATAACCAAATGCCATTGTTACCAGGTTCATCTGTCCGCCTTGTTTCGGATCCAGTGAGGCCACATACGGTCGGGGTACTGAAGCCAGATCAATGGGCGACCTGGTTGTTAAATGATATTTATCCAGATATTTTTCGAACTCGGCGGGGTTCCTGCCGAAAGCTTTCAAGGCCACTTTACCCATACCCACGTTAGAACTATGCGCTATACACTCTTCAATGGTGAGAACCGGCTTAGGCATCCGGTGTGCATCTGTGATCGGACGAGGTCCTACCTGCATACGAGCGGTACTTCCTACCTCAAAAAGATCTCCGGGTTTTACACTTCCTTTATCAACAGAAGCCAGGTAGCTCACAATTTTAATGGTTGAGCCGGGTTCGGTAACCCTTAGCGCATAATTATCATTTTCCCAGTAAGTATCGTCTTTCCCGTTCCGTCCGAGGTTGGCAATGGCTTTAATCTTACCGGTTTTCGTTTCCATCAGAATAGCGGTGCCGTATTCTGCCCTGGTGGATTGCAGCATCCCTAATAACGCCTGCTCGGTTATATCCTGCATGTTTACATCCAGGGTCGTATAAATATCCCGGCCATCTTCGGGTTCTACCTGGAAACCCTCCACAGGAACGGCTCCGCCCGAAATGAAGCGAACCAAACGCTGACCGTTCTGTCCGTTCAGTAAACTATCATAGCTCATTTCAAGCCCCACATTGGTTTTCTTAACCTTTCCGTCGCTGTTAATATATTCGCGGCTCAACCCAATGGTTCGGTTGGCCAGCAATCCAAACGGCGCAATGCGTTTGCTGGTTTGCTCTACGATGATACCGCTTTTGTTTTTACCCAGCCTGATCAGCGGAAATTCTCTTAGCGCTTTATAATCGGAAAAAGATATTTTCTTTTTTAAAGAATAATAACGGCTCCCTTTTTCGTAGGCTTTGTCGAATTCTGTACGGTATTGTTTAGCTGTCTTGTCCTTAAAATAATCCGCCATGGCGGTAGCAAAAGAGTCGATATATTCCTTATAAATTCTGCCCTCTTTTTCCCTCAGGCCATCCGCCTTAAAATCCATGTAAATATCAAACTGAGGAAGGGATGTACTCAGCATCTGGCCATCCTCGCTGAATATAGTACCTCTGTCGGCATTGATCTCCACAATCCGCTGGTGCATGCTATCGCCCATGCTACGCCAATGCTCGCCCTGTACCTTCTGAATAACTACTGCTTTACCCAAAATACAAAGAGACAGTACCACTACACCAATAAAGCATAGATACACCCGCCATAATATGTCCTTCTTAATCTCCATACATTCTTCCCAACCCTCCCAAAGGGGAGGCAGACAGAAACAATCGGTTTACTTATTTACTTATTAACATTTTTCTATTGAACATTTACCATGTAGCTTTCCATTGAGTCCTTCAACACATAAGGCGTCTCGTTCAGTTCAGTTAAACCCAGTGGTTGCAAGGCCTTCGACAATTCGCTGGGCTTGCTCCGGAACATCACTTCGGCTTTCAAACTTTTATATTCCCACTGCAGTTCTTTTACTTCTTTGGCAACTGCATTTATTTTACGCACTGTTTTGTCGGCCATATGACCATTATATATATATACAACCGCCAGAAAAGCCAGAAAAAAAAGAAAAGGCACCTGCTTCACTATCGATTGATAATTCAACCATTTTTTCCAATTCAGTTTTACCATCTTATTCTTCATTTATTCCACTTGTTTGCTTCTGAACCATTCTACTTACCAGCCCTTATAACCGTTCGGCTATCCTGAGTCGGGCGCTGCGCGACCTTGGATTGTTCTTACACTCTTCCTGTGTTGGTGTTACCGGTTTTTTGGTCACTATTTTAAAAACGGACGGTTTGCTGGTATTTATAAACGGATTCTCTTCCATCTTCTCAAAACCGCCGTCCCTGAAAAAGTTTTTCACTACCCGGTCTTCAATAGAATGGAAGGCTATTATCGCTATCCTGCCGCCGGGCTTTAACAAGTTCACGGTTTGCTCCAGCATTTCTTTTAGCACCTGTATTTCTTCGTTCACCTCCATTCTTAAGGCCTGAAAAACCTGCGCAAAGTATTTATTCGGGTTTCCCTTTACTATATCCCTTAAAGCGTTCTTAAACCCGTCAATTGTTTTAAGAGATGCTGCATGGCGAATAGATACAATAGTTTGAGCCAAAGTTTTTGCGTTGGTCACTTCTCCGTACTGCTCAAACATTTTATGCAGTTCCTGCTGCCCGTACGTTTGCACCACATCGAAGGCAGTAACCGGTTGGCGTCGATCCATCCGCATGTCCATATCTGCATTAAACCGGATGCTAAAACCCCGTTCCGCTTCGTCAAACTGGTGGCTGCTCACCCCCAGATCGGCCAAAATGCCATCTACCTGTGTTATGTTGTGCAAACGGAGAAAGCGCGCGATATGGCGGAAATTTTGCGGTATGAATGTCACTCTTTCATCGGGGGGTATATTCTGTTGCGCATCGGCATCCTGATCAAACGCGAATAGCTTTCCGTTTTCACCTAACTGCTTCAGTATTCCCCTCGAATGACCACCTCCGCCAAATGTACAATCCACATAAACACCATCCGGCCTGATGTTCAATCCTTCGATTGTTTCATGAAACAGTACTGGGGTATGGTAGCCGGTTGACTCGTTGATAGGTTGATAGGTTGAGAAGGAGTTTTCTTCCTTTTCAATGTCACTCTTATTGTTTTTCCTTTTCAACCTTTAAACATTTAAACATTTCAACTTTATCCCATTCCCATTACCAGGTTAGCCAGATCGCTGAACGATTCGGGAGAGAAAGAATCAAAGAACTCCTTGTACTTAACCGTATCCCACAGTTCCATTTTATTACCAGCGGGTACCATTACGATATTTTTCTGTAAACCGGCATATTCTTTTAAAGCCGGCGGCAACAAAAGTCTTCCTGCGCTATCGGGCTCCACGAGGGTGGCTCCGTTTAAAAAGTAACGTTTGAATTGTCTAACCTTGGGGTCAAAATCATTCAGCGCATTTATTTTCTCCGCGATTGGCTCCCAGGAACTCAGAGGATATAAACTCAAACATTTTTCAAATCCCCGGTTAATTACAAACCGGTCAGCATCTCCCTCGCCCAGCTGCCTCTTAAAGCCAGCCGGTAAAAGAAATCGGCCCTTAGTGTCTACTGTAGCCTCAAATTCTCCGAGAAAACCGGTCATAGAAATGTTTGACTGTATTAATCCAATGTTAAACTAACACAAAGTAACACTTTTTCCCACTTTATTTCCAAATTTTAGCATTTTTCATTTATCCACAAATCAAAAATGGATAGAACCCAGTCCAGTAAAGGGTTTCAAAGGTTTTGAAAGTATTTTTCGCCCTTTTGCATGTTAATATAATGTGGATTACCCTGCTTAAATAGTGGAAATCCCAAAATATCTGTAAAATTAGGGGTATAAATAGGGTATAAGCAGTGAAAAATATTGAATTTTGCTGAATTCAGAAGTGCCGGCCCAGATGAGAGCTCCCCGGTTAACCGGATATCCGGTAACAGAAAAGCTTATTGTGGGTCGATAAAACTATATTATGCATCCCAGGGAACTCTCCATTAAAGATTTTATATATGATTTACCGGCTGCACAGATTGCGTTTCATCCTTTGGAACAAAGAGACGCTTCCAGGCTATTGATTTTTCGGGAAGGTGCTATTTCTACAGATATCTACCGGAATATTGCGGATCAGTTTACCCCGGGCACCTTCCTTATATTCAATAATACAAAAGTGGTGGAAGCACGACTTTTATTTCAAAAAACCACGGGAGGTATTATCGAGATATTTTGCCTGGAACCCGCCGAAGACTATGCGGATATTACTACTGCAATGAACCAAATCGGAAAAGTGCGATGGCTTTGCATGGTAGGCGGAGCCGCAAAATGGAAAAAAGGCACCACACTTCAACTTCCTTTTATTACAGACGGAAAAAACCATCTTTTGGAAGCTAGGCTTATCGAAAAAAGATCGGATAGCTTTCTTATAGAACTCGAATGGGAAGCTGCGCTGAGCTTTGCCGAAGTATTGCACCATGCCGGGCATGTACCACTTCCCCCGTATATCAAAAGGGTTGACGAGGCTGCGGATAAAACCCGTTACCAGACAATATTTGCCGAACAGGATGGCTCAGTAGCAGCCCCAACGGCCGGCCTGCATTTTACCCCCGAAGTATTATCCTCCCTCGCCAGCAAACAAATAACCACCCGCTTTGTAACCCTGCATGTGGGAGCGGGCACCTTTAAACCTGTAAAAGCCGACAGCATGCAGGAGCACGAGATGCACTCTGAATACATTGAGACAGACAAGGCGCTGATTGAGGAATTGGCAGCGCATAAGGGCGGACCTGTAGTGGCAGTAGGTACTACCTCGATGAGAACCCTGGAAAGCCTTTATTGGCTGGGCGTTCAAATACTGAACGGCAAGGAGAGATCCCACGATGGTATGCTCCAAATAACACAATGGGAAGCATACGAGCAGTCTGATGACAGGAAACCGACTGCGGGAGAAGCTTTGGCGGCAGTTTTAGAGTATATGCAAAAACGAAACACCGATAAATTGATTGCCAGAACCCAAATTATCATTGCGCCCGGATATCGTTTCAGACTGGTAAACGGATTGGTAACTAATTTTCACCAGCCGGCTTCTACCCTGCTTTTATTGGTGGCTGCTTTTATTGGTCCCCGATGGAGAGAATTGTACGCATACGCGCTGCAAAACGATTTCCGGTTCTTAAGCTACGGTGATGGTTGCCTGCTTTGGAGACAGGCAGATGAGAGCTGAATCCTTAAACAATCGGAATACGGTTACTGTAACGGTAATCTTCTATCCTCGATAGAAATACTTTAGCCATCATATCGCCCCGCCATTTAGCCTCATTGGCAACGGGGCCTTCAAAATATTGGTCCACCGTCTCCGTCCACAGACCCACCCAGGCATCAAAATGCTCTTGCTCAACCGGCAATTGGGCATGTGGTTTAAACGGATGCCCCACGTATGACTGATGCCCCAACAGCACCGTACCCCAAAAGCGATACATTTTTTGCAGGTGCGCAGGCCAGTTGTCTTTAATTATCCCAATGAATATGGGACCAATCAACGGATTGAGCCGCACTTTGCCATAAAATTCATCTACGAGGAGTTGAATATCTTGTTCGGTTTGGATATCCTGTCTGCCTTCTTTCATACTCTTTTTTTTTAAAAAAACCATGCCGAAACAACTCCGGCGAAACATTTTTGAGTACAAAGGTACTATCTCTTTCAATAAAAGATAAAATTATCCTTTACTTTCGTAGTCCTTAAATGTGCTTCTATGAAAGGATTCATTCAAATCAAGAGGGTATACGAAGCTCCGGCACAGAGCGATGGATATCGCATATTAGTCGACCGGTTGTGGCCGAGGGGGCTGGCCAAAGACAAAGCAGCAGTGGATAACTGGAGCAAGGATATAGCTCCGAGCAATGGGTTGAGGAAATGGTTCGGTCATAAACCCGAGCGCTGGATTGAATTCCGGAAGAAATATATTGCAGAACTGGAAAATAATCCTGCTACATCAGTATTGATCGATATGATAAAAAAACAAAAGAAAACAACCCTTTTATACGGCGCGAAGGACGAGAAACACAACCAGGCGGTTGTCCTCCTTCAATACCTCCCGGAAAAAACCGGATAAGCTCTCCAATAATATAAAAAATAAATTTATGAATTCAGATACTATCAGCGAAATGGCCACGGCAGCCCTTCACGGCTTGCAGGGAGATATTGCCGAACATGCACATCTTGTTCCGGTATATGCTACTTCTACCTTTACCTTCGACAGTGCGGAACAGGGCATGCGGCGCTTTTCGGGAAAAGAACAAGGATACACTTATTCCCGCTTCGCCAACCCCACTACCGATGCAGCGGCCCAACTGATAGCCAATCTCGAAACACATGGTATCAAAGACGAGGCGGGCGCCCCGCTTCAGGCAAGGGCCATTCTCACATCGAGCGGCCAGTCGGCGCTCGCGGCCATGATTATAAGTAACGTAAGCGCCGGCGATACCATTGTCACCAACCTGGCTCTCTACGGCGGTACTTACGAGTTTTTAGCCAACCTGCTCAGCCGGTTTGGAGTGAAAACCAAATTCATTGATCTGAATAATTCCGAAGAACTGGAAGCGGTTTTAAAAAACGACCCCACCGTTAAACTCATTCATATAGAAACACCCGCCAATCCGGTGATGCAATGCACCGATATAGCTGCGGTTTGCGGTCTGGCAAAAACATATCAGGTAGTGGTCACTATCGACAATACCTTCGCCACTCCTTACCTGCAACAGCCTTTTAAATTCGGGGTGGATTATATATTTCATTCCACTACCAAATTTCTAAACGGTCATGGTAGCGCGATCGGCGGTGTAATCGTGGGCAAGCACTCGGATTTTATGCGTAACGAGATGAACAAAACCTGTAAACTACTGGGGGGCAATGGCAATCCTTTCGATGCTTTTCTGTTACTGCAGGGTATAAAAACCCTGGCTGTGAGGATGGAAGCTCATTGCCGTAATGCCGAACAGGTAGCGGCATTTCTAAATGCCCACCCCGCGGTTGCCAAAGTAAATTATAACGGCTTGCCAACCCATCCTCATTTTGAACTATCCCAAAAGCAAATGCGTCATGCGGGAGCTGTATTGAGTTTTGAATTAAAGGGCGGCTTTGATGCCTCCACGCGTTTCATTAATCAATTAAAAATTTGTGTGCGCGCAGTATCGCTGGGAACTGCCGACACGCTCGTTTCGCACCCGGCTTCCATGTCACACAGCGGCATGTCAAAAACAGAAAGAGAACAGGCCGGTATTTCCGACGGGCTGATACGGATGAGCGTGGGCCTGGAAGGAATTAATGACTTGCTAAACGATCTGGAACAGGCTTTAAGTAGCGACTAAAGCAGGAAATCAGGTTAGGTTTTGGCTACCGTAGCCAACCTTCTCACAAAAGCCTCGGCAACTCCTGCTAATTCTGCGATCTCGGAAATGGAGAATTTGCGGGTGGCCAGCAGGTTTTTTACTACCTCTCTGCTTTTCTGTTCTGTTCCTTTTTCTATACCTTTTTCAAGTCCCTCTTTCCTCCCTTTCTCTATATAAATGTCTAACGTACTCATTATTGTTTTTCTTATCGGTTTGGGTAACGAAGTTAATATTTTTTTGTCGTCTAAAGTGACCCGGTCATACAAATAAATAATAAAGCCAGTTTGCAGATACATGGGGCCTTTTGAAGCTAAAATCAACAATTTTACCGCGTTCCTCTCCAACCACTCCTTTTCTACACTGTGCTTCAACGCCAAAATGGACGCGGCCAGGAATTTATTTTTCAGCCGCTCTACATCTGCGTCAGCCAGCTCTCCCAGATCATTGCATACGTAGTCAAAATCGGGTATATATTTTTTCCACTCTGCGGCGGTGTCTTTAAAGAGATCGGCCACCGTTTGATACCGCCACTTGCCACGGCCATGATATAGAAGTACGGGGATAACAACAGACAAAGGTTTCTTACCTGCCACCTGTTTTTGTAAGGCCGAAAAAATATAGCCTCCGATCTGAACAGGGGAATATTTGTCAGGGTAGCTTTTGTGTTCTACCAATAAGCTTACCTTGACAGTGCTGGATTCTCCTTTTTTTTGGCAGGAATAAACAATGTCGCACATAGACTTCTTCAAATCCTCCGATAAATAAGTATCTGGAAGTTGTATTAAGGTATTAAAATCTAAGTGCTGCCCGACAGAGTGGGGCAAATAGTTTTTAAAATATTCTGCGGCGATATTTTTATCAGATAAAATCTGGCGCAGAAAATGGTCGTGCAAGGAAATAGCATTTTTCACTCGTTAGCATTTAATCATTGGTTATAGCAGCCCCTGAACATCAAGTCTACCCTATAAAGATACAAAATTTGCTAATCCTTGTAAAAAATAAACCCCGCTCGATACCAAGCGGGGCCAATAAAACAATAAAACAAAACCAAAAAACCTAATTCAGATGCGACTCAATTTTTTTCACAAAATTGCCCTTTGGCTGCGCTCCCACTAATTTATCCACAACCTGGCCTCCTTTAATGAATAAAATAGCCGGAATAGAAGTGATACCATAGTCCATGGAAACCTGCGGATTCACATCCACATTCAGTTTACCTACATTTACTTTTCCTTCATACTCCGTTGCCAGCTCTTCAATTACGGGGCCTATCGCACGGCAGGGGCCACACCATTCCGCCCAAAAATCTACTACGGTCAATTTATCTGAATCCAGCACTTCTGTCTGGAAATTTGCATCATTAAATTCTTTTGCCATTATTGGATAGTTTTAAAAATTGATAATTTCTTCTTGTTTAAGACACAACAAATTTACAGCCTTGATTTAAATAACAGCCAGCAAGGCATTTTGTTGTGAAGAAAATGTCAATTCCGTTTCCTTGACCGCCAAAATAGCAGTCAATCGGGGGTACACTTAGTGCGCCACCACGGGCGTTTGGGAGGGTGGATGATTGTGCCGGAACAGAATAGCGAAGAATACCGCTACAATAAACGCATACACCGCAAATACCATCCAGATACCCGGCCAATCCTTGGTGCCGTCGGGTAATATATAAAACCGATCGATCATCCAGCCGCTCAATACACTGCCCATAATGGCGCCAAAACCGTTCGTCATCATCATAAACAACCCCTGTGCCGAAGACCGTATATGCGCATCAGTGGAGGTTTCCACAAACAGAGACCCCGAAATATTGAAAAAATCGAATGCCATTCCGTACACAATATTCGACAAAACGATCATCCAGAAGAATTCTTCGGGATTGCCGTAAGAAAACAAACCAAAACGCAATACCCAGGCAAACATCGAGATTAACATCACTTTCTTAATACCAAACTTCTTCATAAAGAAGGGTATAGCCAGTATAAACAGGGTTTCGGATATCTGGGAAATAGAAATGATGATGGTAGAATATTTCACTACGAACGAGTCGGCATAACGGGGTATCAGCGCAAAATCCTTTAAATAGGTATCGCCATACATATTGGTGAGTTGCAGCGCCGCCCCCAGAAACATGGAGAACAGGAAAAAAATCAACATTTTATAATTCCCCAGTAAACGGAAAGCGTTCAATCCTAATTTTTCTGCCCAGGAAGAAGAATTCCGGCTTTTGTTTTCGGGGGGACATTTGGGCAGCGTCAACGAATATAATCCTAATAAAACAGCAAAAAGACCGGCAATATAGAACTGGTTGGCGTTGATGGCATGGCCTGTCAGGGAAGCAAGGGTTTCACCCAGGGCCTTTCCGATTGCGGATGGTGATTGCGGATCGCTAACCAGGTTGGTAATCCACATCGCCACGATGAAGCCGATGGTACCGAATACCCGGATAGGCGGAAAAACTTTAACCACATCGAACTGGTTATCCATTAAAATGCGGTAAGAGAGGGAGTTGGACAAAGCAATCGTAGGCATATAGAAACACATGCTTAGCAGCAATACCCAGAAAAAAGTATTGGGAATATCAATGAAAGGCAGAATAAAAAGGGTTAACCCGTACAGTATATGTAACAATGCGTATAACCGCTCGGCGTTCATCCATCGGTCGGCTACTATGCCTACCAGGGCCGGCATGATGAGCGAACCCAGGCCCAGCGTGGAAAATACGGCGCCAAATTGCGCACCCGTCCAGCCCTTAAAGCCAAAACCATACGAACCCAAAGTAGTGAGCCAGGCTCCCCAAACAAAAAACTGGAAAAAACTTAATACAGTCAGTCTGAATTTTATCGACATGAATTTCTCTTTTTTTATAACCTATCGTTCCTCAAACGAATCTAAAGAAAAATATCGCTTATCCTTTTTATTTTTACTCCGAAATTTTACTTACCGGCAAAATCAGGCAGCAAGAAACCTGGCAGCTGATAAGAAACATATAGTTTTGAAAAAAATGCATTCGGAAATTAAAATAAAAGATAAAGCCAAAGATACACGGGGAATTAAAGCGGCCCCATTTCGTAAGCATATAAGAAAAACATTGCCGCATACACATAACAGTTACTTAGAGCTCGTTTACCTTACAAAAGGATCGGGCGAACATACAATTGACACCCATACTTATGAGATACTTCCACCGGTGGTGTACCTGATCGCAGAAAAACAATTGCATTTCTGGAATATTGATTCGGAACCTGAAGGATTTGTGCTCATCTTGAAAAAAGCATTTGTTGATCAATACCTCAACTACGAGTTAAAACACCTGATCTCGCAACTGAAGTATCATTTAAGGCTGGAAATTGCCGGTGGCGATGTTAAAACCATCAATACTTTATTTGAGCTACTGGTTAGCGAAATAGATGGGTTAGACCGGGTGGGCAATATCGTACCGGACCTATTAGGCGCTTTGATTACTAAAATTTTAGGTAGTTGCCCCATTAAACAAACTCCGGCGGGCGGCAGTTTATTTTCGAAATTTACGGAGCTCCTTTCTTCGGCAACCTATCTTTTTAATAATGTAGCACATTATGCAAAACTATTACATACCACGCCTCAAAACTTAAATGCAGCCTGCAAGAAGGAGACCGGTAATACGGCGTCTAATATACTGGCGAACCATATTATATCTGAAGCCAACCGTTTGTTGATGTATACCCGGTTGCCCATCTCCGAAATTGCGTACACATTGGGTTTTAAAGATAATTCTCATTTCTCGAGATACTTCAAGAAAAAAACAAATGCAACACCCTCCGCGCTAAGAAAAAGCGGCTAAGTACCAATTTTTTTTCAAATAAACCATTTTCGCAAAATACCGTACTGCATATTTGCAACTCTTTTTAAAAGTAGTAACAGCGGCCTCTCCGGCATTATTTTTTATGAACTTACGATTTATTTTTATCGCCCTGATCAGTTTAACGAGCCAATTATTGCCTGCTCAAAATTTTGTTCTTAGCGGCACTGTTTTAGACAGTATAGACGGGAAACCATTAAAAAGTGCCAGCATACAGGTATTAAACCCGAATAATGGCATAATACATACAGATAAGACAAGCAGCCAGGGAGCCATTTTTATCGAAATTTCAGCGGATAAAAATCCTGCATTTGTCCTCATCAGCCATGTAGGTTATCAAAATAAAATAGTTAAAATTCGTTCCCATATTTCAGCCTATAATGCTGGTAAGATTCTGCTACTTCCTTCGGCGTACTCGTTAACAGCGGTTGTTGTGGAGGGCAGAAGAGCGCCGGTTTCTTTTAAAATAGATAAACAGGTGTATAACCCTTCGCAATTTGGAAATGCAGCGAATGGTACTGCGGTGGATGTTATTCGCAACCTGCCTTCGGTTACTGTTGATGGGCAGGGCGCCATTTCATTCAGGGGTTCGGCCAGTTTTCTTGTACTCTTAAACGGTAAGCCCACACAGGGCGACCCCGCTTTTGTGCTGAGCCAGTTGCCTGCCGGCTCTATCGAAAACATTGAAGTAATTACCAGCCCGTCTGCGGCCTATGATGCCGATGGAAAAAGTGGCATTATTAATATTGTTACAAAAACGGCGGTGGAAGACGGCTGGATGATACAGGCAAATGTAATGGGTGGTTTGCCGCCATTAAATGACTTCGACAATAAAACCAATACCCACCCGCAGCGTTATGGCATGGATCTTTCGGCCGGTTATAATAAAAACAAATGGAGTATTAATTCGGGTATCAATTATTTAAAAAACGATATCGCGGGATTCAGGGAAGGCGATGTGTATACCATTATCAACAATACGAAGACCTCTTTTCCATCGGTTGGGGAAAGAAGCTTCAGGCGTTATAATTATGGCGCCAGGCTGGCGGTGAACTTTCAACCCGATAAGGCAAACACCATTAGCAGCGGCTTTTACATCGGTAAAAAATTTCAAAGCCGGGAAGCTGATTTACTATATCATAACTCGCGCCAGAACCTGACCACCGGCGATATTTCTCGTTTCACCTATTACAACCCCAATACGCAGGATAAGGAGGGGATTTTTACTTTATTAAATCTGGACTACAATCATCTTTTTAAAGATGCCTCTAAAATAACATTGTCGGGACTGTTTGAACGCGCCAATCTTTCGGGGCTTACACAAAACCGGAATCTTCATCATCCCAACGTAAACGATACCATTCAATATACCCGCAACCCCAGCACGAACCCGTTAAATGCTTACCGGACTAAAATGGATTACCTGAAGAAGATTGGCAACAGTGAGCTTCAGGCCGGGTATCAGTTTCGCTATGATGTGCAAGACGGGAACTTCCTGTACCTGACCAAAATAAATGGTACGGAGGAATATGAAAAAAATCCGCTTTTTTCCAGCAATGTAAAAGTGGACAACAAAATACACGCCGGTTATTTGCAATTTAATAGTTCGGTGGACAGATTATCTTATGCAGCTGGGTTGCGCTTAGAACAATCGGATAGGTTTTTGAAATTTTCTCAAAACGGTGAAGAAAGCCGGTTGTCTCTCACCAATTTATTTCCTTCTGTTATGCTGCGTTATGCTGCCTGGGAAAAAGGCACGCTTAAAGCAGGGTATGCGCGACGCATCAAGCGTACCAATAATTTTGAGTTAAATCCGTTTCCCGAAAGAGAGCATTCTGAAACCCTCGAACAGGGCGACCCCCACTTATTACCCGAATTGACCGGCACCTTCGAAGCGGGAATTGAGCAACTCTTTAAAAAGGGTAGTTTCTTTTTTACCGTCTACCACCAGCGTATTCAAAATCCCATTCAAAGAGTGAACGATGTTTTTGCAGACACCATTTTAGGCCGTGTATTCACCAATGCGGGGAGAGCTACCCAAACTGGTTTTGAGACCAATTTAAATCTGCCCATCAGCAGCGTATGGCAATCTGTATTGAGTGGAAACATCTACAAATACAAGATTAAGGGAGCTATTTTCAGCGGCACTATCCCCATAAGCAACCAAAGCTGGGTATATAGCATTAACAGCATACAGTCGTTTAACCTTCGCCAGAACTGGTTATTGCAGTTAAGCCTCAATTATCTTTCATTGAGGGCGACGGCGCAGGGCGAAGATGGCGCATTTTTCACTCCGCATTTTACCGTGAAAAAAACTACCGCCGACAAGCGCTGGTATTTCCAGTTTCAATGGCTGAATATAGATGCTGGTATGAAAATATCGAACCGGCAGCGCATTTCAACATGGGGAAGCAATTTTTATACCACCACAAACTACATATATGAGCCTGATCAGCTACAATTTTCTGTTGGATTTAATCTGCTTCGTAAAAACAGGAAAATAATATTACCTCAAAGTGAAATGGGTGAAAAAGAGTTTTAACCGATCATAGGTAAATACGTTTTATCTTTGCGCTTTAGATTTAAAGAACAAGATGTCTGTATATATATTACCTACCGGGGACAGTACCCTTCAAAGCATAGCCAACAAAGTTTATAACGGTATAAGAATCAATGACGAAGAAGGCCTTTACCTTTTTGAAAATGCCAGCCTCGCTTTTGTGGGTGCATTGGCGAATTATGTGCGCGAGAAAAAACACGGGGATATTACCTATTTCAATCGAAACTTTCATATAGAGCCTACTAATGCCTGTATTTATACTTGTAATTTTTGTAGTTATAGCCGCTTATACGCCCATCGTGATGAAGCCTGGGAGCTAAGTACGGAACAAATGATGCATATTGTACAAAAATATGACAATGAGCCGGTAACCGAAGTGCATATCGTGGGTGGCGTGCATCCCAAAATGAACCTCGATTTTTTTGCTGATCTGCTGCGCCAGATAAAAGCACATCGCCCGGATCTCCATATCAAAGGATTTACGGCAGTTGAGCTGGATTACATGTTCCGTAAAGCGAAAAAAACAGTAAAAGAAGGTATGCAGTACCTCAAAGACGCCGGACTGGAAAGTTTGCCTGGCGGCGGAGCCGAAATTTTCGCACCGGAAATAAGAGAACAAATCTGTGCAGATAAGGTAGATGGAGCAGGCTGGCTGCATATTCATCAAACCGCCCACGAATTGGGCATGCATACCAATGCCACTATGTTGTACGGCCATATTGAAAAATACGAACACCGGGTAGATCACATGCGCCAGCTACGTGATTTGCAGGACAAAACGGGTGGTTTTAATACTTTTATCCCGCTCAAATTCAGAAATGGCGATAACGATATGAGCCATGTGGCAGAATCATCGCTCATAGAAGACATGAAAGTATATGCCATTGGCCGCATTTATCTCGACAATTTTCCGCATATAAAAGCTTATTGGCCGATGCTTGGCCGACAAAATGCACAATTGGCTATGTCATTTGGCGTAAACGATATCGACGGCACGATCGACGACACCACCAAAATATATTCGATGGCCGGCGCCGAGGAGCAAACTCCTTCGATGACGACCGAAGAGCTGGTAACCCTGATCAAACAAGCCCGGAGAAGACCGGTAGAAAGGGGCACTCTCTACAATATCATTAAAGATTATAGTAAAGAAGCTATCCCGGCTTAATCCTCCCTGCCACTGGTAATAATGAGAATAGTCTGCTTCACCAATTCCGGTGAGGCAAAAATCACCATTTCCGGCATTGTTTTAGATAACAATGCAGGATAACTTGCAGGTAATCCAAAAAAGGAAGATCCTCATTCTCAGATTTAAAATGCCAGTTATGAAACAAATTAGTGGAGCGTTAATACTGTTGTGGGTATTACTGCCCGCCTGTATCAAAACAGATCCGGTTGGGAGCATCCCACCCGATACTTCTGTTCCTTCCACGCTTACAGAAGTCATTATTAAAGACACTGCTTACGGTCCGGATAAGAAACAAGCCCTGGACATTTACCTGCCCGCCGGCCGTACCCTGGCTACCAAAACGATTGTGCTTATCCATGGTGGCTCCTGGGTGGGTGGTGATAAGAATGATATGAATGTGTTTGTAACCTTATTCCGGAAAAAATGGCCCGAGGCAGCCATCCTCAATGTTAATTACCGGTACGCAAACGGCAACAATATCATTCTAAAAGACTTATTAGACGACTTAGAATCGGCCATCGGGCTGCTGGTAAATAACGGTGCCAGCTTTCAGGTTTCGGATAATATCGCGCTTTTTGGCGCCAGCGCCGGGGCGCACCTGGCTATGATGTATGGATATACGAAAAGATCGGCCGGAGAACTTAAATGTATAGCTTCGCTGTATGGGCCTGCTAAAATAAACGACTGGGACTGGTACAGCAATTCGGGATTGATACCGATTGCGGAATGGCTGCAAAAAATGACCGGTGGCAGTTATGACGATGGCTTGTACCGGTCGGCAAGTCCGCTGGAAGCTTTGGCTGCCAATGTACCCCCCACCACTATTTTTCACGGCACCCTGGATTTTGTGGTACCCATAAGGCAAAGCCGCCAATTAAAATCACGGCTCGATGCCCTGAATATCCCCGCAGAATATAAGGAATATATTGCTTTTCATGGATTTAATGACGGGGACAACAACGACTGTGTTACCCGTTCCACGATTTTCTTTAAAAAGCACATGCCTTAGCCCGGACAGATAAAAAAGCCAACCCGCCGGGGACATACAACTGAAAATGTTGGAGCCAGATTTATGTGTGTGCTGTTCCCAGGAGAAATGCTTGCCAATCCGGGCCTTTTTTCTTATATTGCTATTCTAAATCAATGCTATCATGGGTAATGTATCTGCTATCCTTGCGAGAAAAGGAAACAATCTGGTATCTATCCAAAAAGATACTACGGTGCTCGATGCGCTCAAAATAATGGCTGAAAAAAACATTGGCTCACTGGTGGTGATGGATGGCGATAAATATGCAGGAATTCTGACCGAAAGAGATTATTCGAGAAAAGTAATTCTGTTGGGAAAACATTCCAGCGATACCATCGTGGCCGATATCATGTCGACGGAGTTTCCCACCATATCCCCGCGCAGTACGGTGGAGCATTGCATGCAGTTGATGTCCGACAAAAACATCCGGTATCTCCCCGTATTTGAAGGCGAGCGCTTGTCGGGTATTATATCTATCAGCGATGTGGTTACCGAGACGATTCTCCAGCAAAAAGAAACCATCAGCCATCTGCAAAACTATATACAGGGATAAGATCCTCCTTTCCAGATCATTTTTTGTCACCGAATAGTGACAAATCCTGCCCCCCTTCTTCAGTCGATATATTTATTTATAATAGCGCTGATTTCATCGGGCCGGTTGTAGACCATCATATGTGTACCCCCTTTGATAATATGGGTGGGGTGTATCGTTTTTAATGGAAATATCTGATCGCTGTCGCCGTGGATATGAACAATATTGGCCGGGAAGGACTGATTCTGCCAGTTGAGAATCTTATCAAAGCTCCAGTTGATATAGTGAATATCGGCCGTTCGCCGGTAGGCATTGGCAAATTCTTTTTCCTGGGGTGTTATTGCGCCCAGGCGCCTGTTGGCTATTTCGTACACTCTTTCGTTCTGCTGTATTTTTTTAACCGGAAATATTTTATCCAGTCCAAGATTCCCGATCAAACGCATCTGAAGGGGTAGTTCTTTTCTGCATTTCACACTGGAAATAAGGATTATCTGCCGGATAGGGAGCAGTTTGCCGATTTCGATCGCTATCATTCCGCCAAAGGAAACACCAATAATAACGGGATCAGCCTCTGTAATTTTGGCGCTCATGCGCAGCGCATACTCACTGATGGATTCCTTTTTGAGCGGACTAAGCCAGTGAATGGTTTCCAAATGACCGGTCACACTGAGATTGGAAAAAATACGTTCGTCTACGCCAAAGCCGGGGATACAGTATATTTTCCTTTCCATAGGCTATCAGTTCAGCCCGAACATTCCTTTATTTAATTGTTGCAGCAGGGGCACTTTATGTTCTGCGGCCACCAGCAGTGAAATATTGTGTTTGCTGCCGCCATAAGAAACCATGCGTATCGGCACTTCTTTAATAGACCCGAATAATTTTTTTACAATATGGTCGGTTTCGCTGATATGATCGCCTACCACCGAAATAATGGTTTGATTTTCGTCAACCTCCACCACGCCCAATACTTCCAATTCTTTTACGATTTGTTTCAGGTGATCGGCATTGTCGATAGTAAGTGAAACTGCTACCTCCGAGGTGGTGATCATATCGATGGAGGTTTTATATTTTTCAAACACCTCGAATATTTTCCGGAGAAAACCGTACGCCAATAACATGCGTCCGCTTTTTATATTAATGGCAATAATATTATCTTTTGCCGCTACTGCTTTAACGCCTGCCGAGGCGGCATCCTGTGTAATCAGTGTGCCTTTTGCTTCGGGCTGCATAGTATTGAGTAAACGAACCGGGATGCGGTATTGCTGTGCCGGCCAGATGGAAGCCGGGTGAAGTATTTTGGCGCCGAAATAAGCCAGCTCTGCGGCCTCATCAAAACTTAATTGTTCTACAGGGATGGTTTTATTAACGATCCGCGGATCATTATTGTGCATACCGTCAATATCTGTCCATATTTCACATACCGAAGCACCGATGGCCGCAGCTACTAACGATGCGGTATAATCGCTGCCGCCCCGTTTCAGGTTATCTACTTCTCCCCTTGCATTTTTACAGATATAGCCCTGGGTAACCAATATTTTTTTATCCTGGTGCTGATTAATCAGTTGCGTGAGCCGGGTACGGATGCTGCCGATCTGCGGTTCCTCATTCTGATCGATGCTCATAAATTCGAGCGCCGGCAATAACGCATGAGAGGCCCCTATTTCATCGAGGTAGCAGCAGAAGATTTTAGTAGACAGCAGTTCGCCCTGGGCGAGAATATCCTTGCTCAACGCTTCGCTGAAAGATATTTTGAGAATGATGTTTAAAAAATCAAAATGTTCCTCTACAATCGCCCGGGCTTTTTGATAGGCTTCTTCATTAGTAAGCAGTTCCCGGATAAATATTTTATAATGCTCATACAAGGCATTGATATTATGGGTGGCGGTATGCCTGTCGCCCGCAGCAATATTATCGCCGATAGTTACCAGGGCATTGGTGGTACCGGACAGGGCGGAAAGCACTACCAGGGCAGGCTCGGTTTGGTTTTGCAAAAGCGACGCAATATGCCTCATCCGATCGGGCTTTCCCACACTTGTGCCGCCAAACTTCATTACTTTCATAGTCGAAAAATATCGTTGTTTAATATTCTGTTCTTTAACAGGCTTGCAAATATACGTCAGATAGTCCGAAATGCGGAGGGCGCAATGCGAGAAGAAGAAGGGATTGATGGATCAT
>JBEBUZ010000012.1:0-60867 GCA_040393015.1 Paraniabella yanshanensis
TCTTTTGTGGTATAGCTTGCGTAAAAAGCCATTCGTGCATTGGTGGCCTATTTCAGTAGTTGTGCAGAATTATATTTAAAAAGCTAACTGCGCATCAGAAAATGTAAATAAAAGCCAGCCGCAGATGCCCCGGATCGTGGGGAGGTGCGGTGCGTTTACCATCGCATTGCAGGCGCATACAATGCGGTACACAAAAGAGCCGACAGTTTTCACTGCCGGCTCTTTCAAACCCAAAATCACAACATCTTTTACCAAAAACCCCATCCTTTTACACCACTTCTTTCTCCCCGGGGAAAACCTAAAAAACTATGAACAAAGAACAATCAAAAACACGGTTTTGTTTAACAGCTTATAGTTCGGCTGTTTTTATTCTCTTACTGAACACAAGATCAATATTTTGCAGCTTGCCATTTCGCTCTACTTTCAGTTTCAGGGAGGATCCCGGACGGGCTTTTCTTTTCTGAGCCAGCAAATCATCGGTGCTACTCAGCGTAGCGGTATTGGCTTCTTTTATAATATCGCCCTCCTGCAGGCCGGCTTTATCGGCATCCGAGCCCTTTTCTACTTCTATTACTTTAACCCCGTTGCCGGTTTCCGTATCCTGTATTTTAATACCCAGTTTGGGGCCGGCCATCATGCCTGCGATATTCAATTGCGGAGTGTTGCGAAACTGCCAGTAACGCGTTCCGTCATTTCCGGGTTTGATACGTAACCGATCGAAAATATCGCCCAGCTCCGATCCGGGCTCAAAATTAAAAGCCAGGGCTTCGGGAGCCTTCCATTGGGTAAGCTCAGCCGTAGTGGTTAGCTTTTTACCATCGCGCAGGTAGGCAATATTTACCTTGTCGCCCGGATTTTTATCTTTTAAGGCCTCCGACAGCTCCGCAGGCGTTTCTATTTGCCGGGAATCGATGGCGGTAATGATGTCCCCCTCCTTTAAACCGGCTTTTTCCGCCGCGCTCTCTTCTGTTACCGTTTTTACTTCGGCTCCTTTTTCGGTTTTTTCAGTGCTTACTCCCAACATGGCCCTATTAGGAGTAGCTGCAACCCTTATTTCGCGCTGAATACGCTCGCCGGGCATATACGATAAACTGTTCAGATCTTTGATCTTCATTCGCCTCACCGTAACCTCGGCATCGTCACCGTTATTCAGCGGCTTTCCGTTAAGGGTAATTTTTTCGCCGTCTACAACAATATTAAGCTTTTCATTTTTATCTCCTTTTTTGGTAATAATAATTCGCTCAACATCTTTGTCATTCCCCTTTTCCTGGGCAAACAGTAAGCCCGGCATAACCGCCAGTACCAGTAATAATATTTTTTTCATGTTACTTATTTTTTACTACGTATTTTTTCGTAGATCAAAGATAAGAGATTTTTCAAAATACGAAGTGTTTCGGAAGTGTTAATGTTTGATGTATTATTTCCCTTTGATAAGGGCCTGGATATCGCGGTCGGGACGCAAAAAATTCATTTGCTGTACAATTTGTTTGCTTCGCGAAGAGACGTAGGAACTCATAGGCTTTACCGAATATTTTTTAGGGTTGGGGAGGGCCGCAGCAATGGCGGCCGCTTCGTACTGGCTCAAATTTTTGGCCGGCTTTTTAAAATAGGTTTGAGCCGCCAGTTCAATGCCGAACAGTCCCTTGCCCGTTTCGGCCACATTCAGGTATACTTCCAGTATCCGCTTTTTACCCCAGATCTTTTCGATCATAAAGGTGAAATAGGTTTCGAGTCCTTTTCTTATCCAACTCCGGCCCTGCCACAAAAACACATTTTTGGCCGTTTGCTGACTGATGGTGCTGCCGCCGCGTGTACGCCCGGGCTTTTTCTGGTTATACTCCATTGCCCTCGAAATGCTCTTCCAATCGAAACCACCATGGTCGGGAAACAACTGATCTTCGGAGGCGATAACTGCCAGCCTCGCATTATCCGAAATATCGGCGGCGCTTACGTAGGCCTTTTTCATCCCCTCTCCTTTAGCCCAGCTTACCAGTTGAGTAATGGTAACAGGCGGATTCAGCCATTTTAAGGCTACGATATACAGGAGCTGGGCAATAAAAAGCACCAGAAAACCGCGCTTAACGAACTTCCATATTCCTGCCAGTAGCCTCATGGCTTGCAATATATATACTTATTTTTATTTTGGGAAGACGCCGGTTTCGTCAGGCCGGCGGCTTGTATAAGAGCAGCCCACCTATCAATGCGATCGAAAACCCGATAAGGATAATGCCGTTGATGCGGTTTATCCATTGAATATTATGAGGGGTGAGGCGGTTGCGTATTTTTCCGGCAAGCATTACCTTGGCTATGTCGGCGCCCAGTACCACCAACAGGCACACCACAAATATCACTACCCTTTCCCTGATGGTATGATTGATGAAAGAGGTAGAGGCCGTGAGCCAGAAAAGAAACACCGAGGGGTTTAGTGTATTCATCAGATACCCCGAAAGGAACATAGTGGCATAATCGCGTTTTCGGAAAGTGATAGGGATGGCTTTCCCTTCTTCGTTAATCCTTACTTTTTTAAAAAAAAGAAAATAGATGCCGATAATCATTAAAAAAACACTGCCGGTAATGCCGATGAGTTGCTTGTGCTCGCTTAAGATTTCAAATAAAGAAGAAAAAACATTGCTTAGGAAGGCCAGTGAAACATCGCTGGCCGAAACGCCGGCTACAAAGGCAAATCCGCCCTTGTGCCCTACGTTGATGCTGTGCTTAATAATGGAAAATAGTACCGGGCCCACCGCTATGCTTAAGAGCAACCCCAGGGTTAATCCTTTAATCAGGCCTTCAATCATATCGCCGACAAGATTAGTAAAGTTTTTTGAAGGGGCGAAGTTAAATTTTCCCGGTGGCCAGAAATTTATCCCAGCTCTCCAGCATATTGCCCTTCATCACGCGGGGAAATTTGTTCTGACTGCCCAGCTTCCCTCTCAGTTCCATGAACTTCAGGAACTTCTCCTCCGGCAGTATTTCAATAAACACATCTGTTAAAGCGCTGGTTCTTTCTGTTGCATAATCGTCGTTGATTCGCTTCAGTGTTTCGTCGATAAAATGCAAAAGTGCGGACTGGTCAATATTGTCGTCGGTGGCAATATACCATTTATGGGCAAAATAGTTTTGATAGGGGAAGCCTGTAACGGTATACTCGGGAATGCTTATATTAAAATGGTTATTGGCTTCTTCAATAGCGCGGTTCATGTTCTCCACACTCAGGTGCTCGCCCACCAGGCTTAGAAAATGCCGGGTGCGCCCGGTAATCACCACTTCACATTTTTCGATGTTTAAGAATCTTATGGTATCGCCAATAAGGTAGCGCCAGGCTCCCGAGTTCGTGTTCAGCAGCAGGGCGTATTCCTTTCCGTACTCTACTTCATTTATCAGGAATGCTTTTGCATCGGGTAAAATATTACCGTCTGCATCAAAATTGTTGTTGTCGAAAGGTACAAATTCAAAAAAGATATTGTTGTTGGTGATGAGCTGCATGCCCAGGGCATGCTCCCTCATTTTATAGCCAATAAAGCCTTCGCTCGACAAATAGTTTTCGACATACACGATGGGTTTACCCAATAATTTTTCGAAGGATTTTTTATAGGGCTGAAAGGAAACGCCTCCGTGAACAAAAACACCGAAATTGGGCCATATATCATGAATATTATTCACGCCATATTTCTCAATCACCATTTCCATCACCATCTGGCACCATGCCGGTACGCCCACAATATAGCCGATATCCCATTCGGGCGCATGCTCTACAATTTCTTTTAGCTTTTCGTTCCAGTCTTTCATCGCTGCAATACGACCTCCCGGCTTATAAAAGGTCTGGAACCAGAAAGGCCTTTTTTTGGCAAGAATACCACTCAGGTCACCGGCATACCAACCCAGTTCGCTTTTTTGCAAATCGGTGGTACCTCCTATCATCAGGAAACTTTTGGTGAGGGCCTTTTTATTGGCTTCCTGGTAATAAAACACACTGATCAGTTGTTTAATATAATTGATGGTATTGCTTCGCAACAAATCTTTCGTTACCGGGATGTATTTACTGGAGGCTTCGGAAGTGCCCGAGCTAAGTGCAAAATACTCCACCTTACCGGGCCAGGCAACATCCGGCACTCCATCGAGCGTCTTCTTCCACCATTCGTCATAAATGCGGTTATAATCGAAAATAGGCACCAATTCCTGAAAGGTTCTTTCCAGGTTCCGGGACAACAACGCCTTATCAAAATGGTATTTTTGGCCAAATTCGGTGAACCTTGCCTTTTTCAAAAGCTTTTTAAGTACTTTTCGCTGCTGGCTACAGGCATCAGAATCGGGAAGGCCTAAGACCTTCGCAATCGCTTTGGGTATTTTAATATCAATGATGGATGCCATAAACGACCTTGTTAAAGGCTGCGATAAAGCCGCAAGATACGACTTTGTAAAAAACCGCACCCAATTTGGCCCGGCATCGGGAAAAAAGTAAAACAGTTAGTTTTGGTTGCCTGCTTTTTCGTCGGTAACGACAAAAATGCTTTTGATAGGTTGGTTATAATGTCGGATAGGAAGAGGTCTGTCATCGTTTTTGTAAACCCCTGTTTCTGCGGGTTTTGAAAAAGCCTCCGGAATCGCCGGATCAATCAATGCCCCTTATCAACTCCATTTCAAAATCGCATATACCAGTAAGACCAGCAAACTGAGAAGCGAGCCAAAGAAAACCACCGCCAGAAAAATAAGCGGTCTGTCGCGTTTCGGATCATCCGGCCCCGGTTTTATCCTTTGCGGCAATTCGGTTTTGTACCGGTTTATTGTTTCCCTCCGGGCGGGAAAACGGATGGTTGCACTTGTCATTTTCGATAGTTTAGAGTTTAAAATAAACGCTCTCAAAAGGCAATACAAAAGAACAACCTGGTTTAACAGCGGCAAAGGGTATTTTTCCCGTTTTTGTTCGGGGAAAACTCCCGGTCGCCGATTACAAGCAATGGAAATTTGAAACTTGGTTATCTTTGCGCCCTATGCAGGATTTGTTACAGAAAATAGAAGCCTATAAAAGCGAGATCAGTGCTTTTAACGCCGCGGATGAAAAACAAGCCGAAGAGTTCCGCATCAAATGGTTGGGAACCAAAGGCCTGGTTAAGGAACTGATGGGCGAAATGAAAAACATACTACCGGAGCAAAAACGCGAAGCCGGACAAAAGCTGAACGAATTGAAACAGTTTGCGGAGGCAAGATGGGAGGCATTGAAGGAAGCTACGGCTGGCACAGGCCAAAAAGGCGAGAAGCCCGACCTGACCCTGCCCGGCGATGAAACGCCACTGGGCAGCCGCCACCCTATATCTATGATGCGCAACCACATTATTTCCATATTTCAGCGTTTGGGTTTTGCCGTGGCTGAGGGTCCGGAAATTGAGGACGACTGGCATAATTTTACCGCCCTGAATATGCCCGGGCATCACCCGGCACGCGATATGCAGGATACTTTTTATGTAGAAGCAGGGCAAAACGCCGCTATCGACTGGCTTTTACGCACCCATACCAGCAATACACAGATCCGCGAAATGGAAAAAGGCAAACTGCCCATCCGGGTAGTATGCCCGGGACGCGTGTACCGCAACGAAACCATCAGCGCCCGCAGCCATTGTTTTTTTCACCAGGTGGAAGGGTTATATATTGATGAAAACGTGTCTTTCGCCGATCTGAAACAAACCCTTTATTTCTTTGTGAAAGAAATGTATGGCCAGGATGTGCGGGTACGTTTCCGCCCTTCTTATTTCCCTTTCACCGAACCCAGCGCCGAAATGGACGTAAGCTGTTTTATCTGTGGCGGAAAAGGTTGCAATATTTGCAAAAAAACCGGCTGGGTAGAAATATTGGGCTGTGGCATGGTACACCCCAATGTACTGCAAAACTGCGGCATCAATCCCGAAAAATATACCGGTTTCGCCTTTGGCATGGGTGTAGAACGACCCGCTATGCTGAAATATGGCATTAACGATATACGGCTTTTCAGCGAAAATGACGTGCGGTTTCTTAAACAGTTTACCAGCGCGGTGTGATGCTGAAGGTGGAAAGCTGAAGGCTTAATGCTAAAGGCTTAAAGCGAAACTTCGCCTTTGTTGGTGTTGCGTGGTGATTAGTGCGCGGCAGAAACACCAACAAACCTTCGCATCAACCCTACTTCTACGAAAATAACCCTACATTCGCGGCGATTTAAAACCATGTAGCAATGAGTATAGATGCAAAACTGAGCGAACGCAGCGATAATACCTGCGAATTGTGCGCCGGCCAACCCGCCGGTCACGCGTATACTGTGAGCCCCAAAACAAACGATACCGTGAACCAGGTAGCCCTTTGCGACACCTGCCTTACCCATATTACCAACGGCGATACCAGCGAATACTGGAGATGCCTCGAAGGCAGCATTTGGAACCCCGAACCTGCGGTACAGGCCCTGAGCTACCGGCTGCTGCATACCTGCCGTGAACAGGAATGGGCCAGTGATGTGCTGAGCTCTGTGGAATTGGAAGAAAATACTATACAATGGGCTTTGAGCGTTTTTGAAGTGGCAGATGTACACAAGGACGCTTTTGGCAATACGCTTGAAAATGGCGACACGGTGGTGCTTACCCAGGCACTGAATGTGAAAGGCACCAATTTTAGCGCGCCCAAAGGAACGGTTGTGAAAAAAATAAGGCTGGTACCCGACCACAGCGGCCAGATTGAAGGAAAGATTAATGAACAAATGATTGTTATACTCACCCAATACGTGAAAAAGAACTAACCCATAAGGCAACAAGGCTGTTAGGAGCCCGTAAATTCGCACGCCCTTAAAAATTACCGGGAAAGACTTTATTTCTGTTTTAAGAGAGCCGGCTTCAAAATTTTTTGCCAGAGGGTGTAGCCTTTTTTGTTGAGATGCAGGTTATCGCTGATGAAAATATCGGTCATAATACTGCCATCCTTATTCAGCATGGCTGAAAAAGTATCGGCATACTGCGCGTGAGGCTGCTTTTGCAGGAAGGCTTGTATGCGGCTGTTCGCTTCACGATACTGCCCGAGAAAACGCTGCCGGCTGGGGCTGGGCTTCATGGATATGTAAAGGAAGGGCGTTGTGGGATACTTGCCGCGGATAAACCGATACAGGGTTTCGAACCTGTTTACTACTTCGCTAACCGGAGGGTCGTCGGGGGCGACAAAATCGTTTTCACCACAGTACATTACAATTTGCCGGGGCGCATACGGAAAGATTATCTCGTACCGATAGCGGATAAGATCCAGCAAGCGGGAACCACCAAATCCCCGGTTAAGAATATGATAACCTGGAAAATAATCGTTCACATCCTGCCACATGGTGAAGGACGAGCTGCCGATAAAAAGGATCTGGCCGGAAGCGGGAAAGGCAGCGCTGTCTGAGGCCTTAAACCGCTGTATATCGTTATAAAAAGGAAAGGATTCCTGGGCACTCACGTTTAGAGTAAGGCATAAAAAAACGGCAAAAAGGGCGGCAAAAACTTTATTTTTCATCATAAACTATTCCGTAAGCTTGTTTAAAAGGATAAAAATAAGCCATTTTGGCTGATGATATTTACCCGCCTCGTCCGATAAGTGATTATAAGCCTTTTGGGCGGCCCCGAACCTTTCTGGTTCGTTCCGGGATAAACAAACCCCGTTAACATCATGAAAAAAATATTATCTGCTTTCATTCTGTCCTGTTTTTGCTTTGCACTCCCCGCGCAGCAGCCATTTGTTACCGTGTGGAAAACCGATAACCCTTCGGATGGCGGCACAACCAATACCCAGATCCTATATCCCAATAGTGGGGGTACTTACCAATTAGAGTGGAGCGAAGTGGGCGACCCGGCTTATACGGGTAGTATTACTACCACTACCTCAAATACCCTTATCGATTTTGGGAAAGCAGGCATTTTTGAGGTAAAAGCAAGCCCTGCAGGAACCACGACCACTATGGATTTTAACATGCCATCGTTCGGCAGCCGTGATAATCAGAAATTGCTGGAAGTAACCCAATGGGGTGAGTATACCTGGCATACTCTTCTTACCAATGCGTTTTACAACTGTATTAACATGGACGTAACGGCTACCGATAAACCGGTTTTTTCACCTACCGCAAAATTTAGTCTGTCCGGCTTTTTTTACGGCTGTTCCAGTCTGGAAAACAGCAACGGCTCCATCGGCGACTGGAATACAGGGAACGCAAACAACCTGAACAGCATGTTTTATAATTGCGCCCGGTTTAACCAAAATCTCAATACATGGAATACTGCCAACGTTACGACGATGGAGAGCGTTTTTGCCGGATGCACCCTGTTTAACCAACCATTAAACAACTGGAATACGGCCAATGTAACCTCTTTCAGAAGCATGTTCTCGGGTTGTACGGTTTTTAATCAGAATATCAATACCTGGATTACGGCAAAGGTTAACAATTTATCGGCTACCTTTTTAAACTGTGCTGCTTTTAATCAGCCTTTGAATTTATGGACCACCAACCTGGTGACCACCCTCGACCGAACCTTTGCAGGATGTACTGTTTTTAACCAGGCTATCGGCAACTGGAACGTTGGCAATGTAATACAGTTTACCAGCACCTTTTCCGCAGCGCGGAATTTTAATCAGCCGCTTGATGGCTGGCTAACGACCAAAGCCCAAAATATGAGCTCGATGTTCAATTTTGCCAGCAGTTTTAACCAGCCGCTTCCGGGTTTCGACCTCGACGGGGTAATCGATATCAGCTGGATGTTTTTCAGGGCGGAAAAATTTAATCAATCTCTGAATCATTGGAACACCAGCACTGTGGAGAATTTTTCTTATGCATTGATGGGCACGTTGGCTTTTGACCAGGACCTCGCCGGCTGGAGTTTGCAAAACGCCAAAAACCTGAATCTTCTGCTCACACAGTCGGGCTTGTCCTGCGCCAATTATGGCAAAACCCTCATAGCATGGTCAGAGGCGGCGTCCACTCCCAACGACCTGACCCTTGGAGCACTGGACCTGGTGTACGGCCCGGAAGGCCAATCTGCCAGGAACGAATTGGTTTCCGCCAATAACTGGGCCTTTGACGGCGATGTATACGATGCTTCCTGCAACGAATCATTGCCGGTCGTATTTCAATCGATAAGCGCCCGGCTAACCGACAGTGAGTTTCTCGTGTCCTGGACCACGGCCGCCGAGTCAAACAACAGTCATTATGAAGTACAGGTATCGGCAGATGGCCGGCATTTCAAAACCATTGGCACAGTGCAATCGAAAGCTATAGAAGGAACTTCTGTCGGGCCCCTGCACTACCAGTTCCGTGCAGATTCACTATCCGGCTTCTTACTCAGCATCCTACTCTGCACCTTGCTGCCGGCGCGGAGAAAATGGGTTGTAAAAAGAGCCTTGCTGATGGCTATCCTGTTATCTGCCTTCCTGGCGGGCTGTAAAAAAATGGAGGAAGCCATCGACTGGCCGGGTATTGAAACCGTATACGTTCGCCTGGTGCAGATCGACAAAGACGGAGACCGGCAGCAGAGTAAAATAATTATAGCCGAAAAAAAATAAACCATCTCCCACCAAATCTTTATTCCTTCTTACGCCAGCAGAGGCCGGAGCTTTCCGGCCTTTTTACCGGGGTGGGCACCGCGGGAGGCGCTACCGGGTGTACAGCAAAATCGATTTTGTGCAGGCAAGCAGCTAATTTTCATCATGCCTGCAAGTGATGGGAATCACCCCGATCTCATCGTTAAGTCATAAAAAACATCGGTTTCCGATAAGAGCTTTGTGTTAACAAAAAGAAAAAATAAAGCTCATGAAACAATTCAATCTGATCGCGGTGTTCCTTCTTATTTTAGGAATGAACGCATTTTCGCAGGACAATTACCGGATGGCTGAAGGGAAAGGCAAAAACCTGGTTAAAGGAACCTCCACCTTACACGACTGGCGCTGCGTGGCCGAAAGACAATCGGGGGCGGCTGTCATTAAAACTGATGGTACACTGGAAATAAAATCACTCTTTGTAAGAATCGCTGCCAAATCTTTAAGAAGCATTAAGGAAAACGGCAAGTATTACGATGAGTCGATGGATAAGAACATGTACAAAGCACTCAGTACAGATAAGTTTCCGGAAATAGTGTACACCCTCAGCAGCGTTTCCAATATGAAGACGGCGGGCAACACTTCTACTTTTACTGCAACCGGAAATCTCACCATCGCGGGTAAAACCAATCGTGTAAGTTTTCCGGTAAAAGCAGTGGTAGCCGGCAACTCGATTACTTTTACAGGATCGGTTAGCTTCAAACTTACCTCCTTTGGCATCGCTCCACCCAAAGCATTGATGGGTACCGTAAAAACCGGAGATAACGTGACCGTTGTACTGAACACCACCTACAACAAATAAACCAAACCCAATCAATCAAACTAAAATACATTTTATGAAACGTTTAGCATTAGCAGTCGCCGTTTTAGGATCTGCTATTATGGCCCGGGCTCAGGAAACCGAGTCATTTATTTCCAAACTGCAACCCGAGATCCAATATACCCGCCCGGGCGACAAAACAGGCCTGAATCAATTTGAAACAACCAAAGAAGAAACCGCTCCTTATGAAGGACTGAAGGTAAAATTAGGAGCTGGATTTTCACAAATGTTCCAGAACCTGAAACACAGCAATTCGGGTGCTGTAGGGCTTTACCCCCGGCTGGCACCGGGCTTTGGGATTGCCCAGGCCAACCTGAACATTGATGTACAACTGTATGACGGTATTAAATTAAACCTGACCACCTACCTGGCATCCAGGCACCACAACGAAGCGTGGGTAAAGGGCGGATATATTCAGTTTGATAAACTTCCGTTTAAAGGACAGGTTTGGGACGACCTGATGAAATATGCAACCTTAAAAATGGGGCATATGGAAATCAACTATGGCGACCAGCACTTCCGCCGTTCTGATGGAGGTAATACCATTCATAACCCCTTTATCGAAAATTATATTATGGATGCTTTTGCCACAGAAATTGCCGGTGAGGTTTACCTGCAACACAATGGAGTGATGGGAATGGTGGGGCTTTCCAATGGACTGATCAACGGAACCCAGCAATCGCCTATCCTGGCCGTTGGCCCCGACACTACCCGCTATCATCGTAATCCTTCCATTTACCTGAAAGGAGCGATAGATAAAAACCTGGGAGATGTAAGGGTAAGAGGCGCTGCTTCGTTATACTATAACAACAGCTCGGGCCGCAGTACCCTGTACTCCGGCGACCGCACAGGCAGCAACTATTTCATGGTAATGGAAAGTGCTACCGCAACAGCTACTGCCAACGCCACTTCGGGTCGTTTCAACCCCAACCTGACCAACCAGATACTGGCCCTGCAACTGAACGGATTTGTTAAAGCAAAAGGACTGGAACTGTTTGGTACTTACGAAAATGCAAAAGGCCGCACTATTAATGAAAAAGTAGCCGACAGTCCTAAGAGAAGTGTTAATCAACTGGCTGTTGATGCACTGTACAGGATTGGTGAAAAAGAAAAAGTATATATCGGCGCACGATATAATAATTTGAGCGGACAACTGTTGGCCAGCAATGCCGACAAGCAAAGTATTGACCGGGTAGCCATAGGAGGCGGATGGTTTCTTACCAGCAATATATTGCTGAAAGGAGAATATGTAACCCAGAAATACAAGGATTTTCCCACCGCCAATATTCTGAGAGACGGGAAGTTTAACGGAGTGGTATTGCAGGCGGTGGTTGGTTTTTAATACCAAAACAACCAGCAAGTGGGGTGCCTGCTTTAGGGCGCCCCATTTATCCTCTCAGGTAAACAAGCTGGTTAAAAAATATGTATGATCCCGATGGTTTTCATAAAACTGCTATGGGCCGGGCTTTTATACTGGTTTTCTCTCAATGCCACGGCGCAACAATACCAGGCAGGCCTGGCAGAGGGAAGTTCTTTTGTTTTAAAAGGATCTTCGAACCTTAGCGATTTTAAGCTTACTTACACCGGAAGCTTTGGGGGAAATATCAGCGCGCAGGTAAGCCGGAACGAATACGAAATGAATATCAGAACCAACCGCCCGATTAACCTGGTAGTAGGCGCTTTCAAAAGCACTAATGCTTATATCACTAAAGACTTTCAGAAAATGTTGAATGTTGAAGTGTTCCCTCACCTGGTGATAGATCCCATCACCGTATGGCAGCAAAAAGGAAAGCCCGGAATCGTATATGCCCAGGTGTTTTTAACCATTGCCGGGTGTAAAAAGGCAGAAACACTTTCCCTGTCGCTGAAAGAACAAAAAGACAATAGGGTTGTATGCTCCGGCAGCCATAAAATTTCGTTGAAAAAGTACGCTCTTACCGCACCTAAAAAAGCTTTTGGCGCCGTACAGGTAAAGGATGAAGTAACCATTGATATGGTGTTAAACCTGCAATACAAAAAGACAAAATAACCCAACAAAAAACAGGAGGTAACGTTATAGTTAAGACGGGAGATGGTGTTAGCAAAATAAGCCTTATATTACTCAACAATAAATGGTATAATTATGATTATTCAATTCAACGCCGACAAGAACCTGAGCATTAGCGAAGAGTATGCTGAAAAATTAAAAGGAGTGGTAACCAAGGAGCTGGATCGGTTTGCAGACCTGCTGACCAGGGTTGAACTCTATTTCACGGATGAAAATGCAACCCGTAAAACCAAAGATGATAAAAAATGTACTTTGGAAGCAAGGCTTAAGAGCAAGCAACCCGTAGCCGTATCCGACTATGGCGATACTTATGATAGTGCTGCCACCGGCGCCCTGCTTAAGTTAAAAGCTGCATTAGATACCATAGTAGGCAAAATGCGTGTTCATTGATTGTTTCTTAATATAGACCAAGGGCGGCTCACTGTAGCCGCCTTTTTTGTTGAAAACTGCGGCCTTTATTTTTTTCTGCCCATCGCATACCGGATGCCGCCAAGCAAATGTTCTAAAAACATGGGTTCTTCATACGACTCTTCGGTATGCCCTAAGGCGGTATAAAAAGCCCGTCCGCCTTCAAAATCATGATACCAGGCCATGGGATGAAAGCTACCGTTCTTTCCTCCCTTATAACTTTTTTCATCGATGGTGATCAGGGTTTTCACATCGGGATTGATATTTTTAAAATTATACCACTCGTCCTTTCTTTCCCATACATCGGGCAAATGACGGGTGGAGGGATGATTTTTTTCTAATACCTTTAAACGGGCTACCTGTTGTTGCGGATGATTTAAAAACCAGGCTCCCACCAGTTTGTTGTACCAGGGCCAGCTATACTCCGTATCGGTAGCAGCATGTACGCCCACAAAACCACCGCCCGACCGGATATAATTTTCGAAGGCCTGTTTCTGGTTACTGTCGAGTATGGTGCCCGTGGTATTCAGGAAAACAACCGCAGCGTATTTTTTTAGGTTCCCGGCCGTAAATAAGGCGCTGTTTTTAGTAGTGTCTACATCAAAGCCATGTTTTTTTCCGAGGTTTTGGATGGCGGCAATTCCCACAGGGATAGCGGTATGATAAAAGCCGGCGGTTTTGGACATCACCAGCACCCTGGGTTTGGGCCGGGTATCCGATGCAAAACAAAAAAGAAAAGAAAGTGCGGCCAGTACCGTGAAAAATATGCGCTTTGACATGCGTTTTTTATTGATAAGAAGATCATCTAAAATAAGGCAAAATACGATTACTATCCACATTTTTTTAACCCTCCAAAGCCTGAAACCTAATAAGATCAATAGTTTCACTATCTTTGCCGCGCAAAAACGCACCCTATTTATTTTTCTAAATAATACAAAAATGAAAAAAATCACATTCAGGCTGCCCGCCGAAGCGCTGGGAAATGCAACTGAAGCCTTTTTACTGGGAGATTTTAATGAATGGAACCAAGATAAAGCCGTGAGTTTAAGTGTTCAAGCCGATGGCAGCCTGGCTGCTTCTGTTGAACTTGAAGCCGGCAAAAGCTATGAATACCGCTTTTTACTGAACAACGGTACCTGGGTTAATGACTGGTCTGCCGACCAATATGTATATAACCAGGCTTTCGGGGTAGAGAACTCTTTGATCATCGTTTCCGAAGAGGCAGAAAAAGTAGAAGCTCCAACCAAAAAAACCGCCAAAAAAACAGTAGCAAAAAAACCCGCCGTTAAAGCAAAGAAAGAAAAAGTTACCCCGGTTAAAGACGATCTTACAAAGATCGAGGGAATCGGACCCAAAATTGCCAAGCTTCTCGAAGCTTCAGAAATACGGACTTTTTCAGCACTGGGTAAGACCAGCGGAAAAAAATTAAAAGACATTTTAGAAGCTGCCGGTTCAAAATTTCAAATGCACGATCCGGCCTCCTGGCCTAAACAAGCTAAATTAGCGGCTGCTGAAAAATGGGATGAGTTAAAAGCGCTGCAGGATAAGTTAGTGGGCGGAAAATAAAACTTTATACCCGGAGAGCGAAGACACAGAACCTTTAAAAAGAAGGCGATGGAAAGAGGCTTCTCTCTCCGGATTTATGAGTTAATGATCTGCCCCGGTCATTGGTTATCTTTTTAACCTGCCCGCGCTGTAAAAATAAACCACAACCAGGCTTAGCAACAACAATATACCTACCAACTGGTGGGAAATACCCAGCCATAGTCTCGCATCCGTTAAGTAATGGATGAGTGTAAAGATGCCCAGCGCCACCTGCGCCCCGGCGGTAAGCAAGGGGATATTGCGGATTTTATACAGTGCAGAATCTTTCGGTTGCCGGTAAAGCAAAACGGTGAACCAAACCAGGAGGGCAGTTATAATATAGGCCAGCCCGCGGTGTATAAACTGTATCGCCAGGAGGTTGTGAAAAACACCTCCCTCACTCATATCGGGGATAAATTTTCCATTAATATCAGGCCAGGTGATGGCCGACTTAGCAGCATGGGTACCGGCCATGAATGCGCCGTAAATGAGTTGAACCGTTAATATCGCCAGCAGCAATAAAGTGAAATTCCGGATGCGCGGAATATTTAATTTTCTGAAATCGGGCACCCACAATTTCATAGCAAACCATACCACGTATACCAATAATACAAGGGCAGCCATAAAATGAACTGCCAGCCGGATATGACTTACATATACCAGGTCGGTTCCAATGCCGCTCGCTACCATTATCCAGCCAATAGCCCCTTGTAAAGCGCCCAGCAGCAGTATGGTCAGCATCGGCCACAATAAATCGCGGCCTATCCTGCCCTTGCAAATAAAGTATACGAAGGGAATAATAAACACAATTCCCATAAAGCGGCCCCAGTTACGGTGCAGCCACTCCCAGAAATAGATGAATTTAAAATCGCTGAGAGTAAAATAATTATGAATGTACTTGAATTGGGCTATTTGTTTATACTTTTCAAAAGCCAGGTTCCAGTCGTGCTCATTCATGGGGGGTAAAGCCCCTAATATAGGCTTCCATTCTGTTATAGAAAGTCCGCTGCCGGTAAGTCTGGTAATACCTCCCAATAAAATTTGCACGAGAATAAGGGCTGCACCTACAAAAAGCCAGATCGCGACCGGCCTGTTTTTTTTCAAATCCATCATGTCGGCAAAAGTAGGATAAGGTTTGGTTTAAAAGAGCTATTAAATATACATTGGGATAACAATTCGTATCCCACGCTAATATTTTGCTACATTCGCTGTCTTTAACAGTTTATCATTAGTTTATGAAACGATTACTTTCTTTTCTGATCTTCAATTTATTTCTTTTCTCGGTTTCCCTGGCGCAGAAACCCTCCCGTCCCGATCCGCAGCCGCCCATCGACACTTACGAAAAATTCAAAGTGGGGATGGCAGGATACACTTTCGTACGGTTCGACCTGGATAAAACCCTCGAAACCATGCAAAGGGCCGATGTGCATTATTTATGTATCAAAGACTTTCATTTGCCTCTCAACAGTAACGCCGCACAAATTGCCGCCTTTCACGAAAAGCTGAAATCGAAAGGGGTAACCGGTTATGCGGTTGGGCCCATTTATATGAAAACAAAGGGCGCCGTAGATACCGCTTTTGAATACGCGAAAAGGGTGGGCGTGAAACTCATCGTAGGCGTTCCCAATTACGAACTGCTTCCTTATGTAAATGAGAAAGTAAAAGCCTACGATATGAAATACGCCATACACATGCACGGGCCTGATATTGCCCTTTACCCCGATGCCGATGATGTTTGGAACAATGTAAAAAACCTCGATCCCCGCATGGGTATGTGCCTTGATATTGGCCACGATACCCGCAACGGAAAGGACCCGGTAAAGGACTTAAAAAAATACCATACCCGCATCTTTGATATGCACCTGAAAGACGTAACGGGCAGTACCAAACTGGGCTACTCGGTAGAAGTGGGTCGTGGCATTATCGATTTTCCGGCCTTTGTAAAAATGCTTCGCAAAACCGGCTATTCGGGCGTGGTAAGTCTCGAACACGAGCGAAATATGGATAATCCCTTCATGGGTATTGCCGAATCCATCGGCTATTTCCGCGGGGTGATCCGAACCACCCGGTAAGCACTTCCATTCAACCGGTTTCGCAAAAGCCGGTTATTTTTTGGCTATCTCGGCGGCGTATTTTTGAATTTTGCGGATAGCGGCGGCGATCTGGTCCATATCGCTTTTGGTTCCCAGCAACATGGTCTGGTACAGCCAGAGGGATTGCTCCGAAGTGAGCAGGTCGTTCTGCGGGCACTGATTTCTGTCCAGCCAATCCTTCATGGTTTTTTCGCCATAAATTTTAAGGTAATGGCGATTGGTTGCCAGGGCGGTAACGTATTCGCTTTTGTTCATCTGTCCGTAACCGGGTGAGTTGGGGATACCTTCGGCGGTAAGAGCCTCCATAAATTTGGCACGGCTTAACCCTGCAAACCTCGTACGATCGTAACGAAACATATACAAATGATAGGCGCTTTGTGTAGTACCCGGGTAGAGTTTGGCCGGGGTAATGCCGGGTATATCCTTCAGCAAACCGGAAAGGTATTGCGCATTTTCCCAACGCAGGCGGCTTTGCTCGGTTACTCTGGCCATTTGTGAGAGCAGGAGGCTTCCCTGAAATTCCGTCAGCCGGAGATTGGTGCCCCTGGTGCCGCTGCCCGTACCAAAGGAAGTGGTACGGCCGCCCTGTCCCTGGTTGTGAAAATTATAACAACTGGTAATAAAGCCTTCGTCGTTGCTGGTTATCGCACCCCCTTCGGCACAGTTCAGGTTTTTCGACGACTGGAAGCTGAAAGCTCCCGCCAGGCCAAAATTACCCACTTTTTTCCCCTTCCATGCAGCCAGGTGCGCCTGACAGGCGTCTTCAATAAAAGGGATTTTGTGTTTCGCAGCCATAGCAGCAAAAGCATCTATATCGGCCGGTGAGCCACCTATATGCACAGGAACCAGGAGTTTTGTTTGGGGCGTAATAGCCGCCTCCGCCTTGCGGGCATCAATCTGGAAAGTTTCAATATCCGTATCTATCAAAATGGGCAGCGCATAATTCAGCACTACTACGTTATAGGTGGCTACAAAAGTGTATACGGGCATAATCACTTCATCTCCGGGGCCAATGTCTAATGCACCCAGCATAGTAGTGAGTGCGCTGGTTCCGCTGGAAACACCCAGACTATGTTTTACACCGAGTAGTTTACTGTACTCTGCTTCAAAAGAAGCTACGACCCCGCCGTTAAGACGCCCCCACTTCCCACTTTTCAGTACATTGCCTAAACCTTTTTCTTCCGTGATGTCGAAGACCGGCCAATTGGGAAAAGCTCCCGGGTGTGCTTTCGGACCGCCTAATATAGCAGGCTTTTTATCGCCGCTGCCGGCCAGAACAATTTGAGGGGCGCCGAGGGCCATTCCGGCTCCGGCAATAGACAAATTATTGATAAATTTCCGGCGATTGATTGTATTGCGCATGGTAATGATTTTTTATTTTTTTCCCACAAAGGAGAAGGGTGGGTATTTTAACTGAAGTTTTTCCTCCATCCAACGGATATCGGTATCAATGGTTTTTATTTCGGCAGCATACATGCCCGGGAAATGTGTTTCCAGGTTTTTATTTAGCTGTTTCAGTTGATTTACAAAAGCTACAGCCGCCGTATAGCCGTGCCGCTGCGTCAGCAGGTTCTGAAAATTGTCGCGGGCGGTATTAAATCCGCAATTGTGAACGGCTTTGCTCAGCAGGAATCCGTAGTAAATATTTACGGCATCGGCGAGTGTGCGGGCTTGTTCGGGCGTTTGGCTCAGATGAAGGATGGCTTGTCCGATGGAAGCCAGGGGATTGTAGTTTTCGGGGTCGAGCGCATAATCGGCTGCAGTGTAAAGCGGAATGCGGTTGAACTGATGCTGGGTGCGCATGGCATTGGCCATATACCCTTCGCAATAAGCTCCCAGGCCGGGGTCGCGCTGTGTGAGGGGACCCAGGTGCATTGCCTGGGAGCCATCGTTTACCGGGTAATTGTCCCAAATGATAAGCTTATGGCCGATCAATTCCCTGAACTCGCGGGCTTTTTCTTCCGTAATGGGCCCACACACGTAATCGCCTGTCCAAAAGCAATACACGTCATCGTCGAGCTCCTGCGCCAGTGTACGTAAATAGGCAGCATTATCATCGATCCCTTTTACCGTATAAGAGCTGGCGTAAATGGTGGGACAAAAAACCATCTGTGCTTTGCGATTGATCTTCCGGATTCTTTTCAGCAGGGCATTCACCATCCGGGCCTGGCCTTTGGCATCCAGCCCCTTGGAAATATCATCGAGGCAAACACTGAACCAGTTTACGCCCAGTCCGGCCATCCACTTGTAATGTTGCCAGAGGTCTTCCTGGTCTTTTTTGCTGTTATAATCAAAATGGCGGGAAGAAAAAAGGTTGGGGTTGAGGGCGAAACAAAATTCGATATCGTTTTGTCGGCAGGCTTTTACAATTTCCTCATATTTCTTTTTGAAATCTTCAGAAAAAGGTTTCCACCAATCATTGCTATGGGGATAATCGAACATGCTGGTATAGCAGTTCATAAAAAAATTCATATTGAACTGCTTCAGGTAAGGAATTTCGGCCAGGGTTTGCTCCGGGGTCCAGTTCCAGCCTTTGGTACCCCGGATTGTAAAGCCTTTCGGGCTGAGCGCCGGAAGCTCCTTTTGGGTAGCGGGGAGGGAAACATAAAAATTATGGAGTATACCCTTTCCTGTGTCGGGGCTGGCTGCCGGTTGAGCAGGTGCGTTCAAAACCATCAAAAGCATTATGAAAAAAACCAAGCTTTTCATGTGGGGATTATTTTCTTTTTTTATCAATTTACAGCAGTTTTCTCACTATTTCCTCCAGCGCTGTGTTTAATATTTTTTCCGTTTCGGGCTGTAGGGGCGAGGGCTCGCGGAGATAGATATAGGCCTGGTCAACCTCGTAGCCTTTAAGTGCAAAGGCCGCGCCATCGGGTACATAGCCCGCTTCGCCGTTGGTGTACCCTGCAAACAGGATGTCTACACCGGGAAACTTGTTCCGGAGGCCGACCTGGTAGCTATTGAAAAACTCGCCCTGGGTAAATACGATTACGGTGCTGCCTATTTTAAGAGCGCCTAATTGCATATGCCGAACAGCCGGCAGTTTGCCTTTTTCGGCCAGGTGCGCCTTCATGATCTCGCCCCAGGCAGCCACATCTTTTTTCCAGCTCACAAACTCGGTTTTTTGTGCCGATTTGATTCGCACCTGCTCATCTATAAAAGCGGCAGTAATACCGGTATCGCGATAGGGCAGGTCCACGGCCAGGTTAACGACCTTTAACCCGCTGGTAAAGCTATCCGTTACAAAAGCCGCCCTGGTTACAGCCTCTCCCAACTTAGCGCCCTCAGTATCTGCCACAGTGGGATTGGCGCTGAGCCCGTTCACGGGGTTCACATCCCCGCTGGCACCGGTCATGAGCAATGCCTCGCCCCCAAAATGTTTCGTGATCAGATCTTCCGCACTGCCTGCAAAATCGGAAGAAACGGCCCGGCTTTTATAACCCAGGGTTACGGGATGGCAGGCATAATTGAAAATTGTGTTGAGTACCCTTCCTTCTTTATCCGTTACCTGTAATATTTTCACGGTTCGGTCGCAATTACCCTCTTCGCTTACGCCAATAACGGCCTCGCCCGTTTCGGGATCAATAGAGCGGCGGTTGGTATTGATAGAGCAGGTGCCGGTTCCTATTTTAAACCCGGCCGGTACGGAAGCTGCGGTGGTCAGGGCGGCAATGGCATTGGCAGCAATACTGTCGATAGCACGGCGCCGGTAACGCTGGTTGGCTTCGCTCCAGCCCAATCCCATTCCGTCCATAATAGGAGTAGAATGCGAATGAGACTGAAGAATAAAAATATGTTGCGGATCAAGACCCGTTTCCCCGCTGATTTTTTCCTTTATTTCTGTTACATATTCGGGCGCCAGTTCCATCAAATCGTTAAAGATCAGGCAGACGGTTGCCGAGTCCTGTTTAAAGATTACTGCGGAAGATTTCAACCGTCGGTGAATAGAGGTGGAGACGCCTTCGCGGTTGGCATAACCAGCCAATAAAACAGGCTCGTCGGGGGTAATATCAACCGTCCGGAAACTGTAGAGAACACTGGAGTCGGCCGACGGCGATGTGTTCCCGCAAGAAGAAAGGGTGCAAAAAACAGCTCCCCAAAAAAGAAATCCGATCAGGTACCGTGGTTTTCTGTGTAGAACAATCATGCAGAGATAAATGGTTATGGATAATGGATATGACGACTCATTTTTTTAAGGCTGTCAAAATTAAAACAATCGTCATATTGCGTTTTATTTACGGTTTTGTGAAATAAAAATACGCAAAATTCACGCAAAACACCAAATTATTTGTGCGGTATTGCCCAAATCCCGCAAAACGAAACAGCTGTTACCCGTATCATGAACATGCCGGAACCGATAACCCGTTTAGTTTACCCGCTCTGGGAAAAGCAGCCTGTTTTTTGTATCTTTGCGAAAACCTTAGCGTAACCAAGCATTTTTCCCTTGAAACAGTTGCCTAAAATAGCCGGTATATTCATAATGTTCATGATATTGTTGAGCATGATGAAAAATACGCTGTTGTACGCTGTTTATGAATATGATAAAACATTTTTTATCGAGGTTTTTTGTGTAAACAAAGACCGGCCTCAATTGAATTGTAACGGGCATTGCAAACTGGTAAAAATGCAGCAGGAAGATGATGAGAAGCAAGCCGGCGATATGCTGGCGCAGATGCCCACCGAAATTTCTTACTTTTTCCCTGTAAAGCTTACGGCTTTAACAGCTCCGGTTCTTACGGGAGCCGCAACCCCCATCAACTGGCCGCTCTACCAGAACCCTTTCCATCCTTTTTTATCTGCCTCGCAGCGGGTGAAACCTCCCGAATCCATCCTTAGTTAATAGAATAGCTCCTTTTTCTAAAGTCTCTGTACGCATTCGTACAGGGTTCGTTGCGCCCTTCCCGGGCCCTGCGTAGAATTGGTGAAGGCTATTCCCCGGGTTTTCCTGTAAAATTATAACTGACGGTTCTCTGCCTCAGGAGCAACTGTCGGCCCTTACCCATTCGTCTATTATGAAGAAAGCATTATTTTTCCTGGTCCTTGCGGGCTGTATATTGCTGTCGTGTACCAAAGCAAAAACGGATTATGAAGCAGAAATCCGCACGGCTGTTTCCAACGACTATTCGTTGAAGGAAGCGGTGTCGATTCCCGGCCATTCCTTTCAGATCAGCGTGGAAGCATGGAACGGAAGGTTTTACAAAGGATACAATCCTATTCGTGTGAAACTGAGTGCCGTTGCTCCTGGGGCGGTTTCGGCGGTAAGTTTTTTACCGGTGATGACCGGCACGGATGGGAGCCAAAACTCCGGGCCCCATCTTCCCCATTTAACGTATCATGCCGGGGGAAATTATTTTTCCGGATACGTGGTATTTCCCGAAGAGAGCGCTGCGGGCAGAAGCTGGCAACTCCACCTTGAGGCTTCTATTGATGGTAAGACCTATTCGGTACAACAAAACATTACTGTTCAGCCTCAAACCAATAAGAACCTGAATATGACCCGTTTCCGCGGAAAGGACAACGCTGATTATATCATTGCCCTGATCGCACCGCAGCAGCCAAAAGTAGCCGAAAACGAACTGGTAGCAGGCATTTATAAATTAGAGGAATCTACAGAGCCGGGGCCGGCACCCTATACCGAAGTAAGTGGCTATACCCTTCAGTTAGATCCCCGAATGCCCGAGCCTTCGATGGGCAACCATTCTTCACCCAATAACAAAGACCTTATGCAGGAGGCTGACGGGTTATACCATGGCGTGGTAAACTATACGATGACCGGGAACTGGACCCTCAATTTTATTATGCTGGATCCTAACGGGAAGATACTGAGGGGTACGCCGGTGTCGAAGGATTTTACGCCAGGTGTGCCGGGAGCGAAGAGCGAGTTACACATTGATATTTTATTTTAAGTTTTATGAAGAAATGGTTGACTTTGGTGGTGCTTTTTTATATGGTAACACAAACCCTTGCACAGGAAACCCCGGCCCCCGCAGACAGCAGTACTGTTCTGCGGGAAGTGAGGATACTGGCTCAGGCTAAAAAGAAAATTGAAACCGATATGAAAATGGCTGTATCCGTTGATGAATACCTGGCTTCTTCTGATCGTATCAGTTTCATCAAAAGAGGGGCTTATGCCTGGGAGCCACTGCTCAATAATATGAGCATGGAACGCTCTACTATTACCATCGATGGGATGCATGTTTTTGGTGCCTGTACCGATAAAATGGACCCCATTACCTCGTATGTAGAAAGCAATAATCTTTCGGGTATCGACATTCAATCCGGACAGGCAGGAAACCTGCACGGAGCAACGGTGGCGGGAAGCATCGACCTGAAAAGAAAGTCTACCCCCTTCGGTCTGGCGAAAAAATGGAGCGGCACCTACCAGGCCGGTATCGAGCTTAACAACCAACAGTTCTTTAATTTGGGGAACCTGTCTTACTCGGGCAACAAATGGGTAGCCGATGGTTCGGTATCTTTCCGCAAAGCGGGTAATTATTCGGATGGAAATAATACCGAGGTAAATCACTCCCAATACAGTAAGCTAAATACCTCTTTGGGCCTCGCCTATAAAACCGGCCCCTTGTCATCGGTTAGAGCAGATGCCATTTTTGACGTGGCCAGGGACGTAGGTTTCCCGGCATTGCCCATGGATTTATGGCTTTCAAGGGCGCTTATCACCTCCACCTCGTACAAGCAGTTATTCGAGGGCGGATTGATAAGGGCCTGGGATACCAAACTTTATTTCAATGCTATAGAGCATTATATGGATGACACTCAACGCCCCGAGAACCTGGTTCACATGGATATGCCGGGCTGGAGTACCACTTACGGACTGGTATCAAGGGTTCATTCCAAGCAAAATGGTCTGAGCTCTGAGTTACAGCTAAATGCTTACAATAACCTGTCTATTGCCGAAATGCGGATGTACCCGCAGGACAGGAGCGAAAGAACCATGTTTGCCTATAGCTGGCCCTGGGTAACGACCCGGTTTGCAGGTTTAGCCATGAACCATTCGCTCGATGTTTCGGACATCAGCACGATTCTGTTTGGCGGCTCCCTGGGATATCATTATAACCAGGCAAAATACCCTGAATTTAACCATATATTTTACCCGGGTACACCGGCCCAAAAAGCGCGGTTATTACCCGGCCTGCACGCAAGCTATCAAACCCATGTACACCCCTTCGATTTTTCGGCAGGAGCCGGCTATGGGCAAAGGGCTCCATCGGTATCGGAGGGATATGGCTATTATATCTACAATAGTTTCGACCGGTATGATTATATCGGCTATCCCGATCTGAAAAATGAAATTTCCTACGAGGTCAATGCCAGCGCGGGAGTTAATAAGGATAGGGCTGGTATAAGCATGAGGGTAAACTATTTCCATATTCAACATTATATCGTTGGAAAAATTCTGAGCCTGGGTAGCCCGATGAATTACCAGTCGGTAGGTGTAAAGGGGTACACTGCGCTGAAGCATGCTGAAATTTTTAACCTCGCGCTGAATGCCAACTACGATATTTTGCCGCACCTGCATTGGAAAGGAAACCTGGCTTACGCAAGGGCCCGCGACGACAAAGGCGGCAACCTGCCTTTTATCCGGCCATTGAGCTACCAAAGCTCCCTACACTGGATGCATAAGAAAATAGGTATCCGGACTTCGGTGAATGGCGATTTTATCCAAAGAAATTTCAGTCCGGAGTACGGCGAAGACCAGACCCCGGCTTATATGATCTGGAATGCTTCTTTCGACTATCGTTTTCGCATGAGTAAATGCACCACCATTTTGCAGGCCGGCGCCGAGAATTTATTGAACCGGTATTACAGCACTTATGCCGATTGGGGCAATATCCCGAGGATGGGGCGCAATATTTTCACCTCGGTAAAATTCAATTTTTAATAAAAGCAGGGGTTTATTACTGCTTTTAACAATTATTACTAATCAAATAAATAAAAAGAAATGAAAGTTTTTAAAAAATTCCTGTTCTTCTCTGCCTTATCTTTCGCCTTCCTGGCCTGTAGTAAGAAAGACGATAACCCTGTTGCCAACCATATTACCCTGCGCTTCAACAATACTTTTAAAACGGCAACCATTGTCACCGGAAATGCGGCCTCTTCCACTGCTACCGTTAATACATCGGCGGAGGGGCAGGTACACCGGTTTTCGGAACTAAAATACGTAATTAGTAATATCCGGCTAATGAAAGCCGATGGCAGCGAGTTTCCCTATCATATTAACGACCTCGATAAGGGAGCAACGGTTATTAACCAGCAAAATCAGGAGAGCCTGCAATATGTGCTCACCAATATACCCGCGGGCGAGTACAAACAAATAAAATTCGGACTGGGTGTAAAACCGGAGTTGAACACGCTGGACCAGGCCAGGTTTCCCGGGTTTTATGCCGCCGCCGGTGCCAACGATACGGAAATGATGTGGGAGTGGGGAACAGGCTATCGTTTTACTAAAATTGAGGGCTTCTACGATACCGATAACAAGCCCATGTCTATCCATACCGGCAGCACTATTGAAGGAACCGAAGGCGCTTATACCCAGGGTGTGGATGCTTACCGCGATATTACGCTTGAGCTGAGCACGCGGGCGGTTGTAGGACGCAGCGCGCCACGCATTACGATTAAGGCAGATTTTGACAAATTACTGAGTGGAAAAACTCATACAATAAGGCTGTCCTCGGGCACCGGAATGAACGACAATGCCACCCCTAATATTCATACGGCAGTGCAAATGGTAAAATTTGTCGACAACCTGGGCGGTAATGGCAGCAACGATATTACCGGCATGTTTTCGATTGGCAGTGTAGAAAATTAAAAAAGCGCCGTTCCCGCCGCAGTGAAGGGGGCGGCCGTTTTCAAATTTCACGCGATGTTTAAACAAGTTTTTTTTAATAGAAAAAAGATAATCCTCCTACTGGCTGCCCTGGCGCTGCTCATGGCCTGTAGCCGGGAGGGAGTGGATCCGCTTCCACCCGAAAACCCGGTGCTGGAGCTAACTGTTCCACCCGGTTTTCCGGAGTTAAATCCATCCGTAAAAACCAATATACCTACCCGGTACGGGGCAGAGCTGGGCAAAAGGCTTTTTTTTGAAAAGAAATTCAGCGCCGGCAACACTATTTCCTGTGCCAGCTGCCATCAACCGTCCAGAGCTTTTACAGACGGGAAAGCACAGGCCACAGGTGTGGAAGGCCGGATCGGGCTTCGCAATACGCCGCCCCTGCAAAATATGGCTTTCCTGAAGTTTTATAACTGGGATGGAAATGTGCTGCAGTTGGAAAAGCAACCCCTGGTTCCTATTATTACCAAAGAGGAGATGAACTCTTCCATCCTGGAAGTAATTAGTAAGATAAAAGAAGATGCCGGCTACAAAATACTTTTTCAAAAAGCCTTCGGCGATGAAAGTATTACGCCCGACCGGATCTACAAAAGCATTGCCCAATACGGGTATACCCTTATTTCGGCCAACAGTAAGTACGATAGGGTAAAACGAAATGAAGGAGAAAGTTTTACCGCCGGCGAGGCCCGGGGTTATGCTGTTTTTCAGCAGAAATGCAATAGTTGTCATAGCTCGGAACTGTTTACCGACCAAAGCTTCCGGAATATCGGCTTCCCTATTAATACCCATACCAGTGAGGCGGGGCGTGCCCGGGTAACAGGCCTTGCTGCAGATTATATGAGTTTCCGGGTGCCGTCTTTACGAAATGTTCAATACACGGCTCCCTATGGCAGCTTTGGCCAGTTTGCTACCTTAAGGTCGGTATTGGATTACCTGGATGCCGGCGTTATCGACTCAGAAAACCTCGACCCGGTTTTAAAACAGAATGGCGGGCGAATCCCTTTAAGCGAAGAAGAAAAGGAATCACTGATTGCTTTTATGAATACCCTGAGTGATACGGATTTTTTATACAATTTTTCCTCCCCATTCACTAAATAGTATGTTTTTATATTTTAAAAGTTAAGATAAAATATTATAAATCATATCTTGTTTATACTGATAGTTTCCCTTTGAAGGTTGCCAATTGTTATACGCAAACCAGCCGTCGTCTATTCGCGACCAACCCCAGTTCATACGGAGGTACAAGGTGCTATAACAATTATTAAAATAGCTATAATAGCCGTCACAAACCCACGCATGGCCATTCCCGTATATGTAGAAAGGCCAGATAAAAGTTCTTGTTCTATAGCCACCCAAAATAACTGGATAGCCGTAATTTAAATTAGCTAACAAAAAAATGACAGCCTCTCTTTGCTTTTCATCAGATATTGATTATTTTACAATCTTGATCACATATGGAGTGTTATTTGTGTTATAGACACTCACACCATTATACCAGATGTCAGTTGTAACTGTGTGCGCTCCATCATTTTTTGTCATGGCGAAAACCAATGTATCCTTATCCCCGTTGCCCCAATCAATATAGGTAGTTGTCGGACTGTGACTACTCTCTTTATTTGGTGAAATGTGCATTACAAAACCCTCTGCGCTGGTTTTATTAATGTTATAGCCAAAAGGGTGATCAAGATTCGGTTGATAGTACAATTTTTGTTCGCCGTTTACTAAATCGTATTTTCTAATTTTCTCATGTTCAAAATACCCTACAGTTTCTGGGTCGAGCATGTTTTGACCCTTAACATTCTCAATTTTAAATACAGATGAAGGGTCTAACGTTTCTGCACTTCCTTGCTTATTGCAGCCAATAAAACAAAAAGATAAGAAAGCCAATGTGAACAAGAATATATGATTCATATTATAAAAATTATTAATCTAAGGTAAAATATTGTAGACCATGCCTTGATCATACTGGTAGTTTCCTGTTGAAGGCTGCCAATTATTGTATGCAAACCAACCATTATCATCTTCCCCGCTAGATCCGTCCCATCCCCAGTTCATATGCAGATATAGAGAGCCATAACAATTATTAGAATAACTATAGTAACCGTCACAAACCCAAGCATGGCCATTTTCGTAAATATATATCCCGTCAAAAAATTCCCGGCGGAACCGTGCCCGTCCAGGACAGGGGAATATTTCTTTGTTTGATTTTAAACAGGCGGGCAAGTACCAGGGCGGTATTTTTATTGCTATTGTAAAACCCCGCCAGGCCGCGTTTGGGGATGCGGGGACCGGTAATTCCCCACGGCACCTGCATTTCGGACATGCTAATGCCGCCGTGCCCCTTTTCTTTACCGCCATGATCGGTAATAAATAAAAAATAAGTGTCTTTGTATAAACCCGCTGTCTTTAATTTCTCCAGGAAGAGGCCGAGGGCTTTATCGGCCGATTCAATGGCCGAAACATATTCCGGCGACATCCAGCCGTAGCGGTGCCCCGCATGGTCGGTATGTACACTATACAAAAATACCAGCTGGGGATGCTTTTGATTTTTTACTATAAATTCATACGCTTTATGGTAATTACTGTCGTAGCCATCGTTGTATTGAAAAGAAAGTTCGTCTATATAACGCTTGTTCATGCTGTTGATAAGCTGGGCCCAGTTATAATAAAAAGCGGTTTTAACCCCCGGCTTCTGCTCTTTTAATAGTTTAAAAACAGAGGGGTAATAGCCATCGGCATCTGTTTCCTGGGCGGCCAGTTCGTGTTTGCTCAGGGTCCAGCTATTGGCAGTTACGCCATGCTCCTCGGGTCCCGATCCCGTAAGGTGGCTGGTCCAGTTGGGCAGGGTTACCGAAGGCATCACCGGCCGGGTGGTGAGCGAAAAAACGCCTTCTGCCAACAGTTTGTCGAGGTGGGGATGCTTCACTTCCTTAAAACCTGGTACGCTGAATCCGTCGAGACCAATGATAACAACGCGTTGTGCTGCACTGTTTATCCATGCTGCCAGTAAACAGGCCGCGATGAGGAGTAGTTGTCTTTTCATGTTTTTTTGCAAGCTTGAAACCAAAAATATTACAATTAAATTCAAAAACCCGATTGTCTCCCTTTAAAAATGTTTTTCGCCTTCAGCCTTCTCCCATTTTCCCGTAAAATCCTTTTTATATTTTGTTTGTCCTTTCGAAAAATTTTTCTATTTAAAAAGTATCCGATAAATTTAAAATATTAAACAAAAACTATCAGTATAAACGCAGACCGGGATCATGAAAAATGGCAGCGGAGGAGGTAATCTCTCAATATTTAACGAAACCTATATAAAATGAAAAAGAATAAGGTTGCGGTAAAACTCGTGGAAAGGGAAGGAGCAGGGCATGATCCGTTACCCGATATGGATGAGGTAGACCACTGGTTTAAGACCTATCTCCAATAAAGGACAGGTACCAGAAGCCTTTGGTTAGCTTTCCGGTATTGACCCTGCACTAAAGAGCTGGTTTTTGAGAGATGATAAAATTTCTCTCCTTTGCCCCCTACCTCCCCCGCATCAGGGAAGTGTATCGTTTCATTGAAAATGGAATTTAACTTTTACTAAAATTATCCTTCTCTACGCAGGTAGTCGCGCAGTACGTACTGAAGAATGCCTTCATTTTTATAATATTCTATTTCAATTTCCGAATCCAAACGGGCTTCCGCCTGAAAATAGGTAGTTTTTCCGGAAGGATGCACCGCTTTTACTTCTACTATTTTGTGTGGCACCAGGTCCTCAGCCAAACCGGTTATAGTAAAGGTTTCCGTTCCGTCCAGTTCCAGGGATCCGGCACTCTGACCGTTCACAAATACCAGGGGCGCTACACCCATACCTACCAGGTTGCTGCGGTGGATGCGTTCAAAGCTCTCGGCTATTACTGCTTTTACTCCCAACAAAAATGTACCCTTGGCTGCCCAATCGCGCGAAGAGCCGGAGCCATATTCCTTACCTGCCAAAACAATTAAAGGCGTGCCATCGGTTTTGTACTGCATAGCCGTGTCGTACACCGACTTTACTTCACCGGTGGGGAAATAGGTGCTGAACCCGCCTTCTTTGTCTGTAATTTTATTTTTGATGCGCACATTGGCAAATGTACCCCGCATCATTACTTCGTGGTTCCCTCTACGGGATCCGTAAGAGTTAAAATCCTCCCTGCTAACGCCATGCTCCGCCAAATAAGCACCCGCAGCCGTATTCTCCCGGAAGGAGCCCGCCGGTGAAATATGGTCGGTGGTAACCGAATCGCCCAGGTACAATAACACCCTTGCATTTTCAATATCCTGTAACGGCTGTAAGTCCACAGACAGACCCTCGAAGAAAGGCGACTCTTTAATGTAGGTAGAATCCGGATCCCACTGATAGTTTTCGCTTAACTTAACATCCAGGTTCTGCCAGTCTGTAGACCCGTCAAAAATAACATCGTAAACGGCCCGGAAGTCCTCCACTTTCATGCAGTCATTGATAGTGTTGATGATTTCCTCCCGGCTGGGCCAGATATCTTTTAAATAAACCGGGTTCCCATTCGGATCATAGTCCAGCGGCTCTTCCAGCAAATTCACATCTACCCTGCCCACCAGCGCATAGGCCACCACGAGCATGGGCGACATCAAAAAATTCATCTTCACCTGTGGATGAACCCGGGCTTCAAAGTTTCGGTTGCCCGATAATACCGAAGCCACCACCAGCTCTCCCTTATCTACGGCCTCCGCTACATGGGGTGGCAGCGGCCCTGAGTTTCCTATACAGGAGGTACAGCCGTAACCCACTGTATGAAACCTTAACGCTTCCAGGTCGGCGCTCAGTCCCGACCGCTCCAGGTACTGCGTTACTACCTTGGAGCCCGGCGCCAGGGATGTTTTTACCCATGATTTGGTGCGCAGACCCTTCATCACGGCGTTACGGGCCAGCAACCCGGCACCCACCATTACAGCCGGGTTGGAAGTATTGGTACAACTGGTTATAGCGGCGATAACGATGCTGCCATCGCTTAAAACAAATTCTTTGTTTTTGTGTTTGATTCTGACCGCCTGTATCGACTCTCTTTCTACTTCAAAGGGATTGGAAGCATTTACGGGAACCTTTCCAAAAGTGAACTCTGTCCCCGATCCTCCGTCAGCCAGCCACGCCGACTCCCGCCGGTCGTGTACCGGTTGATAGGACCGGGAATATTCTTTTTCCAGCAAACGTTCAAATTCCTTGTTTAATTCCTTAACCAGGATTTTATCCTGTGGCCGCTTGGGCCCGGAAACCGTAGGCTCAAGGCTTGACAAATCAAACTCTACGAGGGACGAATACTGAATCTCTTCATTACCTGTTCGCCATAACAGGTTCTCTTTACAATAGGTTTCTACAATCTGTATTTCTTCCTCGGTGCGGTTGGTTTGCCGCATATACTGCAAAGTGCGGTCATCAATGGGGAAATAGGTAACCGTACAACCAAATTCGGGCGACATATTGGAAATCGTTGCCCGGTCGGTAACCGTGAGATGATCCAGCCCATCGCCAAAAACTTCTACAAACTTACCCACCACCCCCTTATCGCGTAAGGCTTTGGTGATCGATAATACCATATCGGTTGCAGTACACTGCTCAGGAATTTTACCGGTGAGTTTTAATCCAACCACTTCGGGGCATGTAAAGAAAATGGGTTGCCCCAGCATAGCAGCTTCGGCTTCAATGCCTCCCACCCCCCAGCCAATAACACCAATGCCATTAACCATGGGCGTATGCGAATCCGTTCCTACCAGCGAATCGGGGAAAAGCCATCCATCCCGACTAATAATACCCTTAGCCAGGTATTCGAGGTTCACCTGGTGGCATATGCCCAGCCCTGGCGGAACCACGGTGAAATTATGGAGGCCGTTTTGTGCCCATTTCAGTAATTCGTAACGCTCCTTATTGCGTTCGTATTCTACCGCTACATTTTTATCGTAAGAATAGTCTGTACCAAAATAGTCCACCTGCACCGAGTGGTCTATCACCAGATCCACCGGGATGGCCGGGTTGATCTTCTGTCCGTCTTTGCCATGGCGCACAAATTCGGCCCGCAGCGAGGCCATATCTACTACGGCCGGCACGCCGGTAAAATCCTGCATTAAAATACGGGCAGGTTTAAAAGGAATGTCTTTGTCTGCCGGTGTAGGCGACCAGTTGGCCAGGGTATGTATATGATCATCGGTAATGCTGAAACCATCGTAATTTCGCAATACATTCTCCAATAAGATGCGAATACTAAAAGGAAGCGTTTCAGCTCTGCCATTTTCAAGGTCTCTCAGAGAACTGTAATGATAGGTTTTACCCTTAATACTAATATCTTTCAACGCTTTTGCTTTATCTGTTGCCATAACTGCCAATTTTCCTGCTAATTTAACCTTTTAAAAACAAAGAGAGAAAGAGTAAATTTGAATTTCAAACTCAAAAATTATTCAGCATGGCCTCAACCAGTCATCATGATGAACGAATTGCTAAGATGTCCTTTGCCTCGGTTTACCCGCATTACGTTGATAAAGTAGAAAAGAAAGGCCGTACCAAAGAGGAGTTGCACCAGGTAATTGAATGGCTTACGGGATTTAATGAAAAAAAGCTGCAAAAGCTGATGGCTGAAAAAGCCAATTTTGAACAATTCTTCGGACAGGCCACGCTAAACCCCCATGCCCGCCTGATCACCGGTACCATCTGCGGTTACCGGGTAGAAGAAATCGAAAATCCGCTCACACAAAAGGCGAGATACCTGGATAAGCTGGTAGACGAACTCGCCAAAGGCCGTAAAATGGAGAAGATATTAAGAGCCGGTTAGTGCTGCAAATCCGCTCCCAAAAAAAATCAGAAAGCCCGGAACCGCGTGCAGGAGCCGAAAACTTTTCTACCGATGGGTTCCCGCCTTTGTTTCGTTTGCAATATCTTCCAAAAACATATGGAGTGTTTGTTGTTTTATCCCGGGCATACAAATAACATGAGCGGTATTCTCATTAGTAGCCAGGCTCCATTTTGAACATATTTTTGAAGAGGGTCTTGGAAAAATAACAGTAATAGCGTTCTCATTTCGCCAGGCCGGCACCCCTATCCTGTTTAATTCCCTCACCAGGAAGGCAGCGTTTGCCAGGCTCTCTTCGGCCCGCTTCAGCAGCCCTTTTTTACCATAGTTTTTAATGGCATACCAAAGAAAAAGCGGGGCAATGGCATTGCGCGATCCACTGATGGTAGTGTCTAAAGTTCCTATATAGGGGATGGACCTGCCTATCCTGTCGCGGTACTGCTTTTTTACCAGGATGACACCGCAGGGAACCGGGCTGCCAATGAATTTATGTCCGCTGATGGCAATGCTGTCGCAGCCATGCTCAAAATCAAAACCCGAAAAACCGGACAAAGAAAGATAAGTGCCCGCCAAGGCTGCATCGCAATGGATATAGGCATTTTTAATGGCATAGCATTTTAATACGGCCTGAATTTTAGAAATATCGTCCCTTGCTTCCGTCATGGTAGTGCCAATATTAGCAAAAATAATGGCGGGCTGGTGGCGATGCGATTGAATGGTTTCTTTCAGATCTTCATAATTCATTTCCCCTTTTTCGTCGGCACGAATTACAATGCTTTGCATGTTGAGAAGGCTGATGTTTTTTTGAGCACTGTAATGAGTGGCTTCTGAATAATACACCATGCCATCGGGGTAAAGTTCCCGTGCAAGATACAAAGCATACAGGTTTCCCTCGGAGCCGCCATTGGTAACATAACCCCACCAGTTATCGGGTGGCGCTTTAAAGAGACGCGCAAAAAACGAAAGCACCTCCCGCTCAAAAACATGCGAATTTAAATCGGATGAAGAGGGCAGAAAAGGGTCGCCTACATTATTGAGCGGGTACTGTAAAAACGGGTAAAGCTCGCTGTAATCAAAATCGGAGGCACAAGGATACCCGATATAGGATGCCGATTTTTCCTGTACGGCATGGTAAAAATCTTTTAATTTTTTATGGTCAAACATAAACTATTTCATAAAAAGGCTTATCTCACGAGTTTCAATTCTTTAATAATATGAGAAGCGCCACCCAGCTTATCAATACACCAAAGCACATAGCGTATGTCCACATTAATGGTACGGTTAAGGTTTTTGTCGAAAGCCAGTTTATGGCTCAGGGCTTCATAGTTTCCGTCGAAAGCCAAACCCAGCAGCTCACCGTTGCCATTGATAACAGGAGAGCCGGAATTGCCACCCGTAATATCATTAGAGCTTATAAAATTAATCACCAGGTCCTTTCTTACCGCATCGGCATACTGGCCAAAATCCTTCTTCTTAAATAGTTCTATTTGCCGCGTCGGAAGATCAAATTCATAGTCGCCCGCAATATATTTTTCGAGCACCCCTTTGGAAGTGGTTACATAATCGTAAAAAGTGGCGTCTTTCGGCGAATAGGGCTTTACTTGTCCGTAGCTTACCCGCATGGTAAAAGTAGCATCGGGATACATATTTTTTGCCTTTGCCGGATCCATGGCCATCACACCTTTCTGATAAATGCGCCCGAAATCGGCATTGGCAATGGTAAACTTCTGGTAAGCGGGCTCAAATCGCTCCCGGTAATTATCGATAAACGCGGCAGCATGTTTAACTGCGGGGTCGGCCGCTATTGTTTGGGCGTCTGGCGAAGCCTGGAAGGCCTCCCATTTAGCGTCGTCGAAAATGAGGGTATTTTTAAATATATCAGCGGCATATTTTTCGTAGGTAGCTCCCTCGTTCAACGATCCATACTTTTGTTCCAGTGCCTCGTAAAAAGCTGTTGGCTGCTGGTCCTTCTGTACGTTCTGATAAAACATCCTCGTAGAGGCCGCCAGTATCTGCTGATCCGAAGGCTTGTCCTCTGCCGTGAGAAAGGCTGCCCGGCGCGTATTTAATTGTTTTACCAGGTCTTCTTTTTTAAGGTTCGGACTGTTCGCCAGTTGGCGAAGGGTGTTGGCAAATGCAACAAGCGGCGAACCAAAAATACCTTCGAGCAGGTACACCCTTTCTTCCGCGTAAGGTTTCCATTCCTCATACGCTTTACCCCAGTCGGCAAAAAGGGTCTGGTAACCGGGCTTTCCTTTTGCCCAGGCCGTAAATTTTTCTTCCGCAGCCTTTTTCCGGCCATATATATCATATTTCAGTAACTGTTTGGTTTCGCCGTCGTAAAACTTCCAGTAATTGGCTATACCTGCATAACTCGAGGCCAGTTTCAGTTTGGTAGCCGGGTCTTTTTTCATTTCCTCAAACATGTATTTCAAACGCATATCGCGCAGCTTCACCAGGGTGGGATTGTTTACCTCGGTAGCCAGTTTAATACCGTAGGAAGATTCATACCGGTTGGTGCCGCCTGGATAACCCCATATCATGGCAAAGTCATTTTCCTTTACTCCTTTCAGAGAAATAGGCAGGTACCACTTTGGCCTCAAAGGCACATTGGATGCATCGTAGGTAGCGGGTTTGTTATCTTTATTCGCATATACCCGAAACACTGCAAAGTCGCCCGTATGGCGGGGCCACTCCCAGTTATCGCTGTCGCCACCGAATTTTCCTACATTTTCGGGCGGGGTGCCTACCAGCCGGATATCTTTATAAATCTCGTATACAAAAGCGAGAAACTGGTTACCCTTAAACAGGGGGCTTACCCGGCACTCGATGCTCTTGCCGGCATCGCTCAGTCTTTTATTGATCGTAGCCAATACCTCCGTCTGCCTGGCCGCTCTTTCGGCCCCCGACAGATTCCCTAAGGCGGCTTCCACCTCTTTGGTCACGTCCTCTATCCGCAACAGGAACTGAACGGTAAGTGGCGTTTTAATTTCTTCCGCTTTGCTTTTAGCATAAAATCCATCGCGCAGAAAGTTATGATCAACCGTGCTGGCCGCAGCAATGGCACCATAGCCACAATGGTGGTTGGTAAATATCATTCCTTCCGGACTTACTATTTCCCCCGTACAGCCCCCGCCGAAAATGACAATGGCGTCTTTTAGAGAGTTTTTGTTGGCGCTGTATAACTGCTCCTTAGTGAGCTTTAAGCCTTTTTTAACCATATCGGCATAAACCTGCTGCCCCAATAAATGCGGCAACCACATGCCCTCGTCGGCAAAAGATTTGAATGAGCCTGCTATCAGCAACACGGCAATAACGAAAAATTTCTTACACATAATTATAGAAGGTTAAAATTTGAAAAAAGAAAATGGCGCTTTTTTATTCCCGCCAAACATACAAATAAAACGTAATGAATCGTGGCAGCCGGGATCAGCGGTAGAAAAGCGATACTGAATGCATTTTAAAAGAAACGACCGGTTTTATAAAATTATTTCAGTTGAGCCGGGTTATTTTTATCGGGTCTTCAACCCTTTTCCCTGTAGAAAAGAATTTCTTTATTTTTTTCCGGTTGGGCAGATTATATTCGCACACAAATTTGAAAAAGGCATGCATTTACCTGCAAAGAACCTTAAAATAAAAACTTCCACCATACCACAGGCAGGAAAAGGTTTGTTTACAACTGTTGATATTGAAAAAGGCACCATTATCACCGAATACACAGGTCGCAGGGCTACCTGGGCAGAAGTGGAGGACGATACAGAAAATGGTTATATTTATTTTATAGATGATCAGAACGTGATCGATGCCTCTTCGGACCTGAAATCCTGGGGCCGTTATGCCAACGACGCCGCCGGACTAACCCGGGTAAAGGGTGTGAAAAATAATGCAGAATACTACGAAGAAGATAACAAGGTTTTCATAAAGGCTAAAACAACTATACCGGCAGGAGCCGAGATTTTTGTATCCTACGGACGCGACTACTGGCGACAAATAAGAGATAATATTAAAATAGACCAGGCTTCCACTAAGCAGTAGCCAGGAACGCTATTGTGTTTGCCGGAAAGCACACCCATTAAATGACTGCCAAGCCCCCTTCCGGGCTTATCTTTGCGGTGCATCAATATTTACAAAGTGGAGAAAAGCAATTTTGTTGACCAGATAAGGATATTTTGCCGCAGCGGGCATGGAGGGGCAGGGATCAAACATTTCCTGAGAGATAAGTTTACTTCCAAAGGTGGACCCGATGGCGGCGATGGAGGACGTGGCGGCCATATTATTCTAAAAGGCAACCGCAACCTGTGGACCCTTTTGCACTTACGTTATTTCAAAAATATACTGGCTGAAAACGGCGAATCAGGCGGACATAATAAATGTACCGGCCGCAGCGGAAAAGACATTGTGGTAGAAGTACCATTGGGTACGGTAGCCATAGATGAAGAAACAGGTATTGCCGAAGCGGAGATATTGGAAGACGGGCAGGAAATTGTTTGGCTACCTGGCGGACGGGGAGGCCTGGGCAATCATAATTTTGCCACTCCCACCAACCAGGCGCCCGAACACGCCCAACCGGGAACGCCGGGTTTGGAAGGCTGGAAAGTACTGGAGTTGAAAGTATTGGCCGATGTGGGACTTGTAGGGTTCCCTAATGCGGGAAAATCTACCCTTTTATCGGTTTTAACTGCTGCCAAACCCAAAATTGCCAATTACGCTTTTACAACCCTCACCCCCAACCTTGGAATTGTAGAATACCGCGATGGAAGAAGCTTCTGCATGGCCGACCTGCCGGGAATTATCGAAGGGGCGGCGGAAGGACGTGGATTGGGACACCGTTTCCTCAGACATATTGAACGCAATCCCGTTCTGTTGTTCCTGATACCCGCCGATAGCAACGACCATAAAAAAGAATTTGAAATATTGCTGAATGAACTGGAACAATACAATCCCGACCTGCTGCACAAGGAAATGATCATCGCCATCAGCAAAAGCGATATGCTCGATGATGAACTGAAAGAAGCCATTCGCGCAGAACTGCCTCCCCATATTCCCTATATTTTTATTTCATCGGTAGCACAGCAGGGGTTAACACAACTAAAGGATAGGTTATGGGAGGCTTTGAATAAGCAACCCGAAGCGTAAAAGCGGCAAAAAGCAGTAGCTATATAATAAAGACGAAACTCCCCAGCCAACAGGTTGCAGGCAGGACGGTACAGGACAGTTGCTCCGTCAATCGTTTTAACTTTAACGCTATTGTCCGGTCGGGCACTTAATTTAACAAAACTGTTAAAAATGAAAAGAACGATTGCCTTTTTCAGCGCCACGCTGCTCTCTATTTGTGCCTACGCACAAACCACGGTTCATAATCTGTTAACGGAAAACCTCGTCAATCCGGTTGGACTGGATATTACCCAACCTCGGTTCAGTTGGCAGTTGAACGGCAAAGGGCGCAACCTGGCACAATCAGCTTATGAAATAAAAGTGCTGTCGGGGAAAAAAACGGTCTGGCATTCGGGCAAGATAAGTTCAGACGCTTCGGTTCATGTGCCCTACCAGGGAAACGCTTTACAAGCCGACCAAAAATACAACTGGCAGGTAAGGATCTGGGACCAGGCAGGCAAGGCATCGGGCTGGAGCAGCCCGGCCTATTTTCAAACGGGGTTAATGGATAGCACCGGCTGGAAAGCCCGGTGGATAGAGACCACGATTACTCCCAACGATAACGAGAGCCCCTGCCCCCTTTTCCGCAAAACATTTCAACTTTCTAAAAAGGTTGCCCGCGCTACGGCCTACATCACCGCACATGGCCTCTACGAAGCTTATATCAACGGAAACCGGGTTGGCGATGCCTGGCTTACTCCCGGCTGGACTTCCTACAATAAGCGGTTGCAATACCAGGCTTATGATATAACCCCGCTTTTAAAAACAGGCAATAATGCCATAGGAGCCATGGTGGGTAACGGTTGGCATCGCAGTATACTGGGGTGGAAGAACAGAGGTAATATTTATGGTAATACCCTATCCCTTTTATTGCAGATAAATATTACTTATACCGATGGTAGCTCGGAAACAGTGAGTACGGACGATAGCTGGAAATCTGCCCGGAGCGAAATCATTTATTCGCAGATTTATAACGGAGAAACCATCGATGCCCGCCGGCAAAAAACAGGTTGGAAGGAAGCCGGCTACGATGATGCTGGCTGGCAAAAGGTGAAAACCGTAAACCACCCTAAGGATATTCTCATTGCTACGGTAAACGAACCGGTACGAAAAAAGGAAACCTTTAAAGCTGTAAAACTGATCACCACGCCCGCCGGAGAAAAAGTGATCGATTTTGGTCAGAACCTGGTGGGATGGGTGCAGGTAAAAATAAAAGGTAATGCCGGAGACTCCCTGGTTATTTCCCATGCCGAAGTGCTGGATAAGGCCGGTAATTTTTATACCGAAAACCTGCGCAGCGCCAGGGCCCAGGCAAAATATTTTTTAAAAGGTGGCGAAGCAGAAACTTTTCATCCCTATTTTACCTGGATGGGATTCAGGTATATCAAAATTGAAGGATCGGATCTGGAGATTGATCCCGCCAATTTTGAAGCGGTAGCGCTGTACTCAGATATGGCGCCAACCGGAAACTTTACGACCTCGAACCCACTCATCAATCAACTACAACACAATATTCAATGGGGCCAAAAGGGTAATTTCCTCGATGTTCCTACCGATTGTCCCCAGCGCGACGAAAGGCTGGGCTGGACCGGCGATGCGCAGGCATTTGCCCGTACCGCTGCCTTTAATATGAATGTTCATAATTTCTTTGCCAAATGGCTGCGCGATGTGGAAGCCGACCAGGACAATGGCGTGGTGCCGCATGTGGTACCTAATGTACTGGGAAAGCCGAGTAACAGCGCAGGCTGGGCGGATGTGGCCACCATCGGGCCCTGGGAAATGTACCTGGCCTATGGCGACGAACGTTTGCTGGCCACCCAGTATAACAGCATGAAAACTTTTGTGGAAAGCATGAGACGCGCGGCTAAAGATGATCTCTGGAATACGGGATCGCATTACGGCGACTGGCTTTTTTACCGGCCTTTCGATGACAACAGCGGCCGGGCTGCGGTAACCGATAAGCATCTGATCGCCCAGTGTTTTTACGCCCACTCCACCCAATTGCTGATCAACGCGGCAAAAGTATTGGGAAAGACCAACGATATACAGGAATATACCAGCCTGTTGAAAAAAATAAAAGATGCTTTCAATAAAGAGTATGTAACGCACAACGGGCGCCTGGTATCGGGTACGCAAACAGCCTATGTATTAGCCCTGCATTTTGATATGCTGCCCGATGCACAAAGACAACCGGCTGCACAAAAACTGGTGGAGAATATAAAAAGCTATGACAACCATTTAACCACCGGATTTTTGGGTACCCCTTATTTATGCCATGTGCTCACCCGTTTTGGTGCCGATAGCGTAGCTTATAAATTATTGTTGCAGGAAACCTATCCCTCCTGGCTATACCCGGTAAAAATGGGAGCTACCACTATTTGGGAACGGTGGGATGGCACCAAACCCGACGGCAGTTTTCAAACCCCCGGCATGAACTCCTTTAACCATTACGCTTATGGTGCCATAGGCGATTGGATGTACCGGAAAATGGTGGGATTAGACACTTACGAGGATGGCGTAGGGTACAAGCATATCCGGATAAAACCTCATATCGGCGGTAATTTTAAACATGCGTCGGCCACGCTTCAAACCTATTATGGAACCCTCAGCAACAGTTGGCGTATTGAAGGCAACCGCCTGCTGATGGATGTGGAAATACCCTCCAATACCAGGGCTACTATTTATATACCCTCCGCCAGCGCACAAAAGGTAAAAGAAGGGGGCAAGGCATTGGCTGATATAAAAGGAATGAGCCTGAAAGGTGAAGACGATGGATATGTGGTAGTAGAAACCGGTTCGGGAAAATACAGTTTCGAAGTGGCTGAATAAACATTTCCTTCTCTCCAATGTTCACAAAGCCGGGATAAAGCGCCTTTGTACCATTGGTATGCACCCTGTCATAAGAAAGGTTTTCCATTTGCTTTGTATGGAGGGTTGCCCGGGTACAATTATATTTGCTGTTTAAATAATGAAAATGTTGAACAGAAGCATAGCGCCGCCGATCATAGATGCCGTGAATTTTAACCTGGGTCTGCCTCCTTATGAGAAGTTTGTACTGAAAAACGGGGTGGAAGTATTTACGATAGATGCAGGCGCCGAAGAGGTATTGCAAATAGAATGGGTCTTTGATGCCGGTACTTCTTATGAGGATAAAAACCTGGTGGCTGCCGTTACCAATTTCCTGCTGAAAAACGGCACAGCTACAAAAACGGCTTTCCAGGTCAACGATCATTTTGAGTATTACGGAGCCCATCTCAACCGGAATACCGGGGCCGAACAGGCCGTACTCACCTTACATACCCTGTCCAAACATATTGGTAAATTGTTGCCCGTGGTAAGAGAGATTCTTACCGAATCGGCTTTTCTGCAAACCGAGATGGATATAGCGGTTCAAAACATGAAACAAAAGCTCGACATTAATCTTAAAAAAAGCAGTTTTGTCGCAGGCCGCCTCATTGATACCTACCTGTTTGGGGAGCAGCATCCCTACGGGCAATTCAGCCGGCACGAAGATTTCGATGCACTGACAAGACAAGATTTAGTGAGTTTTTACGAACAGTATTATAAAACCGGCACTTTCAAAATATTCGTGGCAGGGAAAATACCAACCGATCTGAAAACCCTGCTCGAAACATATTTCGGCGATTTTGACAATACTCCCAGGGCTTCCCGGCAATACATAGTCCAACCAGCGCAGGAGCATAAATTCCGGATCATTAACGACGAAAAAAGCGCTCAAAGCTCTATCCGGCTGGCCAGGCCTTTTGGCAACCGGCACCATCCCGATTTCCTGAAGGCCCAGGTATTGAATGTAATTTTTGGCGGATTTTTTGGCAGCCGGCTCATGGCCAATATCCGGGAAGACAAGGGGTATACTTATGGAATTCACAGCTACCTCCTGGGCAACAGAAAAGAAAATGGCTGGATGATTTCCACCGAGGCCGGGCGCGATGTAGGGGAAGCAGCCATCGGGGAAGTATATAACGAAATGGCCAGGCTGCGCAATGAACCGGTCGACGGCGAAGAGCTGATGCTGGTAAAAAATTTTATGATGGGCTCCATACAGGGCGATCTCGACGGGCCTTTCCAACTCATTGCCAGGTGGAAAAATATTATCCTGAACGAACTGGACGAAGATTTTTTCGACCGGTATATTTCCAATATTAAAACCATCACAGCGGCCGAACTACAGGAAACGGCGAATAAGTATTTATTGCCCGAAGATTTTTACGAACTGATGGTAATTTAAACGGCGCGAAAGGAGAAGATTATTGCCGGTTCCGGCGCTCTGACAGAGGCGTGGGCGGAATGTTTCCCTGCTTCTTAGATGAAAAAATCAGTTGATCAAAAATCCGAGGCCGACAGCATTAATTACTCTTCCCGCAAATCCTACTACTTTGGGTACTGTTTTCCCCGCTGGCAGTCGCCGGGTGTACATCAACTTGTAATTGTCGTTGTAATTCAGGTAGCGGGCATCGCCTTCCAGTGCTTTAAAAAACAAGCGATTGGAGGTGTAGGAGAGGCCGAGTCCCCAGTTCTCTGCGTTATAGCCAATGGCTCCTTTGGCTTTGAGGTTGGGATTAAATTTCCAGAAACGACGAATATCGCTGCTCTCATTCCATTCCCGTATATAACTCGCATCGGCATGGAAGGAAGCCAGTCCCGTAAGGAAAAAATGGCTTTTCAGCACCAGGGTATAGCCGTAACCCATGCCCGGACCGAAACTAACAAAATCGATTTTGCGCACCTCTGCATGAGGGTATTCGCTGGCCAGGGCAGCAGGAACAAAGGCGCTGTCGCCCCGGGCGGAGCCGTAGAAAAATTCGCCGCCATACAACAGGGAGCCTGCCGATCTCTTTTGCCGCCCGTCTAATAAAAAGGGGGCTTGCGCAGTAAACCTGCGATTATTATGGATAAGGCTCACCGTGGTGCCATAGAGGCCGGTGGCAATGTCGGGCCGGGTATAAACGGTCGGGCCCTGTTGAAAATAAAGACCCTTATATTGCTGAAAGTAAATATCGGCCAGTATTTTTCGCCCCGTGACCGTGAGCTGCAGGTTGGCCTGTTTGGTGCTACCTTTTTCCTTGGAGTAGGAGGGGTCGAGGCGGCCCGCCCCAAAAGAAGCCGATAAGCCCAGAAAATCGTAGGAAGCCGAGATGCCGAGCCGACCGGGGCTATTGGATCGAAACCGGAGGGCGTTCTCTGCCGTGGATGCATCTGTTTTAAACACCGTGTTTTTCTTTAAACCCAGGATGCCGAGGGTAAGCCGGTCGCGGTAAGAAACATACCAGGCCGTATCGTACCGCTCGGAACGGTATTGGGCGCATAGTGGGAGCGAAAAGCCCACCAATGCCAGGAATACCACGGATTTTTTCATAAAGTACCCACAAAATACAAATTATTCGGGTAAAGGGGCTTCCACCTTTTCCGCCCGCCATGCTTTCCTCTCACCGAAAAGAATTAGGTTTGTAGTATGCACTTTGATCGTAAGGATTTATCCGATGAAGCGTTACTGGGTATGTATCGCAACCTGCTCCACCCCCGGCTCATCGAGGAGAAGATGCTGATATTGCTGCGCCAGGGAAGAATAAGCAAATGGTTCAGTGGTATTGGCCAGGAAGCGATAGCCGTAGGAGCTACCATGGCCCTGGAACCTAATGAATGGATTATGCCGCTGCACCGCAACCTGGGAGTATTTACTACCCGAAATATGCCCCTGCACCGCCTGTACAACCAATGGCAGGGCAACGGGAACGGGTACAGCAAGGGGCGCGAACGCAGCTTCCATTTTGGTAGTCGCGAACATCATATCTGCGGGATGATCTCTCACCTGGGTCCGCAGTTATCCCTGGCTGCCGGAACCGCGCTTGCAGCCAAACTTTCAAACCAGGCCCGGGTATCGCTTGCCTTTAGCGGCGAAGGAGGCACCAGCGAAGGCGATTTTCATGAAGCCCTCAATATGGCCGCCGTTTGGGATCTGCCGGTTATTTTTTTGGTGGAGAACAATGGCTATGGCCTCAGCACGCCTGCGAGCGAACAGTACCGCTGCATCAGCCTGGCCGATAAAGCCAAAGGCTATGGCATGGAGGGCGTTACCATCGACGGCAATAATATACTTTCCGTATATGATACCGTAAAAGGAGTGCGCGATTACTGTATCACCCACCAGAAACCCTATCTTATTGAGTGCATTACTTTTCGGATGCGGGGTCATGAAGAAGCCAGCGGCACCAAATATGTACCCCAGGAACTATTGGAACTCTGGGCCAAAAAAGACCCCATCCTTAATTTTGAACAGTTCCTGTTAAGTGCGGGTGCTATTGATGAAGAAGGGATCGCCAACACCCGGCAAACCCTTCAGTCGCAGATAGAGGAGGAGCTGGCTTTGGCCGACAGCAACTCCTTTCCACCTCTCGGAGGTAGCCATAAAGAGCTCGACGATGTATATGCCCCGCACCAACAGGAAGAGGATTTGTTAAACCTCGAAGAAACCGGCGGCAGTGAAAAAAGACTGATAGAAGCAGTAAGCGAGGCTTTACGCCAATCCTTAAAAAAACACGACAATCTGGTAATAATGGGCCAGGATATTGCCGGCTACGGAGGGGCATTTAAGGTAACCGAAGGCCTTTTAGCCGAATTTGGCCGCGACCGTATACGCAATACACCCATTTGCGAAAGCGCCGTAACCGGCATCGCACTGGGCCTGTCGCTCGAAAACTATAAAGCCGTAGTGGAAATGCAGTTTGCCGATTTTGCTACCCTGGCCTTTAACCAGATCGTAAACAACCTGGCAAAAATTTACTATCGCTGGGGGCAAAATGCGCAGGTAGTAGTACGTATGCCCACCGGTGGCGGTGTGGGCGCCGGCCCCTTTCACAGCCAGAGCAATGAAGCCTGGTTTTTTCATGTACCGGGATTGAAAATACTCTACCCCTCTACTCCTTACGATGCCAAGGGCCTGTTGATAGCAGCCATTAATGACCCTAACCCGGTATTATTTTTTGAACATAAAGCAATGTATCGAAGCATTAGCGGAAAGGTACCGGAGGAAATGTATGAAATAGAAATAGGAAAAGCGAGAAAAGTATTGCAGGGTGAAGATATTTCTGTTATTACTTATGGCATGGGCGTTATTTGGGCAGAAGAATATGCCGCAGCCCACCCCGAAATTTCGATGGAAATAACCGACCTCAGAACCCTACTGCCACTGGATTACGATGCGATAAAAACCACGGCGGAAAAAACCGGCCGGGTGCTGGTATTACACGAAGACAGTTTAACGGGAGGGATAGGAGCAGAAATTGCCGCCTGGATTGGCGAGAACTGTTTTAATGCATTGGATGCGCCGGTAATGCGCTGTGCCTCCCTCGATACACCCGTACCCTTTAATAAAGAACTGGAAAGCCAATTTATGGCCGCAGACAGGCTAAACGACTGTATTCAGCAACTTTTAAACTTTTAAAACCTATTCATGACCTTCGACCTGTTATTACAGAGCATTGCAGAAAAAGTTAACCTCACCAAAGCGGAAGAAGAACGGTTGGTGCTTGCCTGCAAACTTCGCCGGCTAAAAAAGAAAACATTTTTATACCAGGAGGGAGAAGTGCAGGACTATGTGGTTTTTGTAAACGGAGGCTGCCTGCGCAGTTATTCTATCGATGATAACGGGGTGGAGCATATATTGCAATTTGCCCCCTCCGGATGGTGGATTGCCGATATGCAAAGCCTGCTAAATGCCACACCAGCCAGTTTCAATATCGATGCGATTGAAGACAGCGAGTTGATTTTGCTGAAACAGTCGGAAATTAATGAACTGTATCGTACTATTCCCCAACTCGAGCGGTATTTCAGGATACTCGCCGAAAGGGCGCTGGCTACCGCACAGCAAAGGCTGGCAGATGCGCTGAGCCTTACCGCCGCCGAACGTTACTCCAATTTTTGTCAGCGCTACCCTTCACTCATTCAAACATTACCCCAGAAATACGTAGCTTCTTATATCGGGATCACCCCCGAATTTTTGAGTAAGATGCTCAACCAACCCATGAAAAAAAGTTAAGCCGGTTACAAAGGAGAGTCCAGCCGTAGAACTTAACCTGCATTAATTTATCCGCTTAATCCTGGTTATTCTGTCCTCCTGGCAGGGTTAGTAATTTTGTAGCAAAGGCAGGAGTGACACTGGGGGAATACTCAGGTGAAACTTGTGCTTCTTTGCGCCTTTTCCTATCACCAATATTATTTTCCCCCGGGAAAGAACCATCAAAAATCAATGTTTGCAGACATAGCAGATAAATCTTTGGCCGCCGCCCGCAAAAAGATACTATTTTTAGACCATGGATCAGGTTCTCATCAGTAAAATAGAACTACGCAAACTATCAGTTCCGCTTAAAAAGCCATTCATCATTTCACTCGGACCCGTTTATAGTGCGGACAATGTTATAGTAATTTTGCATACGCAGGAAGGAATTACCGGCTATGGCGAATGCAGTCCGTTTATGAGCATTAACGGTGAAACCGCCGACACAGGTCTGGTAATAGGAAAATTATTTGAAAAAATATGGCTGGGGAAAAACGCCCTGGAAATAGAAGAGCGGGTTGGCGAGTTAGATGCCGTTATTTATGGTAATAATAGTATTAAGAGCGCCTTTGATATGGCGCTGTACGATATCGCCGCACAACATGCGGAGCTACCTTTATACCGTTTTTTGGGCGGGAAAAAAGATAAGATCATTGCTACGGACTTTACCGTGAGCGTTGGCGAAGCGGCCCAAATGGCAGCCGATGCCCGGATAATAAAAGAAGCCGGTTTCCCCGTTATTAAAGTAAAAATTGGGATGGGCGGCGCGCGGGACGTAGAAAGAATCAAGGCTATAAGGGAGGCCGTGGGTGATGATATACCAATAAGAATAGATGCCAACCAGGGCTGGCATTTTGAAGAAGCCCTGGAAACATTGAAAGCTTTACAGCCCTTCCGCATACAACATTGTGAAGAGCCTCTACCCCGATGGGCTTTTATGCAACTGCCCGCCCTGCGTGCGCAAAGCCCCATTCCTATTATGAGCGATGAAAGCTGCTGCGACCATCACGACCTGGAAAGGCTGATTGATTTACAGGCCTGCGATCGCATCAACATTAAACTGGGCAAAAGCGGCGGTATCTTTGAGGCACTTAAGATGATACGGATAGCCGAAGCTGCCGGCATGGAAATACAATTGGGTGCCTTTCTCGAGTCGCGTATAGCCATGACGGCCTTTGCCCACCTGGCTTTGTGCAGCCCCCAAATTGTTTTCTACGATTTTGACACTGCCCTGATGTTCAGCGAAGACCCGGTAGGGGGCGGCATTATATACGGCAAAAACGGGGTAATTGAAGTACCCGATTCTCCGGGGATAGGCGCCCGGTTAAAATAGTGAGATTCGTAGTAGCGGGGGCTTCCCTGCTTTAATTTTGTCTCGTGGACTATATTAAGGAATACCGGCAATTTATCAATAGTTATTATTTCAACGAAGCCATCCGCATTACGTTTGGGATTACCATGCCCGCTATTGTACTGAATTATTTTGGCCAACTCGAAACGGGACTTATTCTTTCTCTCGGCGCCATGGCGGTGAGTGTTTCCGATATTCCCGGACCCATCCATCAGCGGCGGAACGGGATGCTCGCCACCATTGGCCTTATTTTTCTGGTGTCGTTGATTACCAGTTTCATCAACCACGACCGGTATCTCTCAGGTCTTGGAATAGCGGTACTGTGTTTTGTACTGAGTTTTGTAGGAGCCTACGGCGCAAGGGTAAATGCCATTGGATTTGCCGGTATACTGATTATGGTTCTCACGCTCGACTACCAGTTAGAAGGATCCCATATCTTATATCACAGCCTTTACCTGGCGGCCGGTGGTGGCTGGTATATGCTGCTGAGCCTGGCCCTGTTTGGCGTAAGACCTTACAAAATAGTACGTCAGGCTTTGGGCGACAGCATTATTTCTATCGGCGACTATTTTAATACCCGCGCATTGTTTTACGATAAGGATGCCGATTACGACGCCATTTATACGAAATTGATGGAAGAGCAGCAGAGCATACAGACAAAGCAGGAACTGCTGCGGGAAATGCTGTTTAAAAGCCGCAATATTGTAAAAGAGTCTACCGTTACAGGCAGAACCCTGCTTGTCATCTTTATTGAATCGATCGACTTGTTTGAAAAGGCCTCTGCCACATTCTATAATTATGAGGCCATGCACAAACGATTCGATGACAGTGGCATATTAAACGATTTTCAGCGCATGATTTACGAGATCGGCGATGAATTGCACCAGTTAGGCCTGGCAGTACAAAGCGGCCGCCCGGTTAGGGCTTCCCGCAAGCTGAATAACGAGTTGAAAAAATTGCAGATACAATTTGAAAATTTTATAGAAAAATACCGTCATCCCCAAACATTTGATGCGCTGATAAATATGCGAAAACTGATGCAATCGGTAGAGGAGATAACCCTTCGCATTTATACCTTACACCATTATACCCGGTACGACCGGAAAAAAATAAAAGAATATAAGCTCTCGGGAAACTATGATCATTTTGTCACCAAAACCGATCTGGATATCGAAATTTTAAAAGAAAATTTTTCCCTGCAGTCCAATAGTTTCCGGCATGCCATACGGGTTACACTGGCCTGTGCGCTGGGATTTACGGTTGCTCATGCCCTGCATCTCCATTATAGCTATTGGGTATTGCTTACCATTATTGTAATTCTTAAACCTACCTATAGTGTTACCCGGCAAAGAAACTATCAGCGCCTCATCGGCACTTTTGTAGGAGCCCTGGCAGGCCTGGCTCTATTGTTTTTATTGCCCACTCAAAATGGTAAGTTTGCCGCCATGATCCTGTTGATGATCATCACCTACAGCTTTATGCGAACCCGCTACCTGGTAAGCGTGATATTTATGACGGCCTATGTGATGATTCTTTTTTACCTGCTCAACAGCCACCAGTTTTACGGAATATTTAAAAGCAGGTTAATAGATACAACGGTAGGCTCCCTCATCGCCATTATTGCCGCCTATGTATTGGTTCCCTCCTGGGAACGCAGGCAGATAAAGACATACATCAATACGGCCCTGCAAAAGTCGAAGGAATATTTTGACATTGTTGCCAGCAGCTTTTCAACGGGCCAAATGGATGTATTGTCCTACAAATTACGCCGGAAGGCAGCTTTTATAGAACACGCCAACCTTTCGGGCGGGTTTACCCGCATGACCAATGAACCCAAAAGCAAGCGGGGAGATGTTAAAAAGATTTACCAGATGGTGGTACTGATTTATACGCTTAACTCTCATATTGTTTCCTTAGGATCGTTGGTGAAAACTTTTAAACACCGGTATAGCGATGAAGATTTTTCTGCCATAAAAGAAGATATACTGGGCGAACTGAACGACTCCATCTCCCTGATAGAGCAAAAAAAATTTGATGAGGGGAAGCATACCGCCCCTGTTGAGCTGAAAGAAGAGCTCGACGAACTGGTGGAAAAGCGCAGGCGTGAACTACAGCAGGGACTGATAGATACGGAAACCCGGAAGATGATCATCGATTTTAAACCCGTAGTTGACCAGTTTCTTTTTATCAGCCGCATAGCGGGCGATATTAAAAAAATTGCAGCAAGTCTTTAACCAAAAGCTATACGGTTAACAAACTATGTTGGCTACCGGTAAAAATATCGCGGAATATCCGGTTTATTTCGCTTGTCTCCCGCGCCGCCATCAGACCCGTATAGGGCATGATATCCGTTACCGATTGCCGGCATTGCTTTACCAACCTGCGGCTCAGCCGGGCAATGGCTTTCCTGCTTTTTATACTTACTGCTCCCTGGCCAGGCAACTCTTCCCAGGATATAGCTACTGCTTCGTAAAATTGTGCGTATAATTTTTCAACGGCATCGCGGGCTGTGTTGATTTCCGACAGTCCCCGCCTGTATAAAGTTTCATCAGACTTTCCCGATAGTTTCCGTTCTTCCATACATACAGCTCCTTCATCGAAGAAATGCCGGGTCATTCCCACTATGTTCACCGCAAGAGTTGCTTCAGCAAATGATAAAAAGGGGTACTTGAAAATAACCTCTTCCAAAGTCGGATTGGTCTCATCAATAACAAAACTGTTCTCCTCTGCAACGAGCAGGTTTTGAACACTGAAACCATGTCCCGCAGTGGCTTTGAGGCCCATTGTGTTCCATTCGTTGTGAACGGTCACCTCTTTTTTTTCAAAAAAGAAAGAACGAACAAGGGGCGTCCCATCCTTTTTTAAAACCAATTTGCCTTTTTCTTTCACCACACAGTTGGCCGTAAAATGGGTAAGATGGGGAGTGCCGGTGGCATATTTCCAGCGGCCGCTTACCTTGTATCCACCTTTTATTTTCTGAGCTACCCCGCTGGCTGCCCCGCTTCCGCCCCAACATACATCCCGCCGGGAAAAAATCGGTTTTGCTGCCGTTGGTTCGATATAACCTACAAAGAAACTGGCTCCTGCGCAAAGCGTTACCGTCCAGCCCAGGCTGCCATCAATATAAGCGAGAGCTTCCTGGTATTTCAACGCATTGGGCAAATCTAAAGCCAGGCCGCCCAGGGCTGCGGGCACAAAAAGTTTGAACCATTTGCCGCTGTAAATGATCTTTAAAATAGCGGGCGTCAACTCACCGGCGCTTTCCGCTTTTGCGCACAGGATTCTCAGGCTGGATATTTCGGCTTTACTGAGTGTTAAGGGCATGTTCTTTTTGCTTTTGTTGAAGAATCCTGTTCCAGTCTATATAACCCCACACCGCCACGATGAACAGAAAAAGCGTAAGCGTGGCATACAAAGGAAGCCCCTTATAAAGCAGTAGCGGAATGGCAAATGCGTTACTGATATTGAGTAAAATCCAGTTTTCAATTTTTCTTCTCGCCAGCAACCACATGCCGGCCCAGGCCGTAGCGCTTACCCAGGCATCGAACACCGGTACGGTGGAATCGGTAAAAAATGTTAGAACCCCGAACAGAGCGAAGAAGGCGCCCACTACAATAGCAGCCGTAACCAGCCAGTCTTTCTTGTTGGATCGGGTTATTTCGGGCGAAGAATGGCCTTTCCTGTTTACCCACCACCACCAGCCATAAATACTCATTACGAGATAATAAAGATTGAGACCACTTTCGGCATAGAGTCCGGCATTAAAAAAAATATAGGCCGTAATTATCACCGAAACAATACCGCAGGGATAAAGCCAGATTTTGTTGGCTCTGGCCAGCAATACTTCAGCCACGCCAAAGCTTACACCTATCCACTCCAGCAAAGGCACCGCTTTTAACTGCTGCCCGAATACCTGAACCCATTCCTGCATGTTCATAACTGCATAATATTAATCGCTCAGGGGAACAATATAAACTACTATAATCCTAATCCCTACGCCGGCATTACCCGGATCAGGTTATTGGGTATGATCTCAGCCCGTACTATTAAGGCACCCCATGAGTAATGCAAAGATATGCTATAGAATGGTTTAAGTTGTATTTTTATTCAATTGTAGTATTAGGAACAGGTGTTGCGAATGCGCTGTTTCCTGCGTTTGAACTATCTGGGACACGCGAATTTAAAAACCTGCTTAAAAAAGTTTTATGAAACTGCTACACATCCTGTTTTTTGTTAGCCTGTTTTTTTCCTGTTCAAAACCGAACCGTTCTTGGGATGAAGACGAAGCTTTCCTCTCGAAAGCATCGGGTTTAGATTCTTTAGTGGCAGGCCAATGGACCTTTATTGGAGACAAAACCGATCACTCCCCTTTCTTTTTGCCGGCCAGCAAAGATAATTATGGCTATATCATTTTCAATTCAGTATCAGGGTATATTGAAACAAGAAATGGCAGAATTGTGGATTCGGGTCGGTACAGAGTACTCGACTCTACCTACATAATCAGCCACCAGCGCAGACTTCTCGAGCTCAAATCGAAAATGAGGACAACATATCCATATCCCCGGTTTTGGTATTTGTTTATTAGCAACGATACGCTATCCCTGAGTCACGGGCTTGGCGGACCGTCATACAAGCGATCTTCAAAGAAATAAAATCTGACTTTGCTCCGCATATCAGGGCAAAATCGTTTTAGCAAGGCCTAAAGAACTGTTCCTCGCCTGGAATAAAGCAAAGGAATCGATAACCAAAAAGGAACAAAATCTTAAAAATTCGGGTATAAACAGTAGCCGGGTATAGTATATAAGATTTATTATTTGTTTACGTTTAGCTCAGCATTTTAAGTTGCCGGATATTGGCTGCTATTTCACGCCCTTCGAGCCGGCGGATCATTTTTAAAGTGCTAATAATGATACCACTTTTCGGGTAGGCGATATTGTGTCCTAACTGCGCAATCAATTTATCACGACCGGCAACACAATCATCGTAGCCACTGCCGGTTTGGGTTACAAGACTTTCCGCAAAACACCAGGCTCCCTCCCTGGCTTTTCCTATGCTAAAGTTGACCAGCAGGTCATCGTAGTTTTTTTTTATGCAGCCGCAACAGGTACATCAGCGGGTTTATTTTTTCAAGGGAGGCTTTTGTGGCATCAATCATAGAGCCTAACAGCGCGTTAATAGCATCGAAATCTTTTTTGATGCTTTGAAGGCTTTTTCCCGCCAGGGCTTCAACCGTAGCAATGCCTAAATCAAGGTTAATATGGGCATTCATGCCCAAAAGATAATGCTGCAATACGATCAGAGGCTCCGCTGTAACAGCCTTAAAAGCAATGTCCCAGGACAGAGATGGCTGCCGGCCCTGCTGCCATTGGTTCCATGCTTTTATATAATGATTGGCAAAAAGTACATCCATTTTTTCAACAAATACATTATCTGTAAATTGTTGATTAACGATGCCCTGTTTCACCCGTCGCGTTACATTATAATACAACATGGCAAAATACCCGGCCCTGTTTTTATTGCTGATGCAATCATCAATGATCTGTTCAAGCTGTGCAATTACTTCGTCAATAGTAGTAGCTGTGGTCATTAGTTGAGGATTGCTTTGGTTTTGGAAGTAAATTTAATTAAAGATTGCAGATTCGGACATCCCCCGATTTAGGGATTTGTTCATTCCCCAATTCTTTAAAATATTTACAACCCAGTGTTGCGAACAAACTATTTTATGCGTCTGCATATAACAGAAACGAGAAAGCTTAGCAGTCTTTATTGTTTTAAAGATACATTATTATTTTATGAAAAAATTGAATTTACTGGCTGTACTGATAATAATTGGGACCATTTCCTGTTCAAAACCTGGCAGCAATTCACTGGAGGAAAACGGTCCTGCTGTTAAAAGTGACGAAACGACCATTTCAAGAACATTGGGGTTAGACTCTTTAGTAGCAGGCAAATGGACCTACCTCGGAAGCGCAACAGACTACCCACCTTTCTTTTTCCCGGCCAATGAGGACAATTACGGCTTTATCGCTTTTGATTCGGCATCAGGGTATATCGAAATAAGAAATGGCAGCGTTGTGGATTCGGGCCGGTACAGAGTAATTGATTCTACCTACATTACCAGCCACCAGCGCAGGCTTCTCGACCGCGAATCGAAAATGAAGGCAACAACATATCCCAGGTTTTATTATTTGTTTATTACAAACGATACGCTGTCTTTGAGTCACGGATTAGGAGGGCAGGAATACAGGCGATCTTCAGGGAAATAATTCTAATGTATTTGCCCTGTAGGTGAAATTTGAAAAAGATAGATTGACACAAAACTTTCTACTTTAGGAAGTCAGCTTATGTAAGCGTAAAACGGTTTTGAGTGATGAAATAGCCTGACAGCTATTTCGTCACTTCATTGCATCCAGCTCTTTTTGTAATCGGAACATCTCATCCCTTAACCTTGCCGCCTCCATAAAGTCGAGATCTTTCGCAGCTTTTTCCATTTCTTTTTTGGTTTTGGCAATGGCTTTTTCCATTTGCGGAATCGTTTTATACACTTCCACTTCTTCGGCCGCAACTGTGCCGATCTCTTCATCAAAACCTATAGCTCCCGGATCGTTTTCATCAAATCCTTTGATGTCGAGAACGCTGGTTTGTTTAAATACATCTTCCTTCGATTTAGTAACCGTTCGGGGTGTAATATTGTGTTCGATATTATACGCAATCTGCTTTTCGCGGCGGCGGTTGGTTTCATCTATCGTTCGCTGCATGCTGCCCGTTATGGTATCGGCATAAAAAATCACCAGCCCGTCTACATTCCGCGCAGCACGGCCCGCCGTTTGGGTAAGCGATTTTTCGTTGCGCAAAAAACCCTCTTTGTCCGCATCAAGAATGGCTACCAGACTTACCTCGGGCAGGTCCAGCCCTTCCCGCAACAGGTTTACACCTACCAATACATCAATTTCGCCCAATCGCAACTGGCGCAGTATTTCCACCCGCTCCAGGGTGTCTACCTCACTGTGTATGTATTTAGATTTAATATTGATACGATGCAGGTATTTATCCATTTCCTCCGCCATACGCTTGGTTAGGGTTGTTACCAGTACGCGGTCGCCTTTTTTCACTGTTTTGTCAATTTCATCCAGCAGGTCATCGATCTGGTTAATGCTGGGTCTTACTTCGATGGGTGGATCCAATAAACCGGTTGGCCGAACCACCTGTTCTACAATTACACCGCCTGTTTTCTCCAGTTCATAGGTATCGGGGGTAGCCGACACATAGATCACCTGGTTTTGCAGGCTCTCAAACTCGTGAAAGTTAAGCGGCCGGTTATCTAATGCCGAAGGAATACGAAATCCATAGTCTACCAATACCAGCTTACGGCTTCTGTCGCCTCCATACATACCGCTTATCTGCGGCATGGTTTGGTGGCTTTCGTCTACCATCATTAAATAATCTTTTGGAAAATAATCAAGCAGGCAGAAGGGTCTGGTGCCGGGGCTTCTGCGGTCAAAGAATCGCGAATAGTTTTCAATGCCGTTACAATAGCCCAGTTCTTTGATCATCTCGATATCATATTCCACGCGTTCTTTAATGCGCTGTGCCTCTATCAGTTTGCCCGTGCTTTGAAAATATTCTACCTGGGCGGTCATTTCGTCCTGGATTTCATAAATCACCTGCTGTATCATATCCTTGGGCGCCACATATAAATTGGCCGGAAACACCGCAGCATTTTCGAACCTGGCAATCCGCTTGTTAGTGGCCACATCGATAGACTCTATTTCTTCTATCTCATCGCCAAAAAAGGTAACCCTGTAGCCGTGATCCGCATAAGGCAGGTTAATATCTACGGTATCTCCCTTTACCCGAAATGTGCCGCGATTGAACTCGATAGTAGTACGGGTGTACAAAGAATTAACGAGGGCGTGTAAAAACCCCTGCCGGGAAATGGTTTGTCCCCGATGAATACGGATGATGCTGTTTTCGTAATCGGCCGGGTTGCCCGCACCATAAATGCAGCTTACCGAAGCCACCACGATAATATCTCTTCGTCCGCTTAATAAACTGGTGATCGTGCGTAGCCGCAATTTATCCAGCTCTTCGTTAATAGCGAGATCCTTTTCGATATAGGTATCACTCACCGGCAGGTAAGCTTCGGGCTGATAATAATCGTAATAAGACACAAAATATTCTACCGCATTTTCGGGAAAGAACTGCCGGAACTCGCCATATAACTGGGCTACCAGGGTTTTATTATGCGTAATAACCAGCGTGGGCTTCTGTGTGTTTTGAATAACATTGGCCATGGTATAGGTTTTACCACTGCCGGTTACACCCAGAAGCGTTTGATATTTTTCGCCGTTTAAAACCCCTTCGGTAAGCTGTGCAATGGCCGAAGGCTGGTCGCCGGCGGGAGGAAACGGGGTATGGAGTTGAAAAGACAAAATGTAATTTCTTATTTAGAATGTAGATATATGACTCAATGTCGGTTAGTTAAGGCTTCGGGACATTGCGGGTGATAACACCCGCAACGGCGGTCGCCGATGTTGGTGTTATCACCAACATCTTAACTAAACGACATTGATATATGAATGCACCCATGAGCAAAGTATCAAAGTTAAATTATAAAATTGCATTTGAAAGCTGTCGGCGAAAAATTAATGCCCGCTAATACAGAAACCCAAGCAACCACAAAGGCAAAGCTTTGCACATTTATTTGTGCAACAACACTAAAAACTGCATACCAGGATGTGCAATTTTGAAGAACGAGGGCTATCATTTCCTGCTTTCTTTCTCAGTTGAAATCCAGCCCGTTCGGATGAAGCGCAATTAAATGCCAGGTAAGGTTGCTCATTTGAGATGACAGGGGATAGTTGACAGATGACTGTTGGTTCATAGTTGATGGTTCATAATGAACTAAACAATGCCATGAACTATACGCCATGAACCATGAACTAATAAAACATCGTTTTATACGGATACCGAATGGAATACAGGTCTTTTACCTTATTTAAAATCGTTTCCCGGAGCCCGTCAATATTCCTGCGTTCGGTAGCGGAGACAAACACCACATTGCCCCCGAGCTCGTTGCTCCAGCGTTCGTACAAATCGCGCAGAATATCTTCTTTTGTTTCTTCTGCCAGCCATTCGTCGAAGGTTTGTGCTTCGTACAAATCCATTTTATTGAATATGGTTACCACCGGTTTATCGGCGGCTCCTATCTCCTGCAGGGTTTTATTTACCACGGCCAACTGGTCTTCGTAATTGGGATGAGCAATATCTACCACATGCAATAAAATATCGGCTTCTCTTACCTCGTCAAGCGTACTTTTAAAACTTTCTACCAGGTGGTGAGGCAGTTTGCGGATAAAACCAACCGTATCGCTCAACAGAAAAGGAGTGTTTTCAAAAACCACTTTGCTGGTGGTGGTATCGAGGGTAGCAAAAAGTTTGTTTTCGGCAAATACATCGCGTTTGCTGATCAGGTTCATAATGGTGCTCTTGCCTACATTGGTATAGCCCACGAGTGCTACACGTATAAATTCGCCCCGATCCTTGCGCTGGGTAAAAGCCTGCTTGTCGATCTCTGCCAGTTTTTTGCGCAGTAAACTGATCTTATCCCGCACAATACGCCGGTCCGTCTCAATTTCGGTTTCACCGGGTCCGCGCGAACCAATGCCGCCTCCCTGTCGCTCCAGGTGGCTCCACATACCGCGCAGGCGGGGAAGAATGTACTGGTATTGCGCCAGTTCTACCTGTGTACGGGCCTGGGCGGTTTTGGCTCTTCGCGCAAAAATATCCAATATCAGGTCCGAGCGGTCGATGACTTTTACCTTTAATTCTTTTTGAATATTATTGATTTGCGCGCCGGTCAGTTCATCATCGAAAATAACGAGATGGATACTATGTGTGACCACGTAAACCCTTATCTCTTCGAGCTTTCCTTTGCCCACGAAAGTTCGGGAATCCGGATGCTGCAGCTTTTGTATAAACCGCTTGCGGGTTTCGGCACCTGCCGTCTCGGCCAGGAAGGCCAGTTCATCCAAATAATCGTTTACCTGCCTTTCTGTCTGGTCTTTTTGCACCAGGCCAACAATAACGGCGGTTTCCTTATCCTGTACTATATTCTTTTTTTCTATCATATTGAAGAGGCGAAGTTACGCATGCGCGACGTTTTTATGCCGCACTTCTTTTATATCTTAGCCGAAACTAAAAATATGCCAGTAATTCTTCCGGTAGAAGGAAAAGAACCGCAGTTTGGAGACGACTGTTTTATAGCGCCCAATGCCACTATTGTGGGCGATGTGATAATGGGCAATGAGTGCAGCATCTGGTTCAATGCCGTACTTCGCGGCGATGTTAATTTTATTAAGATGGGAAATAAGGTAAACGTGCAGGATGGAGCCTGTATACACTGCACCTACCAGGGCGCTTCTACCACTATTGGCAACAACGTTTCTATTGGCCATAACGCTATTGTACATGGCTGCACCGTGCATGATAATGTACTCATTGGCATGGGGGCTATTGTAATGGATAATGCGGTGGTGCACAGCAATACCATTATAGCTGCCGGCGCCGTTGTTTTAGAAAACACCATTTGTGAGCCAGCCAGCATTTACGCAGGAGTACCGGCTAAAAAAGTAAAAGCTATTTCGGAGGAACTGGTAAACGGGCAGATCAACCGGATCGCCAATAATTACGTAAAATATAGTGGCTGGTTTAAATGAGTAGGACAAAGCAACGGATGGTGCTCTTTAATCGTCTTCATAGAAGGGGTTTTTTTTTTCAGGAGGCTGTCTAATACTTTTGATCGCCCATACTATCGAGAATATTTACGTAGCTTATATACCTGTCTTCATAAATTTCACCATCCACGACCGCCTGCTTTATGGCGCAGCCCGGCTCGTTGATGTGCATACAATTGTTATATTTACAATTATTAAGACGTTCGCGCATTTCGGGGTAATAATGCGACAGTTCTTCCTTTTCCAGCCCGGTAACGGCCAACTCGCGTATACCTGGTGTGTCGATAATTTGTCCGCCCCCTTGCCCCGACGCAGAGAGGTCGTACATAGTAGCAAAAGTGGTGGTGTGCATACCTTTACCACTCCAGCCGCTTACGTCCTGTGTTTTAATATCCTGTCCCGGCAGCAGGTAATTGATCAGCGTAGATTTTCCTACACCGCTATGGCCGCTCACTAAGGTGATCTTGTTCTGTAGTAAATCGGCCAGTTCCGTCAGCCCCTCCTTCGTTTCTACACTGGTGGCATAAACGGGGTAGCCCAGCGAACGGTACATGGTACGGAGGCTTTCTAACTTCCTGAATTCTTTATCTCGATAGATATCTGTTTTATTAAAAATAATAATGGCCGGAACATGGTACATTTCGCAAACCACCAGGAACCGGTCTATAAATCCCTGGGAGGTTCTGGGATCTTTGAGTGTTGCGATTAATAAGGATTGATCGAGATTGGCAGCAATAATATGCTGCTGATGTTTTACCCGCGGCGACTGGCGATTGATATAGTTGCGGCGTGGATGAATAGCGGTAATGGTGGCGGTGGTTTCGGCCTCATTTTCCACATCTATCTCCACTTCATCCCCCACAGCCAGGGGATTGGTACTGGTAATATTATCTATTTTAAAAACCCCTTTTATACGGGCATTATGAAAATTACCATCTTCATCTTTAACCGTATACCAGCTACCGGTAGATCTGTAAACGAGCGCTTTCAATGGAGAAAAGAGTTCATGGTTAATAGTTCATAGTTCATGGATCATGGTTCATGGATTGTTGAAAATAGTTAAAATACCGATACTATGATCCATGAACCATATGCCATGAACTTAATTTACACCGCCACATTAAAATCGCGCAAAGCGTCATTCAGACTGGTCTTTAAGTCGGTGCTGGCTTTACGCTTGCCTATAATGAGTGCGCAGGGAACCTGGTATTCGCCTGCGGGAAATTTTTTCAGGTACGAACCCGGTATTACCACGCTTCTGGCCGGAATTCTTCCTTTTGTTTCAATGGGCACTTCCTTACTTACATCTATGATCCGGGTACTTTTGGTGAGTACTACATTGGCGCCTAATACGGCCTCTTTTTCGACCAGCACGCCTTCTACTACAATCGACCGGCTACCTAAAAAGCATCCGTCTTCAATAATTACGGGATTGGCCTGTAAAGGCTCCAGCACACCGCCAATACCCACGCCTCCGCTCAGGTGCACCCCTTTTCCAATTTGCGCACAACTTCCTACGGTAGCCCAGGTATCTACCATAGTTCCTTCATCCACATAGGCGCCCAGGTTTACGTAAGAAGGCATTAATACTACGTTCTTTGCCAGGTAGGAACCATACCGTGCTACAGCAGGCGGCACCGCGCGAACGCCCTGTTTGCCATAATCTTTTTTAAGCAACATTTTATCGTAATACTCAAAGGGATCGAGGTCCCAGGTTTGCATAGGCTGTATAGCAAAATACATGAGTATAGCCTGCTTTACCCACTCATTTACCTGCCATTTAGCGCCGTTTTTTTCGGCAACGCGCAAACTTCCTTTGTCGAGGTTCTCAATTACTTCTCTTATTGCATCGCTGTATTTTTTGTCTTTCAGCAACTCCCTGTTGGCCCAGGCTTCCAATATTAAATCTTGCATAGTAAAATTTTGTGTGCCGGCAAAGATAGCACGGAGAAGTTAATGGACAATGGTCAATAGACAAAGCCTGTCATTATCTTTGCAGCATGAAGATTGGCTTCGATGCAAAACGTGCCTACCACAATGGAACGGGCCTGGGCTTTTTCAGCCGCACACTCATCAATTTGCTCGCAAGGCAGTTTCCGCAGGAGCAATATTACCTGTTCAACCCCAAACCCGGCCAGCTTTTCCGGCCTCAAGCCGACAATATTCAGGAAGTTCTGCCCTCTTCTTTTTTTCATAATGCTTTTAGCAGTGTATGGCGCAGCAAATGGGTGACCGGCGATCTGCAAAAGCTGGGCATTGATCTGTACCACGGACTGAGCCAGGAAATTCCCCGCGGCATCGGGTCAACCGGTATCCCGTCGGTGGTCACCATCCACGATTTGTTTGCGGAGATTTACCCGGGAGATTTTAAACCTGTCGATGTAAAGATTTATCGGGCCAAGCTGAGATATGCCTGTACCCATGCTGATAAAATAATGGCCATCAGCGAAGAGACCAAAAGACATATTATCGATACCTATCATATCGATCCCTCCAAAATTGAGGTCGCTTACCAGAGCTGTGATCCGCTTTTCCAGGTAAGGGAATCAGAGGAAAAAAAGCAGCGTATCCGTGCAAAATATAGCCTGCCGCCTCAGTTTTTTCTGCAAGTAGGGAGTATCATTGAGCGGAAAAACCTGCTCAATAGCTGCAAGGCGCTGGCATTGATACGGAAGGAAATAAATATACCGTTGGTTGTAATTGGAAATGGGAAAGCCTATAAAGAAAAAGTGAAACAATACCTGGCGGATAATGATTTGCAAAACCATGTCCTTTTTCTTTCGGATCACTTAAAAGCCGAAGGGAAAAACCCTTTCGTGGAAACGGAAGACATGCCGGCCCTTTACCAGCTTTCTGCGGCGCTTTTGTACCCTTCGTTTTATGAAGGATTTGGAATACCTGTTGTTGAGGCCATGAGCAGCGGCGTACCGGTTATTACTTCTGTTTCTTCCTGCATGCCCGAGATAGCGGGCGGCGCTGCTTTTTTAGCGGACCCGCACAGCCCCGAAGCTTTAGCCGAAGGGATGCGGAAGTTTTATGGAAATGAAACATACCGGCAACAGGCCATTGACAATGGTTTTGAAAATGCCAGGAGGTTCGCTCCCGATGTATATGCCGGATCGGTAATGGATATTTATAAATCGGTATTGAAAAGCAGGTAGCCTAAATGCGTGGGGTGGTTGCCACCAATGCACGAATGGCTTTTTACGCAGGCTATACCACAAAAGAGATAGGGCCACCAATGCACGAATGAAGGGTCTTTTATTGGATTATCTATTCGTGCATTCGCGGCACAGTTGTATTTGAAAATTATACCGCATGCGCGGTACGCTGGAATTTGTGG
>JBEBUZ010000013.1:0-57929 GCA_040393015.1 Paraniabella yanshanensis
TGCTTTCATCTGAAGCCAAAACTAAATATTTTTTATTTCTAATCCCCAACTTTTGAACTTGATCCTAGATAAGGGCGACCGCAGAATTTAGTCGAGCGGTTCGATGTCTTGTGCCGTCAAATTCCAAAAATTCGGGATCCAACATGGCAATCTATATAGCCATCTGTGTTAGCCTTGCTTTAAATGCAGTAGCAAAAAAAATCCTTGTAAATCAATATAATTTACAAGGATTGAAAGGAATTGGTTTCCTTAAAAGTCGGGAAGACAGGATTCGAACCTGCGACCCCCTGGTCCCAAACCAGGTGCGCTACCGGCCTGCGCTACTTCCCGATTACCCCGTTTTTGCCGGATGGGCTGCAAATGTACAGGATTTTGACATAAAAATCAAAGGCTGAAAAAAATTATACGGCAGCCGCCGAAAAACCGGAAAGTACAGACTCCTTTTCCATCAAACGGCGCAGCAAAGTGGTTTGATTGGTAGCTCTTACGAGATTATGATCGGGATACCGGGCCCCATAATAAACATCATTATTAAGATAATCAGTGAGAAAGCGAAGGGCCTGCATATAGATGATAAATTTACCCGAATAAAAAAAGTATTGCTGCTCTATCGGCGTTAACTCCTCTTTCATATAAGATTCGTAACCTTGTACAATAGCAAAATAAAACTCCTCCCGCACTTCTATTTTCTCATAGGCGCTTTCTTCTTCACTGACCGGGCATAGATAGGTTCTCATCATATCCCCCACATCACTGATAAAATAACCCGGCATCACGGTGTCGAGGTCGATGACGCAAATACCATTATCCTCCTCATCAAATAATACATTACTGATCTTCGTATCGTGGTGCGTAACGCGGAGCTTAAAATCGGGGTTATCCTTTATTTTCCCGTACTCCTCCACTATGCCTGCATAACTTTTTAACTCTTCGATCAAGGCATTTACCGCACAAATCCTGTCGGGATTGCCCCCCGACAAAGCTTCCAAAAACTGCCGGTACCGCAACGAAAGGTCGTGAAATGCAGGCAATGTAATATTCAATCTATGAATATCAATTCCTGAAAGAGACTTGGTGAATTTCCCAAACTGTCGCGCCGCCTCATAAGCCTGCCGGGTAGTTTGCACCACATCGATGGTATGACTGCTTTTTACAAAAGGAAACAGGCGATAATATCCTTGCTCAACCCTTACAACCGACCGGCCGTCGCCTGTTTGAATAGGAGCGGCAAAAAAGCAATCAGCGCCGGTTTTCCTGATATGTTCGCTGATTTTGTCGATATTATCGGCAATCAGATAAGGATTGCTAAATATATGATTATTGATACGCTGAAGAACATAAACTTCCGTACCCGTTTTCACCAGGCAGGTACTATTTATCAACCCGCTGCCGTAACTTTCAATCGTATACTCCCCGCTTTTAAACCCGTAAAGAGCCAGCACATCGGCCCAAACTTCCCTCATAAAATGACATTTGATCTAAAATTAAACTTTAGATCAACAATAAACTTGCGCAAACGATTGACTAAATTTTGGACTAATTATATACGAGCATAGCGGGAACCTCTATCTTATTAAACGATAAAGCATCCGAATACGTTCCCGATTGCTTCTGATCAAGGATATCTATCAGCATTTCCATGGCCATTCTGCCCTGTTTATAGGGAAATTGATCCAAAGACACTACCGGGGGATAGGCGGTGTATTTATTGGCCGAGATATTGGCATAACTGGCAAATAATATATCCTCATTAACATTTACTCCTTTGTGCACAGCGTATTTTACCGCATCGAGATGAACATAGTCGTTAAAGCTGATAATCGCGTCCGGTGGCTTTTTAAGATTCAGTAATTTCTCCATCGCCTCCCGGGTTCCTTCTTCCGACAAATCGGTTCTTTCTACCATTTGCATATCCACTTTCAATCTCTTTTTGGATATGGCTTCAATATAGCCCGCCATACGCTCCTTGCTGGCGGCAATTTCATCGGGGCCGTTAATAAAAGCGATACGCCGCCGCCCCTGCTTAAAAAGCCAGTCGATCATTTGAGTAGTGCCCTTTTCCAAACTACAAAAAACCTTGCCCACATTCTCAAAAGGCGCTACCCGGTCGAAATACACTACCGGGATATTGTATTTATCCAGTGCCAGCAAATGCTCGTACCGGTTGGTCTCCTTAGAAAGCGATATCAACAGTCCGTCTATCCGCTGGTTTACCATGGCTTTTAAAACCGCCTTCTCCTTTTCAATACTGTCGTGACTTTGTCCAAACAAAATGGTATACCCATGTTGCATGGCCACATCCTCAATGCCGCTAATCCCTTTGGAAAAAAAATCCTCGGCCACCAGCGGCAATATAACCCCCACTACAAAACTCCTTTTTTGTTTGAAAAAAATAGCTTTGGGATTGGGCTCATAATTCAGTTCTCTTGCCAGGTTCTGAATCGCCTGTTTGGTTTTAAGCCCAATTCGCGGATGATCGTTCAATGCCCTGGAAACTGTAGATACAGAAACATTGAGTTGCCTGGCAATTTCTTTGATGGTTGGGATATCACTCATATAAACTACTTCTATATAAAGATAGCCAGTTCTTTTCAATTACAAATTTTCTGTCAAAACCCCTTGTAAAAGGCAAACTGCCCTAAAGTTTTCGCCCTACCAGCAGGATCTGCCCCCGGATACAATTGCCGTTATATTCTCCTTTGCATTACATCGGCTATTGCATTGGCATGCTCCTTCATCTTCTCCACATTGGCGCCAGCGTACAAACGATCCACAGAAGCTGCAAACAGTTCTTTCCATTTCCTGAAATGAGCCTCTTCGGTTTTATGCAATGCATTGATACGCTTATGGGTTTCAATGGGGTTACCCTGGTAATCGCCGGTATAAAATAAAACATTTTCCCAAAAATCACACATCCGGCCTAAATGCTTTTCCCAGTCCGCCGCTTTCATTTCCGAAAAAAAAATCCCGATGGTGTCGTCGACTCTCGCTTTTTCATAAAAGAGACGCATCACAGTTTGTATATCCTCACGGTTTAAAATATCGTTTTTCATCTGTTTGTGTTTTACTGTTTTTAATGGTCAGAACTTGTCCGCCTTTGAAGATTGGAATTTTGCATAAAAATCATCGTCGTCCTCTACCCGATAATTTTATGGAAATTTCATAACAGAAAATATTTATCAACACTTGGGAGGCCTGCAACTTCCCGGGTCGGTTCTTACTATAAATCCTTTTTCATAAACTTCCGGAGCGAAATGACAAAAGGAATTATAATCCATACCATCATCATTCCGAAAGACAACAACAAGCCCCAACTACTCCCGAAATTATCCTTAAATATGGCACCGGTCATACCCAGCATGGCCGACACATCCAAACGAAGCAAAACCAAAATCCGGCACATATCCACCGGGCTCAGAGCACTCAGGCCCACCACAATTTTTTCAATCGGATAATCGGCAAACTGAAAAAACAGGAACAATACCAATCCATCAAACAACAATGCAAAATAGAGCCAAACCATAATGGAAATACCAATCCCCCTGGCCTTATCCCGGGTTAAAATGCTGCACAAAAAAGCTACTGCCACAAAAATGATTGTCAGCAAAGACCCCGACACGATCATCATAATGGCTGTTCCGGTATCGGCAAACACCAGCAGCGGAATACCCGCTCCCACTATATAAGCCAGTACCAGCGCCAGCGACAACCCTGTAAACAAGGCAATCCATATTTTGCTGCGCCCGATAGGCTGACTAACCAATAACTCGATAAACTCACTGCTGTTGTACACATAAATAGCGGCAAACAATACCGACATCAGGGGAACGGCCAGTAACAGGATGTTCAAAACCGTAAGAGTTCCCTTTGTGGCATTATCTTCCAGACTAAAAGCACTCCAGGAAAACAAAGCCAGCATCACCATATAGGCGATAACAATCCGGTTCTTAAAAATATCTAAAGCCACATATTTTAGTATCCTGTTCATACTGCTTCGGCTTTCAAAAGATGGACAATAGATTTGGCAATCGTTTCCTGGCCGGTGTGCCTGCGAAGATCCTCTACACTTTTGTGCAGGATTACTTTTCCCTCCTGCATAAAAATTACCTCACTTACAATACCCTCCAGCTCACTCAGCAAATGCGAAGTGATCAGCACAAGGCGACCTTCCCGTTTGGCTTCGTTGATTTTTTCCTTTAAAATTTCAGAGGCCACCGGATCTAAACCGGCAGTTGGCTCATCCAAAATCAATACTTTCGAATGGAACATAAAAGCCAGCGTAGCACTCACTTTTTGGGTAGTACCGCCACTGAGAGTCCGCATTTTCTTATGCAGCATTTTTTCAATCTCAAATTTCCGGTACAGATCCAGATCGAGTTCTGTCTGGTCGGAGCGGATATTCTTAATCATTTCTATCACCTGTCCTATCGTCATATTTTCGGGATAGCGGCCAATCTGCGGCATATACCCTATCTGACGGCGATAACTGATGTCGCGGCTTATCTCTTTTCCGTCGAAGCGGATACTTCCTTCCTGCGGCAATACCATTCCGAGAATGGATTTGATCAGAGTGGTTTTACCACACCCGTTCGGGCCAATCAAAGCAATACATTCGCCCGGCGCCATACTGATATTCAATCGGTCGAGCGCAGTAAAACGGCCAAATCGCTTACTAATATTCTTAATCTCTATCATAATACATAAGGAACCATGCTCGGCGTTTTGTCCACAAAATTTTCCGGAGTAAGCGATGGTAATATTTTTTCCGATTTATCCAGTAAGGAAATCATAAAACTCTGATACAAGAGCATAGCAGGCGGATTTTTTTCCACGATTACCGCATACAAACTCAGCGGATGATAAGGCACATCGCCAATTTTATCTTTATCCAGGTCGTAACCCTCATATTTATCCCAATAATTGCCGGCAAAGCGGTTAAGTGTAAGCGTACCGTTGGTCGTTACATCAAAAGTGTTACCCATAAAATTATTATGCAGTATTTCATTATCCATACAGTTTGCCTGCATGCGCATCGCCCAGCCATTATTCTTAAAAAGATTTCGCTCTGCAATGATCCTGTTCGACCCGTCGAAAAAAATACCGGTAGTGTTTTTGAAAAAAGTATTACCCGAAAGGTAGCAATCGGTAAGTTCTTTGAACAATACACCATAAGCGGCATCGCCCCAGCTTTCTTCGAACGTATTATTCATAAAAACAACCTTCTTCGTGAACATCACCGCCACTCCTGCTCCGTTTCGTTTAAAATAATTGGTAAAATATGCATTGTTATGGGCGAACATAAAATGCAAGCCGTACCGAAGGTTATCGCGGGCAATATTACGCCAGATTACCGAGGCGGTTACAAATTCAAAATAAATTCCATCGCGGTGACCTACGATCCTGTTGCCAATAATCTGTAAACTATCGCTCTTCCAGCAATGAATGCCGTTACCCGAAAGATACTCTTCTTTCTGATGGGCTGTTAACGTATTATTTTTAATGAGGCAATGTTTCGCGTACTGGAGGTAGATGCCAAAATAGTTATCCTGCAAATCGTTTCTTTCTATCCGTATATGTTGTCCTTCATACACTTTTATGGCAGCCGGATCGCCCATGGTCGATCGTCCGCAATTGGCCAGCTTCAAACCGACAATATTAACATAGCTGCTCTTAACAGAAATAATCTCATGCTTCAGTTCACCATCCAAAACCGGGAAATCCACGCCAAGCAGTGTCACCGGTTTATCAATAATAATATTACCTTCTTTGTAAATACCACTGTACACTTTTATAGTATCGCCTTCGCGGGCCGCCTGAAGCGCCGCCCGGACGGATGAAAAGGGCTTATTGCGGCCCACTTCCAGCTCACCGGCTATTGCTGTGGGAAGGAGGAAACCGAAAAAACAGAGCAGAACCAATATTTTAGTGATGATGCCCATGATCATTGCCTGAAGGAGAACTGATTTCGTTCCAGTTTTTGATACTTACCTGGTGTGCCGCTGCCAATTGTTCAGCAGCCGCCTTATCGGCAAATGCGGCGGTATGACCGCCCATCGGACTTCTGATTTCCTCCGACTGAACATACCAGGCGGTAGTGGCTTCTATCAATTCATTTTCCTTCTGATAATCGGCAACATAAAATTGAGCCGGGCTCAACCCGACGTTCGACTGTACATAATCCCTCATACATTGCAGATCATCAAACTTATATACCCTTCCTTTAGAGGTTATCAGTTCGGCAGCAAAATTGCCCTCTGATATAGACATTTTACAACCTGCGCAGGCATCCTTATTTAACAGGATGGGTTCGGGACCCTCAGCGCCGCAGGAACCTACTATTACGCCAACGATTAAAAACAGAATCCAGTTCTTCATTTTCTCTTTTTTAAAATTTTACCCTCTTTTAATACCGCCACCAATACTAAAATACCTGCCGTTACAAACAACCAACCTCCGATATCGGGAACCGAATATGCGCCAAAGTTTAACAGTTGCTTAAAACCGATCAGCGGTGGCTGATAAGCCATTCCCGGCACTTTAATGGCGGCGTTGGGATCGAGGTTATGCCCATAATCGTATTCCCATTTCCAGAAATCAACCATCGCCACCACGCCAAACAAAACAAATGCCCAGAAACTGAAATAAAGCAATTTCTTATTTCCAATAACCGCTGCAATTACAAATAGCAAGGCAAAACCGCCGATAAGATAGGGCAATATTTTAAACTCTATAAAATCATCGGTATGCAGCGTTTTCATACCAATATAGTGATTCAGGCCATTAATAATATCCACATCACCCGCAATTGCATTGGCCCATATTTGTAAGCTCAGCCCTTCCGGATACTGGGGCGCCTGGAGATAGATACTCCATATCGGGACAAATAGCGATATAATCAACGCCGCCGCCGCAATGAGCAGCAGGATTTTAGAAAGCTTTGAAATTTTCATTTTTTTAAGATTTGTGATCAATCAAATCAGCTTACCGGTTGATCTCAGCAATAAAAAAGGAGGGCCGACTATTCTGAAACGGCCCGCCCTCCCTGGTTTATATCATTGCTCTTTCGCTACTTCGCCGCCGGGTTATCGCCCAACTTAAAGGAAAGAGGCACGCCGCTGCCCTTAGGTGATACTCGCAGGTATCCACTCATTTCCTGGTGCAGCGCAGAACAAAAGTCCGTGCAATAGAAAGGGAAAATACCTATTCGGTCCGGAGTCCACTTTAAAGTTACTGTTTCTCCCGGCATTATCAGTAGTTCGCCATTATTGGCGCCTTTTATACCAAACCCATGCGGCACGTCCCAATCCTGTTCCAGGTTGGTTACATGGAAATAAACATCATCTCCCATTTGAATTCCTTCAATGTTATCGGGCGCCAGATGCGATCTCACAGCCGTCATGTGAACGTGTACCTGGTTGCCTTGTCTTACCACCTTGGTTTCGCCTTCTCCCTTCGAAACAAACGGGTGTTTATTCGCGTTGATATCAAAAATTTTCACCTGCTTATCCATGATCAGACTGGCGGGAATAGCCTGGGCATAGTGAGGTTCTCCAATAGTGGGAAAGTCGAGAATCAGCTCCATCTTCTCACCGCTGATATCGTATAACTGTGCGCTTTGCGATAGTTCCGGCCCTGTGGGCAGATACCGGTCTTTGGTAATTTTATTGTATGCCACTAAATATTTACCAAAGGGTTTCTTTGTGTTTCCACCGGCAACCATCAGGTGACCTACGGAATAATAAGTAGGCTGGCGATCAAGTACCTTCAGGTCTTTGATATTCCATTTAACTACCTCCGACGAAACAAAGAATGAGGTGTAAGCATTGCCATTTGCGTCAAACTCGGTATGCAGCGGGCCTAAACCGGGCTTTTCTACTTCACCATACAAGGCGGCTTCGTACTTGATAACAGGAACGCCGGCATATTTCTCTGGCTCAAATGCCTGGTCGGCAATTGCTTTCTGAATTTTATCGTAACTGAAAACCGGCAACAATGCAGCCAGTTTACCGCTACCTACGATATATTCTCCGGTAGGATCCACATCACAACCGTGCGGAGATTTGGGACAAGGGATAAAGTAAACAATATCGGGATATTCGGTTACGTCGAGTACCGTTACCTCCTTTTTTATTTCGGAACTAGCCGTATGAGTATGCTCATCGAACTTATTATGCGCATACTTCACTGTTTGTTTTTTCCCTTTACCGGCTTTGATATACTCTTCGGCTTTTTTCCAGTTTACCGCCATAATAAAATCCTTATCATTCTTCGAAGCATTTACTTCCAATAAGGTGTTGGCTTGCTCTGTATTATAACAGCTAAAGAAAAACCAGCCGTGAGATTTACCTTTTCCGGCGCGTGCCAGATCAAAGTTTACACCAGGAGTCTTTAACTGAAACGCCAGGTTCATCTCGCCGCTTTCCTTATCAATACTTACAAAACTGATATGTCCCTTAAAGTTTTCCTTATAGGTATCGATGGGCACATCACCGTTGGCATCTTCGGGAACGCTGAAACGGGTGCCGGCCACAATGTACTCCGAGTTTTCGGTACCAAACGGAGAACTGTGGTTACCTCCGCTGTTCGGCAATTCTATGATTTCGGCCGTACGGAAGGTTCTCAGATCCACCCGTGCAAGGCGGGGTGTGTTATTGCCGTTTACAAAAACCCACTTCCCGTCTGCCACGCCATCGGTCATCGACATTTCTACGTGGTGCAGGTCATCCCAGGGCACAAAACCGTGGGAAGTATTCAACATAGGTTTGGTCTCTTCGCTATAACCCCAGCCTTTTTCCGGATCCACCGAAAAAACCGGAATAACACGCAAGAGGCGACCACTGGGCAGGCCGTAAACACTAAGCTGACCACTAAATCCCCCGGAAACAAAATTGTAATACTCATCATATTTCCCCGGAGGTATATATACTTTCGATGCCGCGTCACCACTTACCGCAGTGCTTGCACCTTTAGGCTTACAGGAAACAATTGACAACAAAGCGATTGCCAATATTCCAAGCGTCATTTTGGTAGAATACATAAAATATCAGGTTGATTTTAAAGATATTTCAACGGAACTAAAATTATCATCGCTCTCTGACGGCTATTTAACTCCGTCGTTCTCCCGCATAAATTCCACAATGCTCCTGGCATCATCATCCGTAAGGTTCTGATTGGGCATGCGCACCAGACATAGTTCGAGCTGTGCCTGAACTTCGGGGTCCTTATCAATCATTGGATCCGGATTGGTTACAAAGTTCATGAGCCAATGCAGGGTTCTTCTTTCGGTTACTCCTTTCCATCCCGGCCCCACCAATCTTTCATCGGTAATCTTGTGGCAGGAAAAACACTTGGTTTCCGAAATAGATTTTCCTTTGGCTGCCATCGCCGCGTCGAGAGCACCGGCAGTTACATTGGTTTCGTCATACTTGCCTTCGCCTCGGGTAGGGTCATAATCGGTTGCAGAAGGAGTTTCCTCCTTTTCTGTATACTTGGAAGCCGGGCTTTCTGACGATGATTCATTTCCACCACCTCCACAGGCAGCTACCATCAAAAGGATCACTAAGGATAATACGGTAATAGTTTTCTTATTCATTTGCATTGTTTTTGTTTCCACAAAGCTACCACCCCCTAAAAGCGCAGCTTATGACTGTGATCATAACACATTATTTCATTAAGACTTATATTCCCTTTTCCCGAAAAAATTGTTCACCAAATAAAAGATATTCTTGTCTTTTATTAGATTGTTCCTAACTTTGCTTTATTAAAATATCAATATGTTTTCTAAAACCTGCGAATATGCTATCAGAGCTCTAATCTTTATCGCCGAAAAATCGGTGAATGGAAGGCGGGTAGGTATTAAAGAAATTGCAGAGGGGATTGAGTCTCCCGAATATTTTATAGCCAAAATTTTACAGGATCTGAGCCGGCGTCAAATGGTTAAATCCATAAAAGGGCCTAACGGAGGCTTTTTTCACGATGCTGAAACATTAAACAAATCATTAGCCGATATAGTAAGAGCGACAGACGGAGATAAGGTTTTCTCAGGATGCGGGCTTGGACTGAGACAATGCTCCGAAACACGGCCCTGCCCCATTCACAACGATTTCAAAATTATACGAAAAAATATACAGGAAATGCTGGAGCATGCGAAAATCGGAACCTTCAGCAAAGACCTGGCAAAAAAACTTACCTTCCTGAAAAATTAGTTTTAATGAATAACTAAAAAGAACTGAAATGAAAGTCCTGCTTGATAAAACCATCGGTGAAATAATAACGGAAGATTTTAGAACCGCCACCCTCTTCAAAGATCATAACCTGGATTCATTTTGCGGGAAACATCATACCCTGAGAGTTCTTTGTCAGCTAAAAAACATAAATCCCGATCAATTTTCTGCCGAAATCCAGCATATACTGAGCAGTAAATGGAAAAACGAAATTCATTTTCAGGCCTGGCCCCCCGATTTGCTCATTCACTATATAGTAAAAAAACACCATCGTTATATAAGGAAAAATGCACCCGTACTGGTAGATCTGCTTCAAAAAATTGCCGCCATACATGGCTCTGACTATCCGGAGCTTTATACGGTATACAGGATGTTTAAGGAAGCTGCCAATGCCTTAATAGAACATATCAACAAAGAAGAGGAGATCGTATTTCCGTTCATAGAAAAAATGAACCATATGATTCTCGACGGCAGCCGGGGACGTTTAGAGCATTCCAACAATCCCCTCGATATGCTGATTGCAGAACACGGGAACGAAGAGGACCGGTTCGGCAGAATTGCCACCATTAGCAATGGTTATTGTCCGCCACCTGATGCCTGCAATACCTACCGGATCACTTATGCTATGCTAAAGGAATTTGACAACGAATTACGTACGCACGCATGGCTGGAAAACGAGGTACTGGTTCCTAAAGCAATTAGCCTGGAACAGCAGTTGCTGAATTAAAAGTAAAAAACTATCGATAGTTGCTATGGAGATAGATTACAACATACTCATTACTTACGGAGCAGCTGTGCGCAAATTAGATAAGGGAGAGTTTATCTTTCACGAAGGAGCAATGCCTAATTTTTTTTACCAGGTGCTGGAAGGAGAAATAAAAGTCTTTTGCTCCAACAACGAAGGAAAAGAACTTATCCAGGGCATCTTCGGGCCTGGCGAAAGTTTTGGCGAACCACCGCTGCTTCTCGGCAAACCCTATCCCAGTACGGCCAGGGTCTTGCAGCCGGGCGCATTGATCAAAATAAGCAAAGAGAATTTTCTTGCCGTACTCAAAGACTACCCGGAGTTTTCGCAAAAACTACTCTATACTTTCGCCGATCGTATTTACAGCAAAACGATCGCCGCCCAAATATGGGTGAGCCAAACGCCCGAAGAAAAAATTCTTCATTTTCTTCACATCAGGCGGCCAGGTCCGGGAAAGGCTGAACCAGTGCCCTACACAAGGCAACAAATCGCCGATTTCACCGGTTTGCGTGTAGAAACCGTTATACGTACACTTAGCCGTATGCATGCGGAAGGAAAAGTAAAGATTATTAATCACCAGCTTTTTTATTAATTATGTTATCTGCAAAAAAATGGTTTGTCCTTAGCTTATGGAGCCTTGTATTGGTAGCGTTATACGGACTTTTAATGCGGTATAAAATTGCCTATTATTTTCCGCTCTTTGAACAAAAGAACATGCTGCATGCACATTCTCACTTTGCGTTTAGCGGGTGGATCAGCCATGTTTTATACTGTGGGCTATTTACCATCCTCGAGCCCTATTTAAGCGAAAGGAGCCGAAAAAAATTTCAGATCGCCATAGCCGCCAATTTTGTCTTCGCTTTAGGCATGTTGGTTTCTTTTACTTTAATGGGGTATAAAGCCTTGTCCATTACCTTTTCCACCCTCAGTATCGTTGTGTCCATATTCTACGCACAACTTTTTATTTCTAATGCAGCCAAACTGCCTTCTTCCAATCAGTCGAAGCCCTGGGCCATTGCAGGCTTGTTATTAAATATATTTTCATCCATAGGGCCTTTACTACTCGGTTACATGATAGCCACGCATACGATTAATCAGAGTTTTTACCTGGGATCCATTTATTTTTATCTTCATTTTCAATATAACGGTTGGTTTTTCTTCGGTAGTCTGGCCCTGATCTTCTCCTATTTACCCTCCGGCTCCCCTTCTGTTAAAAAATATTTTTATCCCTTTCTGGCCAGTTCTCTGATCACGGTTTTCCTATCACTGCTGTGGTTCAAACTTCCCGTTTGGATCAGCCTCCTTACTGCCGCCGGCTCCGTTATACAATTGGTATTGTGGTGCCTGCTTCTATATCAGTTTCGCGCCGTTTTCAGAAACGCATCTATCCACTTGTTCCCGCGATGGTCTGTTTTTTTTTATATTGCCTCTTTCGCCTTCGTCATCAAATTTTTATTACAATTTGTCACCATCTTGCCGGGGCTCAGTCAGCTGGTATTCGGTTTCAGAGCCATGATCATCGCCTACCTGCACCTGGTGCTTTTATGTGGTTACAGTGTCTTCTTCATCGGCTATTTTCTTACCAAAAAATATATTCACATCAAAAAAGGGGCAGCCCCTGCCGCATTTATTTTACTCGCCGGCATTGTTCTCAACGAGATTTTTTTAGGTGCGCAGAGCCTTGCGTCCTTCGGATATCTGATAATTCCTTATATTAATCTGTTACTGCTTGGTGTGGCGGCTTTAATATTTGTAAGCGCAGTTGTTCTGGCTCTTACACAATCCTCTTCTCTTTTAAAAGGCAGGGGAAGCCCTCTTATTTCCCCGACAGAAAAATAATCATTTAAGATAATTTTGTCCGAAATAAAATTATTACTACCTTTGCCCACAAAAAATCAGCATGTTCTCCAAAGCCTGCGAATACGGCATCAAAGCCATCGTTTATATTGCTACTCAGTCGCTGCAGGGCAACCGCGTAAAAATTGGCGATGTAGCCGGTCATGCCGACTCTCCCGAAGCTTTTACCGCCAAAATATTGGGAACCCTTACCAAACACGGCATTGTTAATTCGACAAAAGGACCCTACGGCGGATTTGATATAGACCCGGAAAAATTGAAGGAAATAAAGATCAGCGATATTGTGGACGCTATTGATGGAGACAGTGTTTATAAAGGCTGTGCGCTGGGTCTCGACTCCTGCAATGCCGATGAACCCTGCCCCATGCACGACAAATTTGTTAAGGTACGGAATGAATTAAGAAAAATGCTGGAAACAACCACCGTACTGAATCTGGCCACTAAATTAAAATCGGGAAAAGCCATACTGGCCCGTTAACTTTTCAGGCTTATTAGATATTATTCCAGAATCATTTAAACAACAGTTCCAAAAGCATACTCACGTTATTCACAAATTAAATATATACAAATGAAAAAGCTACTTGCAGCATCCGCGATTTTATTCGCACTCATCACATCTTGTAATAACCAATCTTCTCAGGAGCCTGAGGCCGGTGCCACTGAGGAAAGCGTCGCTCCCGAAACCGCCACACCCCAAGCCGATATAGCAGAAGTTACCCTTAATGGTGGCGATGATATGAAATTCGACCTTTCAGAAATAAGGGTAAAAGAAGGGCAAACCGTTAAATTGACGCTTAACCATACCGGCAAAATGGAAAAAGTCGCCATGGGACACAATTTTGTATTATTATCCCAGGAGGCGTCTTTAGACGCATTTGCAGCAGAAGCCATCAATGCGAAAGACAACGACTATATTCCTTCCGCGTTGGCAAACCAGGTATTGGCACATACCAAAACGATTGGCGGCGGCGAATCCGATACTATCGAATTTACCGCGCCGGCAAAAGGAGAGTATGATTTCCTTTGTTCATTCCCCGGCCACTCGGCTCTGATGAAAGGAAAGTTTATAGTGGAATAGTGAATAACCCTTTTGAAGTGCCCCTGGTACGCGGCCCGCTCCCAAATTGGTGAGCGGGCATTTTTATGCACTATTGTCGAAAACGAACCAGTACCGGACGGTGATCAGATGCATAGGTTTCGGCGATTACTTCGTGTGAGATCAGTTCCCAACCCGCATTTTTTACCGCGATAAAATCAATCGTTTTCCGCGGACGGACCTCAGGTATGGTACCCGGACAATCACCAACACATGAGCGGAGGAAATGCTTGTCCAGCAGGTTAATTGGCTCACTGCCCGCCGTAGCATTGAGGTCGCCCAGCAAAACAACCGGCTTTCTTTCCTTTCCAAGTGCGTCCAGGATATGTTTCATTTGCGCTACCCGGTTGCCTTCTTCCTTCGACGCATCGAGGTGGGTATTGGCAAAAACGATTTTCTTTCCGTTGATCCTGATTTCTGCCAAAGCCAATATCCGCTTTTCGGCCGAAAATACCTGCGGCAAAGAAAGCGCTACTACTTTTTTCAGCCGGTGTTTACTCAAAATCGCCAGGCCATACTCTCCTCCCTCATAATCGATGGCTTTATAAAAATGATAATTCAATCCGGCTTTTTGGGCAATCAACCTGGCCTGATCGATACCGCCGCTACGTCGCGTATTTTTATCCACTTCCTGCAAACCCACTATATCTGCATCTGCAGCTTTGATCACTTTCACTATCGCATCGATATCGATAAAATCTTTTTTAGAAGGAGGGTTGGCATGATGAATATTATAGGTTAGTACACGCAGGGTTGAACCCGCTCTTTCTTTAGAAGGACGAGCCTGTCCAAAACTGTTGGCCGCAACCAAAGTTAAGAACCACAACATTGCAAAAAAAACACCTCGCTTCATTTATCAGGTATTATCATTAAAAGATCTTAAAAAACAGGAAGTCTTTATTGGGATATACTCATAGGATGCTGCGCCCTCATATATCGAAAAGTTCCTCTACATTGCTATTCTCTTCTGTTATCATCCTATAAAGTTACTAAATATTGAATACTACGGGTACAAAATACCAGCTGAGATCTTCTCATTCTTTCAACCCGGTCACTTGTTAACTTATCAACTTCACCCTACATTTGCTTCACAAATATGAGCATTCTTCGTTTTCTCTTCAGCATTTATGCGGCAATTCTTTTTGTTGTACTAATGTTGCTGATATTTCCCTTCGTTATTATCTCGAGCTTCTTCGGACGGATCAAAGGGGGAAATATGATTTACCGGCTCTGTGTGCTTTGGGCCGATATATGGTTTGCCTGCACCTTTATTTTCGTGAAAAAAATATACGAAGCGCCGCACGATGAGGATAAGAAGTACATTATTGTAGCCAACCATATTTCTTATCTCGACATTCCCATGCTGGTAAAAGTTTTTCGCAAACCGCTTCGTCCCCTGGGCAAGATTGAAATGACACGTATACCTGTTTTTGGCTTTATATACAAATATGCTATTGTTACTGTTGACCGTAGCGATGCACAGCACCGGGCACTGAGCCTTCGCCTGCTGCGCTCCATCTTAAACAAGGGCATTTCTATTTTTGTTTTTCCCGAAGGCACTTTCAATGAAACCACGCAGCCTCTGAAAGACTTGTTCAACGGCGCATTCAAACTGGCTATAGAAACCCAAACCCCCGTAAAGCCGGTTCTGTTTCTCGATACCTATCGCAGAATGCACTATCGATCGGTTTTTTCCCTCAACCCGGGGAAAAGCAGGGCCGTTTATCTCGCAGAAATACCGGTGGAAGGAATGTCGTTAGCCGATTTACCGGCGCTGAAGCAGATCGTGTACGAAAAAATGGAAGAAGCGATTATTGCACACAATGCACCCTGGATTTCGAAACAGTAACTTATATTGCAACAGATGTCGCAGAACACCGCACCATACCATCCGGACAGGCCGGTTTTTGCCGAGGTAATTATCCCGCTGGCCTTACCGCTCAACTACACCTGGCGCGTACCGGCGCATTTGCTCGAAACCGTTAAAACCGGTTGCCGGGTAGAAGTAAACCTGGGTAAAAGCAAACGGTATGCCGGTGTGGTCAAATCTCTTCACAACGAAGCGCCCGATTTTTTCGAGCCGAAAGAAATATTGAATGTTTTAGATGTTCAACCGGTAGTACATGCACAACAACTGCTGCTTTGGGAGTGGATGGCTGCTTACTATATGTGTACCGAAGGCGAAATAATGGCCGCCGCCCTGCCGGCCCATTTCAAATTGAGCAGCGAAACCATTCTCGTTTTCAATGAAGAGGCGGGAGAAGATTTTACCGACCTGGATAATGAAGAATACCTGGTGGCAGAAGCCCTGTTAATCCGCAAAGAGCTTAAACTGACTGAAGTGCAGCAAATTCTCGATATCGAACATGTTTACCCCGTTATCGACCGGCTTATTCAGAAAAAACTATGCTATGTATGGGAAGCGTTGAAGGAAACCTACAATCCGAAAAAAGAAACTTTTGTGGTTCTGGCTCCCGAATACAGCACCGAGGCGGCACTGGAACAATTGCTCAATGAAGACAAAAGACTGCAAAGAGCCGAAAAACAAATGGAACTGCTGCTGGCTTATCTGCATTTTCAAAAAGCAGGGGAAGATATTACCAAATCCGTCCTGCTTAAAAAAGCGGGCGCCACCGAAGCCCAGTTCAGGGGGCTGGTTGAAAAAGGTATACTGGTAGCAGATAAAAGAATGGTAGACCGTATAAAACAATCCCCTAAAAATATCAACCTGAACTTTGAACTATCCGCGCCACAGGAAAAAGCGCTGACGGATATACAGGCCTCGTTTACGCAAAAAAATATTTGTCTGCTGCACGGCGTTACTTCGAGCGGCAAAACCGAAGTATATATCCGGCTGATAGAGCAATACCTGCAAAACAACCAGCAGGTGCTGTATATGCTGCCCGAAATTGCCCTCACTTCACAAACGATTCGCAGGCTGCAAAAACATTTTGGCGGCTATATTGGCGTGTATCATTCCAAATTTTCGCAAAACGAAAGAATTGAAATATGGAACAAAGTAAAAAACGGGGACTTGAAAATTGTGCTGGGGGCGCGATCTGCCCTTTTTCTTCCTTTTGAAAAGCTGGGGTTGACTATTTGCGATGAAGAACACGACAGCTCCTACAAACAGATGGAACCTGCACCGCGCTACCATGCAAGGGATGCTGCTATTTATATGGCGTCCTTATACGACCATTGTAAAGTGCTTCTGGGAAGCGCCACCCCTTCGCTGGAATCTTACTACAATGCTACGAAAGGCAGGTACGGCCTGGTAAAGCTCGTACAGCGTTATGGGGAAGTGGAGATGCCGTTGATAGAAACGATCGATACCCGTCGCCTCCGGGCTAAAAATGCGGAAGAAACTATCCTCACACCACCTCTTCGCGAAGCTATACAGCAAGCTTTGCAAAACAGGCAACAGGTTATTCTGTTTCAGAACCGGCGGGGCTATACCCCTTATCAACGCTGCAATGCGTGCGGCTGGATACCACAGTGCCGCCACTGCGATGTGTCGCTTACCTTTCATAAATTTTACAATAAGCTGGTTTGTCATTACTGCGGTACCACCTATCCTCCCATGACCACCTGCGCCGCCTGTGGAAGCCACGATTTTGTGCAAAAGAAATTTGGAACGGAACGCATCGAAGAACTATTGCAGGAAGTTTTCCCGGAGGCAAGGATAGCCAGGATGGATATCGACTCGGTGAGAGGAAAATATGCGCATGACCAGTTGATTCAATCTTTTGAACAAAATAAAATCGATATACTTGTAGGCACGCAGATGGTGGTAAAAGGGCTGGATTTTGAAAATGTGAGCCTCGTGGGGATTTTAGATGCGGATGGCATTTTATCGTTTTCCGATTTCAGGGTAAACGAAAGGGCCTTCCAGTTGATGGAACAGGTTAGCGGACGGGCAGGACGAAGACAGGGTAAAGGCAAGGTGCTGATACAAACCTCTCAACCCGCACATCCCGTATTATTACAGGTACAGCAGCACGATTACGAAGCGATGTTCGCCGATGAAATAAACAAAAGGGAACTCTTTGCCTATCCTCCTGTGTCGCGGATCATCAAACTTACATTCCGGAACAAAATACGGGAAGTAGTGCAGGAGGCCGCACAGTTATTTGCCAATGCACTTTCTAACCGGTACCAGGCATTTTTGACCGGGCCCGCCGAGCCCGTTGTAAACCGGGTACGCAACCAGTACCTGATGGAACTTCTGCTCAAACTACCGCGCAATCTCCAGGTAATTAACCAATGTAAAAAGGATATCCTGCACCAGGTAGCATTGCTGCACCAGGAAAAAAGATATAAATCTGTGGTAGTAATACCCGATGTGGATGGGGTGTGAGAGGGAGAATTAATATCGCTTATTTAAAAGATTCAATATATTGCGGGTGATAACAGGCGCGAGACAATTCCCTTTCATTACGTACTTTATTTAAAAGCAATCATTCCCTTTGTTTGTTCGATGACTTTATCAATAACATCTGCACTTTTTTCGTTGTACCAATAATAGATAAAAACATCTCCCCTGTTATCTTTATGAATGACGAGCATTTTGCAGCGACTGAATTTTCCGGCATATAACGGTTCATTGTAAAATTGTTCCATGTCTGTTTCACACAATGCTGCGGCTGTTGCGTTCCATATTTTCAACACTATCATTTCCGGGTACCAACAAGGCTTGTACAGTATCGTATCTGTAAACCCATACATATCTTTCAGGAAACTACTGTTTACAATAGAAAATTCTTCTTTATCGGGTAGCGATCCTTTATAATGTTCAAAAGAGCCGATCATATTGTTAAGCCTGACCGAAATCTGGATCTCATTTTTTAAGGAAGCGAGGTCATAATTGAAATGCCACATCACCCAATACATGGCAGTACCCTTACGTGTTGTGTGAAAAGCTGTATCGGGCCGAACTTCTGTGAAGCCTGCCGGCAGTATATAATTTATTCCGATTCGTTTGAGCTGAGGATAAAAATACTCCCCGTAACGGGTTACAGGCAAACTGGTACCGGAAGAACTGTCTTTATCTTTATTCTGGTTCTCATCGCAACCACCCCATATAAACAAAGCAGTAACGTTTATCAAAGCAAACAATATTCGCATAGACAGAAAACCCCTTTCTGATGAGACGGTCTTTTCTTATAATTCCATAAAACCACCAGGCTTATTTGGATGCTGCGGTAACTGAAAATTGATTACTAAATATTCAATGTCGTTTAGTTCAGGGAGTAATCCAAAAATACTGTCAACCAAAGGCACAAATGATGTTTGTGTTAAGACTGCCAGTTATGTTATCACCATTTTACTACCTGGTTAATGTACCGAATAGCCCGAAGGGCTTAATGTTAATAACCCTCCGCTTCGCGGAGGGAGAACAGGTATAGGATGCGCTCAACCCGCAAGCGGGTTGAATTTCCCGAAAAAAATGTAATTTGCTGTCATTGTTAACCCCCAAATAAAATACCATGAGCTACCGTAAGATCTTTCACCACATTGTGTTTGGTACAAAACATCGTAAAAAAACAATTGCAGAAGAAAATAGTGTGCAGCTTTACAAATATGTATGGGGGATAGTGAAGAACAATAATTGTCAACTTTATCGTATTAATGGAGTAGCCGATCATATTCATATTTTTTCAGACCTTCATCCTTCTATATCCCTTGCTGATTACATCAAGGATATAAAAGTGGCTTCCAGTGTCTGGATGAAAAAGAATGGCTTATTTCCCGATTTTGAGGGGTGGCAGGATGGTTATGGCGCTTTTACCTGTTCAACGAAGGAAAAAGACAGGATCATCAATTACATTAAAAATCAAAAGGAGCATCATAGAAAAGAAACGTTTTACGACGAATTCAAAAGGTTGCTGATTGAAAATGATGTTGAGTTTGATGAGAAGTATCTGCTTTAATACAATTCTTTTTTATTCATCCGCTACCGCGGATGGCATCTTCTACTTCTTTTAGCCCCCAAACTGCGTTTGGGGTTATTCACATTCCGGCCCTTCGGGCCTTTTGTGTTCCTCCTGCCATTATTTCAAAGAATTATTCAGGAACGTTAACTAAACGACATTGATTACATAATGAGCATTGAATAGTTGGCGTTATTTTTCAGGCTTTATATACAATATACCAAAACCCGCCAGGTAGTCTTTCAATGGTCCTAACCCCATAGTCCTCCGGCGAAGGTCTACATTTTCCGCCGATGCTGGTGTTATCACCAACATCCTACCTACAACGACATTGAACGTAGAATGGGTGGAACGCTGAACTATGACTCTGCCAGTCGGAGGAAGAGGTCTAATATGCTGACGTCTGATTGAGGTCTGCTCTCTCCCGCCTTTGCCGGTGTTGCGCACAGGCATCAGCGGGGCAAAAGCACCGGCAAACAATCCAGCCTATCTTATTAAGACGGGCACTCTTTATTATTCCATAAATACCCGGGCCGCTATTTAATCTTCCCGGTATCCACTTCCCAGTCATCGGTGCGGAACGGTGCTACGGGCAGCCCTTCCCTGCTGAAAATATTGGACATGGCCTCGTTGCGAAAAGAAAATCTTACAGCAACCGGGGATTTGATATTCTTATTATACACCACCAGTTTATCTTGTTCCAGTTTAACTTCCGCCGGTAAAAAAACCTTGTCTTCACCGGCTATGAAAAATTCGGTAGCGGCCTTACCGGTGCTTAACTTAAACCCGTTGGGTGCATTATCAAAAAAGAGGCTGGCTTTATTGCCTTTTATCTCCATCCGTTTGAACATAGGGCTTTTATATATACCCATATCCTGCTGGTAGGTTTCTGCGAGAGCATAGGCCGCCAGTCTTTTGGCTACATCCAGTTTATTTTTGGGATGTACATCTTTCACATTATCTACGAGGTCTGTAATAACCGCCATTCCGGTTTTAGGCAGGCTCAATACTTTTGTTTGCTGCTCCCGTATCAGGTTTCCCACATTGTAATTTCCATACGTGTAAGGGGCAATCTGCACATAATAAAACGGAAAATCTTTCTGCCAGGCCTGTCTCCAGCTATTGATCATGGCAGTGAGCAATTTACCGTAGGAAAAAGGCGCAGTCGTATTATTCTCTCCCTGGTACCAGATGGCGCCCGCAATGGGCAGGCCGGTTAACGGATAGATCATGGAGTTGTAACTATAACCAGGTTCAATAGGCCACCACTGTGTTCGATTTTGTGCGGCCGCGGCTTTCAACAATTCTTCATCTCCGCTAACCACGGCGGCGGGTGTCCATATCTCGGCCGGCGTACCGCCCCAACTGGCATTCATTATCCCCACCGGAACATTCAGTTTTTTTTGAAGCTCTCTGGCAAAAAAATATCCCACGGCACTAAAACCTTTCAGCGATTCAGGATCGCATACCTTCCAGCTCCCTTCCGTGTTTTCCTGCGGGTAAGGCGAGGTAGAACGGGGAACCTGCATCAAACGCAGTTGGGAATTGGCGCTTTGGGGAAGCGCTTCCATTATCTGCGGAAGTTTTTGATAGCTGCTCCACTCCATATTGGATTGCCCCGAGCAAATCCACACCTCGCCCACCATTACATTATTCAGTACGATGGTATTTTCGCCTTTGATGGTAACAGTATAAGGACCACCGGCAGCGGGCGTTTTGATATTCAGCTTCCAGCGGGCGTTGCCGTCGGCAGTTGTGGAATCAGTATTATTGTTCCAGGAGGTAGTGATAAATATCTTTTCGGTAGGATTGGCCAAACCATAAAAAGCCACTTCTGTTTCCCGTTGCAAAACCATATTATCGCCAAACACAGTAGCCAATCTCACTCTGCCCCAGCCGGTATTTCCAACAGCGGCAAAAATGATCACCAGTACAGTTGTTCTGAAAAAAGCCAGTTTCATGTTTCTTGTTTTGGGTTTAAAAATAAGTGAATTTCTTCGAAGCCAACCCGGAAAAAGCTTTATCGGTTCCCTGGAAATGCAGCAAACAATTTCAGAAGACGCTGCCTTTGTTTACCGTAGTCAGGATCGTTAAAAAGGTTAACTCTCTCTGATGGATCCCAGGACAGGTTGAATAATTCGTATAAAACTTCCGCTCCGTCCGGCCTGGTAACCCTGAGTTTCCAGTCGCCGTCCTTCACTCCTTCGGGTACAATATTATGGTAATAAATGGGGCTGTGCCGGGGGCTGTCATCTTTTCCTGTGAGCAGTCCGGCAATGGACTGTCCGTCGAGTTCGTGCGCCGGCGGATCAGCCCCGCTCCATTCAGCCAGTGTAGGCCATATATCCAGGTTGGACACAGGGTTCATCAGTACCTTATCACTCCGGGTTCTTCCGTTCCAGTAAACGATAAAAGGCACCCTATGACCCCCTTCGTAAGAAAGTGCTTTCCAGCCTCTGAAAATCCCCGCTGTCCCCACATGGTAAGGCCTGGTTGCTCCATCCTCAAACATCCGTGAGGGCGCATTCAACCAGGGACCGTTATCGCTCGTAAAAATAAAAATAGTATTATCGGCCTGGCCGGCAGCTTCTACGGCCTTCCATATCCTCTTCAATCCATCGTCCATTTCTTCAATCACATCACCCAGGGCCCCGGCCGGTGAGGGCTTCGAACGATGCTTCATCGCCCCGTAGGCCACCGGTAAGTGTGGCATATTGTGAGCCAGGTATAAAAAGAAAGGCTTTTTGTTGCTACTTGCCTGCTGTATAAAAGATATCGATTCTTTTGTATAGATATCGTTGAGAATACTATCGTGCGGCTGATAAATTTCGGGTATCCTGTTCCGGAATATTTTAATAACGGTATCGGTTTTTACATAGGGCGCGCGGTAGTCGTGACTATACATCATTCCGTAAAACAGGTCGAAACCCTGGTTATTCGGCAATCCACTGCCGTAATCTCCTACATGCCATTTCCCAATGGCCGCCGTCTGGTATCCCGAAGGTTTCAGCATCTCCGCAATAGTTATTTCGGCTTCGGGCATCGTAATCTTGTTCCCGGGGCCTATTACCTGCCTGATGCCCGAACGGCTACAATAACGACCGGTTAAAAGAGAGGCCCGTGAAGGGGAACAGATGGGCGATGTGGTGACAAAGTTTGTTGCCATCACCCCTTTACGTGCCATTTGATCCAGGAAAGGCGTCCGTATCAGGGGATTACCGTAACAGCCCAGATCGCTATAGCCCATGTCATCGGCCAGCACCAAAATAATGTTGGGCTTTTTCTGTGCATAGAGACCGGAGAGCGTTAGAAATGCCAATACTACAGTAATAATATATTTCATCTGTTTATTTCTTTTTGTTTTTACCGGTCAGAACTTGTCCACCATTGGAGGATGGAATTCGCATAAAAATTATGCATCGCTTTGGATATAAAGTACTCGATAATTTTTAGGACTCATTTCAATAAAATGTCACTATTTAGTGAAAAATACACTTTATTTTAAGCTGATTTTCAGTACCTGTACGCCATCATCGGCATGGGCAACTTTTGGTGGCAATAATAGAACCGTACTACCATTTCCGTCTGCTTCAAATTGCAAGGGTAGTTCTGTGCCCAAAACACTAACAAGTGCTATTTTATCGGGAGCAACAGGCAAAACAATTTTATTTCCCTCTAAAGATTGTATGATCGAAGCATAAATATACTGCTTGTTATTGATAGTCTTTTGGGTGAGGCATATCCCTTTCGGGGCTTCAAATAAAGCAGGCCCGGCGCCATACACCGCTTCACCGTTGGCAACCATCCAACCGCCTATTTCTCTTAAACGCCGTACTGCCATAGCCGGAAAACTACCATCAGGCTTAGGACCGATATTCAGCAAATAGTTTCCGCCTTTCGAAGTATTGTTTACAAGATAGCCAATCATTTGCTTTGCTGTTTTCCAGTTATAATCCTTAGCATGCCAACCCCAGGAATGTACCATGGTTGCAGGTGTTTGCCAGGGGCGTTGTATCAGTGCTGCCGGGTATTCGTTGTCCATCATTTCCAAAAAGTCAATATCATTGCCCGGGCTAAGCCAGGATATGCGTCCATTGATAAGTGTTTCAGGGTTTAGCCTCCTGATCAGTGCGATCAATTGATCCCTTCGTTTATCTGATATAAATATTTTCTCCTGCTCATCTCCCCATGTATCGAACCAAAACAGGTCGGGCTGGTATCGCTCTATCAGCTCGGTAACCTGTGGTAAACATTTCTGGTTCCAGTATTGCTCAAATTGTACATCCGTTTTTCGTGGCGTCCAGCTGGGTGTGGCACCTCCGGGATGATCCCAATCCTCACAATGAGAATAATAAAAGCCATACTTTAAACCATATTTTTTACATGCTTTCGCCAGTTCGCCCAGGATATCTTTTTTATAGGGCGTGCTGCCAATATCGTAATCAGAAACCTTCGAATCCCATAAAGCAAACCCATCGTGATGCTTAGCGGTTATCACAAAATACTTCATCCCCGCATCCCTTGCTTCCCTTATCCAGGCATCTGCATCAAACTTTACCGGATCGAACTGCTTTACCAACGCCCGGTATACTGTTTCAGGCACTTCCAGCCTTTGCTGTATCCATTCGGCATACCAGCTGTTACCATTTTTAAAGCTCTTATCCGGCATGGTATGCCCGTTGTAGCTACCGCCTAAAATACTGTAAAGTCCCCAATGGATAAACATACCAAATTTAGCTTCTTTAAACCAGTCGGCACGATTAGCGGCAGACACCGTTTGAGCCTGTGTTTCATTTAATACCACTATAAAGAAAACCAACAACCATTTTTTCATTTATAATATTTTTTATTCCAATGAAAGATTGTTTTGTTTCTTACTCGTAACCATTTTCAAACACAACCGTTTGCCCTCTTTTCAGCAGCACTGAAATAATGCCATTATCATCTCTTTGAAGCGAAGACATAGGCATAGACTTCGTCAGCCATGTTTTAAATGGCAGCCTGATCCTTAACAGCCCGTCCTTTTCGGCCAAAACAGTAACAGTAGCGGGTACGCCATTTTCTTTTACGCCTGAAACAAGAAATGCTCCTTCCGCCCTCAGGTTCTTAAACGACACATCTTTCCAGCTCCGGGGCGTAGCAGGAAATGCTTCGATATAACTTTCTCGACTCTGTAATAACAATTCATGCACCCCCTGTGCAAAGGCAAAATTACCCTCCAATGTAAAAGGGCGGTAAGTAAAATTCGAATGCTCTCCTCCCTTCTGATCACCGTTGAGGTGAAAACTATTGGGCGAGCAGAAATTGGTTGCAAAAATCTGCAATTGTTTTACCGCTTTATCGGCTTCGTAAGCCCTCGCGTACAAACTGGCCATCCAGCTAAAAGAATAACCGCACCAGGCGCGCGTACCCATTTCTTCGATCCTCTTTAAAGAGTTTTGAATAAGTTCCTTGTCGGCGGGCCGGTTAACATCGAGCAAAGCCAGGGGATATATGGCCATGTATTGCGACATATGGCGATGCGAATGGTTGAGGTTTTGACCCGGCGCTACTGTGAAGCCCGTTTCATTTACCTCGTAGGCCGGAAGCTGGCCGGCTATAACTTCCCAATGAGCGGCTTCGGCCTTTTTATTATTGGCCACAGCTACTTCAGCCGCCGCTTTAAATAAAAATTTTACCAGCGAAAGATCGAAGTTGGTCCATTCGGTAAACCAGGCTTCCCGACGATTATCGTTGTACTCGGGACTGGAGCTCAGGGGCAATTTTCTGATACCGTTTTCGAGTCGGGTGATATTTTCAAGATAAACAGCTACGGCGTGGATATAGGGGTAAGCTCTTGACTTGAGGAACATTTCGTCCATCGAGTATTTCCATTGCCAGTAAAAATGCTGTGCACACCAGGCGCCCACCGTGGGACCCAGCGCATATTGTATCCACCCGCCCATTGGGTCGCCGTTTAGGGTCACAACCCCCGGCACATTTAGTCCGCCTACCCCAAAATACTGTTGGGTATATTGCTCATTTTTCTTTTTGTTTTTCCAGAGCCAGTTGATAAAACTTTCGCCTTCGGCAAGACGGTTACCGGTATAAACCGGCCAATAGCTCAACTGTGTATTGAGATCGTTGTGAAAATCGCCTTTCCAGGGCGGCAAACTGCCATTGTCGGCCGTCCACACTGCCTGGAGCGTAATAGCGGGCGCATGGGGTCGCGATACTGAGCCCAGTTTATACATCTCGAGATAGTATTGTTTCTCAATCAGACTGTCGGGCAGGCGAACAGAAGAGGTCGACCAAAATTGCTTCCACCAGGCTATATGGCGGGGCCAGTAGGTAGGTTCCGACGAATTATAGTCGAACGGAGGAAGTTTAGCCTTTCTGTCATTGCTGATTACCCATTGTCCGATTACCCTGTTCCCCGGAAATTTATGCCAGGACAGGGCCACTTCAAAATAATGATCTTCGTAAGTAGGTTGATGATAAACAATAGTATTGGACGTTTCTGTAACCGTTCCTGCGGGATAGCCCAATTTCGCCAGTCCGCCCGGCGCCCCACCGCTATTATCAGGGTTCTTGCCATAATTATGCACCACCAATTTCGGCACCAGGGTTTTTGCTACTGCATGAAATTTCTTTTCTTCTATATTTTCAAACGAAAAATAACCCACGTCACGGGTGGCGTGCAGATAGCTGTTAAATATAATACCGTTCTCAAATTGCACGGTATTTAACGCTGTTGCTATATCCAGGGTATTAGACACTACCGTGCCCAGCGAATCCATTTCAAACTCGATAGCTGCGGCGGGCAGCTTAGTGGGATAGGGTATTTTATCGTAGGGCGCATCTCCCAACCGGTGTGCCGAATCGTAAGTGTTATTCTTCACCCATCGCTCTACATCCGCAAAATTAAAGGCAGAAAGGTTCAGGGCCTTTCGCTCGTCCCAGAGATCGGCCCTGTCGAGTGATATCCTCATCCTGGCTCCTTTTTGCCAAACCAGGGCTCCCAACATTCCGTTACCCAGGGGCATGGCCTCATCCCATCGGTCTGCCAAGTGGTCAAATTTCAGGTTATGCCCGGGTAGCGGCTGTGCCGAAATGATGCCGGCCCAAAAGATACCGGCAATTAAAAAAAATTTTCTACTAAACGACATGAGCTTTTATTTCTAAGAAATGTTAAGTTAATTATTTTGCGTCTCTTTTTTACGTGCAATCGTTTGTTTAATTTAGATATCGCCATTTTAATTATGAACATCGAAGTTATTCGCAATTACTGCCTTGAAAAAGACGAGGTAGAGGAAACACTTCCTTTTGGACCGGACACCCTGGTATACAAGGTAAGAGGTAAGATTTTTTTATTGATGGGATTAGACAATGATCCGCTTTCTTTTAATGTAAAGTGCGATCCCGACCGGGCATTGGCCTTGAGGGAAGAATACTACTGCGTGAAGCCCGGCTATCACATGAATAAAAGACATTGGAATACGATTACCCTAGACGGAACGGCAGGGGCTGCCATGCTAAGGGAATGGATCGATCACTCTTATGAACTGGTAGCCGGATTGAAAAAGAAAAGGTGAAGGGAAACGATTATTGATCGAACAGATCCGACGACAAATAGCGGTCGCCCCTATCGCAGATAATGCAGACGATAGTTCCCGAATTGAGTTCCTTCGATAATTCGAGGGCCGCATGAACGGCGCCGCCGCTGCTCATACCGGCAAATACAGCTTCCTCCCGGGCCAAACGCTTCGCCATAGTGCGCGCATCGCTTTCGTCCAGTTCTATTACTCTGTCTATCCGGCTCCGGTCAAAAATACGGGGAAGATAAGCTTCGGGCCATTTCCGGATACCGGGGATACTGGATCCGTCGGTAGGCTGGCAACCCACGATTTGAACCGCCGGGTTCACTTCTTTCAGGTATTTCGACACACCCATGATCGTACCTGTTGTACCCATGGAGGAAACAAAATGCGTGATCTCCCCCTTAGTGTCTTTCCATATTTCGGGACCGGTAGTTTTGTAGTGCATACCCGGATTATCGGGATTGGCAAACTGGTTCAGCATCAGGTAGCCACCCTCTTTTATCTTTTCACCGGCATAATCAATGGCGCCTTCCATCCCATCGGCCTTTGGAGTCAGGATAACTTTGGCGCCAAACGCCTGCATGGTGAGCACCCGCTCGCGCGTGGCATTTTCGGGCATTACCAGTTCAATTTCCAAACCGAGCAAGTTAGCAATCATCGATAAAGCGATGCCCGTGTTGCCGCTGGTGGCCTCAATCAATTTCATTCCCGGTTGAATTTCTCCCCGGTCCAGTGCTCCTTTGATCATGCCGTAGGCTGCGCGGTCCTTTACACTGCCGCCCGGATTATTTCCTTCCAGCTTGGCATATATTTTTACGTTGGGGTTTACCGATATTTTACTAAGTTCTACCAAAGGCGTATTGCCAATCTGTTCCAGAATTCCTGCCATTGTGATAATAATTAAAGAGGAGCAAAGATAATAAAGATGAGCCGACACATCCGGTCTAAATTCAACCCTTGTTTAAAAACAAACTATATTTACAGTGATGGAAACATTAGCTCAAAAAACGGCGGAAGAGATAAAACAACTGCTCGAAAACGTGGTTCCGGCAGAAAATATATTCTCCGATGCCGAGGTTCTCCGCCAGTTCGCAAGCGATGAAACTGAAACCCTGTCCTTTCCTCCCCAACTCGTTATAAAACCCGGTTCACCGCAGCAGATCAGCGATATACTAAGGGTATGCAATCAATACAAAATACCTGTAACACCCAGGGGTGCAGGCACCGGCGTTACGGGCGGAGCTTTGCCCAACCAGGGAGGCATTGTTATCTCTATGGAATACTTCAACAAGATCCTGGATATCGACGAACGAAACCTGCAGGTAACCACCGAACCGGGCGTGATAACAGAACTGCTTCAAAATGCGGTGGCCGCAAAAGGCCTTTTCTATCCGCCCGATCCGGCGAGTAAGGGCTCCTGTTTTATCGGCGGCAATATTTCGGAGAACAGCGGCGGGCCTAAAGCAGTAAAATACGGTGTGGTAAAGGACTATGTGCTTAACCTGGAACTGGTATTACCTACGGGCGAAATCATAAACACCGGCGCCAACGTACTAAAAAATGCTACCGGCTATAATCTCACACAACTGATCGTAGGAAGTGAGGGCACCCTGGGTATCGTGACCAAAATTGTGTTGCGACTGATTCCGCTGCCAAAACAAGACTTGCTGGTACTGGCGCCCTTTGCCAGCCTCGAAAAAGCCAGTGAAGCAGTAAGTGCGGTGTTTCGTGCAGGCTTTACACCCAGCGCATTAGAGCTGATAGAAATTGATGCGCTCAAAATTGCGGGCAGCAAGAATGATTATATTGTTCCGGTTAACGACGATATAGAAGCCCACCTGCTGGTAGAAGTGGATGGAAATGATACGGATATTCTGTTTAAAGAGATAGAACAGATTACCGGGGTATTGGAAAAATACGGCGCAGGGGAAATCCTGTTCGCCGGCGATGCGCAGCAGAAAGAAGAACTCTGGAAACTACGCCGCAGGGTAGCCGAATACGTGAAAATAGCGGGTTACACCATTGAAGAAGACGTAGTAGTGCCGAGGGCCGAACTGCCCCGGCTGATCCGGGGGCTAAAAGCATTGGGACGAAAGCACGAGTTTGAGGCAGTAGCTTACGGACATGCCGGCGACGGCAACCTGCATATCCGCATCAAAAAAGAAGGCTCGCCCAACAGTTATCAAAACCCTGTCATGCAGCCCATCCTGCGGGAATTATTTTTACTGGTTAAAAGCCTGGGCGGCACCATCAGCGGAGAACATGGAATTGGCCTGGTACAAAAAGGTTTTATGGATATTATGTTTGAAGAAAAACAGTTGCAGTTGATGCGGGACATTAAAAAAGTATTTGACCCTAACGGCATTTTAAACCCGGGAAAAATATTCGATTGAGATGTTAAATATGGAAGAATGCCAGAGGCCCGTTGAACCAGCTGAGAAATATGTATTATTTTTACCGTTTCAAAAATTAAAACGAAGAGATGAAGAAATTTTCGGCTATGGTGGGCGCATTATCAGTCCTTTTATCAATTAGCGGCTTTAACGCGATGGCGCAGGAAGAAGAGATTAAAGTGAGGAATGCCAATGAAGATCCGCTGCCTGTTGAAAAAGGGTTTAAACCTCACAACCTGTTTACCGGTGGCGGCATTACCGCTTCGTTTTATACCGGCGGCAGCATCCTGGGCGCCAGTCCGGTACTGGGTTATAAACTGAACGATTATGTAGATGCAGGCGTTGTGCTGAACTATGTATTCCAGGGATCGAAGGATGTGTATGATTACAACGATAAATTAAGGCAGCATGTATACGGGCCTGGCGTTTTTATGAGGGCTTACCCCGTTTCCTTTTTATTCGCCCAGGCACAGTTAGAACATAATTTCACCAGCATTAACTATACAGCTGCCGGATCCGCTACCCCTACATCCAAATACAACGCCAACGCTACATCCCTGCTACTCGGTGGCGGCCTGGCTACGGGGCGGGCCAAAGGATCCACCACATTTTTCTATTTTTCAATTCTGGCCGATGTGCTGAAAGACAGGAACAGTCCTTATGTAGATGTAAGTTACAATAATAACGGTGACAGTCGCGTACAAATTGTACCGGTGATAAGAGCCGGCGTAAATGTGGGTTTGTTTCAAAAGCGCTACGGGGTATATCAGGAATATTAACGGATTAAAAAATCGTTCAGGAACCCTTTAACAGGAAATAATATGGGCGTACTTAAACAGTTAGCGGAATATTTATTTTTAAAGAAAAAAGACCCCGACCGGCCCAAAAGCAGTTGGGTAGGCTATATGCACGGCATCAACCGGTTGAGTATCTTCCTGTTCCTGATTGCCATTATCATTATTATCATCCGCGCCCTAACCCGGCATTAGAGACAGGATATTGTCTGCGGCTTGATCAGAAGCTTCGCCGCCTGCACTTAGCATTTCCTTTAATATCGCATAATCCCCGGCTAAACGCTTTTGTGTAGCCCCATCATTTAATAATTCGTTTAAGGCTTTAACAAGATTGTCAGTCGTCATTTCTCCCTGGATCAGCTCCTTTACCACCTCCTTATCCATAATAAGGTTTACAAGGGAGATATACTTAATGCTGATGACCCGCCTGGCTATCTGGTAGCTGATCTCCGACCCTTTATAGCACACTACTTCGGGCACGCCTAATAAAGCGGTTTCGAGAGTTGCCGTTCCCGAGGTAACCAATGCAGCGGTGGATTGCATCAACAGGTCGTAGGTTTGGTTATTTACAATACTCACATTGGGGTATTGGCTGGTATACTGTTCATAAAACGAAGTTTCAAGCGAAGGCGCCTGGGCTACCACAAACTGATAAGCCGGGAAGGCCTTACTTACTTCGAGCATTACCGGCAGTTTTTTCTCAATTTCCTGTTTGCGACTGCCTGGGAGCAATGCTATTACAGGCTTCCGGTTCACCGCCCCATCTTCATCTTTGATCACCAGGTGCGAACCTTCTTTCCGCTTGCGCTCCAGCTCCTCAATGAGCGGATGACCCACATAGATTACATCCCAGTTCCATTTGTTCTTAAAATAGTCCTTTTCAAACGGGAGAATAACCAGCATTTTGTCGATGCAGCGGCGCATCATTTTCACCCGGTTTTCTTTCCAGGCCCATACCTGTGGGGAAATATAATAAACCACTTTAATACCCTGCTCTTTGGCCCACCGGGCAATCCTAAGGTTAAAACCGGGGTAGTCTATCAGCACCAGCACATCGGGTTTAAAAGCGAGAATATCTTCGCGGCAAAGTTTAAGGTTTTTTACAATCGTCCCGAGGTTTTTAACCACTTCTATAAAACCCATAAAAGCCAGCTCGCGGTAATGCTTTACCAGGCTCATACCCGCTGCCTCCATTTTGTCGCCACCCCAGCCACGTATATCGGCGTGGGGATCCTTTGTTTTAATAGCTTTTATAAGATTGCCGCCATGCAAATCGCCTGAGGCCTCTCCGGCTATGATATAATATTTTCTGTTGCTGTAAATCAAGGGTGAAAGATTGAGCGATGAATATTTAACACCATTAACCAGAGGGGGTTTCTTATGCAGACTTGGGCATACTTTTCTTTACTACTTTCTTTTCGGCAGTTTTCGCTTTACGGGCGGGCTTGTCTTTCCAAACTGTTTCCAGTTTTTTCTTCAACGCGTAGTCGGTAAGGTCAAACTCAACCGGTACAATGCTTACGTAATTGTTGGCCAATGCCCATACATCGCTGTCTTTCGCATTATCGAAGTTGAGAAATTCGCCGGTTAGCCAGTAGTATTTTTTACCGCTTGGATCCTTGCGTTCAATAAATTTTTCCTGGTATTTGGCGTAGGCTTGTTTGCATATCTTAAACCCGCTGATCTCGTCTAAAGAAGCGGGTGGTATATTCACGTTCAGTAAAATATGCTTGCTCATTTTATTGCCCAACATCTTTTTTGTCACCAGCCGGGCATAATGCTGCGCCGCCGAAAAATCGGCATCCATACTGTAACTCATCAGCGAAAAACCTACTGCAGGAATGCTCTCGATGGCGGCTTCCATAGCCGCCGACATCGTTCCCGAATAAATAACATTGATGCTGTGATTAGGTCCGTGGTTGATGCCGCTCAGACAAATATCCGGCTTGCGGTGCAGTATTTTATCTACTGCTATTTTGACACAATCTACCGGCGTGCCCGAACAAGCCCAGGCATCTGCTCCTTCAAAAGCATCCACTTTTTGCAGGCGGATGGGGTGACCAATGGTAATGGCATGACCCATACCTGACTGCGGCTTGTCGGGTGCTACTATGACCACTTTTCCCAGGTCTTTTACCGATTCATACAAGGCTTTTATTCCGGGCGCAAATACACCATCGTCATTGGTTATAAGGATAACCGGTTCCTTTTTTGTTTTTGCCATAGCCCGCAAATTTCGTTAAAAAAACCTAACCATTGCCTTCGAACCCGAAAGATCAGCATTTATCTTTTAAAGCCTGGCGATCAAAAAAATCGGCCGGTGCATGCAAAAAATTCAAAATACCGGTAAAAACCCCGATATTATGGGTCGGAGACCGCAATTATTGACAATCAGTTAACGGAAAAGCGGGCGTTATTTTAAGTGGATTGCGTAATTTTACCGGTTTAATGATATACCTATGCGCAACGGACCTTTCTGGTGGATATTGATTTTGATAATGGTACTCATTGATCTGTATGTTTTCTTCTCTGTAAGGTCTTTATTTGTTACAGGGAGCAGAAGTCGCACGCTTTTCAACTTCGGGTATTGGAGTCTTTCAGGATTGGTATTGGCAGTGGTGCTGCTATTGCCTTTTTTCGAGTTCAACGAACAGCATAAATTATTGCGGGCTACTATCTTTATTTTTGTCTTTGCCTTTTTTATGGGCAAACTGGTGGCGGCGCTGTTCTTTTTCGCCGATGATATCCGCCGGTCTGTACAATGGATTGCAGGCAAATTGTTTTCCAACAGCAACGAAATAAGTGAAATTGCGGGAACCTCCGGCGATCGTATTTCCCGATCGTCCTTCCTCACCTGGATGGGAGTGATGGCGGGCGGCGGATTATTTTCTTCCTTCCTTTACGGACTAACGAATAAATATAACTACCAGGTCAAGAACGTCAGGCTATCTTTCAACAATCTTCCCGCAGCTTTTAAAGGCCTGAAGATCCTTCATATCTCCGATATTCATACGGGAAGCTTAAGTAATCAAAAAGCAGTAAACCGGGGCATAGACCTGATCCTGAAACAAAATGCCGACCTGATCCTGTTCACCGGCGACCTGGTGAACAATAAAAGTGAGGAAGTGGGTGAGTACCAACAAGCATTCAGCCGCCTGAAAGCTCCGCTGGGCGTTTACTCTACCCTCGGCAATCACGATTACGGCGACTATGCCCAATGGCCCAGCGCCACTGCGAAAGAAGAAAACCTTGAAGCACTGAAAAAAGCACATAAGGAAATGGGTTGGCGCCTGATGCTGGACGAACATATTCCGCTGGAGAAAGACGGCGAAAAGATCGGCCTTATTGGCGTGCAGAACATCAGCGGCAAAGAGCGTTTTCACAGCTATGGCAGCCTGTCGAAAGCGATGGAAGGCGCCGAAGACTACCCGTTCAGAATCCTGATGAGCCACGACCCCTCACATTGGGACACCGAAGTAAGCACCGGCTACAAAAATATCGACCTCACCCTAAGCGGACATACCCACGGCATGCAGTTTGGCGTGGAAGTGCCTGGTATCCGCTGGAGCCCGGTACAATATGTTTACAAATATTGGGCGGGGTTATACGAGCAGGGCAACCAGAAATTGTACGTAAACCGTGGATTTGGCTTTATTGGCTACCCCGGCAGGGTGGGCATTCTGCCGGAAATTACCGTTATAGAACTGGCTTAAAGCCATTAAAAATCAGGGTTTGTCTTAACAGAATCATAGGTTGCAAAACCAAAAAAAATTCATAATTTTATAGTAACTAAATAAATTATGCCCATGCTGTTCCGCTATTTTCTTCTAACGATTATCGCCGGTACTTTCACTTTGGTTGGTAACGCCCAGTTTCATATTGGTGCAAAAGCAGGTATAAACGCCGGGAAAATAGATGGAAAAAGTTTCAAACAGGAATTCGAGTACAGCTACCTTGTGGGTGGTTTTGCCGAAATAGGCATCGGCAGCCGGTTCAGTATCAATCCGGAAATACTTTTTTCTCAAACCACGGCCACACGTGATGACAATCCTGTCAATGCGCTGCCCGATTTTAAATCGGACCAGTTCAAAGCAAAACTCAATTATCTCTCCATACCCATTATGGCCAATGTTAAAGTAGCCGGCCCACTCCATGTGGAAGCCGGACCCCAATTCGGCGTTATTCTGAACAGCAATAAAAACCTGTTCCAAAACGGCGAAGACGCCTTTAAGCGGGGCGATTTTTCAATGGCCGGCGGCGCAGCACTTCATTTCAAAATAGTCAGGATATCGGCACGATATATCATTGGCTTAAGCAATATCAGCGACCTGCCGGCACAGGAAGAGTGGAAAAACCAGGCCTTGCAGTTTACCCTGGGTCTTGCGTTTTAGACCTCCTCACTTCTTTCACCTCCCTTTTACCAGAGGTAACAAAATGGCGGATATCCGGAGCCAGAGCGACATCTTTGGAACCGGGCACGACAAGTTTTCGGAATACGACTCCATGGCACTAATATTGCCGGTGTTTAGGCCGTTTTATTTTACCCGGCCTCCTGAAAAAAAGGGGGTACGAATGACAGTTTGTCTCAAAAATTAAATTATGAATTTCAATAACGTGTTTCTGACTCCCGAAGATGATATGGATTTTATGCCGATACTTCCCCTTAATGAAAACGATTCCGATGACAGCCAGGATATTATACCTAATGAGGTAGGCATTTTACCCCTGAGAAATACCGTACTGTTTCCGGGAGTGGTGCTGCCTATTACCGTAGGCAGAGACAAGAGTATACAAGCCGTAAATGACGCTTATAAAGGCGATAAATTCATCGGGGTGGTGGCCCAGAAGGACTCTACCATTGAAGAGCCGGCGTTTACAGACCTGGAAAAAATAGGTACCATCGCGAGGATTATCAAACTGATTAAAATGCCCGACGGAGGAACCACTGTGATCATACAGGGCCGGAGCAAATTTGCCATCGAAGAATTGACTGCACACGAGCCTTATTTCAAGGCCAGAACCACGAGGATCGCGGAAAAAGAAACCCCGAAAGACGCCGATTTTGACGCATATATCGCCAATATTAAAGATATCGCCGCCAATATCATACAGCAATCGCCCAACCTTCCTTCGGAAGCGACCCTCATCTTGAGAAATATTGAAAATCCTGTTTTCCTGATTCATTTTGTAAGCAGCAACCTCAGCACTTCTATCCGTGAGAAGCAGAAATTACTTGAATTGACTGATATTAAACACCGGGCGGTGAACCTGATGGAATTACTGCAAAAAGAATTGCAATTTGTAGAGCTGAAAAACAAAGTGACCAATAAAACCCGTACCGAACTGGATAAACAACAACGGGAATATTTTTTACAGCAACAGCTGAAAAGTATTAAAGAAGAGTTAGGAGGCGATTCCAACTCGCAGGAAATAAAAGAAATGCAGAAAAAAGCGGAGACCAAAAAATGGCCGGCCGCTGCCAAAGAAGCTTTTCAGAAGGGAATTGAAAAGCTGGAACGCATGCACCCCAGCACGCCCGACTACTCGGTAGTGTACAACCATATTGACCTGATGCTGGATCTTCCCTGGGAGGAATATACCGAAGATCATTACGACCTCCAAAATGCCAAAAAAACACTTGACAATGACCATTATGGTATGGCAAAAATTAAAGAGCGTATCCTCGAATACCTGGCTGTTTTAAAATTAAAGGGTGATATGAAAAGCCCTATTCTCTGCTTTTTCGGCCCTCCCGGCATCGGTAAAACATCGCTGGGAAAAAGTATCGCCAGTGCCCTGGGACGAAAATATATCCGCCTGAGCCTGGGAGGCCTGCACGATGAAAGCGAAATTCGTGGCCACCGTAAAACTTATATCGGTGCTATGCCCGGCCGCATCCTTCAGTCGCTGCGTAAAGCGAAAAGCAGTAATCCGGTGATAGTTTTAGATGAAATTGATAAGGTAGGGAACGATTTTCGCGGCGACCCCTCCAGCGCTTTGCTGGAAGTGCTGGACCCTGAACAAAATAACAGCTTCTACGATAATTACCTCGAGCTGGAATATGATCTGAGTAAGGTTCTGTTTATTGCCACGGCCAACAACCTTCAGAACCTTCAGCCGGCTTTAAGGGACCGGCTGGAAATTATTAACCTCAGTGGTTATGCCATCGAAGAAAAAATAGAGATCGCCAAACGACATCTTATCCCCAAACAAAAAGAGTTGCACGGCATTCCCAAAAGCAGCTTCAAGATCGGAGATAAAGTTTTGGAGCGCCTGATAGCCGATTACACACGGGAAAGCGGCGTACGGGAACTGGACAGGCTGATCGCGGGCATTATGCGCAACCGCGCCAAAAAAATAGCGATGGATGAAAAACTCAGCGCCTCTCTGTCGGTGGAAGAACTACAGCAAATTTTAGGTAAGCCTAAATTCAACAACGATCTTTATAAGGCCGTCAATGTTCCGGGTGTGGCTGTGGGACTTGCCTGGACTTATGTTGGCGGCGATATTTTATTTATCGAGGCGAGCCTTAGCGATGGAAAAGGTGAATTACACCTTACAGGCAACCTGGGTAATGTGATGAAAGAAAGCGCAACCACCGCCCTGAGTTATCTGAAATCGCATGCAGAGGAATACAATATCGACCCCTCCCTTTTTAGCAAAAAAGCTATTCACATACATGTACCGGAAGGAGCTACTCCCAAAGACGGACCCAGCGCAGGTATTACCATGATGACAGCCATCGCATCGGCACTGACCGGTAAAAAGGTAAAGCCTTTCTTAGCCATGACGGGCGAGATCACTCTTCGCGGACAGGTATTACCCGTAGGCGGCATCAAGGAAAAAATACTGGCCGCCAAACGAGCCGGCTTAAAAGAGATCGTACTCTGTTCTCAAAACGAAAAAGACGTATCAGAAGTGGAAACTTCTTTTATCAAGGGCCTGAAATTTCATTATGTAGATAAGATGAGCGAGGTGCTGAGTATTGCCTTGCACAGAAAGTAAATTAGTTCCGGTCATTGTTCGTAGCTTTTGAGCCGTGAACAATGGCCGGTCAACTACAATGCCGCTTTCAAACTCAGATCCAGGCTTCTGGCCTGGTGTATCAGTCCGCCCACACTTACAAAGTCAACACCCGTGGCCGCATAGCTTTCAATAGTCTCCAGGTTGATACCACCGCTGGCTTCGGTTTCAAAGCGGCCCTCCATCCAACTAAGGGCTTCCACGATTTGGGCGGGGGTGTAATTATCCAACATAACCCGCGACACTTTTCCCACGCCGGTTTCTATCACTTTTTTTACGTCTTCCAGCGTACGGGTTTCCACTTCGATGGGTATATCAAGCTTATGCTCCTGTAAATAACGGTAGGCCCTGTCGATGGCTTTTTCTATACCCCCCGCATAGTCGATATGGTTGTCTTTAAGCATTATCATATCATACAAGCCAAACCGGTGATTAACGCCACCCCCGATACGAACGGCTTCCTTTTCGAGTAAACGAAAGTTGGGAGTGGTTTTACGGGTATCGAGCAAGCGGGTCTTATATCCCCTGATCCGATCGGCATAGCTGCGTGTAAGAGTAGCAATCCCGCTCATGCGCTGCATACAGTTCAGCACCAGGCGCTCACATTGCAGGATGGTATGTTCGTGCGCCCCTATCTCAAACGCTGTTTCCCCGGCAACCATCGGCTCGCCATCTTTTTTAATTTGTCGAAAATCGCAGCCAGGCTCTTTGTACTCAAATATAAATTTCGCCACTTCCACCCCGGCCAATATGCCGTCTTCTTTTATCTTCAAAACAGCGCGCCCCTCGGCGTCGGCATCGATGCTTGACAAAGTAGAATGATCGCCACTACCGATATCTTCCCTTAGCGCCTCATCAATTAAATGTCTCAGTTTTTCTTGAAACTCCTGGTTCATATATATTAAAATAAAAGCCTCCCGTAAAGAGAGGCTTCAAACTTAATTAAAATATGTTTATTACTCTATTAATTGAATACGCAGTTCCTTGATCACTTCCTTCCTATTGTCCTTTTTCATAAAAATATTAACCCGGTAACTGCCGCCGGTGGTAGCTAATGTACCAATAGCATACTGGCCGTTAGGGGAATTTCCCTTGTGTTTTAAATCAAATGCTTTCACGGTGTTTTTGCCAAAAAAATCCTTGAGCAATTGTTGAGCCTGGGCATTCTTATAATTACCACTCTTGTCCAGCAAAGTAAGCGAAAAACTGTCCCCTGCATTCTCGGTCACCTGTGCTGCATTTCCTTTTTTAAGCCCATTTACTACCCCATCAATTCCCTGCGCATGGAGGGATAAGGCGATAAACAGCGCTGAAACAACCATTATAGTACCTGCGATTTTCTTCATTTCCTGAGTCGTTTTATTAAAAGAGGTTCCAAAAATATGCCAAATTAAGACTTTCTTCTCTTATCATTTGTTAACTTTACCCCTTATTTAAAGGATTTTTTACTTTTTAACATACTGATAATCAACACATTTACAATGTCAACGCATCAAAAAAAAGCTATCCTTCTTATTATGGACGGCTGGGGACTCGGAAACGTTGCATCGGCTGATGCTATCCAAAATGCAAATGTTCCCTTTACCCGGTCATTATACCAGCAGTATCCTCATACTACCCTGACCACTTTTGGGGAGCTGGTGGGGTTGCCCGAAGGGCAAATGGGCAATTCGGAAGTAGGCCACCTGAATCTGGGGGCCGGACGAATTGTGTACCAGGAACTGCAGCGCATCAACGTGGCTATCAAAAGCGGTGAGTTGGCTAATAACCCTACGCTTACCCGCAGTTTGCAAGCGGCAAAAGCTGATAACAAAGCTTTTCATTTAATGGGCCTGGTGAGCGATGGAGGCGTACACTCACATATTAACCACCTGAAGGCTCTGCTGGATATTTGCAAAGAAAACGGGCTAAGCAGGGTATTCGTGCACGCTTTTACCGATGGGCGCGACACCGATCCTAAAAGCGGGTTGTTTTTTATTGAAGAACTACAGAAACATATCGACACCATTGGCCTGGGAGAGATCGCCACTGTGAGCGGCCGTTACTACGCCATGGATCGCGACAAGCGCTGGGAACGCGTTCAAAAAGCTTACGAAGCCCTGGTACAGGGCCGGGGAGTGACCGCTTCAACCGGGATTGATGCGGTGAAGCAGAGCTATGAAGACAACATTACAGATGAGTTTATTCTTCCCACAGTGATAATGGGAGCCGATGGCCAGCCGGTGGCTACTATTGGGGAGGGTGATCATGTATTGTGTTTTAATTTCCGAACCGATCGCTGCCGGGAAATCACAGAAGTATTAACACAGGCCGATCATCCCGACTTTGGCATGCATAAGCTGGCGCTGGACTATACCACCATGACCGTGTACGACCACAGCTTCATCGGCGTAAAGGCTATTTTTAGAAATGAAGACCTGAGTAATACCTTGGGTGAAGTGATTGCCGCCCACGGCCTGAAGCAAATTCGTATAGCCGAAACAGAGAAATATCCGCATGTCACTTTTTTCTTCAGTGGCGGGCGTGAACTCCCTTTCGACGGTGAATCCAGGATTTTAAAACCCTCTCCCAAAGTAGCTACTTACGATCTTCAGCCAGAGATGAGCGCCTATGAACTCACGGAAGCCCTGCTGCCGGAAATTCGTAACCAGGCTGCCGATTTCATCTGCTTAAACTTTGCCAATGCCGATATGGTAGGGCATACAGGCGTTTTTTCGGCTGCCATCAAGGCAGTAGAAACGGTGGACCGCTGTGTAGAGCAGATTGTAACGGAAGCTTTAAAGCAGGATTATATTATTTTTTTAACGGCCGATCATGGCAATTCCGACTACCTGGTTAACGAGGATGGCAGTCCCAATACTGCCCATACCATGAATCCTGTGCCTTTGTTCATTATCGATAATAATTGGCGCGGCGCCATTAAGGAAGGAAAACTGGGAGATATTGCCCCAACCATCCTGAGTTTCATGAAGCTGCCCATCCCGGCTCAGATGACGGGTGAGGTATTGGCGGACGCCGGCAAGGTAGATTGATTTTTTATTCGCACTATACCACAAAAAAACCTCCCGACCGACAGGAGGTTTTTTTATTTTTCAACCAGTTTGACTTTACTGTACGGTATACACCTGTTGCTGCAGAAACACATTCCCTAACCGGTCTTTTGCTCTTACATAAATGGTATGGCGACCCGGCGCCAGGTTTTTATCGATCACCCCGGCCCAGATATGATCGGAGGAAGTGGGTGCCGAGGGGCGGCGGCCCGAAATGACGGTTTCGGTCTGATCGTATTTCATCACCTTAAGCAGGTAATTATAATCAAAGCCCGGTTGATGCTGCATTTTTGTCCATTTGCCGTTACCAATCCTGTATTCTACTTTATCCGTTTTGTAGCCCATGAAAAAGTTTGCGTAAAAAGGCGCCCTGCCCCGGCTGTTCCGGACTACTATTTTGGGTGCGTATATGGCGATCTGGTAGCTGCTGTCTCTTCCTGCCACTTTATAACGAAGATTGTAGCGATTGTCGCTGATATTCAGGAATGCATATCCGCGGGGGGTGCCGTCGCGCATAGTACCGTCGGGCACGCCCTCCTGGTTCAATTCGCCCGAGTACCAATCGCCCGATGTAGTGCCTACATTATACTCATGCAGGGGCTTTTTGCCGAGCCAGCCATCGGCCTGGTTATAGTAAACCTGCTTTTGATAATGCGTATGCGCCGAAAGCAACAGGCAGTTTTCGTAGTCTTTCAACAGATCGAACAGGGCTTTCCTGTCATCGGGCCGGATAGCGCCTCCCCCCTCATTGGAGAAAGGAATATGAAAAGCCACTACAATTAGTTTGTTTTTGTCGACGTGTTGCAGATTATTTTTCAAAAACGCTATCTGATCCGGTCGGAGCCCGCCCCAATATCCCTTTCCGTCGCGGGGGTCGGGGTATAGAATATTATCCAGGATAATAAAATGCGCATTGCCGTAATTCCAGGAATAATTATTAGGGCCGAAATTTTTTTCGAATGTTTCATCGGAAAGAACATCTGTATCGGCTTCATAATTCATATCGTGATTGCCCATTACATTGTACCAGGTGCGGTTGAGCTTTGCTACAATTTCTTTATAGGGCTGGTGCAGATTGAGGTTATCGCCCACTATATCGCCCAGGCTGATCCCGAAGGCTGCGCCGCTGGAAGGGGTAATATCGTTGATAATGCCCCGCGAAAAAAAGTCAAGCTCGTCCTGGTTATAGGGCTGGGGATCGCCCAAAACGAGTACAGAGAAGTCGGAGGCTTCGTTTTGCGGGTACAAGGCAAAGTTGAGGCTTTTAGGCAGCGGTGGGGTGGGCTCCACCCCTTTGTACTGAAAGGAGGAGGGAGAACCCTGGGGTTTGTGGATCCGGTAAAATTCGGGCAGGTTGTGGGCATCGTTCCTGAAACGATAACCGGTGGGCTTCACTACAAAAATGATATTATCATTATCTACGGGAAGTTGATAATGCCCTTTCTGATTGGTAAGCACTACTTCCTTACCATTTGAAACCGCTACTCCGCCGATTCCTTTTTCTCGTTTATCAAATACACCATTATTGTTATTGTCTACATAGACATAACCCGAAACAGTGGACTGAGCTGCCAGCCCCATACAAACCGACAGAGAGACGACGGCAAAAAAAACTTTCAACATAGTATTGATTATTAGTTAACTAAAATATTAAATATCCCTTCGGTGGTAAAAATATACATCCTGTATTACTTCATTATTAAGAATACAAGTATTCCGTGAAAAGGTTGGATCGCTTGCCTTTTAAGCGCCTTGCAGCCCTATCCTGACTGCAGAAAGGGTAACGTTATTATCGATTAAAAAAATTACCTTTGCCCACCTATGCAAGGCTCAAAAACAGTGGCTTTTCACACGTTGGGATGCAAGCTTAATTACTCCGAAACTTCTTCCCTATCCAGATTGATGGAAAGGGAAGGCTATGTAAAGAAGGATTTTAGTGACCAGGCGGATATATATGTAATTAACACTTGTTCGGTTACCGATAACGCCGATAAGGAATGCCGGCAACTGGTTCGCCGCATACAGCGGAAAGCACCGGCCAGCATCGTGGTAATTACAGGATGTTATGCCCAGTTAAAGCCCAAAGAAATAGCCGAAATACCGGGCGTGGATCTGGTATTAGGAGCAGCCGAAAAGTTCAATATCACCAAACATATCGGAGAAATATCCAAAGGCGATTCGGCTAAAATATGCAGTTGTGATATTGAAGAAGTAAATGGTTTTAACAGCTCTTTTTCGATGGGCGACCGTACACGCACTTTCTTAAAAGTACAGGACGGATGCGATTACAATTGTTCCTTTTGTACCATTCCGCTGGCCCGTGGAAAAAGCCGTAGCGACACCGTTGCCAATGTAGTACAGAATGCCCGCAACCTGGCCGCGGACGGAGCAAGGGAAATTGTGTTAACCGGGATTAACCTGGGCGACTTCCGTTCGCCTCTTCCCGGGGATAGCGCGCAGCAAAGGAAAAAAGGAGACAATTTTTTTTCCCTTATACAGGAACTCGAAAAAGTAGAAGGGATAGACCGATATCGTATTTCTTCGATCGAACCCAATTTACTGACCAACGAAATCGTTGAGTTTGTGGCCAACAGTAAAAAGTTTATGCCGCATTTTCATATTCCTTTACAAAGCGGCAGCAATAAAATATTAGGAATGATGCGCCGCCGGTATAAGAGGGAATTGTATGCGGAGAGAGTTGGACTGATTAAGACATTGATGCCGCATGCCGCCATTGGCGTAGATGTAATAGTGGGTTTTCCGGGAGAAACAGAAAGCGAATTCAAAGAAACATACGATTTTTTACATGGATTAGATATTTCGTACCTGCATGTATTTACTTACTCGGAAAGAGACAATACTTTTGCGCTTTCGCTGAAACCGGTGGTTCCTATACATATCAGGCACCAGCGAAATAAGGCCTTGCGCAATCTTTCTTACATGAAGATGCAGTATTTTGAATCGCAGCATGCCGGAGAAACCCGCAAAGTACTCTTTGAAACGAATATTAAAAATCAGGATGCCGGGCAAAGCATGATGGAAGGATATACCGATAATTATATCCGGGTAAAGGTTCCTTACAAAAAAGAATGGGAAAACGAAATCGTAGATTGGACTTTATAAAACGATTATTTTTTCCTGGCCTTATATTGCTCATTTAACCCACTTATAACCTGGTGGGTAATATCATAAGTTGTATCGCTGTAATAGAACAAACCCGGTTCATACGAAAAAATAAATGAGTAGGTGCCATCGGCATTGAACCCTTTCAGGTAATCCTGAATATCTTTCATAACACTCATATTCTTTGCCTGAAGCCATTGACCAAAATCTTCTTCCAGCGACATTTTCCGATCCATAAAATCGCGCTGGCTTTTGTCCATATCCTCCCTGGCAGCCATAGCCTGTTCTTCTGTCATCGTAGCCGCCCGTTGCTGATAACCGTCGAGTTTATTTTTGATGGCATTTTCCATCTTTTTCAATTCATTCTCGATTCCCTCTCTGCGCTTTTCCACCTCGCGCAGGGTTCGCTTCGCTAGTTCATACTTCACCTGGATGGAATCCATATTGATATACGCAAACAGAATCTTCTTCTGGCTTACAGAATCCTTGCCTTGCAAACCGCTTGCAGCAGTAATAGCGGGCGAAGCAGAACTGCTAAACTGCTTGTACAGTAAATAAGAAACAGCAATTGCTAATAAAGCATTCACAATCAATAAACCCTGCTTCATAAATTCTTTTCTGTTTTTAGTGCTGCAATATAAGAATTGAATTGAAAAACAATCGAAAATCCTTTTATTCTTAGGAAAGGCTTAACGGAAAACCGTCCTATCGTTAAACTATTTAAACAATTTTCTTACGATATTGCCGATTTCCGCAAAATCGCCGTGGTTACTCACCGACCGTCTTTCAAGTCCGTTACCCACCGTATCATCGGTCAAAGTATGGGGAAAGATCAGGAGGTAATTCCTGCCGGAGAAATTATTATTGAGCATTTCCGGCACAAAGCGCATCTGAGGCACATAAGAAGCCATTCCTCTTTTGGCCATTAAAATAATCAACCCTTCATTATCATCGATCTCCCGCGCCGCGGCTTCCACGTCTTTCCAGTTTTCAATAACATGGAAGCGACCTTCAATATTTACTTTCTTTATAATCCTTTTGAGCACCCCGGCTGTTGGTTCAAAAACATAAAAATCCATTACAGCACCAGAGTTTCGCGCAATATTCCATATTCGCAAAAGTCCATAAAAGAAGCCGGCTTCGGTTTCGGCCTTTGGCGGTATAAATACAACATACCGCTGCATGGTAGACACGGGTTGTATGGCGTGATAAACGTATAAATTAATGCTTTCATTTTGCAGGTAACCGTTGTAGATATTATAAACCAGAGAGGATGAAAAAGTTTTGCCGGGTTGTACACCAATAATCATATCGGTAATACGTTTTTCCTTTATCACATTATTAATACCATTTACCACATCATTATCGAACCGCGTTAAGGGTTGAATGATCACATCATTGGCAGCCGCATTATGCACCGCATCGTGCAGCAGTTTTTCTGCGTTTTTGAGTGAAGATTCGTTCTTTTCTTCATTAATTACATTCAACGCATACAAATCATCTTCATTGGACTTTTGCTTTATTATCATTGCCATGTTCACCATCGGATCTACCGTATCGGCATGGTTCAGGGCCAGAAGAATACGTTCTTCGTCGTGCGAATTACCCGCCATTTTATCTTCATTATCTGCTTCGGCAATTTTTCTGGCGTTCGCGGAGGAAACAAAAGAGGAGATAGTGCAGGACACAAGAATCAACAAAATGCTTCCGTACAGCACATGTTCATCCAGCAATCTGACGGGCTCTCCCAATTCATTTTCAGAAAGAATAATATTGTATCCTACCATTACGGTAGCGAGGGTGGCCGCTGCGGACGCGGAGCTGAGTCCGAAGATCAATCCCCCTTCGGCTTTGGTTAGCCGAAAAGTTTTTTGCGTAGCTACGGCAGCCAGGTATTTTCCGCCAATAGATGCTGCGATCATGATAGCCGCCACCCCAATGGTGTTCCAACTGTTGAAGAACACTTTGAAATCGACCAGCATGCCCACGCTGATCAGGAAAAACGGGATGAAAATCGCATTTCCCACAAATTCCACCCGGTTCATTAGCGAAGAAGTATGCGGGATCAGACGGTTCAGCGCCAGCCCGGCCAGGAAGGCTCCGATAATGGCTTCCACTCCCGCCAGTTCGGCCAACATGGCGGCGAGGTAGATCATCACCAACACGAAAATATACTGAGATATTTTATCCTTTACTTTCTTAAAGAACCATCTTCCGATAATCGGAAAAAGCAGGAGCACTATCAGGCCAAAGAGGATGACGGAGCTGGAAAGTTTTATCCAAAAACCGGTATTTACCTGACCCTGCGACATACCCACAATAACCGCCAGCACCATCAGGGCCAGAACATCGGTAATCATGGTGCCTCCTACAATAATATTAACTGCCTTGCCTTTCGCAATACCCATTTTGCTCACAAGAGGGTAAGCGATCAATGTATGAGACGAAAACAAACTGGCAAAAAGAACCGAAGTGAGTATGGAATAGCCTAATATATATTCGGCTGCCCAATATCCAAGCACAAAGGGAATTATAAAGGTGTAGAGTCCGAATGTGAGGCTGCGCCATTTATTCTTCCTGAATTCTCCCATGTCTATTTCCAGACCTGCGAGAAACATGATATAGAGTAACCCGGTAGTACCTGTTACTACTATGCTGCTGTCGCGGGACAGCAAGTTAAACCCGTTGGGTCCCACAACAGCCCCGGCAATGATTAATCCGAGTAAATGCGGTACTTTGATTTTATTGAGAAGTAGCGGCGCTCCCAGGATAATAATGAGCACCACCAGAAATTTCATTACGGGGTCTTCAATAGGCAGGGTGATGCTTTGAAGTTTCAACAATACCATAACAAAGAATTATTCGGGATTGGTTTTGCTTTTCACCAGTTCCACCGAAAAAACAGCCTGGCATTCGTGGCCAACGCTAACGGTTCTGGTTCCTTTTAATTTCTGGGGAGTAATACCTGCGATGGAGACCTCCATTTTTACTCTTTTGGCCGATGTGGAATCGGTAGAAAAACTGAGCGAAATGGTGCTGTCCTGATAACTACCATTGTACACACGTACCAGTTTATTGCCGCTGGTTACCTTAGTAATGAGTCGGGCGGAGTCGTATGCAAATTCCCATTGATCGGTACGCACATCACCCACCGCATAATTGCCGCAACTGGATTCGATACACACCACTTTGCTGTTCCACAGGCCTACGACCACATCGGGCCAGTTTTGTACAATCACCGTATCCTTCTGAAGCGCCAGGATACTGTCGCGCATTCTGACAAGAGATTGGTAATCGGATTCTTTCAGGGCAAATTCCTTTTCTTTTTCAAGCAAAGCCTTTTCCCGCAGGTTCAGCTTTTCTTCCCTGTTTTTGTTGACACATCCCGCCAAAACACATATTATCCAAAAAGAGAGTGCCGAAAAATATCTGATCATATTTTTGCCCGCTTATTAATCATCTACCCGGAAGGATATCTTGCATACACATCCGTACGTGGATATCTTGCCGTCTTTCACATGAGCTTTGATGTCTTTTACGTAAACGGAGTCGATATTGTGGATGGTTTTTGATGCTTCGGCAACCGCTTGCTGAATGGCATCATCTATTCCTTTTTCTGAGGAGGCAATTACTTCAATAACTTTTACAATAGGCATAACAAATAAGGTTTTACATTAAAGAATTATGATCGTTATTGAAAGGTAAGGTATTTTGCCCGGAAAACCTGAAAGCAAAAGGAGCAATTCCATCGCTTTGCGGAACTGCTCCTTACTATGTTTTAAACCTGATTATCCGGGGTAGCCTGATTTGACTACCGGACCGTTATTCTTCTTCGTCGAAAGCCATTGCTTCACGGGTGGTTTGCAATAACTCGTATTCTTCCTTGCTTCCCACGATCATGTTCTCAAACTCACGCAAGCCCGTACCGGCAGGAATATGGTGACCAGTGATTACGTTTTCCTTCAATCCCAGCATATCATCGGCCTTACCGTGTATGGCGGCCGAGGAAAGCACCTTGGTAGTTTCCTGGAAGGAAGCGGCCGAAATCCAGCTTTGCACACCCAATGAGGCCTTGGTAATACCCAACAGGGTGGGCGCAGAGGTAGCCGGCTGTGCATCACGGAACTCCACTGGCTTTTTGTCGTTGCGACGCAGTACCGAATTTTCTTCTCTCAGGTCGCGCAAACTGATAATCTGGCCTGCACGCAGCTTGGCAGAATCCCCGGGTTCGGTCACTACTTTCTTCTCGTACACAAAATCGTTCTCATCCACAAATTCAAACTTATCTACCAGGTCATCCTCAAGGAAGCGGGTATCGCCCGGATCCACAATGCTTACTTTACGCATCATTTGACGCACGATTACTTCGATATGCTTATCATTGATCCTCACACCCTGTAAACGGTACACTTCCTGTATCTCATTTACCACGTATTGCTGCACTGCAAACGGTCCCTGGATGGAAAGGATATCCTGCGGAGAAGTTTGTCCGTCGGAAAGTGCAGAGCCTGCTTTTACGAAGTCGCCGTCCTGCGCCAGAATCTGGCGGGTCAGAGGTACTAAATATTTCCTTGTAACCCCATCTTTCGCTTCAATAATAATTTCACGGTTACCGCGTTTTACAGTTCCCATTGAAACCACCCCATCAATCTCCGAAACCACTGCAGGGTTGCTCGGATTACGCGCTTCAAACAATTCGGTTACGCGAGGCAGACCACCGGTAATATCTTTCAACTTACCCAGTATACGAGGTATTTTCACCAACACTTTACCTGCTTTCACATCATCTCCTTCATCGAGCATAATATGCGAGCCGGTAGGCAGGTTGTAGGACTTGGTAGTTTTTCCTTCTACTACGATGGAAGGGATCTTGGTTTTATCTCTTGTTTCGATAACCACTTTTTCACGGTGACCGGTTTGTTCGTCCGATTCTTCGCGATAGGTAATACCTTCTATTACATTTTCAAATTGCAGTACACCATCAACTTCAGCAACAATTACGTTATTGTAAGGATCCCAGGAGCAAATCGGATCGCCCTTGCTTACTTTTTGCCCGTCTTTTACCAACAATGTAGAACCGTAAGGAATATTGTTGGTAATTAACAGCCTGTCGTTCTTGGTATCTATAATACGGGCTTCACCGGTACGGCCAATAACCACTTTCACATCTTCGCCTTCCGCATTGGTTGTATTAACAGAGCGAACACCATCGAACTGAATAGTACCGTCGAATTTGGCAATCAGGGTAGATTCAACCGATGCCGATCCTGCAACACCACCTACGTGGAAGGTACGCAGTGTAAGCTGGGTACCAGGCTCACCAATCGACTGTGCTGCAATGATACCCACCGCATCGCCTTTTTGAGCCAGGACGCCCGATGCCAGGTTTTTACCGTAACATTTAACGCAACAGCCTCGTTTGCTTTCGCAGGTTAGTACCGAGCGTATTTCGATCGACTCGATGCCGGCACTTTCTATTTTTCGGGCGATGGCTGCCGAAATTTCGGTGCCCGCCGCTATGATCAGTTCATCGCTCTGAGGATTGTACACATCATGGAGAGACGTACGGCCTTCAATTCTATCGGCCAATGGCTCGATTACATCCTCATTATCTTTTAATGCCGAAATATTGATACCGCGTAATGTTCCGCAATCTTCTTCCGTAATCACCACATCCTGTGCTACGTCTACCAAACGACGGGTAAGATAACCTGCATCCGCCGTTTTCAGTGCCGTATCGGCCAAACCTTTACGCGCACCGTGGGTAGAGATAAAGTAATCCAGTACGTTTAGTCCGCCTTTAAAGTTAGAAAGGATCGGGTTTTCGATGATTTCTGAACCGGTAGAACCCGATTTTCTGGGCTTAGCCATCAATCCCCTGATACCAGCCAACTGTTTGATCTGTTGTTTGGAACCACGGGCACCCGAATCGAGCATCATATATACCGAATTAAAGCCTTGTTTATCCACAGCCAGTTCCCGGATCAAAGTCTCGGTAAGGCGTGTATCTACCCGGCTCCATATATCAACGATCTGGTTATAGCGTTCATTATTAGTGATCAGACCCATGTTATAGTTGTCCCAAACTTCGTCTACCTCACTCTTTGCATTTTCCAGCAGTTCTCCTTTTATCTCGGGAATGATCAGGTCATTGATACTGAACGACAGACCGCCCTGGAAGGCTGTACGGAAGCCCAGTGTTTTGATATCGTCGAGGAATTTAGCCGTTTTGGGAACATCGGTAATTTCAATAATATCGCCGATAATTTCCCGCAGGTTTTTCTTGGTCAGTAAAGCATTTACAAAGCCCACCTCTTCCGGAACAAACTGGTTGAAAATCACACGACCTACCGTAGTCTCAATCAGTTTATTTTCGATTTCACCATTATTCTCATTACGTATTCTCGCTTTTACCCTGATCCAGGCATGAAGGTCTACCTGCTTTTCATTGTAAGCAATAATCACTTCTTCGGCCGAGTAGAAGGCTTTACCCTCGCCATTTACTTTTTCAGAATCGCTGGATTTTTTTCCTTTGGTGATATAGTATAAACCCAGTACCATGTCTTGCGAAGGCAGGGTGATAGGTGTACCGTTCTGAGGATTCAGAATATTGTGAGAGGCCAGCATCAGCAACTGAGCTTCGAGAATAGCTGCATTGCTCAAAGGCACGTGTACCGCCATTTGGTCGCCATCGAAATCGGCGTTGAAGGCCGCTGTAACCAATGGGTGTAGCTGAATGGCTTTACCTTCGATCAGCTTGGGTTGAAAAGCCTGGATAGATAAACGGTGCAGGGTTGGGGCACGGTTCAACATGATAGGATGGCCTTTCAGTATATTTTCGAGGATATCCCAGATAACCGCTTCTTTTTTATCTACCAGTTTTCTGGCCGATTTCACGGTTTTCACGATGCCTCTTTCTATCAATTTACGAATAATAAACGGTTTGAACAGCTCGGCTGCCATATCTTTCGGTAGTCCGCATTCGTGCATTTTCATTTCCGGACCTACCACGATCACCGAACGACCGGAATAGTCGACCCTTTTACCCAGCAGGTTCTGACGGAAACGTCCCTGTTTGCCTTTCAGTACATCGGAAAGAGATTTTAATGCCCGTCCGCCTTCGGCTTTCACCGCATTGGATTTACGGCTGTTATCGAAAAGCGAATCGATGGCTTCCTGCAACATACGCTTTTCGTTACGCAGGATAACTTCGGGCGCTTTAATTTCCATCAATCTCTTCAAACGGTTATTGCGGATAATTACCCTGCGGTACAGATCATTCAGATCGGACGAAGCAAACCGTCCACCGTCCAGCGGCACCAATGGGCGCAGTTCCGGCGGAATAACGGGAATATATTGCATAACCATCCACTCGGGACGGTTAGTGATACGCGTATTCGCATCGCGGAAGGCTTCTACCACGCTCAGGCGTTTTAACGCGTCGGCTTTGCGCTGCTGCGAAGTTTCGGTAGCCGCACTATTTCTAAGATCAAAAGACAACTGATCCAAATCGATGCGTTGCAGAAGATCATGAACCGCTTCAGCACCCATTTTGGCAATGAATTTCTGCGGATCATCATCGGGCAGGTATTGGTTATCCTTGGGTAATGCATCCAGGATATCCAGGTATTCTTCTTCGGTTAAAAGATCGCCGTAAGCCTGTCCTTTATCTTCCCGAACACCGGCCTGTACTACAACATAGCGTTCGTAGTAAATGATGCTTTCCAGTTTCTTGGAACTCATCCCCAGCAGGTAACCAATTTTATTAGGCAATGATTTAAAGTACCAGATGTGTACCACAGGCACTACCAGTTTAATGTGGCCCATTCTTTCGCGACGCACTTTTTTTTCTGTTACTTCCACACCGCAGCGATCGCATACGATGCCTTTATAACGGATACGCTTGTACTTACCGCAGGCACATTCATAGTCCTTTACCGGTCCAAATATTCTTTCACAAAACAAACCATCGCGCTCGGGTTTGTAGGTACGATAGTTAATGGTTTCGGGTTTTAACACCTCGCCGAAACTTTTCTCGAGGATGGAGTCCGGAGATGCCAGACCAATGGTTATTTTTGAAAACGCTGCTTTGGGACGATTGTCTTTTTTAGTAGCCATGTTTCTATTTAAGATTTTTAATTTTTAAGATTTGAGATTTACACCGACCGTTTCTGGAGAAAGTCCATAGACCATTGTCTGTGGTCCATGGACTCTAAAAACTTATTCAAATGTCAGGTCTAAACCTAAACCTCTTAACTCGTGTACCAATACATTAAATGATTCGGGAACACCGGCGCGGGGTACGTTTTCGCCTTTTACAATGCTTTCGTACGTTTTGGCGCGGCCAATGATATCATCAGATTTAATAGTTAAAAGCTCCTGTAAGATATTAGAGGCTCCGTATGCTTCCAGTGCCCATACCTCCATCTCACCAAAACGCTGACCACCGAACTGGGCTTTACCACCCAGCGGCTGCTGAGTAATTAATGAGTATGGCCCGATAGAACGTGCGTGCATTTTGTCATCTACCATGTGGTGCAGCTTAATCATATAAATCACGCCAACAGTTGCTTTCTGGTGGAAGCGCTCGCCTGTTTCACCGTCGTAAAGATAGGTGTGACCAAACTTAGGGATACCCGCATCATCACAATACTTTTCAATTTCCTCCGGTTCAGCACCATCGAAAATAGGAGTGGCGAATTTCAATCCCAGTTCTTTTCCTGCCCAGCCTAAAACCGTTTCATAAATTTGCCCCAGGTTCATCCGGGAAGGTACCCCCAGTGGATTCAATACAATATCCACCGGTGAACCGTCTTCGAGGAAGGGCATATCTTCCTGACGAACGATTTTGGCCACAATTCCTTTGTTACCATGGCGACCCGCCATTTTATCTCCCACTTTCAGCTTGCGCTTCACGGCCAGATAAACTTTCGCGAGTTTTAATACGCCTGCGGGCAGCTCATCTCCGATAGAAATATTAAACTTTTCTCTCTTGTAGCGTCCCAGTTCTTCGTTGAATTTGATATTATAGTTGTGCAGCAGAGTATTTACCTGGTTATTGATCTTTTCGTCTGTAGTCCAGTTCAAAGGATCAATATTCGCGTAATCGAGAGAGGCCAGATTTTTTGCATTGAATTTAGACCCCTTGCCGATCACGATCTCATCGAAACTGTTTTTAACCCCAACGGAAACCTGATTTTCCAGTAAAGTGCCTAATTTTTCCAGCAGAACACTCAGCAGATCCTGTTCGTTCTTCTCGTGGATTTTATCCAGCTTTTCCAGCGCTGCTTTCTCGCGGATCTTGGCGTTCTTATCTTTCTTCACCCGCTGGAATAATTTTTTGCCTATTACCACCCCTTCTACTCCATTCGGAGCCTTCAAAGAAGCGTCTTTCGCATCGCCCGCTTTGTCTCCGAAGATGGCGCGCAAGAGCTTTTCTTCCGGCGTGGGATCGCTTTCGCCCTTAGGAGTGATTTTACCAATCAGGATATCTCCTTCTTTGATCTGGGCGCCGATGCGGATGATACCGTTCTCATCGAGGTCTTTGGTCGCTTCTTCAGACACGTTGGGAATATCCGCAGTAAGTTCTTCCTCTCCTAATTTGGTATCGCGTACTTCCAGTTCGTATTCGGAAATATGGATTGAGGTGAACAAATCTTCTTTTACCACCCGCTCGCTGATCACAATCGCATCTTCGAAGTTATAACCCTTCCAGGGCATGAAAGCTACTTTCAGGTTCTTACCCAGTGCCAGTTCCCCGTTTTGGGTGGCATAGCCCTGCGTTAAGAAATCGCCGGTTTTTACTTTCTGTCCTTTTTTCACCACCGGCATCAGGTTGATACATGATTCCTGGTTGGTTTTTATAAACTTAGTGAGGTGGTACACTTTCAGGTCTTCTTCAAAGCTCACTAATTTCTCGTTCACGTCCCTGTCGTACCGAACATGTATTTCGTTGGCATCAACAAATTCAACCACTCCGTTTCCTTCGGCATGTATCTGGATACGTGCGTCACGCGCCGCCTTACCTTCGAGTCCGGTACCCACAATAGGTGCATCAGGGCGAAGTAAGGGAACAGCCTGCCGTTGCATGTTCGATCCCATCAGGGCACGGTTGGCATCATCGTGTTCGAGGAAAGGAATCAATGAGGCACTCAAACCAACGATCTGGTTGGGTGCTACGTCCATGTACTCTACTTCCGATTTATCCAAAATGGGAAAATCACCGGTTTCCCGTGCTTCTATTCTCTCTTCGGCAAAGTTTCCGTCTGCATCAAGTTTGGTATTAGCCTGCGCAATTTTTGCCGAATCTTCTTCTTCCGCACTCAGGAACTTCAGGTGCCTGGTATCTACTTTACCATCCACTACCTTATGATAAGGTGTTTCGATAAAGCCCATTTCATTGATGGTAGCAGGTACGCAGAGTGTAGAGATCCGACCGATGTTGGGACCTTCCGGTGTTTCGATGGTACACAAACGACCGTAATGCGAGTAGTGAACGTCACGAACCTCAAATCCGGCTCTCTCCCGCGAAAGACCGCCTGGCCCTAAAGCTGAAATACGACGCTTGTGGGTAATTTCAGACAGTGGGTTGGTCTGATCCAGGAATTGGGAGAGCTGGGAAGTACCAAAAAAGGAGTTGATCACCGATGACAGGGTCCGGGCATTGATCAGGTCTACCGGAGTAAACACTTCGTTATCCCGTACGTTCATCCGCTCGCGGATGGTACGGGCCATACGTGCCAGGCCTACACCAAACTGAGCATAAAGTTGTTCTCCTACCGTACGTACGCGGCGGTTGCTCAGGTGATCGATATCATCAATCTCGGCTTTACCATTGGTAAGACGCACTAAGTATTTAATGATTTCAATGATGTCTAATTTGGTCAGGGTTTTCTGGTCCAGTGGCGCATCGATCGTTAGTTTACGGTTGATCTTGTAACGGCCTACTTCGCCCAGGTCATAGCGTTTATCACTAAAGAATAGTTTGTCGATTATACCGCGGGCCGTTTCATTGTCAGGAGCATCGGCCCCACGCAACTGGCGGTAAATAAACTGAACCGCTTCCAGTTCACTATTCGAAGTATCTTTATTTAAAGTATTGTAGATAATGGCATAATCGCCGCCCACATCTTCTCTCTGGATAAATACGGTATCAATGCCCATATCCACGATGGTTTCGATGGCTTCCTCATCCAGCACGGTATCGCGTTCCATCACAATTTCATTACGCTCGATAGAAACCACTTCGCCGGTATCTTCATCCACGAAGTCTTCTACCCAGGTACGCAATACCCGGGCGGCCAACCTCTTCCCTAAATGTGCTTCCAGGGTTTTTTGATCGCCTGCCACTTCATCGGCCATTCCAAACAGTTCGAGTATGTCTTTATCTGTTTCGTAACCGATAGAGCGTAATAAAGTGGTAACCGGAAATTTTTTCTTCCGGTCGATGTAAGCATACATCACATTATTGATATCGGTAGCAAATTCCATCCACGCTCCCTTGAAAGGAATAACCCGTGCAGAGTAGATTTTTGTACCGTTGGGGTGAACCGACTGGCCGAAAAACACACCTGGCGAGCGGTGCAACTGAGAAACCACCACACGTTCGGCACCATTGATCACAAAAGTACCACGGGGTGTCATATAAGGTATATTGCCCAGGAACACATCCTGTACAATGGTCTGAAAGTCTACGTGCTCTTCATCGTTACAGCTTAAGCGTAACTTGGCTTTTAAGGGAACCGCATAGGTCAGTCCGCGTTCCATACATTCCTCAATAGAATAACGGGGCGGGTCGATAAAGTAGTCCAGAAATTCCAGCACGAAAATATTCCTGGTATCTGTAATAGGAAAATTGTCTTTGAACACACGGAATAAGCCTTCTATATTGCGCTTATCGGGGGTGGTTTCAAGCTGAAAGAACTCCTTAAAAGACTGGATTTGTACTTCGAGCAAATCAGGTGTTTGAGCTAAATGCTTGATTTTCCCGAAGTTCACTCTTGATTGTAAGGTTGTAGCAGACATAAATATTAAACCGGTTTTAATGATTGAGACCCATAGAAATGCCAATAAGGAAGACTTTTATTGCTAAAAGAAATCCTATTGAAATTCAATTACTTGAACACATTTCGTAAAGTCAAAATTTTATTGGCCAAAATAAAAGGACTGCAAAGTTAGGGGAAATTTTTAATAAGAAACTATTTTATAGCAATAATTTTGCCAAAACGGTTTCGACTGAGCGAAACGCCGAAAAATATACGGTTTTTCCTCTGTAACCGGTTCGATTTGATTTTCTTCCAAAAAAATAGTAACTTTAGTACAGGCTAAAAAAGTTTGCGCACCTATGCTCGTTAAGAATTACACACCTTAAAGATTGCTGCTATGAACCTGAAAAACACCGTAAAGGAATTATTTTCCTTTTCCAGAACCGGCCGTATTGGCTTTTTGGTTTTGCTGACCGCTATTGTTGCAGTAGCCATTGCCCCTTTTCTTTATTCGAAAAAGGCGGATTATTCCTCTGCGCCACCCGATACCAGCTGGATGCAGGCTGCCAGGGCCCTGCAGGAAACATCACCGCCGGAGCCTTATGTATCGCGTAACAAAAGCGAATCTTCTCCATTCTATTCCACGGTGGATAAAGCTTCCGCCCCGCAGGGCATTCTCTTTGATTTCGATCCTAACCAACTGGATGCGGACGGGTTTAAGAAACTGGGCCTGCGCGACCGCACTATCCGCACCCTGCTTAACTACCGAAGCAAGGGCGGGAGGTTCCGAAAACCCGGCGATCTGGCAAAGATTTACGGCCTGCGACCCGAAGAATTTGCCCGTTTACAGCCTTTTATTAAAATAGAAGAACGCAAGCCCGAAACCTACCACCGACCTCCGCGGGAAGAGAGGGATCTAACCGGCGCTTCGCCAACAACAGATAAATCTTTCAGGTATACCCGAAAAATCATCGACATCAATTCGGCCACTATTGCCGATTTCGAATCTTTATACGGGATAGGCAACCGGCTGGCATCCCGCATTATCAATTTCCGCGAAAAATTAGGGGGTTTCTATGCGGTGGAGCAGGTAGGCGAGACCTATGGGGTTCCCGACTCCGTTTTTCAAAAAATAAAATCGCAGTTAGCCGTAAGTACTCCGGCTATTAAAAAAATTGATCTCAATACGGCGGGTTATGAAGAATTGAATGCTCATCCCTATATCAATGCCCGAACCAGCTTCCAGATATTGAAGTACCGGAAAGAGAAGGGGCATTTTGGAAATATAGAAGAGATCAGGAACCTGGTGCAGGCCGGCGATAACTTCGAAAAAATGGCTCCTTATCTGAGTGCAGAATAACCGGTGCAGGGGAATGATGGGGAGGAATAAAAAGTTCCATCGGTGTATCGGCGGCCACCTTTATTTACATCAAAATATAAGATGGCCGCAGATGTCGCAGATATATTTACGGATTAAGTCATTTTACCATTAAGAAAAATAGCCGCAGATTCACAGATATATTTGCGGATAAACATATTTTATCTATCCTTATAAGAAAAAAACACCCACTATGGAATATTTCCCGCTAAAAGAAGAAACCTACAAGATTATTGGCTTTTGTATGAAAGTGCACACCTACTTAGGACCAGGATTTCTTGAGGTTGTATATAAGGACGCTTTAGAACTGGAATTTAAACAGGCGGGGATTATATATGAAAGAGAGAAGGAATATACTGTTAATTACAGGGGCGTAATACTGCCTCATAAATTTTACGCCGATTTCGTGGTTTTTAATACCGTAATATTTGAGGTAAAAGGGCTACAAAAAGGGCTGGCTGACGAGCATATAGCACAGGCAATTAATTATCTTAAAGTTTCACAAAACGAGATCGCCTTGATTGTAAATTTCGGAGAATTGAAATTGAACTATAAGAGATTAATATTATCCGAGGGATGCCGCTAAAAAGGATAGCCGCAGATGTCGCAGATATACGCCTGCGGCGCGAGGCCAGGATGAAAGAAGAAATTGAACCTGTAAACAATTACCACTCATCTGCGCATCCGTGGCCAAATTTATTCTGTACGTCAAAATATAAGATGGCCGCAGATGTCGCAGATATACGCCTGCGG
>JBEBUZ010000014.1:0-52238 GCA_040393015.1 Paraniabella yanshanensis
GTTTAGGATAACCAAAATTTTTGCCTAATTCCCCAACTTTTGAACTTGACCCGAAATTATACGCGGCACTAACAAGCGATCCTTAGGCTCTATAAATGTGTTACGCAAAGAATTGATTGTACTGAAACGAAGCATTTACCCTGTAAGGGAGGTGATAGGCGGCATCCTCAAAAGTGATAGCGACCTGCTTACCGAATTTAATGAACGGTTTTACAAGGATATATACGATCATGTGGTGCAGGCTATAGACCTGGTAGAAAACTATCGCGATATGATCATGGGCATGCAGGATCTTTACATCAGCAATGTAAACCTCAAAATGAACGAGGTAATGAAAGTAATGGCTATTGTTACCTGTGTACTGGCGCCGGCCACGGTTATCGGCGGAATTTTCGGAATGAACTTTCAGGTCATACCGTTGAGCGGTCATCACTGGGGCTTCTGGATTGCCGTTGGCGCCATGTTCGTTATACCCGTGTGGATGCTGATCATCTTTAAAAGACGGGGCTGGTTTTAACTACCCCAGCCCCTTTATAGTTTTGAATATTATTCTTCTATCACTTTTACCACTTTGCTGTATTTAACCGTTCCGTCTTTGTCCACCTGCGCAATCCTGATATACTGTACCGGATTATCGCCCGGCAGGCTGTCGGCATTTTTCCGGCAGGCAATAAACACGCTGATAGCTACTACAATGGTAACCAAAACCCATTTTTTACGGTTCCTGAATCCGGGTAAGGCCATCAATGCCATCAACAGTCCCGTTCCCAAAACCACAACTGTTCCGGCACTGTTGATGGAAAGGGCATAATTCAGGGCAGTGGAAGAGTTGCCTTGCGGAGCCTTACTATTTACCTGGGCTATACGCTCGAAATTTTGTCCGTCGGCAGAAGCTTCTACAAAGAAATGGTCGTTATTGGTTTCGCTGGCGGTGGTCCAGTTTACCAATAGTTGTCCGTTTCTTACCCGGGCATCCACCCCTTCAAAAACCACCGGTAACCCGCCTTCAATCATTACCCAAAAATCTTCGGTTTGGCCGTACATAAGCTGGTCGCCGGGTCCGAAATTGTTTATAAACCACTGTGTCCCGTTATTGGTACGCCACAAATAATCTGACATTACCCGCATTCGCAACAACTTATTTTTTGTGGCGTTAGCAAGCTGGCTGGCTGTTACTATGGCAGTATGGGTATAATAGAGTACGGTTTGTCCATCTGGCGTTGGACTGTTCAATATTCTTTCATTTGCCTCAAATACCCCATTGTTGTTAAAATCGATCCACGCGCGGCAAAGTTGCAAATTCAACCCAACTCCGGTAGTGTCTAATCCATTTTCTGTTGTAACAGTCAGTGTATAATCTGTTGCCGAAGACAGGTTGGTACCAAAATTACAGGTATTATCAATATAAGAGACCTGGTCGTCGTTGGCATAACCGTAAGACTGGTAGGTGAGGGTTCCCAGGGTAACGCTACAGGGTCCTATTTCGGTGAGTTCTGTGAAGAAGTTCTGCTGTGGCATCTGTGTTATATTCGGTATCACCTGGCTGGTTGGCGGGGGTGTTGAGGCGGTAGAGGTTTTTAGTCCTGCCCTCACCGCATCCAGGGTAGCCATCATGCGGGTGCTTTGCCCCGGTGTAAACCTGTTGAGACAGCCCCCATAACCCATAAAATTTCTTTGAGCGCCGGCATAGGGTGCGCTTGTACAGGGGTTCTCGGAATTGTCATTTATAAAACAAACTCCGGCCTGTAGTAAATTGCGGACAGGGTCGGTATCGCAAACCAGGTCGCCGGTAGTGCTACAATTGGTGTTAGGTGGACAGGTACTGGCATCTCCGCCGGCAAATGTGTGGTGCAAACCAAATGCATGTCCTACCTCATGGGTAAGTACCTTGGAGTTTGGATTTGTTAACTCGGAGCCGAGGATCATCATTCCCTCCCTTACGTAGTTGGGATAAACCGGGAAAAATTGATGCTCAGAAGGCAGGTTAGCATACCCGGCTATATAGGTGCCGGACTCAACCGTAGCGGCAATTTTCCAAACCACCCAAATATTATATACCAGGTTATTGGACCAGTAGCTAAGCCCCCTGATGGCTCCATCCTCGGCGCCTGTAGCTTCTTCATCACCCAGCAACTGAACTCCATATTGTGTGTAGTTAGGCACATTGCTGCCACTCACCCTCACAATACCATTGCTGGCAATACAGTTCTGCGTTCTTTTGGCCAGGGCGAATCTCAGAGGAATCTGGGTGCTGACACCAGGAGCTCCGGCGAAATCGTCATTCATGCGTGCTATCGCATCCTCTATCTGCTGATTAGTAGGTCCCCAATTCAGATCAGCCGATGGAGATATTACATGAACCACAACAGGTATTTCGTATCCCTCTCCGGGTAAAATAGCCATGTTCTGAAGCAATTGACGGTTTCTCTCAATGGCTTCCACCCGCTGCCTGATTTTGTTCTCTACCTGCTGCTGCTGCTGCACATACACTGGATTTTTACGCAACTGTTGGTTCATTATATCAAAACCACAAACCGCCTTTTGCGAAAAAGCAACAACAGGTAATAAAAGAACTATTACCGCTAAAAAAAATCGTAAAGCTCGCATGGGTTTTGGTTTCAATTTTAATAATGAGGGACAATATTTTTCAGTATAAATATAACGCTTAATTATCTCATTATATTTATTATTTCAGGAAAATATTTCCCGGCGGAGTGGCATCTATACAAGGCCCGGAAAGAGGGTAGACCCGGGCGTATTTACGACATTCAAATGGCCGGGAAAAAACGAAATTATTTCTTCTTGTAAACTGGTACCGTACTACAGGGTTCGCCGTACATAAGGCTTTTTACCACGGGTAGGAGTATCCGCGATATTTCCGTATAAGCTTCCTCGCTTATAGTAATGTCTCCGCAGCCCTTTATAACGATCCTCTTGTCGCGGTAAACCTCCGGATCGATGGCCTGTATATTCCTTAATAACAATCTTTTATTCATCTCGCCGCTGTTACCGGCAGCGACAAAATGAGCCACCGGAACCAGGTAGGAGGTAACCAACATATAAGCCCAAAGTGGAATGATGGCGTCCGCAGTGCAGGTAATGACTACATTTTTACCGGCATACTGCTGCCAGTCGGTTGCCTTTAACGCCTCCCGAAAATCCTTCTCCTTCAATATCATTTCCATGAACAGATAGTCTTTCAAATCAAAAATTACCGGTTCCTCCTTCGGATAAAAATCTTCCAGATTGAGAGTAATAATACCGCTTTCTGCTACTTTATTTCTTATCATCTCTTCCATTTGTCAAAAATAACATATTAATGGGGCAAGATGTTTGAACCCCAGGGGGCAAAAAAATCCCGGCTCAGAAAGGCCGGGATCAATGGAAATATAAACTTCTTTCTTCTTAGAAAAATTTGCGCCTGTAATCTTTTATTTCAGCCGCTTCTCTCAATGCCTGTAAAGACTGAAACTGGGATTGTTGCCTGGCCTGGCTCATCATCATCTGGCGGGATTCTTCGGTATTGGTTTGAACAGGGGTGCTGCTGATATTGTCTACCCTTACCACATATACTCCCTGGCTGCCGGCAATGGGTTCGTTAACTACTTTATTGAGATTGGCTTTATTGAAAGCTGCACCAATCACTTTGGGTTCAAATCCCAGGGCGCTGGCCGCCTGTCCGTCGAACCGGAGGCTATCCGCCACTTCAACCGTTTTTTTCAGGAGATTGGCTGCTGCTTCCAGCGTGGTAACCTTGCCAATCTTTTTGGTAATGATTTCGGCTTTCTTTTCATTCATCAGCAAAGGCGCCACCATGGGTCTTGCTTTTTCCACACTTACAGTACCTTCCTTATTTACTTCGGTTACGAGACCCACTACGTAGTAATCGCCTACCCGCTCGGGCTGCAGCACTTCGCCGAGTTTGGCATTATAAATATTTTTTACAAAAGAGCGAGACGCCCCCAGACCCTGAATCATTGCTCCCGACGGAGGAATATCCTGTCCTACAGATTTGAAAATCCCTTTTTCTTTCTGAAGCTTCTCGGCCTGGGCGCTGAATGATTTAGCATCTGTTGCAGCCGCGGCAAATTTTGTGGCCTCATTATTGGCGGCCATATCTGTTTCCACACTGGCTTCGATGGGTTTGGAAAGGTAAGCCACTTTATATCCCATGGCTCTTCCTTTCTGAGAAAGTATTTCTACATAATGGTAACCAAACTCTGTTTTTATAACTCCTTTTGTACCTACGGGATTCGCAAGTGTAAAGTCGTTGAACTCGGGTACGTTCTGACCCGAAGGAATATCTTCAATGCGGCCTCCATTTGCAGCACTGCCTGCATCATTCGAAAACTGCGTTACCAGGGAGTCGAAGCTCGACCCGTTCCGGATGGCCAGCGCGATGCTATCGGCCAGTTTTTTGGCAGATGCCGTGTCCCTTATCTGCACTCTCTGGCCGGTATTGGGATCCTGCTGGTAAAGTCCGATAAGGATATGTCTTATACTTACCGTATCGGCAATAGGTCTGGCTGCTACCACTTTTGACATCGCATACCGGTCACCGTCTACATAAGGACCATAAATATTTCCTACACCTACGCCCAAAATGGCGTCTTTGTTAGGAATCATAATCCGGTTTTCACTTATAAAGCCATCGTAATAATTATTCACCCCCTGTGACATCAGGAATTGCTTAATGTTGGTGGCGCTGTCAAAAGCCGGCTTCAATTCCTCAAGGCTTTGTACGATGGCGGCGCTATCGCTTCCGCTGGGCTCAGCATTAAAGGCCACATAACTGATACTACGGCTTTCGGTTTGCTTAAAATCTTTCTTGTGCTTGTCGATATAGTTTTGAATTTCGCTATCCGATACTTTAACCGTTGAATCGGAAATGCCGGAGTAGGGTTCGCGAACAAAAGACACTTTTGATATAAGCGCACCCTGGGCGTTTTCTTTTTCAAACATCCACTTAGGGAAGTTGATACTATTGCTTAAAAGCGCATCGTATTTTTCGGCGAGGCGCTGAAAAACTACCTGCTCCAGGAACGCATTCAGGCTCATTTTCTGTTCAGCCGACCCTTTGCTTCTTATAGATTGAATTTGCTGTTGGGCAACTGCCGGATCATATATTCCGGTTTGCGGATCGGTAAACGCCTGTTGCAGCTCCTGAGGAGGATTGGATCCAAAAAGCAGGTCATTCAATTCCTTTTTCCCAATTTCCACTCCCAGTTTCTCCGCTTCCTGGCTAAGCAGTATCCTGGCGATCTCCGTGTTCCAGGCCGATTCATTCGCCTGCTGGGCCAGCATTTCGCCGGTGGCTCCCATTCTTTGCTGCTCCAGCATCTGGGTTTGCTGCTCTACCATCCCCACAAACGAGTTATACTCAATTGTCTCACCATTTACTTTACCAACTGTGGTTGTGTCGCCCCTAAACAGGCTACCGCCATTTTCAAAAGCAAGCATAATAACAAACACCACCAACGCCAAACCGATGATAACAGCCATCACTTTGCCGTATTTGTCCTGGATTTTTTGAATAACCGACATAATATATTTAATACATTAACTAAAAAGGACGGCAAAAATAGGGTATTTGAAAATATCAACAAATTGTGGAAAAATAAGAGTGCCGGGTATTTTCAGGCATTTACAGACCAAAGCCGCAATAGAACCTGCGGGTAGCAGGGTAAACCGGGTGCAAATAACAGAGGAAATTTCGTAATACAGGCTGCCTTATTACAGTAAATCATCCAGTTTTTCAGCTAATTTCCTGTCTTTTTCTGTTACAATATCCCCCGCATCGTGGGTGCTTAGCCAAATTTCCACGGTATTGTACACATTTTTCCACTCGGGGTGATGATCTCTTTTTTCCGCTTCCAGTGCGACACGGGTCATAAAAGCAAAAGCCTCACTAAAATTCCCGAAAACGAACTTCCTGTATAATTTATTGTTTATTTCCTGCCACATAAGAGATTGATTAAAAAATAAGATATTCTTTATTCCTGATTTTTTCATTGGTGAGCTCCGTAACCAACTGTACGCCCGGAATATTGCGCAGCATTATCTTGATCTGGCTCAGATACTCCTCTGTAACCGTGTCATTTTTCATCAACCACAAAAAATCGAGGTTTTTAAATTCGGGCAGCAAGAACTCTCCGTCGTAAAGATTGTTATACAAATAATGACAAAGTGCGGTATCGGGTTCATGGTATTCGTAAACCGAAAAAAAATAGTTCCTTTTCCTTCGCTTTAAATTAATTTCTATATCATGGTTAATCCGGAAATTCAATCCCAGCAGATTGTTCAGATTCCAGCAAAAACGATAATCTTTTACCGTGGTTACAATACCCAACAACTTTGTATCCTCAAAAAAGTCATCGATAATTTCCCTGGTATTTAATTCTAATTTAAGGATGGCCATTATTTACAATTGTAGTACCAGCTAAAAACAGCGTAAAGGTAGTTAAAACAAAACGGCAGACTTTTAAAATTGACATAAAAACTTCGGATTTCGTAAGCATTATTAAAAATAAGCTCTCTAAATTTGTGGTTTTACACATTTGAAAAATTCAATGTTACATATCGCTTTAACAGGAAACCCCAACAGCGGCAAAACATCTTTGTTTAATGTGCTAACGGGTCTGAACCAAAAGGTTGGGAACTTTCCTGGCATTACGGTGGACAAAAAAACAGGAAACACGACTATCGGGAATTCGGTAGCCCAGGTTATCGATCTTCCCGGAACATACAGCCTGTATCCACGCAGATTGGATGAGGAGGTAGCTTATAAAGTAATCCTGAACCAGGATAAACATACACATGCCGATGTTATTGTAGCCGTTGCCGATGCAAGCAGCCTGAAACGCAACCTGCTTTTCTGCACACAAATCATTGACCTGAAACGCCCCGTGGTGGTGGCGCTTACCATGATGGATATAGCCCGCAAGAAAGGAATTGTGGTGGATATTAACGAAATGGAGCGGGAACTGGGAGTACCGGTGGTGATGGTTAACCCCCGGAAAAATAAGGGGATTAATGAATTAAAAAAGGCCATTGAGCTGGTTTCGGGCAACTTATTCAAACCTTCGCCAAGAAGTTTTATAGATGTGCAGGCCCTGGCTCCCGAAGCGATAAAACAAACCCGGGAAATGCAGCCGGGGATTGGCGAATACGAGGCAGTGCATTACCTGATCAATCATGGCTCATTTGCGCTGGAAGAAAAGAAAAAGCAGCAGATAGAACAGGTGGGTTTTGATACCGGCTTTAATCCCGCGCGCATACAGGCCCGCGAGATCCTCCAACGCTACCAGAAAATTGACCATATCCTTTCCCTAAGCGTCAGTTTCCCCGATCCGCAAAAACAATCCAAACTCACAGAACGGGTGGATAATATTCTCCTGCACCGGTTCTGGGGCTATGTTATTCTGCTGGGCGTATTATTTCTGATGTTTCAAAGTGTATTTTTGCTGGCTTCTTACCCGATGGACTGGATCGATACCGGCACCGCAGCATTCAGCGGCTGGCTGAGCAATGTGCTGCCCGAAAACAACTTTTCCGACCTCCTGGTGAACGGGGTAGTAGCCGGACTGGGCGGTATTATTATTTTTATTCCGCAGATCATGATCCTTTTCGGCTTGATTACCCTGCTGGAAGACACCGGCTATATGGCCCGTATCAGCTTTCTTACCGACAGGGTAATGCGAACAGTAGGGCTAAACGGTAAGAGCGTAATGCCAATGATCAGCGGGTTTGCCTGCGCCGTACCCGCCATCATGAGCGCGCGGAGTATCGAAAACCGGAAAGAGCGCCTGCTTACGATTCTGGTAACTCCCCTAATGAGTTGCTCTGCCCGTCTGCCGGTATATATTATCCTAACCGCTTTGGTTATTCCGGCCAATTATATCTGGGGCTTTATAAGTGTTCAGGGGCTGGTAATGATGGGGCTTTACCTGATAGGTGTGGTGTTTGCCATGGCGGTGTCCTACATCGCCAAGTTCTTTATAAAGATGAAGGAAAAGAGCTATTTTATTCTCGAACTGCCGGTTTACCGGATACCTCGCTGGAAAAATGCGCTCCGGACCATGGTTGAAAAAGCCAGGATATTTGTGGTGCAGGCGGGTAAAATAATTTTTATGATAAGCATTGTGCTGTGGTTCCTGAGCAGTTTTGGTCCCGGCGAAAGAATGGCCGGGGTGCATGCACAATACGAACAGGAGCTGGCACAGCCCCATGCCGATACCACCCTGATAACAGAACAATACGGATCGGCCAAACTGGAAAATTCCTATGCCGGTATCATGGGTAAAGCCATTGAACCCGCCATCAGGCCTTTGGGTTACGACTGGAAGATTGGCATTGCATTAATCACCTCCTTCGCAGCGAGAGAAGTATTTGTAGGAACAATGGCCACGCTTTACAGTGTGGAGGACGATGGGGAAGAAAACCTGGCCCTGCTGGAAAAAATGGACAAAGCCACTTTTAGCGATGGTTCTAAGGTTTTCACCCTGGCCACCGGTGTTTCTTTAATGCTGTTTTACGTGTTCGCCATGCAATGCATGAGCACCCTGGCCATTGTGAAAAGGGAAACCAATAGCTGGAAATGGCCGATGATCCAACTGGTTTATATGACGGTACTGGCCTATGTGGTAAGCTTTATTGCCTACCAGCTACTAAAGTAAACCACCCCGGCTATTGTTTAATAAATTCTACCCGGCGGTTATTGGCCTTACCCTCCGCGGTAGCATTGGAAGCCGTCGGCTGCGATTCGCCTTTGCCATCAACGCTCATTCTTCCCTCACTTATCCCAAGCTGGGAGGACAAAGCCCTTTTTACCGATTCGGCTCTTTTTTTGGAAAGAACCATATTGGCGGCTTCCTCTCCATCGCTGTCGGTATGACCTACAATCTTTACTTTTACTTCTTCGTTTTCGCTTAAAACATTCGCAATATCTTTTAACACCCCGTAGCTTTCGGGCTTTATTTTATCGCTATTGCTATCAAATAAAATTCCCGAGGTGACATATTTTCCCTCCGTCATCAACTTGTTTCGGGTATCGGGGGCGCCTATTGCCACCCTCAGGTCACCGATAAAAAACGATTGCCCTTCACTTTCGGCTCCATCGTTCCGGAAGTATAAAGAGTTGATCTTTGCCCCTTCGGGAAATGCACGGGGGATATCCCAGACTTTTACTTCGTTCATGTACACCCGTATACGGCCTTTTTGTCTCCAGATGCTTATATGTGCGGTCGTATTTCCGCCTTTTGTTTTTAGCACATTTTGCTCATCGTCGCTGCTTATAATTTCATTACCGTTCCCATAGCTCTGGAGCCAGGTAGTACCTCTTTGCCCTCCCGCTCCGGTAGGATGAAAGCCCACTTCGAGGTTGTTTTTTGGCTCTTTGCGGGCGCCAAATTTCTTGAATATCCTCCAATTGGTGCCCACATTCGCTTCGCTGGTAAACCCGATAGCGAGAGACCCACTATAGAAACTGTAGTTTGGCGTAACGGCCATATCAAACTCCACTGTAAAGTTTTCCGGGAGGTTTTTTATAAACTCCGGATAAAAAACTACTTCCTTTTCCGTTTTTAAGTATTTTGTCTTGTTGTCATTGAGCCTCACCAGCTCGCCCGAGCCATTGGTATTCCATTTAGCCGGAAAATCTCCCAAAGCATCCTGGCTGAAATCTTCTACGGCGATTATTTTTTCGCCCGGTATAAAATCAAACTTACCTGTTACTGAGAACGAAGTTCCCGATGAAGAAGAGGAACCTTCAGCAGTGTCTTCGCCCCCCCTGTCGCCGGAAGATGATTTTTTACCCGAACTTCTTTCGTCCTTATCTGCCGAACCCTTATCCTTTTTGCTGAAAATGCCGCCAATAGCTTCTTCGGCCTTGTCCAATCCCTTATCAACCCCCTGGTCTATTCTTCGGTTTACCCTGTTTTCTGCCGATCGTTTTACCGCCCGTTTAGGATCTATAATCTGGGCATTCACTGCATACACAGCGAGAAGTAGTGTAATAAAAAGAATTATTTTTTTCATGAGCCTTGCGTTCACTTTAACGCTATCCCGCGACAGGGACAAACGCGGAAACAGGTTAGGTAATTGTATTTAGTTTAAATCTCACCCTAAAAATAAACCGAAAACAAGCGGCACGCATCTGAATAACCTGAATTGGGGATACCAGAAGATGTCTATTTTTGCGAAAATTTATTGTATGCGTTTTACCGGTTTAATTGGATTATTCCTTCTTCTGTCGGCCTGTAATGGTGGTTCCACAGCCGATAACAGCGAGCCCGAAAAGTCGCTAAACGACAGCTTATTACAGCAGGTTATTGATGGTCACGATGTGGCGATGCCCAAAATGATGAAAATGGCAAGGCTTCAAAAAGAGGCGGGAGCGGAGCTCGACTCGTTGATCAAAGCCGGTTCGGCTAAGAATGAAGCGCGCATTAGTTTGCTTCAGATTACCCTGAAAAACCTGGGTGAGGCCGACAAAGCGATGAACGACTGGATGGCTGGCTTCCGGTATGATTCACTGAAAGACAGCCCCGCCGAACGGGAGGCCTACCTGAAAGCACAACTGGAATCGGTTACCATCATGAAGGACCTGGTACTTAACAGTCTGGCCGGCGCCGATACTGTCCTTAACAAGGTGCCGAATCCTTAATGATCGGTAGCTTCCTCTGGACTTTTGCCCTAAAAAAATTTGGATTTGTCCAGTAAACTGGATTGTCTATTATATACGGTAATATTAATTTTATGACAAATTTGTAATCGTCGTAGTCTCCGGCGGTTACAGAAGGGCCGTTCTAACCGTATTTTCTGGAATAAACCTACGAAAAGCAGGGAGAGTCCCTGCTTTATTCTTTTTATGAACAGAAAGCGTTCCTTCCATTCTCTTTAATTGTATGGTTGCTATCTGCCTTCGTTTTACCCCTGGGCCGCGTCTATTTCAGCGCAAAGACGGTCAAAAATGTCGTCAATAGTTCCCTCACCTGCTACCGCCCGGAATTTTTCCTGGCTTTTATAATGCTCGGCCACCGGTGTGGTATCGCTGCTATAAACCTGAAACCTTCTCCGGATCACTTCTTCGCTGGTATCATCCGAGCGGCCAGACGTTTTGCCCCGTTCCAGAAGCCTGCGCACCAGCTCTTCCTCATTTACCTGTAAAGCCAGCACCAGGTCAATACGGGTTTGTTTTAACCCGAGCAGCTTGTCTAACGCATTGGCCTGTGCCAGGGTGCGGGGGAAGCCATCAAACAGGAAACCATCGGCATCCTGGTTTTTTTCGAGGCAATTATCAATAATACCTATCACCACTTCATCGGGAACGAGTTGTCCGGCATCCATTATTTTCTTTGCTTCGAGGCCGAGCGGAGTTTTGTTCGCAATTTCAGATCGCAACAGATCGCCGGTTGAAAGATGTACCAGATTATATTTGTTTACCAGATTGGTGGCTTGTGTTCCTTTGCCACTTCCCGGAGGACCGAATAGAACTAGATTAAACATTTATCTTGTTTGTTTTGATATAAGCAAACAAATATAATGTACACCGGCTAAATTTGGCAGATTTGTAAGTTTTTTGTTAAAAGTTTTGAAAATATTCAAAGGCATTGCCCCTTCGGCTTGCCTAATCAACGCCTCATTCCTTCAACTTTTGTAAGTTTATCCTGTTTTATTTTAATGAGTAGTATGAAGCATCCGATATTTTTGTTTCTTTTGGCTTGCTGTTTCTTTCAGCAGTGCCGCTCACAAAACAACCCCTCACCTATAAAAGATTCAATTAAAATGTCCGACACAAAAAATCCGGTTTATTCCCGCACAGATACCACAAAAGTAGATTTAAGCGATGCCGAATGGAAAAAATTGCTGCCGGAGGATATTTACTATATCGCCCGCCAGAAAGGTACCGAGAGGCCCTGGACCAGCAAGTTTGAGAAGTTTAATAAGATTGGTACTTATTATTGTGCGGCATGCGGTAATCCGCTGTTTAAAAGCGACACCAAATTTGAAAGCGGCTGCGGCTGGCCAAGTTTTTACGAGCCCATCAGCAAAAGCAGTATTATTTACCTGGAAGACCGCTCGCACGGAATGGTGCGTACAGAAGTAGAATGCGGCCGGTGCAAAGCACATCTGGGCCATGTATTTGAAGACGGTCCCCCGCCCACAGGTCTGCGTTATTGTATCAACGGCGTTATTCTCGACTTCGAAAAAGCGAAAACCACCGAAAAAAAATATAAAAAAGAGCAGAAAAAATAGTGCTTTTGAAACGATGACCTTTGGGTATTATAATTTTTGACCTGCGCGTTTCTTTCGGCGTCCACGCCAGATACAAAAACCTGTTATCGGAAGGCTGGTAGCAATTAAACTGGCAAAAAACACCAGGAACTTTCCCGGTAAGCCCAGTATGGCACCTACATGAATATCATAATTCATGCGTTGGATTTTATCCGCAACAGAAGCGGCTTTAAAGGTCCCTGCATATACGCCTTCTGCAGGCAATTCTTTCCCTGTGAATTGATCGAAATGATAAAAATCGGCATCGAAATAACTATCCAGGTTATGGTTGATATAACCTTCCAGGGCATCGGCATCGTCGTGCGGAAAAATAATACCTACCTTATTATCGGCCGTTTTTTGTTTCATCAGATCGTGCCAGGTTGTATTAATAACCCGTTGTTTGTCCACCGTTCCGGCCAGGGTACTATCAGATACAGGATGCACATGTTCAGGCATGGACTTTCCGCCCGAACTAACAAAGTATACCGAGTTGGAAAACCATTCAAACCCCATTATGAGGCCGGTAATCGCTAAAAATATCGCCACCCAGGTCATATAAAACCCCAGAACATTGTGCAGGTCGTAATTTTTCCGTTTTTTACCCGTCGTTGGCTTCCATTTAAATTGAAAGCGTTGGCGGGCGGCTGCCTTATTGCGGGGCCACCAGAGTATAAGACCGCTTATCATCATCACCAAAAAAATAAGAGTAGCCGTGGACACAATAACCCGGCCGGGTTCGCCCAGCCACAGCTCATAGTGTCCCATGGTAATAAAAGCGAAAAAGTCGGTTTCCATATCCTTTGCCTTCTGCATACGGCCGGTGTAAGGATTTAAAAACACCTGGTAGTACAAACTGTCATCGTAATAATAAGCCAGGGCAGCGTTTTCTGCACCGAGGTATTCGAGCAAAACGGTTTCCTTTCCTTTCAGGTATTTATCGGCGGAGTCTTTCAAAACAGTGGGGGGCAAATAATGTTCGCCCCGCCCCTCAATAAATCGATAGGTTTGCGTAAGATCCCGGATCTCTTTTTCAAATGCCAGGATACAGCCGGTAATGCCCAGCCATACGACTATAATACCGGACGCAAGTCCCAGCCAGAGATGTATTTTACCCGTGAATTTTTTAAACTTCATATATTTTAAGTAGGCAAAGACGGCAGTAAATGCATGAACTGCCTGGCCGCAGCCCTGCCGGGTATTGACGATCTTTATTAAAATCGGTAGGCGACGCTCAGCCTTAAACTTCTGGGAGGCTCAGCCTGCCAGGAATAAGCCTCCACACTATAATCGGGATAATTCCAGTAATCAGTATAGTAGGCGCCATAATACAGGTAACTATTCAATATATTAAACACATTCGCCGTTACCGAAACCTTTCTGTTCTGCCAGAACAAGCCGCCATCCAGTTTAAAATAATCCGCTATGTTCCGCTCAGGATGGGTTTTGCTATAGCCCCAACCTACTCTGTCGGCCAGGTAGGTAAAACCACCATTAATGCCCAGCCCTTTTAATCGCCCCCGCTGAAGGGCATAACTCAACCAGGTATTGGTTGTATGTTTGGCAAAATTGGGCACCAGGTCTCCTACTTCCAATTCGGTCACCCCCTCCGCTACTTCGGTTACTTTTCCCTGGGTGAACGCGTAGTTGGCGATAGCGGTAAAGCCGGGTAAAACTTCGCCCCGCAGGTCAAACTCAAACCCCTTGGCTTCTTTTTCACCTATTACAATACTATAGCTCTCGCTGGCTGTGTTAGAAGGATCTGCTGTTAATTCGTTCTGCTTTAAAATACGATAAACGGCAAGAGTGGTGTTCCACTTGCCATCCCACCAGTCCTTTTTAAAGCCTATTTCCATATTGTTTCCGGTTATGGGTTTAACGGTTTTGCCGCTTCTTAAAATACCGGTTTGTGGAATAAATGCCTGATCATAGAGTGCATAAAGCGAAGCACTGTTGCTGAGGGAATAGCTCAGACCCACCCTGGGTGTAAAATGCGCCTTTTCGTAAGGATCCCCACCCCATACATACTGTTTCAAATAACCATACCGGCCAGCCAGGGTAAGACGCAGGGTGTTTTCGAAAAACCTTAACTCGTCCTGTACATAACCGCTTACATATTCCTGGCCCATGATGCCTCCCGAACCTTTAGATCGCTCTGAAAGACTGGTTGTTCTGTCGAATTGGGGAAAACCATTGGCCGGCGTTCCGTAGTCGGGATGATATATATCGAAAGGTTTGTCGGGAGTGTCGAATTCGTGGTATTGCAGCCAATCTGCCTCATAGTCTTTTTTGCCTGCGTCAATTCCGGCTAACACCAGATGTTTCACCGCGCCCGTTGCAAATTCACCATTTATAAATCCCTGGCCCAGTTTCATATGGCTCCTTGCGTCCCAGATGCCATAGCTTCTTATCAACTGACCCGAAAGCAAGGTGCCGTCGATCACATCATCGTAGTCGAGGTCATAATCGCCCGGACCCACCGCAGCGGGCCAGCTACTTCCACCCAATTGGTCATAATAAAAATAAGCGCCTTGCAAGGTTAGTTTCCAGTTACTGTTCAGGCTATGCTGGAAATGGGCATACACGCTGTGATCATCGATTTTGGTGGGTTCTGTTCCCGGCTGAATAAGAGAAAAATTCCTTGGTAAGCTCGCGAACCCATCCGGAGAAAACACGTAATAGGAGCCCAGATCCGACATCTTAGCATGTTGCAGGTTATATTCGAGCGTTAGTTTTGACTTCTTGTTAAACGCATAGCTGAGTACCGGAGCTACCGACACACGATCGTTGTACTCGAAGGGTCGGAACGAACCTTTCTTTTGGTAGGCGCCATTCAAACGAAACAATAATTTCCCGTCATTAGTCAGCTTACGGTCGATATCTACTGTTCCCCGGTATAAATCGTAGCTGCCGGCCGTAAAAGAAATTTCCCCTTTATTTTCCCCGGTAGGTTTCTTAGTAACCACATTGTATAACCCGCTGGGGTCGCCGGTTCCCAGCATAAAACCTGCGGGTCCTTTTACAAACTCCACCCGGTCAACAATACTCATGTCTTCGGTGAGCGGCCCCCAGAAAGAGGCTACCACATTAAACCCGTTCCGAAACGCCTGCACCTGCGAGCCACGCATGTTTACATTAGCATATAAATCGCCCCAATGCTCCGAACGTATAGTTCCGCTCACGTTGCGCAGCAGTCCGTCACTGGTGCTGATAACCTGTTGGTCGGTCAGTGCTCTGCCTGTAACCACCTGTATGTTTTGCGATAATTGTAATAATGGTGTTTGTGTACGTAGCGAAGAAGAAACCGTGGATGCAAGTACACCATTTTTGTGGCCAATCACAATTACTTCTCCCAACTCCTGTGCATTCATATTTAGCGTGATGGTCACCTGCGTTGATTTGCCGGCAACGACTATCGCTTCTTTATCTACATCGCTATAATCCACCAAAGACACCCGCACTGTGTACTCCCCCGGGCTGAGCCGGTTAAAACTGAATTTTCCCGATTCGCTGGTCAGCACACTGCGACCCACACCTGCAAGCGTAACCGTTACACCAGCAGCGGGCTGGTGATCTTCGGTAAAAACAACACCGTTTACCCTTCCCCAACCGGTTTGCGCTATTGCATTCTGACTCAAGAAAAATATTACTATTAGGCAAAGCCCCTGATACAGTTTTGATTTCATCTGATAATGGTTTAAGGCGCAAAAGTAGTTTTGGCGGGGCCGAGTTAATTTACGAAATGCGGAATATTTACAATCAAAACCATAATCGGCCTTGCCCGAAGAGATGAAGCAGGACAACCAAACAATGAGCATAGCCTTTTAATACAGCCGCTGAAACCCTCTACAAAATCGATTTTGCAGCCAAAAATAGAACGCAATAAACGTCCGGCTAACAGGCTCACTTTTAAGCCGGACAGTTAAACAGGCTAACGGACCTGCAGCCGATAGATAGTGTGCGATTCGAATTTCTTTCCCGGTTCCAATACCGTGGAAGGAAAATTGGGCTGGTTGGGCGAGTTGGGAAAATGCTGTGTTTCCAGGCAAAAAGCTTCCCGCGCAGCGATCGGGTTCCCGTTCCGGTCTTTATCATCGCCCTTTAATGTATTGGCCGTGAAAAATTGTATACCCGGCTCGGTTGTATGAACCGTCATCTGTATCCCTGACTCAGGACTGTACATGGACGCGGCCAGCTTTGGTTTCTTTCTATTTCTTTTATTTAGTACAAAATTATGATCGAACCCGCCGCCGTATCGCAATTGCGGATCGGGCTTGTCCCATACAGTACTCACAATGGTTGGCTTTCTCAGGTCAAAAGGGGTGTTGATCACCGACCTGATTTCTCCGGTAGGAATAAGGTTTTCATTGACCGGCGTATAATAACCGGCATTCACCATCACCTCATTATGCGCTACCGTGCCGCCGCCATCGAGGTTAAAATAACTGTGGTTGGTAAGATTGAGTACGGTTTTACGGTCGGTTTGCGCACTATAACTGATCTCTAATTCGTTCTTCTTATTTAAAGAATAAGTGAGCATTACCTTTAAATTGCCCGGAAAACCGTTCTCTCCATCTTTTGAAAGGTAAGATAAGGTTACAGCTTTATCCGAAATAGCTACCCAATCCCAAACCTGGTCGTTAAATCCCCCCGGGCCGCCATGAATATTGTTTCCATTGCTGTTCTGAGGCAAATTGTACCTTTTACCGTCGAGATCAAACTGCGCATTGGCTATACGGTTGGCATACCGCCCAACGGTAGCTCCGTAATTACGACCCTTTGCATTTATATATTCATCTATGCTGTTAAAACCAACCACTATATCCACCGGCTTCCCTGTTTTATCAGGCAGGCGGGCGCTCACCAGCCGCGCTCCATAATTGGTAACGGCTACTTCCATCCCTTTCCCGTTTTTTAAAACCGCCAGACTTATCTCTTTTCCGTTCAGCTCTTTCTCAAAATTTTCTTTCAACAAATAATTATCAGCGTACTGGCTATGAGCCTGGGGAGACAGCATAAGGAGGCAGAGGACAAGACCCAGGGAGCCGACAACTGTTTTTACAGCAGGCAATATCATTTTCATGGCAGGCAATATACACAAAAAGGGAGAAGATAAGAATACCCCCTCCGTTTGTTTTACATGAGAAAATTGTTGAACCCACAACAACCTAAAGGGCTATTTATCACCCCGTGTAAAAGTCGACACTACTTCTGTATCGCCCAGGTCGTTGGCGTTGATATTAACGATATCTTTATTATCTCTTAAAACGATGCGGTAGTTCACACCGTATTTATTGCTTACTTCGGTAACCCCGTATACTTCTTTTCCCTGAAATGTTTTCTTAACGCAATACAAAACATTGGCGGGTAATTCGCTTTCGCCATAGTAGCGAACCGTTTGTATCAAAGCTCCTTCTTTATTCAACAAGGCTCTTGTTTTTATCGAACCTTCTGTAAAAAAGGCTTCGTAGTTTTTACCTACATTGCTCCAGCTAACGTTGCGAACATCTTTGAACACCTGGCTAAAAGTGGTCATTACTTTTTGGTTGGCAGGATCTACGGGCTTAACAGCATTAGCAGCTACACTAAAAATAATAGCGGCGGAAAGAAATAAACTTTTCATTTTGATTAATTTTAAATGTTTTAAGATTTTGTTTTATTGTTTTATTGGCTTCGTTTCACAAACATATACCGGTAATGCATCACAAGTCAAAGGTAAACTGGCAAACAAGGGTTAAACAACCGGTGAATTACGGTTTTTTACCCGTGAAAATCGCCCACCCCATGCAACCTTTTCCCCGTAGCCATTCCGGGTATAAAAATAGCCTCCCCGCATACCCTTCTCCAACCCAAAAATGACCAACGGTTAACAGCAATCTGTTAAATCCTTTTAACCCTTCACCGGCGGCAGATTGCCACTCTCAAAGGATATTAACCCTGTTAAACGGTAGGTTTACATTAATAAAAAGAGCTACATAACAAGGTGATAGGGACAAACGGCAACAACTACGAAATTTTTCATACTATTTACCCGTACACTTATATATAATTCGTTCTGCACGATAAAATGTTACAGTCCGATCAAAAAAAATCTCACAAAACACTGTTAAATGCGTTCGCTTATTTTCTGTTACCTTGCAATACTTCTTCACCAAAGGATATAAATCCGGATTAAATAAATGCTGATATGAATCGTGATACAATTATTATTCATGCGGGCGTAGAGCCCGATGCTTCTACCGGGGCCATTATGACCCCCATCTTTCAAACCTCTACCTATGTGCAGAGCGGGCCCAACGAACACAAGGGTTACGACTACTCAAGGGCGGGAAACCCTACCCGCACAGCATTGGAGAACTCCTTCGCTGCGTTGGAAAACGCAAAGCATGGCCTCGCCTTCAGCAGCGGCGTAGCAGCAACCGACGCGGTGATAAGGTTGTTGAAACCCGGCGATGAAGTAATTGCTGCCAACGATATGTATGGAGGCACCTACCGGTTGTTCTCGAAACTCTGGGCCGATTATGGCATACAGTTTACCTATGTAGATACCACCGATATTACAAGTGTACAAAACGCCGTTTCTGCCCGTACAAAAATGATATGGGTAGAAACCCCTACCAATCCACTTATGAATATTACCGATATGGAGGCCGTTGCAGGCATTGCCCGGAATGCGAATGCCTTACTGGTAGTAGACAATACCTTTGCTTCTCCCTATTTACAAAACCCCCTCGATTGGGGAGCCGATATCGTTATGCACTCCGCTACCAAATACCTCGGCGGCCACAGCGACGTTATCATGGGCGCCTTAATGATGAACAGCAATGAGCTGCGGGAAAAACTCTTTTTTGTGCAAAAAAGCAGCGGTGCTGTACCCGGCCCTTTCGATTGCTTCCTGGTACTGCGCGGCATAAAAACACTCCATGTGCGCATGCAGCGCCATTGCGAAAACGGAAGGAAAATAGCTGAGTTCTTAGCCCACCACCCGGCTGTAAAAAAAGTGTACTGGCCGGGCTTTGAAAATACAAGGGGCCACGATGTGGCAAAGAAACAAATGCGCGACTTTGGCGGAATGATCAGCTTTGAATTGAAAAATGAATCGACCGAAGCGGCCACAAAGGTTTTAAAGGGAACCAAAATAATCGCTTTGGCGGAGAGCCTGGGTGGCGTAGAATCCCTGATCAATCACCCGGCAACGATGACCCATGCCTCCGTTCCCAGAGAAGAAAGGATCAAAAACGGCCTCAGCGATTCGCTGATAAGATTAAGCATTGGTATTGAAGATGTGAATGACCTGATAGAGGACCTGACCCAGGCGATAGGTTAAACAGGGAACCGGATTCAAATAAGCGACACGGCTATTTCTATGGTCCTGACTATATAATAATTGACTAATTTAGCCTTTATTTGCCAATCGTCTCCAAAAATGGAAGAAACTATAACCAATACTACCACAAACGAAAAGCTGAGAAAGCTGGTCAGCACTCTTAATGATCATTATATTCATTGGGAAAAGTTTAAAGACATGCAACTGCCCGACCCGGTTGACCGCGTCCAAATATGGGAGATGGCTAAGGCCGGGAGAGAACAGGGGTACTGCCGGCAGTTAGCCATTGGCGATGAAATCTGCAAGTGGTGGATCGGCAACACTATGGAAGCCCGGCTGCATCAACTCGACATCGGAATGGCCGGGGGAATGGATATGACCCCTCTTTTGATCCCCAAACACGAACACCGGTACAGAACCAACGCGCTTTTAGACGAAAGCATTAGCTCCGCACACCTGGCCGGCGTTTCGGTGAGTAAAAAAGCGGCAAAAGAAATGCTCCTGAAAAAGCGCAGTCCCAGAGATTTGAACGAACAGATTTGTATCAATATCTACCGAACCCTTCAATTCGCCGCTTCAAAAAAAGCGGATACATTGACAGAATCATTGCTTTTGCAATTTCACCAATCCCTCACGAAGGATACCCTCCCGTTAAAAGCTGTTGGTAAATATCGCAGCAATAATAAAACAGATGAGTCGGCCATCGACCCATCCGGGAACTATAAACCAGTCGACGCCAAACTTGTTCCGGAATTAATGGCTTTCTTTCTTTCCTTTTATAACGACGATGCAACGCCTTTTTTTATTCATCCTCTGGTAAAAGCCGCCATTCTTCATTATTGTATAGTTTCTATACGCCCGTTTAAAGACGGCAACGGCAGAATGGCCCGCCTGTTGGCTCATACTTATCTATTGAAAAAAGGTTACTGGGTTGCCGGCTTCCTGTCGGTATCGAATATCATTTCAAAGTTTGGTACCCAATACCGGAAAGCCCTGGCTCTGGCTCAAAATGAGGGGAATAATATCGGCTATTTTATTCATTTTTATATCCAGTCTGTACAAATGGCATTTAAGTCCTTACGGGATTTTGTGCTGCGCATCTCCAAAGAAAAATCGGAACAGGGTGCACCAAAAATTCCGGGATATAACGAGAGGCAGATCACAGTGCTGCAATGGCTGAAAGCAGAGCAGGAAAAAGTAGTTACCATCCGCGAATTGCGATCCGTATATGGCGTTTCCAAAGAAACGGCGAGAACAGATCTCACCGCATTGGTGGAAAAAGGCTGGCTGAAATACTACCATATCAATAAAAAAACCTACGCATTTGTGAAGGGAGACGGGTTTGAAAGGTTGCTGGAGTCTTTTCCGGGTGATACTAAAAAGTAAAAAGCTAACAGAGGATGATGACCAATGAAGGGATTAAAAAATTTTTAGATCGAAAAGCAGCGCAATACGAGCAGCCCGGCTTCATAAAAGACGACCCCATCTGTATTCCACATTTGTTCAGCCAAAAGCAGGACATCGAAATTGCCGGTTTCTTCGCTGCTATCCTGGCCTGGGGTAACCGCAAAAGTATTATCAACTCCTGTCGTAAACTGCTGGAAAGAATGGATAGTGCGCCTTACGATTTTATCATGCGTTTCGAAGAGGCAGATCTGCAACCATTTCTGGGGTTCGCCCACCGCACCTTCAACTCAACCGATCTTTTTCATTTTTTCGATTACCTGAAACATCATTACCGAACGCTAAAACAGCCCTCTCTCGAAACGGCTTTCACAAAATATCTCGATAAACAAAGCGATAATACAGAGTTGGCCCTGACCGGTTTTCATTATTCTTTTTTTGATGAAAAAGTGTTTCCTCATTATCCCCGGCGAACCATAAAGCATATTGCTTCTCCGGCAAAAAAATCGGCCTGTAAACGATTAAATATGTTTTTAAGATGGATGACCCGCAGCAATGCCAGAGGCGTGGACTTTGGCATCTGGAAAACCGTTACCCCATCCCAACTGGTCTGCCCGCTGGATCTGCATGTGGCACGGGTTGCCCGACATTTTGGATTGTTACAGCGTCCTCATAACGACTGGTTATCTGCTATAGAACTAACCCGGAATTTAAAAGAGCTCAGCCCCGAAGATCCGGTAAAATACGACTTTGCACTGTTTGGGTTAGGGGTAGTGGAAAAGTTTTAGCAACCGGGTGAACGGATTGGCAACGACGTTCCCCGGTTTATTTCTTCTGAAACATCAGTTCTTTTACTTTTTCCTTGTCCTCTTTTTCTTTTTTAAGGTCGAACATAGTCCCAAAAACATGATCCCAGATAGTACTGCTCACCCCAAACCCTTTGTGCTCGTCTTTATAATGATGCAGGTGATGGTTACGCCATAATCCTTTCATCCATTTAAACGGCGGATTCCAGGCGTGGATGGCGTAGTGCATGGTACCATACATTAGGTAGCCTAACATAAATCCGGGGAAGAACATAAAAGCATGCTGTTTTGCGATCAAAAAAAACAGACTGAATAAAACGGACGCTATGATAATACTGGGCACGGGCGGCATAAAGAGCCGCTGTCGGTCGCGCGGATAGTGATGGTGATTGCCATGCATAACATAGGCAATTTTCTGAGCCGTAGGGTTATCGCTTACCCAGTGAAACAGAAACCGATGTGCCAGGTATTCAAAAAAAGACCAGAAAAACATTCCGCAAAAAAATATCAGAAAAACATAGCCTGCCGAAAAATTAAGTTTAGTGGCACTATAATACAGCATATAAACAATAACAGGAATATACATCCCCCAAATCACAAGAGGGTGAGTTTTCGTAAGCATTTCCAGATAATCGTTTCTAAATAACCGTGCCTGACCTTTGTTATGGATCTTCTCGAATTTCATGGATACAAAAATAATTTAAAAACCGGCAACCCTGTAAACGCCGCCTTGTTTGAAAGCACCTGTTGTTAGCAAAAATGATGCTAATTCCCCACAAAACAAAACACTTATCCTACTGTAAAGTTCGTAAAAAGTATTCATTATTTATATGATGCTAATCATAATTTAAGTTCCATCGGCTGATATCGGGTGTATAAGACCGTTTTCTTTTTAACTCATACTCATAGATTTTAAGGCCCGTTTCTCTAAAAAAAGGATACCCTGTTTCCTGGTACTCATACCTGTTGTCGTTTAAAACCTCATCACTGTTCACATATATGCTGCCGCTAAGCATAAATTCAACCTTATTTTTAAAATCCACGATATAACATACATCGGTTAAAAAACCATGGCTCCAACCTGTTTTATTGAAACTCCGGATATAATCCGGTATTTCTTGCCTGCCATCCTTAAAAAAGAAAAACTTGGTATAGCTGTCGAAAAATTCAGTCGTATCGTAGGCAGGATAACGGCTTTCCGAGGGTTTTTCGGACATATATTGGTAAAGGTTCTTATAATCGTCTTCTGTAAGATTAAATCTGCGTTGCGGTGGAACCGACAGGGGAAATAATACCGACTGAAGCATGAGTTGCAGATCCGTGAGGGTAGCTTTGTTATGGGTGGTAAAATCGTAAGGTGCGGGAATCACCTGGTCATCGGCATCCCAGTGGGCTTTTCCCATCAGGACTTTCTTACTGAAATCGAAGGCAGCTTTACTTTCGGCCGGGGGCTGAATGTATTTAACGGTATTGCCCTCCCGGAAGCGGATGGCGTTGGTGTACCGGTTTTCGTCGGGAGTCATTTTTGTAAACCGGCGGGTAATGCGCAGATCCTTATATCCCTTTTTCCAGAGGGTTTCGTTGAGGTACTGCTGCCCGCAGAACTCGTAAAGCCGGTTGTAGGCATCATTATCGCTGACTACAAATATTTTTTTAATATAATGATCGATGGAGGGATACCCGGAAGCAGCCGTTTTATCTGACAGAACAGCCGTTTGGCCGGCCCGGCTACTGTCGGTAAGCATTGCAGAGTATTTGCTGATGCCGTATTTCTCTAAGGAATTGATTTTTTCAAGGGCCGCCAGGGCCGTGGGCAGTTTCACCATGGAAGCAGGATAGAAGTATCTTTCTTCGTCTACATTTAAATAATAATGCCTGAATTTTGGCTGATTTTTCTTATCCCGGTCGATTTTGGTATAAATAATCTGGTATCTATACTGGTCGGGATGATCTAAAACATGGGTAAGTAATGGTGAAGCATCGTTTCTCAGTAGTTTCTCTAACCATTTATCGTGTTTTATCTGTGCCTTTGTACCCATAAATAGCAGTGTAAAGGAAATTATCAATAGCGCTTTCATTCGTAAAAGATAAATCATAAATCCCAAATTGCCATTAACTTTGCTCTCCGGAAAAAACAGGAAGAAAATATATGCAGGAAACTCCTTTTACACAAAAGCACATTGCGCTGGGCGCAAAAATGGCCGCCTTTGCGGGATACAATATGCCTATCAGCTACACCGGCATCAATGAAGAACACCAGGCGGTAAGAAATAATGCCGGCGTATTTGATGTAAGCCATATGGGCGAGTTTATCCTCAAAGGAGAGAATGCGTTGGCATTGATACAAAAGCTTGCCACTAACGATGCCTCAAAATTAAAGAACGGCCAGGCTCAATACAGCATTTTAACCAATGAAAACGGCGGTATTATTGATGATTTGCTGGTGTATTGTATCGAGGAAAATAACGTATATATGCTGGTAGTGAACGCTGCCAATATTGAAAAAGACTGGGATTGGATACAAAAACACAATGCGCCCGCGCTGACAGGCGGGGGCGAGCCTGTAGAAATACATAATATTTCGGGAAAAACCGCGCTTTTAGCCATACAGGGGCCCAAAGCCACCTCCATACTGCAACCCCTTACCGATATCGATATTTTAAACCTGAAATACTACACTTTCGTAAAGGGGCGTTTTGCGGGTATTGACAATGTATTGATTAGTGCTACCGGCTACACCGGTGCGGGCGGAGTAGAAATTTATTTTGAAGATAAAGACGGTGCCGCCGACCAGATATGGAATGCCATTTTTTCGGAAGGTGCACCGAAAGGTTTAAAACCCATTGGTTTGGCAGCCCGCGATACATTGCGCCTGGAAATGGGCTATTGCCTGTATGGCAACGACCTGAACGATAACACCACCCCACTCGAGGCCGGGTTGGGCTGGGTAACCAAATTCACCAAGGACTTCCCCGGGAAAGATATTTTGCAGAAGCAGAAAGCCGACGGAGTAAGCCGTCGGCTGGCAGGCTTCGAACTCATCGATAAGGGCATCCCCCGCCAGGGCTATGAAATTGTAGATGAATCGGGTGAAAACATCGGGGTTGTCACTTCCGGCACACAATCCCCCACATTGGGCAAGGCCATTGGTTTGGGTTATATACAAACCAATAAAGCTGGTATTGGAAATTCGCTGTTTATTAAGGTTCGCGATAAGCAATTGGCCGCCACCGTGGTTAAAATGCCTTTTGTATAAAACCCTATAGTCCAGACGAACGAACAAGAATCAGCTGCTCCGGCCTTCCGAAGGAGCCGGTATTAATGGATTTTTAACTCATCAAAACCATGTCTTCCAGGCCAACTATTTTCACCTCTCTCTCACCGGCTTTTTTACACTTATACAATGTAAAGGATACGGTTACGGTGGTGATTGATGTATTTCGGGCTACTTCTACCATTGCGGCCGCTCTCTACAATGGCGCGAAATACGTGATACCGGTGGATGCGGTTTCCAAAGCCGTAGAGATAAGCCTTCAGACCGGTGGTATTGCCGCCGGTGAGCGCGATGGCAAATTGGCCGAGGGGCTGAGCCATGGTAACTCACCCCTGGAGTACACACGCGATTTTATCGAAGGCAAAATGCTGATACTCACCACTACCAATGGCACCCGGCTCCTGCACATGGCGCTGGCCAATGGCGCCGACAATATTGTTACCGGTTCCTTCCCCAACCTGGCTTCTGTTTGCCACTACCTGATCGCGCAAAACAAAAACGTGGTATTAGCCTGTGCAGGCTGGAAAGACCGCTTCAACCTGGAAGATACGCTCTTCGCGGGCGCTGTAATCCATCAGATCAAAGATCATTTTACCGTTCACTGCGATAGCTCTTTTATGGCAGAAGAAATGTATCTCCGCAGCAAAGATAACCTGCTCACATACGCCGGAAACCTGACGCACTATCACCGACTTGTAAATCGTTTTGGGTATATAGATGATATTGAGTTCTGCCTTACTGAAAATATAGCTGACGTGCTACCCCTGTATAAAGATGGCAAGCTGGTGAGTCTTACTTAAAGGAGTTGAACGGGTTTTAGAATGGCAAAAGCAAATAGTCCAACCTGTAAAGGTACGATTTTCTTTTCACCTTTTCCCCGAAATAAAATATTCATCAAAACATTAGGAAGACCGAAAATCTTTCTTTTATTTTTGCCGATTGTCCTTTCTGAAAGCCAATGTTTTTAAGAAGGGTTTGAGAATATAATCACTAAAATAAAATAATACTCCGGCCCTTTTCCGGCGGCATTCAAACAACGGAAGAAGAGTTGGGGTGAGATCATGGCACTACCACATATTTTAAAGCACGTATACACAAACGGAACCGATGAAGTAATCAGACGCGGAAAAAAAACGCATGCCCTGGGATTCGTTGAACTGATCGAGTTCGATAAACTTACCGGCAATATTGTTTTTCGTGTAAAAGACGATACTTACAGCAGTTTTTATAAAGTATATATTCAAAAATACAGCGACCCGCGGCAAATATCCCTTCGCTGTACCTGCCCTTACAATCTGGGCGATATCTGCAAGCATGAAGTGGCATCGCTGTTTCAACTGCAGGAGCTATTGGATAAGGGCCAGCTTGGCGATGAAGAGGTTTACTACGATCAGCGACATACAGTAGTAAAATTCCGCAACCTGGATCTGCGTTCTCTTCGCACCCTTTGCAGCAGCGAAAGCTTTAATGATGCAGAAACATTTTTACAAAAGAAAAAAGCAAAAATTATTTCTGCCAAAGATGAAACGGTGAAGGCCTCCCTAACCCTGGAGGGCAAGGATTATATCGTGGTTATCCGCAAAAACGAAGAGCGGAGCTTTGATACCAGTTGCGACTATGAAGATACCGAATACCCGCTATGTTTGCCGAAGGTAATAGTATTGATGCAGTTGATCCGCCAGCATGGTTCCGATTATTTCGATACCATCCGTAACCGGGATGTGGAAAAAAATAAATTATTAGAAGCCTACGGGTATTCGTTATCCGACAACCTGAAAGGAAAATTTGAATTCGTATTCAAGGAAGGAAAGCCTTTTTTAAGAGTCCTCGACCCCTCCATTAAGCGCGTACACACGCCGGGCGCACTGGTACTCAAACCCGCCATCGTGCAACCACGCCAGCAACAGCCGGTCGATACCGATGTAGAAGTAGAAACCAGGGAAAAAACAGCTACCCGACTGGGTTTTGTGTTTAATTTCAACAAAAAAAACTACCCCGGTTTCTCTGTAGATTTGGTGATTGGCGAAGTTAACGACAGCCAAAATGGATTTGCCGGAAAAGTGGAGCTGCTGGATATTGCAAAATATATAGACACAAGCGAACTGGATGAAGCTGATATTGCCCTGCTGAATACGGTACGTAAGCTCCAGGATACCGAACTTAAAAAATATATTCTTCGCAACACTCCTTTTGCCGGCGTACTCGAAAACACCGGATCCGACGAAGAACTAAATGAAGAGGAACAAAAATTAGCGAACGAATACCTGCTTCCCAGGATAAAAAAACTTCTGGCAGATGCAGGAGACGAACCTCTGGCCTTCGTATTGCCCGAGGGTAAAAAGTTTATTACTCAAAACCTGCAGCAGTTAGATGCCATCGGCGGTCCGGTTGACCTGGAGTTTTTTATTGATAGGGAAGCTGAGCATTATGTTTGTGAATGCCTGGTTCGCAGCCGGGGAATGGTGCACGGCATTGAAGAAAATGAAGCGCCGACCTCATTGGTCTACCTCTATAACCACCAGCTTTTCGCCATACCTGGCGCAGAAGCGGCCGAACTGCTTCAACGCTTTTCGGATAATGGAAAGATAAAAATATCGCAGGAAGACTGGAACGAACAACTCTACGGGTTCATTTTGCCCCTGGCTAAAGAATATAAAACAGATTTTGATGCTTCTCTTTTGCAGGTAATAAAGGGCGCGGATCCCGAAGTAAAACTCTTTCTTACCGAAAAAGGGGATTACCTGGTCTTTAACCCTGTTTTCTCTTATAAAGGGCACGAAACCGGAGCTTCGGGCAAACAAATAATGCTAATCCCCGATAGCGGTAAAATACTGGCCATTCACCGGAACAAGGAAAAAGAGGAGGCTTTTATTCAGCGGTTGAAAAACCTGCATTCCAATTTTATTCCCAACGAAGAAGACGGAACCCTTGCTTTAAAAGGCGCCGAAATACTCAAAGAGAACTGGTTCTTTTTATTTGTAGATGCGATGAAGGAAATGCAGGTGCCCGTGTTCGGACACGAAGCGCTGCGCAATTTCCGTTTTAACACGGCCAAGCCGCAAACGAAAATATTCATCAGCAGCAATACCGACTGGTTCGATGCCAAAGTGGATATTTTGTTTGGCGAACAAAAAGTATCTATCGCTGAAGTAAAGCGCGCACTCACCGCCAAACAGCAATATGTGCAACTCAACGATGGTACCCTGGGTATTCTGCCCGATGAATGGCTGAAAAAGTATTCACTACTGTTTCGTGTGGGAGAAGGCAGCAGCAACAAGTTGAAGCTCTCCCAATATCATAAAAGCGTAATAGACGAACTTTACGAACTGCAGAGCGAGGAAGAGTTGCAGTTTGAGCTGGAAGAAAAATATAACCGGCTGAAAGACTTCGAAAAAATAAACGAGGTAGATCCCCCGCAACATTTACAACCCGTATTAAGACCCTATCAGGTAGCAGGCTTTCAGTGGCTGCATTACCTGCAAAACGTAAACTGGGGAGGCATACTGGCCGACGATATGGGATTGGGTAAAACCATTCAGGCGCTTTCCTTCCTTCAATATTATAAGGATAAAAACCTGCAAATGAAAGCGCTGGTAGTTTGCCCTACCACACTTATTTACAACTGGGAAAATGAAATAAAAAAATTTACTCCCGCCATAACCTACAGCATTCACCATGGCAGTACCCGAACGCGGAACGCAGAAGACCTGATGCAACACGATGTCACCATTACCACTTACGGAACTTTGCGCAGCGATATAAAATTATTTCTGAACATTAAGTTCGATTATTTGGTGCTCGACGAAAGCCAGGCAATTAAAAACCCTGCCAGCAAGGTAACCCGGGCGGCCTCGCTGCTCAATGCGCGGCACCGGCTCTGCATGAGCGGTACGCCCCTGCAGAACAATACCTTTGATATTTATGCGCAAATGAATTTCCTGAACCCCGGTATGCTTGGCAGCATAGAATTCTTCCGACAGGAATTTGCTATCCCTATTGATAAGCTGGGCGAAGCCGATAGAAAGGAACATTTGAGAAAAATTCTCTACCCTTTTATTTTACGCCGTACCAAAGAACAGGTAGCCAAAGATCTTCCGGAAAAGCAGGAAATGATACTTTGGTGTGAAATGGGTGAAGAGCAGCGCCGTATTTACGATGCTTACAGAAACGACTACCGCGATAAGATACTGGGAACCATAGATAGCCAGGGCCTGGGACGCTCGCAACTGACCATCTTACAGGGATTAATGAAACTTCGGCAGATATGCGACTCTCCGGCCATACTCAACGAAGAAGAAATATTTGAGAACCATTCCATCAAAATAGATGAGCTGGCAAGAGAGATTACAGAAGACATGAGCGATCACAAAGCCCTGATCTTTTCGCAGTTCCTGGGTATGCTGGGCCTTATACGGCAAAAACTGGATGAATTGGGTGTAAAATATGAATACTTTGACGGAAGTACTTCTGCGCCCGACCGCGAGAAAGCCATCCAGAATTTCCAGCGGAATGAGGAAGTGAGGGTATTCCTGATCTCCCTGAAAGCCGGTGGTGTGGGCTTAAACCTTACCGCAGCCGACTACGTTTATATTGTAGATCCCTGGTGGAACCCGGCCGTAGAGCAGCAGGCCATCGACCGTACGCACCGTATCGGCCAGACCAAAAATATTTTTGCCTATCGCATGATTTGTAAGGATACCATTGAAGATAAAATTCTTCAGCTACAGGAAAAGAAAAAGGCCCTCGCTAAAGATCTTATTTCCGATGAATCAGGGTTTGTGAAATCACTTACCAAAGACGATGTAGAGTATTTGTTTAGTTAGTCCGACTTCCTGTAAAATCTTCAATCACTTTTATGAAATTTAGGCGTATTGTATTTCTGTTCATTATAGCAGCCCTGCTGTTTGCCTTCTTTACCAATCCCAAAGAAAGCGATTTTACCGAATTTATTCAGGCTCAGGCTGCCAAAGTAAGTTCACCGCCGCTCATCGAATACGAAAACCACCTTATTTACTCCCAGGCAGCAATAACTTATTATAATCCTACCACTGTCGACGGCAGAATTATGGCCGAAGCGGGTAAGGATACCTATATCGGCCTTTTCGGACGGTTCTGGAAAACGAAACCCTGATTATTAAAGAATCGTTAAACCCCCCGGTTCCACCAACCCCGGCGATCTTTTTGCAGTCTTATGGCAAAGAGGGCAGGCTCCCTTGTTTGCGAATGATTAAAATATTACAAATGAAAAAAATCGCTGTTTTATTGTTTACGGTGCTGTTTATGTTGGGCAATTCCGATGCGTTTTCGCAAAAAAGACTTCCCCCAAGGCCTCATGTGACTCATGGAAAGCATTATCGGGCTAAAAAAGTAAAAGTTCATCACTCACCCCGTCACTATCAGTATAAAAAACACCATTATAGTAAAAAATATTATAGCCGGCGGCACCAGGTTCGTCATATACCTCTGCCACCCAGGCCTCTGCTTCCACCCGTACTTCCTTTGCCTCCACGGCCGCCATTGCCCTGGATGTAAGGTTCCTACGGCAAAGAATGATTCATCTACCAGGTTTTTCTGATCCTGTATCACCAAGCTGTGGTGGGCATAAATATTCTTATGGCAGTAAGTTAAAAAATCCGGTAAAATGAACAACTATTTAGGACTGCCTCTATCTTTGCCGGATGTTAAAGACAGTTTTACACGAGGCTATTATGGCCGGAGGCGAGCAGGTGTCTAATTATTTCAACCAAACCTTTGAAATAAAATACAAAGAAGGCCGTAATAACCTGGTTACGGCGGCCGATGAAGCATCGGAAAAAGCCATCCTGGAAGTTATTCAAAAAACCTATCCCGATCATTATATCCTCACGGAAGAATCGGGCGAGATACCACAGCATTCAGATTATAAGTGGATCATCGACCCTATCGATGGCACCATTAATTTTGCACATGGCATTCCTCTTAACTGCATTTCCATAGGCGTTGAATTTAAAGGTGAAATGATTCTGGGCATGGTGTACAACCCGCATATGAACGAGCTGTATTTTGCCGAAAAAGGGAAAGGCGCCACCTTAAACGGGCAGTCCATCCACATCAGCGCAGAAACCGACGTTATGAAAAGTTGCCTCGTAACCGGCTTCCCTTACACCTATATCCAGCAGGATAATGGTCCGTTGGAGGTATTCGGACGCTTTATCAGAGAAGGGGTGCCCGTAAGGCGACTGGGAGCTGCAGCCATTGATCTTTGCTGGGTAGCAGCCGGGCGGCTGGATGGTTTTTTTGAACATAAATTACAGCCCTGGGACAGTGCCGCGGGATTTCTGATCGTGGAAGAAGCAGGAGGAAAGGTAACCGATTTTGAAGGAAACGGGTACAGCCCTTACCATCCCAAAATTGTAGCCACAAACGGACTGATACATGAGCAGTTGCTAAATGTGATACATGATGTGAGAAAGTAGTTACCAGGTGAGCGAGCCATTGTTAAGAATCATAGTAGTAACCCTTGTAGCATTAAGAAACAAATAAAAAAGTAGGGTCATGCGTACATCGTATGCCGTACATCTTACAAAATTATGACTGACGAAAGAACAGAAATATCCGACCTGGGCGAGTTTGGTTTGATCCATCATCTTACTAAAAATATAGAACTTCAAAATGTGTCGAGCCTGTTGGGAGTGGGCGACGATGCCGCAGTGATCGACCATTTTGGCAAGCAAACCGTTGTTAGCACCGATCTGCTTCTGGAAGGGGTACATTTTGATTTGATGTATACCCCTTTAAAACATTTGGGCTATAAGGCCGTTGTGGTGAACCTCAGCGATGTGTATGCCATGAACGCCATCCCCACCCAAATTACCGTTAGCATTGGCGTCAGCAACCGGATTAGCCTGGAAGCACTGAACGAATTTTACGAAGGGATATATGCTGCCTGTAACCATTACGGTGTAGACCTGGTGGGCGGCGATACCACTACTTCTCAGAAAGGTTTTATTATTTCGGTAACGGCTATCGGCGAGGTAGCGCCCGACCGGTATGTAAAACGCAGTACCGCTAAAAAGGGAGATCTGTTGTGTGTGAGTGGCGACCTGGGTGCCGCTTATATTGGCCTGCTCTTTCTTGAAAGAGAGAAAAAAATATTCCTCGAGAGCCCACAGGTGCAACCCGACCTGGAAGGAGAAAGCTATGTGATCGGCCGCTTACTAAAACCCGAAGCGCGAAAAGATATTGTTCAGTTTTTTGCCGAAGCTGATCTGCAGCCTACCGCCATGATGGATATCAGCGACGGACTCAGTTCGGAAATACTGCATATTTGCAAAGACAGCAACAGAGGCTGTATTTTATACGAAGATAAAATTCCGATAGCGGAAGAAAGCCGCAATGCCGCTTTTAAGTTTGAAATAGATCCCACGGCCTGTGCTTTAAGTGGTGGCGAAGATTACGAATTATTGTTTACCGTGTCGCAGGAAGACTATGATAAAATAAAAGGCAATGCAGATATCAGCGTCATCGGATATATGACCGAAGCGGAAGAAGGGGCACATATTCTTACAAAGGGCGGCAGCCGGCACCAGATTACGGCGCAGGGTTGGAACCCCTTGCAGTAAGTGCTTTCTTGCTGCCTGCAGACAAGATATTCATGCTACAATTTATCCGCTTATTTCCAATTTTTCTTTTCCGGTTTCTTCGCTCCAGCTACCCACCGTATGTATACCCCAGCGGTTTTCATCGGCATACTGGTAATCCGCCCTGTATTTTTCGGGCATATTTCCTTGCAGGAAACTGCCTTTTTGAACAGACGGAAAGATCTCTTCAAAAGTATACATGGCGGTAAGCGATACCCTGCGGTAAATATGGGAGCGGCTAATATCCTGCATTCCCTTCAAGCCCGCAGCGCCCATTAACTCTACAAATGTTTTCACCGTGTTTTTGTGGTAATTGGCCACCCGGTGTTTTTTGTCGTCCACCACCAGGCCTTTGGTCAGTTTAGGATCCTGCGTGGCCACCCCTGTAGGGCAGCGATTGGTATTGCACAACAGCGCCTGAATACAGCCCACTGCCAGCATCATGGCCCGGGCACAGTTGCAGGCATCGGCGCCCAGCGCTGCGGCGCGGGCAATATGAAATCCGGTTGTGATCTTTCCAGAAGCTATTATTTTTATATGATGTCTGATATTCAGTCCTCTTAATATATCATCCACAAAGGCCAACCCGTCCAGGAGGGGTGCGCCCACATAATTCGAAAACTCCTGCGGGGCGGCGCCGGTACCCCCTTCGCCACCATCTACGGTAATAAAATCAGGATAGGTATCTGCATTCATCATCGCTTTACAAATGGCCATAAACTCGCTTTTGTGACCAATACACAATTTGAAACCGATGGGTTTACCGCCGGATAAGTCCCTTAATTGTTTTATAAACTGCACTAACTCTTTGGGCGAATCGAATGCGGTGTGATAGGGTGGCGACTCTACTGTAACGCCGGGTGTGATATGGCGAATTTTGGCAATTTCCGGGGTGTTTTTTGCGGCGGGCAAAATGCCTCCATGACCCGGCTTGGCGCCCTGAGAGATTTTTATTTCAATCATTTTTACATTCGGCAATTGGGCTTTCGCAGCAAATAATTCGGGCTCAAAATTACCGTCTGCATCGCGGCAGCCGAAATAGCCGGTACCAATCTGCCATATCAGATCGCCGCCCTGGTTGAGGTGAAAATGGCTCAGGCCTCCTTCGCCGGTATTGTGTGCAAAGCCGCCGATCTGTGCGCCGCCATTCATTGCTTCTACCGCGTTCGAGCTCAACGAACCATAACTCATGGCCGAAATGTTGAGGATGCTGGACGAATAGGGTTGTGTGCAATCTTTATTGCCGATAAGCACGCGGGGGTCCAGGTTTAGTGTTTTAAAGCTTTTGGGAGCAATGGAATGACAGATCCACTCATATCCGGGCTCGTACACGTCCAATTGCGTACCGAAGGGCATGGTATCATTGTCCTGCTTAGCCCGCTGGTAAACAGTAGACCGGTCAACCCGGTTAAGCGGCCTCCCGTCTATATCCGATTCGATAAAATACTGGTATATTTTCGGACGAAGATCTTCCATTACATAACGCAACCTGCCAAAAACGGGGTAAATACGGCGGATACTGTGTTTGGTTTGTATCATGTCGTAATACCCCAGGCAGGACACCGCCAGCACAGCCGCAAAGAGCACGTACCAGTTTTTGCTGATGTAAAATCCGAGCAAAAAGGTAATGGCCAGCGCAATAACCGAACTAATAATAAATACACGCCTCATGACAAAACAATTTATACAGCGAATGTAGACATTAAAAGCCTGGAAAGAAAATGCTTTCCATTCCTTAGGCGAACGCTTTACCAAACTTTGTTAAGGCTATCAACTTTTTAGTATAACCAGCCATAAAAAGCGGAATATTGAGCAGCCCGTTGTCGAACTTCAGATTTTGTAAAGAATAGCGAATCCGTAATGGGGGATTATATCGCTGATGGTATAGCGTAAGGCTGCGGCTGCGTGTATTTTCATCGGATTTTACTTCAACGGGCAGTATTTCATTGTCGGCCTGAATGATAAAATCTACTTCGGCCTGTGCGTCGGAGGTCCAATAGCGGGGGATGGTTTCAAACTGGCCGATTAAATGCTGCAAAATAAAATTTTCCGTAAGCGCCCCTTTAAACTCGCTGAACAAGCGGTTACCTTCGCTTACCGCAGACGGGTGCAGTCCCGAAAGCCTTCTGAGCAGACCAACATCTAAAAGATATAATTTGAATGCCGACAGGTCATCATAAGCAGCCAATGGCAGACCCGGTTTGCTGATGCGAAAAATACGGTTTACCAGGCCGGTATCTGCCAACCACAGCAAAGCATTTTCGTATTCTCTTGCACGTGCGCCGGGCTGTGCGGCCTGGTATAGAAATTTCTTATTTTCCCGGGCTAATTGTGATGGTATTGACGAAAAAACATGATTTATTTTAGGGACATCTCTTGCTTCGGCATGTTTTGAAAAATCGAGTGTATAAGCATTAAGGATATTTTGCAACACCTGTTGGGTTTTTTCAATATCCTTTTCTTCCAGCAGGGTTACTGTCGCTTCGGGCATCCCACCGGAAATGAAATATTTTTTCAATTTATCCTGTAATGGGTTAAAAAATATATCCGGCAGCGGCTCCGGCTTGTCTATATTTTCTAAATAAGCAAACAGCGCGGGGTCATCGGCAGAGAGGAATTCTGAAAAGCCGAGTGGCTGCACCTGCAAAAAATCCACCTTTCCTACGGGAAAGCTTTGTCCTTTGGAAAGCGCTACCCCCAGCAAAGAACCTGCACAGGCAACGGCATATTCAGACGCATTTTCATTAAAATACTTCAGACTGTTCAGTGCTTCGTTGCATTCCTGTATCTCATCAAAAATGATCAGCGTTTTTTGTGGTTCTATGGGTTTGCCGTGAACCAGGGTAAGGCTTTCCAGTATACGGCTTACATCTTTTGTTTGCTGGAAAAACTGTTTTAGTTCGGGCTGCTCTTCAAAATTGAAATAAGCAATATTGGAAAAATACGCTTCACCCAATCGTTTTAAAAGATGAGTTTTACCCACCTGCCTGGCACCACGTAGTATGAGAGGCTTTCTTTTAGCAGACTTCTGCCAGCTCACCAATTCGCCTTCAATTTGCCTTTTTATTTCCATTTTGCAAATATAAGTTCAAATTATGTGAAATTTTTCACGTTTTTCGAACTTATTGTGTGAAAAGAAGGTGGTTTTATAAGGAGCGCTTTGTGACAAAACGAATTATCTCACCAGTATCGGACATGCAAAAACCGTTAGTCGTTCGTTATACACAAACCCTACCGGTTTAGTTTTAAAACAGGCCTACCTGCGTAGCGGATCTATACTATAAAAATACAAAGATTTTTTAGGTGTCTGCAAGCTACCTTCCACCCATCAATCCATCTTCTCGGGCCGCATTTGCGGGAAAAACAGCACATCCTGTATGGAAGGGGAGTTGGTGAGCATCATCACCAGCCGGTCGATACCAAATCCAATGCCCGAAGTGGGGGGCATGCCATACTCCAGCGCCCGCAAGAAGTCGTAGTCGATATACATGGCTTCTTCATCGCCGCGTTCCATTAATTTGGCCTGCTCTTCGAAACGTTCGCGTTGTTCGATGGGATCGTTCAGCTCACTGTAAGCATTGGCTACCTCTTTCCCGTTTACCATTAATTCAAAACGCTCTACCAGTCCGGGTTTGCTGCGGTGCTTTTTGGTAAGCGGACTCATTTCTACCGGGTAATCGATAATGAAGGTAGGTTGTATATAATGGTGTTCGCATTTTTCGCCGAATATTTCATCCACCAGTTTGCCCATGCCCATGGTTTTGTCTACATGAATACCTAATTGGCCGCAAACCTCTTTTAACTCCTCTTCGTTCATACCGCTGATATCAAAGCCGGTATGCTCCTGAATGGCATCGTAAATTGATACCCGTGGATAAGGGGCTTTAAACGAAATCTGTTTATCCCCGATGGTAGCGTCGGTGGTACCATTCACGTCCAGCGCCGCTTTCTCAAGGAGTTGTTCGGTGGTTTCCATCATCCAGAAATAATCCTTATAAGCTACATAAAATTCCAGCACCGTAAACTCCGGATTGTGGGTGCGGTCCATTCCCTCGTTTCTGAAATTGCGGCTGAACTCGTAAACCCAGTCGAACCCACCCACGATCAGTCTTTTTAAATAGAGTTCGTTGGCAATACGTAAATAAAAAGGTACATCCAGAGCATTATGATGGGTAATAAAAGGCCGGGCTGCAGCGCCACCGGGTATGGCCTGCAATACGGGTGTATCTACTTCCAGGGCACCCCGTTCGTTCAAAAATTCGCGGATGGAATTGATCAGCCGGGTGCGCTTAACAAAAGTTTCCCTTACGGAGGGGTTCACCACGAGATCTGCGTAACGTTGGCGGTATTTGAACTCAGGATCGGTTACCTCGTCGAAAACATTTCCTTCTTCGTCGCGTTTTACCACGGGAAGCGGCTTCAGCGATTTGGATAGTAAGACAAGTTGTTGGGTATGCAAGGAGGTTTCGCCGGTTTTGGTAATAAATACATACCCGCTCGCTCCAATAAAATCGCCGAGATCCAAACCATGCTTTACCAAAACATTCCATTCCGTTTTATCTTCTTCCGGATATAATTCATCGCGTTTCACATAAAGCTGAAAAACGCCCTCGCCGTCCTGGATCTTTATAAAGAAAACCTTGCCCTTGTCGTTAATGCTCATAATACGACCCGCCACGCATACATTCGCATATTGGTCCTTTGTTTCTTCTGAAAAACCTGCTTTAATGCCGGCAGAATAATGCGTTACGGGATACAGAGGTGCCGGATAAGGATCGATGCCCGCCTCCCTTAGCTTTTGCAGTTTTTCTCTTCGGATTATTTCCTGTTCTGATAAGTGTTGTACAGCCATAAAAATCTAAAATTCTAAAAAATTGCCCGAGAATCTTCGGCAAGGCGCAAAGATAACTGGTATTTAAGATTTAAGCTGCCTCATTTCAATAACGATTTTTAAAGAACCGCTCAAACTCTTCCTGGCTGATCTGAAAAACGGTTCCGTGCCGAACGCCTTTGGGCATGGTTATCCGATCGGAAATATCGGTCCAGGTTTTCAAATCTTTTGAGGCAACGGCGCCGTATTGATGGTCGCGGTATTTATCGAAATATACAATCCACTCCTTGTCTTTTTGCAATACCGTAGGGCCTTCTGCCCAGTAATTACCTGTTATGGGTGCCGAGGGCGCTGAGTAGTTTTTGTGGATATGTCTGCTGGTAGCGATTTTTATATTTTTTTCTGCTACCGGTATTTTTGTTTCATCCTTTAAGAACAGGATGTATTTCCTGCCCTTAGGCTTAATGGTAGCATCTATAACTGTAAACCCTTTATCGTACAGGATGGCGGGTGTAGAAAATGTCTTAAAATCGGGTGTAAACACATAGTACATGCGGTGGTTATACTTTCCATCGCCAGAGGAGTCGGTAGCGGGATACCTGCCGGGTATGGTGGTAGCCCAATAAATCATGTAGCGTTTTTTCCTTTTATCATAGCTGATTTCCGGCGCCCAGCAATTCAAAGCATTTTCGTTTTCCATCACCGGAATATATTGTTGTTCACTCCAGTTCACCAGGTCGGGCGAGCTGGCATACCCGATACCCTTTTCGTTCCAGCTTACCGTCCATACCATATGAAATTGCCCATCCGCGCCCCGGATAATACAGGGGTCGCGCATCAGTTTATCCTTACCCGCATCGGGTTTTAAAAAGGACTGATCGTTATTAAGTGCTTTCCAGCTATAACCGTCCCGGCTATAAGCCAGGTGCAGGCCGTCCTGTCCGTTATTCTTAAAATAACTAAATAGGTATACAGGTTGTGCCCGGGTAATGGAAGCAGTAAAAAATATCAGCAGCAGGCTCGCGGCCCCTTTTATGCATCTTTGGATCATTTATTTAATTGCTTTTCCTGTTTTATAACACCATCTCGGGCGTATCGCTTTCTACAATCAGCTTACCGGCAGTAGCTTTTTGTATTTCCTCCACGCTTACCCCCGGGGCGCGCTCCCGTAAGACAAATGCTTCCTGTTCGATATCTATATCATAGCAACCAAGTTCTGTCACTATTTTCTTTACACATCGCACCCCTGTAAGCGGAAGGGTGCAGCGATTCACCAGTTTGCTCACCCCGTCTTTGCTTACCTGCTGCATGGCCACGATTATGTTTTGAGCCGATGCCACCAGGTCCATCGCACCCCCCATTCCTTTTACCATTTTGCCCGGAATCTTCCAGTTGGCTATATCGCCCTGTACAGAAACTTCCATCGCGCCGAGGATGGTGAGATCGATCTTTTGCGCCCTGATCATGCCAAAGCTCATAGCCGAATCGAAATAAGCCGCTCCGGGAACGGCCGTTACGGTTTGTTTGCCGGCATTGATGAGATCCGGATCTTCCTGCCCTTCCAACGGGAAGGCGCCGATACCCAACAAACCGTTTTCCGATTGCAACACCACACTCATTTCTTCGGGTATATAGTTAGCCACTAAGGTGGGAATACCAATGCCCAGGTTTACGTAAAACCCGTCCCTGATCTCACGCGATATCCTCCTGGCGATTTCAAATTTATTTAAAGCCATACAATATTATTTGGTTCTTGTGGTTCTTTGCTCTATTCTTTTTTCGTAATGGCTGCCCTGGAAAATTTTGTGTACATAAATTCCCGGTGTGTGAATCCTATCGGGATCCAGTTCGCCGGGTGCTACCAGTTCTTCCACTTCGGCAATGGTAATTTTGCCGGCCATGGCCATTAACGGATTAAAATTGCGGGCGGTTTTTCGATACACCAGGTTGCCCATCGTATCGCCTTTCCAGGCTTTCACCAGGGCATAATCGGCATCAAAAGCCATTTCGAGTAAATAATCCTTTCCGTTGAAGCGGCGCAATTCTTTGCCTTCGGCTACTTCGGTACCAATTCCTGCCGGGGTAAAAACAGCCGGCATTCCGTAACCTGCGGCCATACAGCGGGTAGCCAAAGTTCCCTGCGGAATCAGTTCTACTTCCAACTCTCCGCTCAGCAATTGACGCTCAAATTCGGCGTTCTCGCCCACATAGGAAGCGATCATTTTTTTTAGCTGTCGTTTTTTTAAGAGCCGCCCGATACCAAAATCATCAACACCGGCATTATTGGATATACAGGTCAGCTCTTTTACCCCTTTTTCTTCCAATGCCGCTATACAGTTTTCGGGTATACCACAAAGACCAAAACCGCCTAACAGCAGCGTCATGCCATCTCTTATATTGCTGATGGCTTCCTTTGCCGAACCTACTACCTTATTCATTCTTTATTTTTTTAGAGCATTAGTATTATCCCAAAGGACATCTCCTTTACTATGGCAATTTACGAATCTCCTGGATTTTTAACCGCACAACAGGAGGAAGAACACTGTTGCCGGATGTTTGGTATATAAAATTCTGTACAACAAAGGAAAATCAGCCATTCCGATATCGTACCAGGAAATGTAAATAGAAGATCGCCGCAGATGCCGTTGATGTGCAGACTAAAGTCGGCTACGAATTCCAGCGTACCGCGCGTGCGGTATGGTTTTCAAATAAAACTATGCCACTAATGCACGAATAGATCATACATTAAAGAAACCTTCATACGCAAAAAATGGATGCAGGAAATACCCTACATCCATTTCTGATTTTTAAAGGCCGGTAGCCAATGAAAATCTTATATCTTTTACATCAAAGGCTGCTTTCTCTGTAGTTTATCTAACCGGCTTAATGCTTCGAGATAATAGTAGTCGGCGTACACTAAAGGCACGTCTATTTCGCTATTATGCGGTAAACTGCCTACTGAGTGTTCCAATATAAAATTACCATTGGTTCCCGGTGCTGCCCGGTAAGTTTCATTGCTTAAAGACTTTAAAATGGCTGTTGCCGTATTCCTGTAATCAGCCGATTTTTTGCCGGTAGTAAATGTGCTCAGTTCCAACAGCGCAGAGGCAGCAATAGCCGCAGCCGATGCATCGCGGTAAAGTGTGGAAACCTTTAAGGCATTAGAACGGGCTGGAGGCGTAAACCCGGGTTGACCGGCGTTGAAATCCCAAACCGGTATTTTATCAGCGGGTAAGGTTTTGTTATAAACGAAATAGTCCGATAACCCTTTGGCCATTTCCAGAAAACGCTGATCTTTTGTTTCCCGGTAAGTCATGGTATAACCATACATAGCCCAGGCCTGGCCTCTTGCCCAGGTAGAGTTGTGGGCATATCCCTGCGCCGTTTCTTTGATCGCTGCTTTACCCGTGATGCTGTCGTAACACACCACATGGTAAGAACTATTGTCGGGACGGAAATGGTTCTTCATCGTTGTTTCAGCATGTTTAATAGCAATATCCCTGAAACTATTGTCGCCCGAAACCTTAGAGGCAAAAAACAGCAGCTCCAGGTTCATCATATTGTCGATGATTACGGGGAAATGATGAACCGTCTGCTCATCGCTCCAGCTTTTAAAAGTATTCCACGATTTGATACAGCCCACCACCGGATTAAATCGGGTAGCCAGGGATTTGGCAGATTGTATAAGCAGGTTTTTATAGGCCTCGTTTTGGGTAAGCCGGTAAGCATTTCCATAGCTGCAATACACCATAAAACCCAGGTCGTGATGGCCGGTAAAAAATTGCAATGGTTCTAATTTCTCGGTCCACTTAACAGCTTCTGCTTCCAGGGCTTTATCCTGCGTAAACTCATAAGTATACCACAAACTTCCCGGAAAGAATCCCGACGTCCAGCCATACATAGAGTTGGTAATCAGCTCCCCTTTTTGATTAATACTTTTGGGGAAAGCTCCTTTTTCGGCCGGAAATTTTTTATTCGCCTCCCGAAGCATGTTTCCCAGCATCAGGCGTGCGTTTTCCATATTATTTTTTACAAAGTCGTTACCCATTCCGGCGCGGTTCTTTTTGCCCGGCGAACAGGATACTAACAAAACAACAAACAGCAGAAATAATAGATTTTTTTTGCTCATGATTTTTTGAATATTAATTTGGAAAGCTATTGATTTTATTGCGTTATTGTAAATGTATATTTCCCTTTTAATTCCGGCTTTTTGCAAACCAGTCTTACCCGGTATAAATTTTCTCCCCAAACATGGGAAAGACGTTTGTCATCCTGGACAATTGTATCCACTTCCGCCCTGAATAATTGTTGGGCATAGTGGAGTAAAAGTTTTTTTCCGCTTTTTTGTAATTGCACCACGCCGTCTTTAATGATCTGAGGCCTGGCCGTCACTAAAAAATGAACCGAGGATGGGGCATTTATTCCCGAAAGTTCAAATGCATCATCTATTTTCAATTCTTTTTCGGAAATTGTGTATGACCGTTGCCATTTCTTTACGGCCGCTTTGTCAGGATAGGCGCCACTTAAATCCAAACTAAACCGGTTGCGACTCCTGTCAAAGCTTACATTGTTCGATTTAAAACGGCGGCCGTTCTGCTGGGCCACACCATTTATAAGCGGTAAATTATGATAATTACTTTGCATGGTCCAGATACTATATCGTTCCCCGCTAAAAGTTTGTCGGGTATAGGTTCCCACGCCGGCGTCTACAAAAAAGGGTATGGTGTCGAGGTACAATGAAAAAGTTCCCACATCATTATGATTGTGGCTTTCGGCATTATGTCCGCCCTTAGCGGCAAAAAAATAACGACGGTTTTTCAGGTATAAAAACTCTGTTTGCGGATACCAGGTTTGTGTGGCCGACGGCAAGGCCGGAGGCACCTGAGTTATTTCCCTATTGTAAAGGAGGCTCTGCAAAGCCCTGAAAAGGTCGCGATGACCGGTAATCCGTAAATTCTGCTTTCCTTGTGTAACCAGGTAGGAAGCAAACGCCCGCATCTCTTCACTGTGAACCGCCTTACCATACCGGTAAATCAACGCGGCATCGCCACCACCCTGGGCCGAAGCATCGGCAAAGTTCACCACCCAACCGTTGCCAATATAGCTGCGCGAAATGTATTCGCCCATATTCCTGATAAGGGGTTCATCGAACAGGTTGACCTTAGCGCCGGTTATGTCGGATAAAATCTGTAAGTAATCGTACATTTTTCCCGCCGCATGGCCCCAATAAGAAGGACCTTCTTCGCAGGCTCCATCGTCTTTATTGTAGTTGATGAACTGATCAACAGAGCGCATGGTTTTATATACTGCTTTCGCGAGTTTAGCTCTGTCTTCTTCCATCAAAGCAAAAGTCTGCAATACGTTGCTGTTGCACCATACATTCCAATTGTTCACTACCTGTTCCGGTTTTAAGCTAAAGCCCATCCACCAAAAATTATCAGTATTCATATACGGATCTAATATGCGACTCCTGAGCTCATCTTTCAATCGTTGGGCAATGAGTTTATCTGCTTTGTCAAATTCTTCATGCAGGAAATAATAGATCCAGGAAAACATAGAGCCTACATCACCGGCAACCAGGTCAATGATCTGCTGCTGATGGTCGGGAAATCGTTTATTCTTCACCTGTATAGAAAGATGCGCGGATAACGACCAGGTGGTCATTTCGCAGGCAGCAAATACCCCGTTGATCAATTGATCCATGAACCTTCCCTTCCCTTCGGCCATTTCGGCCAGGAAAAGGGTAGCGATCGCAGTCATGTTTTGGCTATACGGAGATTCCATTACCACCCGCGAACCGCTTCTCGAAAATTCGAGATAGCTGGAGGCAGTTATCACCTGCCATTTATAATTCAGAAGTTTTTCGCCCTGTTTAATAATCCCTGTTTTGTAGCCGCCCATCAACCGGTCCCAACCCGGCCTGTCCTGGTAGGAGGGATAAGGCACCCATTTTTCCCTGGGTAATAATACTGTTGCGAGGAAAGACTCATTGCCCTGTTTTTGTAAAAGATCCCGCGGTACAAAAGCAGCAGCCTGAATGAAAGAAAAGGCAAATAAAAAAAATAATATCCCTGTTTTTTTGAAAAAGCAAGCTATCTTCATAGTAAGATTTTGCGCGCGAAGGTATTAAATATTTTAAGAGGTTTTTTCCTTTTAAACGAGCTTCTGTAAACATATAAAAATGATTTTATGGCAGAAATAAAAAAGGAAGATATTCATCAGGAAGTTTTTGACCTGTATGATGATTATGCGCATAATCGTATTAACCGCCGCGACTTTGTTCAGAAACTTTCGGTATACGCTGTAGGTGGTTTGACGGTTTCTTCCCTTATGGGTTTTTTAATGCCCGATTATAAACACCATACCGAGATAAAAGCAGATGACCCGCGTATACACTCGGAGTACATTACTTACCCTTCACCCAGGGGAGGCGGAAACATAAAGGCGCTGCTTTGTACTCCTGCAACATTCAAAGGGAAATTGGGCGGCGTGGTAGTAGTACACGAAAACAGGGGACTGAACCCCTATATAGAAGACGTTGCCAGGCGGACTGCCGTTGCAGGATTTATTGCCCTGGCGCCCGATGCCCTTAGTCCTTTAGGCGGTTACCCAGGCTCGGATGATGAGGGCCGTGCCTTGCAGGCTAAGCGCGACCGGAACGAAATGCTGGAGGATTTTATAGCAGGACATGAATACCTGAAAGAAAACAAAAATTGCAATAGCCGGGTTGGGGTAGTAGGTTTTTGTTTTGGTGGATGGATTGCCAATATGATGGCGGTACGGGTACCTGCATTGGCTGCTGCAGTTCCTTTTTACGGCGGGCAGCCGCCGGTGGAAGAAGTAGCTAAGATAAAAGCGCCCCTGCTAATTCAGTACGCAGCCCTTGATACAAGGGTGAATGAGGGTTGGCCCGCTTACGAAGCTGCTCTGAAAGAAAATAAAAAAAACTATACGATGTATATGTATCCCGGAGCCAATCATGGTTTTCATAATAATACAACACCCCGATACGACAAAACTGCGGCGGAACTGGCCTGGCAGAGAACCGTGGCGTTTTTTAAGTCTACATTAATATCCACTAGCTAAGCCTCTTTTAGCGCCGCTTGCTCTAAATAAGCAATACCATTTTGGTTCTCAATTATTTTTACTGACAAAGTGTTTACAAAAGTGTGCATAAACGCATGGTGAGTAAATGTAGTCGACAAGGGATTCCGTTGCCGCTATGTCTCCGCCTGGTGTATGTAAAACCAAATCGAGCCCCTTTGAAGAACTCCGAACCTTTAAAACTCCGCGCTCTTCGGGGTTCGCGGAAAAGCAATCACATCGCGGATATTGCTCATACCGGTAACAAACTGTATCATTCTTTCGAAACCCAGGCCAAAGCCGGCATGCGGTACGGTACCAAAGCGGCGGGTATCAAGGTACCACCACAATTCTTCCTGGGGAATATGCATGGCTTCCATCTTTTCAAGCAATATATCCAGTCTTTCTTCCCGCTGCGACCCTCCTACAATTTCACCAATTCCCGGCGCCAGGATGTCCATTGCCGCAACGGTTTTGCCATCCTCATTCATCCGCATATAAAAAGATTTGATAGCCGCCGGATAATCCGTCAATATCACTGGCTTTTTAAAATGCTTCTCTACCAGGTAGCGCTCGTGTTCGCTTTGCAGATCCATTCCCCAGCCGGTAACCGGGTATTGAAATTTCTTTTTCTTATTATAATTACTATTGGCTAAAATTTCTATCGCCTCCGTATAAGTAAGTCGCTGAAAATCGTTGTTCAGTACAAACTCCAGTTTCTCGATCAGGCCCATTTCACTGCGCTTATCCTGTGGTAATTGCTTCTCTTCATCTGCCTGCCGGCCTGCTAAAAAGTCGAGATCCTCGCGATTGTTTTCGAGCACATATCTAATAATGTGTTTAATAAACGCTTCTGCCAGGTTAGCATTGTCTTCGAGGTCGTAAAAGGCCATTTCCGGTTCAATCATCCAAAATTCGGCGAGGTGACGTGCTGTATTGCTGTTTTCGGCGCGAAAAGTAGGACCGAATGTATAAATTTCTCCAAAAGCCGTAGCACCCAATTCTCCTTCTAACTGGCCACTTACGGTTAAATTGGTCGATCGGCCAAAAAAATCTTCTTTAAAATTAACCGACCCATCCTCATTTCGCGGCGTTTCATCAAAAGGAAGCGTTGTTACACGGAACATTTCACCTGCACCCTCGGCATCGCTGGCGGTAATAATGGGAGTGTGCATATAAACGAATCCCCGGTCATTAAAAAACTGGTGTACGGCGAACGCCAGGGCATGCCTGATTCGAAAAACAGAAGCAAAGGTGTTGGTACGAAAACGCAGGTGGGCTTTCTCTCTCAAAAATTCCAGCGAATGCTTTTTCGGCTGAAGCGGGTATTTCTCGGGATCGCTGTCTCCCAATACTTCTATCTGGTTAGCCCTTAACTCGAGTTTCTGGCCTTTACCGGGCGAGGGTACCACCGTACCGGTAACTTTTAAAGAGGCTGAGGTAGTAACTCTTCTCAAAAGCGAATCATCGAATTTGCCTAACCCGGCAACTACCTGGAGGTTGGTATTAGTGCTTCCGTCGTTCAAAGCAATAAACTGGTTGTTGCGGAAAGTGCGCACCCATCCCATCACAGTTATCTCCTGCATTTCGGCCGAAAAATCCTTGCTTAAAAGCTCCTTTATTTTGATTCTTTTATTAAACATGGTTCTTTAATTGGGCGGCAAAGATAACATTTATCTCTGCTATACGCAGGTTATACTGCTGGTTTTTAGGGCGCTGGGAAGGTGATACCGGACTTCTTGTAACCGGATGCAGTGTTTAAAAGATTTTTTTGGAAAAAATGATTTTTTTTTGATTTTCAGCAAAACCCGTTATTTTCGCATAAGAAATGACCCTAAGGCTTGTGATCATCTCTGCTAATTATTGATATTCATTTCAGTAAGAATTACCCAAAAATCAATTTTCAATTATTTTTTTGTTAATCAGCATACTAAAGCCGGTATTTGATTAGTGCAAGTTTACCTTTATGTACGATATTTTACAATTGAACGACATGCTCGTTCCGGAATTGTTGGACATTGCAGAGCAGTTGAACATTCCTGACGCTAAAAAATTAGACAAACAATCCCTTGTTTACCAGATCTTAGACAACCAGGCCATAGCGGGTTCTAAAATTGCTGCTGCCGAAACCAAGCCCAAAAGAAAACGTACGGTGAAAGCTACCACTTCCATTGGTACCGAAGAAGCTTTTGTAGAAGATGACGGAACAGATGAAACCGCTGAGCCTAAGGAAGATAAAAAAGCCAAGGCACCAGCGAAAAAAGCCAAGGCACCAGCGAAAAAGAAAAAAGCTGCCGCGAAAAAACAAACCGACAAGGAGGAAGCGCCTCAGGCTAAAGAAAAGAAGGAAGATAAAAAACCTAAACCGGCGGCAACAGAGAATGAAAGTGCTGCAGGAGAAGAATCGGATTTCAGTTTAGACCCGGCAACGGCTTCTTTTATTGAGCAGGCTTTTAAGGCAACCGAAAAATTTACCAACCCCACACCTGTTATTGTTGAAGATCCCATAGCCAAACCCTTTGTTCCTAAAAAGGAAAAGGAAACCAGCTTTAATGTGGAGTTTGATGGTGTTATCCTTAGTGAAGGCGTATTGGAAATGATGCCCGACGGCTACGGATTTTTAAGATCCTCCGATTACAATTATTTATCCAGTCCGGATGATGTATATGTATCTCCTTCCCAGATAAAACTGTTTGGTCTTAAAACCGGAGACACCGTTCACGGTGCCGTGCGGCCGCCCCGCGAAGGAGAAAAATATTTTGCTCTTTTAAAAGTGGATTCTATTAATGGAAAAAGTCCCGATGAAGTGCGCGATCGCGTACCTTTCGACTATCTTACTCCATTATTCCCTTATGAAAAATTAAACCTGTTTACCCGTCCGTCCGATCTGTCTACCCGCATCATCGACCTTTTCACACCCATTGGTAAAGGCCAGCGGGGACTGATTGTAGCCCAGCCTAAAACAGGTAAAACCATGTTATTAAAAGCAGTGGCCAATGCCATCGCCGAAAACCACCCCGAATGTTATTTAATGGTCGTTTTGGTGGATGAAAGACCGGAAGAGGTAACGGATATGGAGCGCAGCGTAAAAGCAGAAGTGATTGCTTCTACTTTCGACGAGCCGGCTGAAAAGCATGTTAAAGTATCTACGGTTGCTCTTCAGAAAGCCAAAAGATTGGTAGAGTGCGGGCACGATGTGGTGATCCTGCTCGACTCCATCACCCGGCTGGCACGTGCACACAATACAGTTTCACCCGCATCGGGCAAAGTATTAAGTGGTGGTGTGGAAGCCAATGCCATGCAAAAGCCTAAACAATTTTTTGGGGCCGCCCGTAAAATAGAAAACGGAGGTTCTCTTACCATACTGGCAACAGCGTTGATTGATACCGGAAGTAAAATGGATGAGGTGATCTTCGAAGAATTTAAAGGTACCGGTAATATGGAGTTGCAGTTAGACAGAAGGCTGGCGAACAAACGAATTTATCCGGCCATAGACCTCACCGCTTCTTCTACCCGCCGTGATGATTTGCTGCTCGAGAGGGATGTACTGCAAAGAATGAACCTCTTACGGGTATATCTTTCAGACATGAAGACCGAAGAAGCCATGCTGGAATTATTGAAACGCATGAAGGGAACAAAAAGCAATGAAGAGTTCCTGGCAAGTATGAATAGTTAAAAGATCAATCGTCTTTATTTATAGTTCCCAATAATAAATGCTGCGATGGTCGCGGCATTTATTATATAAGGGTTGGAAGGCAAGGACTTTTCGTTATATTAAAAAATGTACGAAGACGGTAACAACAGTATTGTTTTTTATTCCTATTTTGCCTGCATAAGAAAACTGCTTTTTAATTGTTTTTTTGACAAATTAATTTTTCTTTGTAGTTTTAATTCAAGTTTTTAAAAAAATCGATTGTGACCAGGGACAAAAAATATCCTAAGATTTCGAGGTTTGCCGTTGCGGTAGACTGTATTGTTTTTGGTTTCGACGGCGACCGGCTTAAAATTTTGCTGATCAAAAGAGGGATGGAACCTGAAAAGGGAAAATGGAGCCTGATGGGTGGATTTGTGAAAGAAAAAGAAAGCGCCGAAGATGCCGCCATCCGTATTCTTAAAACATTAACAGGACTGGACGGTGTTTACCTGGATCAGTTTCATACTTTTTCGGCTCCCGATCGCGACCCTGCACAACGCACTGTTTCCATTGCCTATTTTGCTCTCATAGATATTAATCAATACAAGGAAATACTGAACGACGATTTTGAAGCCCAATGGTTTCCCATAAAAGATTTTCCTCATTTAATATTCGATCATCAGAACATGGTGATGCTGGCACAGAAAAGATTACAATACAAGGCCGCTTCCCATACCATTTTGTTTGAACTTTTGCCGGAAAAATTCACCCTGCCCTTATTACAAAACCTGTTTGAAGATGTGTTTAATACCAGTTTTGATAAGGGTAATTTCAGCCGGAAAATGTTGTCGACCAAACTTCTGATCAAACAAAAGGAAAAAGATAAAAGCAATTCAAAAAAAGGAGCTTTTTACTACAAGCTCGATAAAAAGCATTACCAGGAAAATCTGCATAAGATTCAGAAGCTGATTCCAAACGCCAGTCAGATCTTACAATAAAACAGCTAAATTTTCGATTCTTCGCCGGGAGGATTGGTTCCGGTATCGGTAGTCGTATTCTCCTTCCTGCCAAAAATATCATTCATCCATTTCTCGGCTTCCGGAAAATGCTCTTTGATGGCATCGGTACCCTTGGAAGCGAGTTCAGAAAAATAATCCTTTGCCTGACCAGCCGTTTTAACAGCTTCCTCTTTTAAGTTGTTGGCTTTTTCCTTAAGATCGGCCATCATCTTTTCTTTTTCTTCTTCACTCATACTGGCATATTTGCCGGCTGCCAGGCCTGCCAAAGCCCCCAAAATAAAGGTCGCAATGTGTTTATTGTTTACCATAGTCGTAATTTTTAAAAATGAATAGAAATATTTTCTACCAAAGCCTGGCTCCCATCCTGTAAATTACTGTTTTACCAGCGTACTGTAAACAAATTTTGTTCCTCATTTTTTAGTATACACCAGGTTCATCTCATCTACCAGGTGGCCGGCGCCGGCATACTTATCGATGATAAACAGTACATAGCGTATATCCACCATAATATTGCGGCAAATGGAAGGATCATAGTTTACATCGCTCATCGTACCTTCCCATACCCGGTCGAAATTTATTCCGACCAGGCGACCGTGGGCGTCCAATGCCGGGCTTCCGCTATTGCCTCCGGTAGTATGGTTGGAGGCTATAAAGCATACCGGCATCTTACCATTGCTTCCATATTTTCCGTAATCTTTCTTTTCGTACAGTTGGCGTAACTTTTCGGGCACATCAAACTCGTAATCGCCGGGCTTGTATTTTTCCATTACACCATCGAGATAGGTATAATTTTCATATTTTCTTCCGGTAGGCGAGGTATAACCCTGCATATTGCCAAACGCTACACGTAAAGTACTGTTGGCGTCGGGATAAAAATTCTTATTCTTAAACACTTCCATTTGCGCTTTCATATAATCGCGCTGCAGCCGGTTTATCTCTGCCTGTATTTTATTTAATTCGGGTGCTATTTCATGATCATACAAATCAGAAATAGAAAAAACCAGCCGGGCCGCATCATCTGTTTTCAAAGCATCAAAAAGTGTGGCGGGGCTGGTATTCAATAACTCCAAAACTTTTTCTTTGTTGGCAAATACAGATTTGGTGTAGAGTTCGTTAGCCCAGGCTTGGTAATCCCTGAACCGGTCGTATTGTTTTTGGGCATAATCCGAAACATAAACTGCGGGCTGCTTTTCGATATAGAGTTGCATCATCGCCGAAAACAGTTCTTTGTCTACATCCGTATTTATCTCGTTGAGAAATGTTGTCATCCTTGTTATTTCAGAAGCCAAAGCGTCTGCGTAACCAGATTGTTCTTTTTTTGTACTTAAAGCTCTTATACGTTGTAAGGTAGCAAAGAGTTCTATTTTGCTGGTAGTTTCCAGATAATAATCGCGCGCCAGCGCGAAATTTTTTATTTTTTTATGAGCTTCATTCAATCCGGGCAACACCTCTCCATAAATCTCCTTTAACGCAGTATTTTTGTTAAGCAGAGCCGTAAACTGATCCTCATAGTTTTTCTTTTTTGCAACGGCATTGGTTTCTTTTAAGCCCAGAACTTCTCCCTGCCATTTTTTCCAGGCATTACTGATACCGGCATATTTGGAAGCATATTGAATTTTGATGGTTTCATCGGCCCTCATATATTTATCTATTACCGCCAATGCCTTGTCCCTGATGGCAATTTTTGCGGGATCATTTACTGTCATAATCTGGTCCACTGCTTCGCTGGGCAGGTACTCAGTAGTGCGGCCAGGGAAGCCAAATACCATGGTAAAATCCCCTTCTTTTAAGCCGTTCATTGAAATAGCCAGCGATTTTTTAGGTTTATAGGGAACATTTTCGGGCGAGTATTCGGCGGGCTTGTTATTCTTATCGGCGTAAATACGGAACAAACTAAAGTCGCCGGTATGCCTTGGCCACATCCAGTTATCGGTATCTTTTCCAAAATTACCGATAGAAGAGGGTGGAGCTCCTACCAGCCGAATGTCCCTATACGTTTCGGTAACAAAAAGATAATATCTATTTCCATCAAAAAAAGGACGGATAAAAGCACTCTGCGTCTCTTCCTTTTTCACTGCATTTAAAATCTGCCGGGCATTTTTATCAACCTGAGATTGACGTTGATTTTCAGCCATTGATCTATTTACTCCGGCCAGCGCCTGGTTAGTTACATCGTCTATCCGTACAATAAAAGTTACGAACAAACCCTGGTTGGGCAATTCTTCGCCATTGGAGGCGGCCCAGAAACCGTCCCTGATATAATTTTTATCAATCGTTGAATGTTTTTGTATAACACCAAAACCACAATGATGATTGGTTAAAATCAGTCCTTTATCTGAAATAACCTCACCGGTACAAAAACCCCCGAAACTCACCACCGCATCTTTAAGGCTGGCCTTATTAATATTATATATATCGCTGGCATTCATTTTCATGCCCAGCTCTTTCATTCGCCTGGCATTTAAAGTTTCCAGTAATTGGGGCAGCCACATACCCTCGTCGGCTCTGGTTGGACCTACCAACAACAAAAAAATGATAGAAAAGAATAAATTTTTAGTTTTCAGCATAATTAAACGGTTAAAAACAGCAATCCGGGGAATTATTTCTCCCCAAAGATATGTGAATAGTACTTTAAAAATGTGGATATCGTCGCGTGAAACGTTTACATGAAACAGAACTTAAAGGTTATAAGAAACCAGCTTAAGGAAGCTATAACCGGTAAGGTTAGTTTAGCTCAATTATTCGACACTATATTCACACAACTAAAGTTTGCAGAAATTGTTTTTTTATTAAGAGTAGGAAACTAACATCTATGTTGATAAAGGGATCGGATTAAGCAGGAACTTGTATTACCATTGTTAATTAATGCTAATATTGTGTGGAAAACAATTAATTTCTAATTTTGTAATAAATAGAAGTGGCCGGTTATCCACTAATTAACACTCCTAATAATAATAAGCTTTTTTAA
>JBEBUZ010000015.1:0-51575 GCA_040393015.1 Paraniabella yanshanensis
TTCTGTAAACGGAAAGAATAATCGTGGTTATGATAGGCAAACCTCAATCCGTTCTTTTGACAGATTTCTCCGGCTTTATTAAAATCGTCAGCCGCTCTTTTATAATCATCGAGAGAGCGCTGCTTACCCAGCCAGGGACAAATCAGATATTTCATCCCTATTTCGCCGGCCTCGGCTGCCTTGCGTTCAAAATTCTTTGTGTGGTCGCAATGGCTGCTGACCATTTCCATCCCCAGCCCGTTTACATATTTTTTAAAGTCGCGGTTGCTCATACCCCAAAACATGCCACTTTCGCCCTCATAACTTTCAATTTCCCTGTATCCAAAGGAAGCCAGCTTTTTCAGTATACCTTTTGGATCTTTGGGCAGGTCGTCGCGAAGCGAATATAATTGAATACCCAGGCTTTTAATAGTACCTCGTGAGGCCGTACCCTTGCCTCCGCCACAGGAAGCAAGCGCCATACCCAGTGCAGCGCTGCCGCCCATTTTTAAGAAATGTTTTCTGTTCATTATTATAAGTTTAGTAAGTTCATTGTCGATGGTTTATGGTCGATAGGCTATGAACCATCAACTGTATTACACATCACAAACCTGTACTGCCTGTTGCAGTGCGTTGAATCTTTCTTCCTGCGTTTTCCCGGTGGGTATAAACTCCTGCGCTACGTATCCCTTAAATCCGGTTTGCAAAATGGCGCGCATTATGGCAGGGTAGTAAAGCTCCTGGTTTTCGCTCAGTTCATTGCGGCCCGGCACACCCGCGGTATGGTAGTGTGCAATGTACTGGTGGTTGTCCCTGATGTTTTGAATAACGTTTCCTTCATCCACCTGCATATGGTATATATCGTATAGCAATTTAAAGTTTTCGCTGCCCAGTCGTTTGCAGAGTTCCACTCCCCATGCCGTATGATCGCAGAAATAATCTTTATGATCTCTTTTACTGTTCAGCAGCTCCATTACCAGCACCACATTGTGTTTTTCTGCAAGGGGTAAAATTTTCTTTATTCCCTCCACACAGTTGTTCAGCCCCGTTTCATCGTCCATACCACGGCGGTTGCCGCTAAAACAGATCAGGTTCTTATAACCGGCTTTTTTCACGAGTGGAATACCTTCTTCATAGTCTTTAATTAGCGCCGTATGGTAATTCCTGCCTGCGAAGCCATCCGTTAAACTTACTTTTCCGGGGATATAACACATACTACAGGTGAGCCCGTGTTTTTTTAGCGTGGGCCAGTCTTTGGGAGCCAGAAGATCAATTGCCTGCAACCCCATTTTTTTTACGGTGGTACACAATTCTTCTAAGGGTACTTTGCCAAAAGTCCATTGGCAAACACTGTGATTAATATTTCCTTTTAATTTTTCCATTTGCTGAACGGGGTTTGCCCAACTGCTTAAAGGTGCTATTCCCGCGGCAATGGATCCCGCGGCAATGGACTTAAGCATTGTTCTCCTTGAAGAGTTCATTTGTTGCTGTTTTATTTTGAGACTTATCGTTAAAGCTAATGGCGAAAAGTACCATTACAATTGCGGCTATAATGGCGGGTACAATCCAAACCTGCTTCCAGAACTCGCCGGCAGAAACCTGTGCCAGGTCTTTATAATGGGTTCCTACATATCCGGCCACCCAAAATCCTATCAATTGGCCAATTCCATAGGTTGCCAGCGTAATGAGGCCCTGTGCCGAACTCTTATACTTTTCACCAGCTTTCGAGTCGGTATATATCTGCCCCGATACAAAAAAGAAATCGTAACAAATACCATGTAAAGCTATACCCAGCAAAAGCATAAAGGAAAGCTCCCCGGCATTTCCATAGGCAAAAAGCAGGTAACGTATTGCCCAGGCGGCCATGCCTATAAGTATTGTTTTTTTGAAACCAAAGCGCTTAAACAAGAAGGGGATCAGCAACAGGAAAAGCACTTCGGATATCTGGCCTATTGTCATTTTCCCCGTAGGGTTCTCCATGCCTACTTCTGTGAGGAACTGGTTGGCATTGGCGTAATAGAAGGCCAGAGGGATACAAATAAGAACCGATGATATGAAGAAGATAAGAAAGTTTTTATCTTTTAATAATTTTAATGCATCGAGTCCCAGTATCTGGCTTACAGATGCACCTTTTTCGGCCTTTTTGGGTGGGGTTTTAGGAAGACTGAAGCTAAATAATCCCAACAGTAAAGAGGCTATAGATGCCATTAGAAAAGTATTCTTTAAGGTGCCGTTGGTGGCGTTGTTCTGCTCATTGTCCCACTGAAAAACATAACTGATAATGAAACCCGCAAGTATCCACCCGATTGTACCAAAGATCCTTATCGACGGAAACTCTTTCTCCGGGTTTTTCATTTGGCGGAATGATACCGAGTTTACCAAAGCCAGCGTTGGCATGTATAAGATCATGTAAACTAAAACATAAGGGTAGAATGCTGCTACATTCTCCGACTTAAACAGCATATACATTAAGCCTGCCCCTATAATATGAAGAATGCCTAATATTTTTTCGGCATTGAAGAACCGGTCGGCAATAAGACCGATTATAAACGGTGCGATAATAGCACCCCAGGACTGTGTGGAAAACACATTGGCTTTTTCGAATTCACTTGCACCCAGGTTGTTTACAAGGAATGTACCCAGAGTTACAAACCAGGCTCCCCAAATAAAAAATTCGAGGAACATCATAAAAGACAACTGGAATTTAATACCTGACTTCATATTGGCTTCAATTATATCGTTTGGTAAAAAAATCATTTAGGGTTAAATGTACAATTATATCTTTTAAAATGTATTGAAAACACAATATTTTAAAAAAGAAAAAAACTGATCTTACCAAAGAGCAGTATTCACGCATCTCCTGGCCGTTTCAAAGCCTGGAATGCGGGAAAGAACTGTTCGGAACCTTCGGGCCTGAGCCATTCATGCACGAAGGTTTTTAACTGTCTTGAAGCCTTAAAGTTTCGTGAGTTGCTGCTTACGGTCTTTGGAATTGGATATACTGTAGTCCATTGCCGCTTTTACAAAATGAACAAAAATTGGTTGTGGATTTTCTACGGTGCTTTTTAATTCAGGATGATATTGAGCGCCCAAAAAGAAGGGGTGGGAGGGAAGTTCTATGATCTCCACCAGACCACTGTCGGGGTTTTTACCGCTGGCGATCATACCGGCGTTTTCGAATGCCTCGAGGTATTTGTTATTAAATTCCCAGCGATGACGGTGTCTTTCGCTGATCATTTCGGATCCGTAAATCTGGTGGGCGAGGCTGCCCGGTTGAATAGCGCATTGGTAAGCACCCAAACGCATCGTACCGCCCTTTTCGGTAACCATTTTCTGTTCTTCCATTAAATCAATAACCGGTTCGGAAGTGTTTTCGTCCATTTCTGTAGAATTAGCAGCAGCAATACCCAGAACGTTGCGGGCAAACTCAATGGCAGCCATCTGCATACCAAGGCAAATACCAAAAAAGGGAAGACCGCTTTCTCTCGCATATTTTACGGCCGTTATTTTTCCTTCAATACCTCTCAGCCCAAAACCGGGAGCCACGAGTAATCCATCCAGCCCATCGAGTTTTTCGGCTACATTGCCGGGGGTTATGTATTCGCTGTGCACGTTCAGGATCTGCACCTGGCATTCGTTTACCGCGCCTGCGTGTACAAAGGCTTCCAGGATCGATTTGTAGGCATCCTGTAGTTCGAGATATTTGCCTATCAGGCCTATTCTTACTACCGTTTTAGGGTATTTTAATTTATCGAGGAATGCATGCCATTTGCTGAGTTCGGGATCGGCATAGCCGCTGATATTCATCTTTTTTAAGGCAATTACATCCAGCTTTTCGCGAAGCATGGCAAGGGGAACTTCATAAATGGTCGATTGGTCGGTAGCCTCAATAACTGCTTCCTGCTTTACATTACAAAACAGGGCGATCTTTCTTTTCAGTTCGGGTGTTAATTGTTTTTCGGTACGGCATACGATAATATCGGGGCTTACGCCTTCCTGGCTCAGCATTTTTACGCTATGCTGTGTAGGTTTTGTTTTCAGCTCCTTCGCCGCCTTTAAATAAGGAATATATGTAAGGTGAATTACAACCGTATCTTCTTCGGGGAGTTCCCATTGTAACTGGCGGATGGCTTCCACGAAGGGCAGACTTTCAATATCGCCGATGGTGCCGCCTATTTCCGTAATAACAATATCGAAATCGCCGGTAGTGCCCAGTTCCATCATGCGGCGCTTTATTTCGTTGGTGATATGGGGCACTACCTGAACGGTTTTCCCTAAGTATGCACCTTCCCTTTCTTTATTAATGACGGTTTGATAGATACGGCCGGTTGTAACGTTATTGGCCTGTGAGGTAAAAATGTTCAGAAATCTTTCATAATGCCCCAGGTCGAGGTCGGTTTCGGCGCCATCTTCCGTTACATAACATTCTCCGTGTTCGTAGGGATTGAGGGTTCCCGGATCGATATTAATATAGGGATCGAATTTCTGAATGGTGACCCGAAAGCCCCGCGCCTGTAAAAGTTTGGCGAGAGAGGCTGCAATAATGCCTTTTCCAAGGGAAGATGTAACGCCGCCGGTTACGAAAATGTATTTGGCCATAATTATTTTGTTTACTGCAAAACAGTTTTGCAAACACCGTAATGTTTGCCTGAAAAATGTTATCAATAAAAATGAAAAATGATCTAAACCGACCGGCAGAAATAGTCCTCAGCAGGAATAATTTATGGAGGTCGTGCAAAGATAACAATTAAACTGTCAGGAAAAAACGGTGCGTCAATATTTTTCGTTATTTAGCGAGTCCACATAGAAGGTTGAAATTTTTGTACGCGGAACGGGTAGGACAAAAGAGAACTAGCCACAGAAACCACGGATTTACGCCCGCCGTGTGTGGCCAGTGTTATAATTTACTATCTGATTTATGAAATGAGTTGAAGAGTGATCCGGTTAGCTGACTAATCCTTCGCAATCTTCTTATAGCTGGTAATCACGCCGCGGATCAGCGAGGAGCTGAAGCCCCGGTGCTCCATTTCATTCAGGCCCACAATGGTACAGCCCTTAGGTGTGGTAACTTTGTCAATTTCCTGCTCGGGGTGGGTGTTGTTGGAGAGTAACAGTTCCGCCGCACCTTTTACTGTTTGTGCTGCTATCAGGCTCGCTGTTTTGGCGTCAAATCCAATTTCAATTCCGCCTTGTATATTAGCCCGAATATAGCGCAGGGCGAAAGCGGTTCCGCAGGCGCCTAAAACCGTAGCGGCATCCATGAGTTTGTCGTCTATCACTGCTACTTTGCCCACGGTATTAAACATTCTGGTCACCAATTGCACCTGTTTCTCAGTAGCATGGACATAGCTAATGCAGGTCATGCTTTCTCTGATGGCAACAGCGGTATTGGGCATGGCTCTGAAAATCGGGAGCTGAATTCTTGCCATTTCCCCGAGGTCGGTAAGGGTAACACCAGTGATCACCGAAATGAGAATATGTTTCTTCGTAAGCAGGGGTGCAATGGACTGCATTACGCCCTCTACCTGGTAGGGTTTTACGGCAAGGATAATCACTTCGTTTTCGGCTACTGCCTGTGCATTGTCGTTGGTGATTTTTACGCTTTTAGGTAACCCGGCTTTTAAGGCAGATATATTCCTTTTGGTAATGGTGATCTGAGCGGGTTGCGTAAAATCACTTTTTATGAGTCCTAAGGCGATGGCTGTTCCCAGGTTTCCCCCGCCGATGATCGCTATTTTCTGTGCCATAAAATTTTACAAATGAAGAAGTAAACGTAAAAATGTAAAAGTAGGCATAAAAATATTCCGGGCAAGGTTTAAAAAAGGGGGGCAGTTATTCAATCCTGAAAATAAATTACTTTTTTATATAATATAAATTAAAAGTTCACTTTTGACCTCTAATGTGCTTTTTTTTTCAAAAAACTAAATATTTTATCGAAAATATATGTTTAGATTATATATTTGCAGTATAAAAAACAAAAATAGCCAATGTCTTTACGAATTTCCGCACTTTCAAGTCTTCCTCAAACAACAGAAGATCTGGGTAAAATCACTCCCAAAATTTCAAAAGTTTTCGGTTCTCATGTTTTCAATCTAAAAACAGCCAGAGAGTTTTTAAGCGACGAAGCTTATAAAAGTATGGTGGCTTCTATTAAATCGGGTCAGAAAATTGATCGTAACATGGCGGCCAATATTGCCAATGGCATGCGTGCCTGGGCGGAAATAAAGGGTGTTACCCATTATACCCACTGGTTTCAGCCCCTAACGGGTACCACTGCCGAAAAACACGACTCTTTCTTTACTTTAAAGAGTGATGGAACTCCTATTGAAGAATTTGACGGTGCCGCTCTGATACAGCAGGAGCCGGATGCATCTTCTTTTCCCAATGGTGGTCTGCGGGCTACATTTGAGGCAAGGGGTTATACTGCCTGGGATCCTTCCTCGCCTCCCTTTATTATTGAGATAGGCCTCGGGCGTACCCTTTGTATTCCTACTATTTTTATTTCCTATACCGGCGAATCTTTGGATTATAAAGCGCCACTGTTGAAATCTATTGATGCACTGAACAAGGCTGCGGTAGATGTTTGTAATTATTTCGATAGAAATGTGTCTAAAATAACAGTTACTCTGGGTTGGGAACAGGAGTATTTTGTAGTAGACGATGGACTGTTCCGTGCTCGTCCGGATCTGGTGATGTGCGGACGTACCCTGTATGGCCATAATTCTGCTAAGAATCAGCAATTGGAAGACCATTATTTTGGTTCCATTCCGGAAAGAGTATATGCGTTTATGCGCGATTTTGAACACGAATGTTATAAAGTAGGCATTCCTTTAAGAACCCGTCACAATGAAGTAGCCCCTGCTCAGTTCGAATGTGCTCCTATTTTTGAAGAAGTGAACCTGGCGGTAGACCATAACTCTTTGTTAATGGACATTATGACCCGGGTGTCTTTACGCCATGGATTAAGAGTATTGGTTCATGAAAAACCTTTTGCAGGGATTAATGGTAGCGGTAAACACAACAACTGGAGCATGGCCACCGACACCGGCGTAAATTTGCTGGCTCCGGGCAAAACGCCCAAGTCGAACCTGATGTTCCTTACCTTCTTTGTGAACACCATTAAGGCGGTACACGATTACGCAGATGTCCTAAGAGCTTCTATCGCTTCTGCCCAAAACGATCACCGCCTGGGAGCCAACGAGGCGCCACCGGCTATTATTTCGGTATTTATCGGCCAGTATCTTAGTAAGGTATTGAACGATGTAAAGGAAAGGGTGAGTGATAATATGGATGAAACCGATGAAAGTATGCTGAAACTGGATATTCATAAATATATCCCGGATCTGCTGCTGGATAATACCGATCGTAACCGCACTTCACCATTTGCTTTTACCGGCAATAAATTTGAGTTCCGGGCAGTGGGGTCTTCGGCCAATTGCGCGAATCCGATGACTGTATTGAACACCATCGTAGCTCAAACCCTGAAAGAGTTCAAACAGGATGTGGACGCTTTGATAGAAAAAGGAGAGAAAAAAGAAATTGCCATTATGCAGGTGATTCGCGACTATATTGTAAGCAGCGAAAAAATACTGTTTGAAGGCGACGGTTACAGCGAAGCCTGGGAAAAGGAAGCAGAAAAAAGAGGCTTACCCAACCTGAAAACCACTCCAACAGCTTTGGACGCGATGGTAACGGAGAAAAATGCCAAAATGTTTGTAGACAACGGCATTTACAGCCATCCCGAACTGGAAGCGCGCTATGAAATTGAACTCGAAAAATACATCAAGAAAGTACAGATCGAAGGACGTATTATGGGTGAAATGGCTACCAGCATGATTTTGCCTCCGGCAATCCGTTACCAGAACCTTCTGGCGAAAAACATCAGGGGTTTGAAAGAAGCCGGACTGTCCGAAGGCGCCTATGCCAATCAAAAGCAGATCCTGGATAAAATTTCCGAGCATATTAACAAAGCCAGTGATCTGGTAGAGCAAATGATTGAAGCACGTAAGAAATGCAATGCGATCGAAGATGCCAGGGCTAAAGCCATTGCTTACGAAAGCGAGGTGAAAGCGACCTTCTTCGATAAAATCCGCTACCACGCCGATAAACTGGAATTACTGGTTGATGATAAGGAATGGTATTTACCTAAGTATCGCGAACTTTTGTTTCTCCGGTAAGAAAGACCATTTTGTCTTATATAAGCAAACCGTCTCCATTTTATTGGAGGCGGTTTTTTCTGTTATAGCATTTTTTAAACCGGAAACAGCCGATGGATTATGGTTCTTCTAAAACCGGGTAATTACCTTAGGCATTTATTCCATCGCTATTTTTTTGACAGAGCTCCTTTCTTTTTGGGGTTAAGGCGAAAAACAGACTGATGATACAAAAGCCGATCCAGTACAGGTAAATACCGAGATGGAACCTTTCGCCCAGCAGGCGATGGGAGAGGTCGGCTCTGAAATTCCGGAAAGTAAAATAAAGTCCTGCAAGAAAACAAAAGAAGAAGAATAACAGGATCACTTTTCTTTTGATGCCACCGAGTGCCCGGTCGATAAAGTACAGGATGATCATTATCGTGAACATAAGTCCCAGGCAAACCAAGGTCGACTGCCACCAACTTCTGAAAAAAGAAAACTGTTTGTAAAAAAAGCCGATGCCGAAATGTCCAACGAATGACATGCCGGCTGTAAGATTGCCCGATAATACAGAAAGGCAAAGCAGTATAAAGAATAATAAGAAATAGTTGCGTTTCATAATTATAAGATACTTCTTATTAATCCTTCAACTGGTAAATCTCTTTATGGTTTCTACCCAGACCATCGTAGTCAAGACCATAGCCTACTACAAATTTATTGGGAATGACAAAGCCGGTATAGTCGATAGGAACTTCGTATTTCGTCATTTCGGCCTTATGTAAAAGGGTAACGATTTTTAAGGAAGCCGGACTTTGGTGTTGTAACTGAGGCAGAAAATAATGAAGGGTTTTTCCGGTATCGATAATATCCTCTAAGATTACAACATGTCTGCCGTGCAGGTCGATATCGAGGCCGATAGCCGTGGTAACACTACCGGAAGATTTGAGCCCCTTATAGGACGCCAGTTTTATAAAACTGACAATGCTGTTAAGGGTAAGATGTTTAAAGATATCGGCCGCAAACATAAAAGAACCATTGAGGATGGCGATGAATACCACTTCTTTGCCCTCATAGTCTTTGTTCAACTGCTCCGCCAGTTCTTTAACACGTTGCTGTAACTGAGCCTCGCTTAAATAAGTGGTGAAGGTTTTGTTATGGACCTGGATGGTATTCATAAATTGGAGGTGCCTGGATTAGAGTGGCTGGCAGCCAATCCGTCTTCACGCAATTTTAGCCGGCTGCCAATAGCGGGAGAATCAAATTTGGTCAGGTTATTATATTTTAATAATGCTTCCAGCCTTATTCCTTCTGCCTGCGCGATATCATAAATGTTTTCACCTGCAGTTACCTCGTGATGCGTTTTATCGGATAAGGTTCGCTTAAGCTGTAAAAATACGAGTGTGCCTTTGTTCAGTTGATCGGCAGGGGATACGAAATCGTTCATATCGCGCAGCCGGTTTAATGGTATATTATATTGACGGGCGATATCGCTCAATAAAGATCCGGCCTTAGCGAAAATCACCCTGGTATTATTGATAAGGAAATCGCCCTCCGGGTAAATTACAGCCGGCTCTTCTACAACAACGGTTGTTTCGGTTGCAGGCAATTGAATGCCCGACCGATGGAAGAAATAGTTCTTTACGTCCTCGTTCATCTCCTGTTTCCCCAATCCCATCATAGTGTACTCGACCAGGTTGTATTTTTCTACTAAGTTGATTAAAATCTGGGGGTAACGGGGGTTGGTAGCATAGCCCGCTTTTTTCAGGCCATGAGCCCAGCTTTTATAATCGGTAGGATCCAGGGTAAACAAAGCCGCGTAACGGGAGCGGCCCTTTAAAAAGTCAGAATGATCACGATAAGATTGGTCGGCACTTTCGTATTTCATGAAACGTTCCTGCGGCCGGTCATCGTCGTGTAGTACGTAGGGTCCGGTATAGCCCTGTTTGCATTTGATGCCGAAATGATTGTTGGATTTCAATACCAGCGGACTTTGCCCGGCTGTTGTTTCCAGTATACCCTGGGCTAATTTGATGGCAGCCGGTACACCGGTTCGCTGCATTTCCTCTACGGCAATGCCGCAATAGGTTTTGATATAATTGACAACTACTTCGCTGTTTTGTGCTTTGGCTGTTAGTAAGGAAAGGGAAATAACAATGGTTGCAATCAATTTCCGTAACATGCTATTATGGTTTTCTGATTAAATAAAGCCCGTCTCTGATAGTAAGTACTATCTTTTCTATATCCGTTCTATGATGAATAAAATCGTTAAATAGTTTAACGGCCCTTGCGCTTTTGCCTTTTACATTTTCTTTCAGCGCTTCACCGTGAAAAAAAATATTATCCGCTAAGATAAAGCCATTTTGCCGAACATCGGGCAAAATCATATCAAAATAATTAATATATCCGGTTTTGTCGGCATCGATGAAAACCAGGTCCCAGGTTTCCTTCAGTTCGGGAATAATTTCTGCGGCGTTGCCGGTGTGCAGTTTTATCTTGTTTTTATGGGCCGATTGCCTAAAAAAACCGGCTGCAATGGCAGCGGTATGTTCGCGGTTTTCGATGGTGTGCAAAATGCCATCTTCCGACAGGCCGGCAGCCAGGCAAAGGGCGCTGTAACCAGTAAAAGTGCCTATTTCCAGCACGCGCCGGGGTTGGATCATGTGGCTGATCATTTTAAGAAACCCGCCCTGTACATGTCCGCTTAGCATATGTGGTTCCGCATGATGAAGCCGGGTAAACTCATTAATTTCTGCCAGCAGCTCCTCTTCCGGTGAAGAATACTGATCGGCGAAACGGGTTAATTGTTCATAGTTCATAGTTCATGGATCATAGCCGGTGCGCCGGAGCGGGTCGATAATGGGAATCACCATAAATAATTCGTAATCCTTAATTCGTAAACTGTCCGTGGGTTCTTCCGGCTTTGCGGTTATCAATGCACACTATCCTGCTCTAACTCGGCAGCATTTACTTTTTTGGAAATAAAATAGAGCCCGGCAAAAGTAAAAAATGCATTTAATATAATCAGTTCCAGTCCGATCTTAAAATCGCCGAAAATAGCCGCCTGGTATTTGTCGATAAAGAAACAAAGAATGGGCGCAATAAAACACACATAGGGTACGAAGCGATCGTCGGGTCTGCGCCGGGTAAAAATGCCAAAAGCAAACAGGCCCAGCAAAGGTCCGTAAGTATAGCCTGCCAGTTTTAGAATAATACCGATCATGCTGTTATTATTGATCCAGTAAAACATCAGCACTAATAACAGGAAAGAGAACGCCACCACGAGATGCACTTTTTGACGGAACTTTTTCTTTTCGGCTTCGTTCATATCATTACGCCGCTGCAAACCGGCAATATCAATACAGAATGAGGAGGTGAGAGCGGTCATGGCTCCATCGGCGCTGGGAAAAAGGGCCGAGATAAGGGCTATAATAAAAATAACGCTGATAACCGGAGGCATATGATGCACGGCCACTTCGGGGAAGATCGTATCACCCAATACATTTTTTCCATCCAGCATAAAACCTTTCTGAGCCACCCCGTTCACCATGGTTTCGGCAAACTGGCCGCCTTCGCTGATACCGTATACATAAAGCAGTCCGCCCATATACAGAAACAAGCCTATTACAACGATCATAATCAGGGAAAGCGATACCATATTCTTCTGAGAGTCTTTAAGATTGGTTACCGAAATGCTTTTCTGCATCATTTCCTGATCAATACCGGTCATGCTAAGTGTTATAAAAGCCCCGGCCAGTATCTGTTTTACAAAATAACCGGCAGAGTAGGCATCGGTATTAAAAACTTTGGACAAGCCCTGCATGCGCATCATTTCGAGGCTTTCCCCTACGTTGATGTTCAGGTGGTTCAGCAAATAAATAATACAAATAATTAATCCGGCCAGCATACAGGTGGTCTGCAGGGTATCGGTCCAGACAATAGTTTTTACACCTCCTTCAAACGTGTAAAGAATGATCATGACCAGAATGATAAGGGTGGATACCCAGAAAGGTATACCGAAACTATCTAAAATGGTGAATTGAAGAATATTTACAACGAGGTATAAGCGTGCGGTGGCGCCTACCAACCGGGAGATAATAAAGAACCAGGCGCCCGTTTTGTAAGAAAGCATACCCATGCGGGTTTTCAAATAACCGTAAATAGAAGTTAGTCTTAGCCGGTAGTAGAGGGGAAGCAACACAAAGGCAATGAGCAAATAACCGATGGTATAACCCAGCACGATTTGCATATAGCCGAAAGCGTCTTTTCCTACGGCGCCCGGAACACTTACAAAGGTTACACCACTCAGCGAGGTTCCAATCATTCCAAATGCTACCAGCATCCAGTTACTGTTGCGGTTGCCGATAAAAAACGACTCGTTGTTGCTGTTTTTGCTGGTGCGCCAGGCTACTGCCAATAATAAAATAAAGTAAGCAATGACAATCGAGAATAGAAAACCTGCGGACATATTATTTTAATTAATTGAATAACTCAGGTAAAATAATTTTTGAAGATAGGTAAAAATGGCTCTTTTTTGTAAAGAAAATTTACAATAATGATAATAAAGCGGGTGGCTGTTTTTTGCGGCTCGAAAAACGGGAAGGACGAATTATTTAAGCAGGAAGCATTAGCATTAGGAAAATGGATAGCTTCCAGACAGATCCATTTGGTGTATGGGGGCGGAAATGTGGGGCTGATGGGAGCAGTGGCGAATGCTGTACTCGAAGAGGGAGGAACGGTCACCGGAGTTATCCCACAAGTGCTGGATAAGAGAGAACGATCTCACCGGGGGCTTACAGAACTGCTGGTGGTGGAAACCATGCATATCAGAAAGATGAAAATGTACGAGCTTTCCGATGCAGCGATAATCCTGCCTGGCGGCTATGGTACACTCGACGAGCTATTTGAAATGATTACCTGGAACAATCTTTCCATCCACGACAAAAGAATATATATTATTAATCTGAAAGGCTTTTACGATCATTTGCTGGCCCATATTGAAACGATGCTGGCGGCTGGTTTTTTATATGAGAATCCGTTGGATAAGATAACCCTGGTAAACAATGTGGCTGAGTTGGCTGTGGTAGTGGAATGAGCTGGAAAAATAAAACGAAGTAAATGAATAATAAGTTAAGGTTCTTCTCTATTTGGGTAGCAACGATCTTTTTCTTTTATGCGTCCCGGGGACAAACCATCGGTATGGTAAAAGTTAGGGACATCGTTATTTATGAAGATTCGCTATTTTATAATGCCTTTCCCTCGGTGATAAAAACCAAGGCCGGGTTTCTGCTTGCTTTCAGGAGAGCACCCGATCGCCGTATTTTCGGATCGCCGAATAATTATCACGTGGATCACAATAGTTATCTGGTTACATTGAAGTCTACGGATGGAATAAATTGGTCTTCCTCTCCCGATCTGTTATATGCACATCCATTTGGAGGTTCACAGGATCCTTGTCTGATTGCGCTTAGAGACGGAACCATCCTATGCACGAGTTACGGCTGGACCACCGTAGCGGATAACATCAGGGACAGGGTGGATAAACCCTTTTTTCAGGGAGCAGGTTTTGTTTTTCTGGGAGGGTATCTGATAAGATCTGCCGACGATGGCCATAGCTGGCAGGGTCCCTTTTACCCGCCCTCTATAAAAGAAGAAAGGCATTACAATCCTTTCGGTAACCAGGTTCCGGCATATAATCGTGGAGCATTGTATGAAACAAAGGATGGTCGTGTACTTTGGGCGGTGGCCGCACATGACAGCAAGGGAAAAACATCCAATTACTTGCTAACCTCGCGGGATAAGGGCTTGTCATGGCAATTCGCTTCTGTTGTGGCCACGGATGAAAAAATATCTTTTAATGAAGCCTCGGTTTATGAAACACCGAAAGGCGATATCGTAGCTTTTATGCGAACTGCCCAATTTGGCGACCAGGCCTGTATAGCCCGGTCTACTGATGGAGGTAAAAGCTTTAAATGGCAGTCGATGGAATTCCAGGGGCATCCCATACAGGCATTGGCCTTGCCGGATAAACGCGTATTGCTGGTATATGGGTACAGGCATGAACCCTTTGGCATAAGAGCGCGAATTTTGAACGAGGATTGTACCGATTTCAAGGAGGCACCCGAATTTGTTTTACGAGACGACGGGGGTAGTACCGATATCGGGTATCCCTGGGCAGTTCAGCTAAGCAAGAACCGCGTGTTGGTGGTTTATTATTTTAACAAAGCAGGCGGAAGACGCTTTATTGCCGGTACTATAGTGGATATTAAACCCCGGCACAAATAAATGAATAAAGCTGCCCCAACATGGAGCAGCTTATATAAAACTGGTAAGAAGGGTACCTAAATCATTTTCGCACTTCTTTCCACAAAGGCGGTCAATTCGGGACCGGTTAATAATCCCTGCGCCAGCAAAGCCAGGTCGAAAGCCTGTTGTGCCAGGGCTTTCTGAGTATCGGCATTGGTTTCGCCCAATATTTTTACAGCTAAGGGGTTGTTGGCATTAACGGCCACTTTATATTTATCGGGCATGGTTCCGTAGAAGCTCATGCCGCCGCCCATCGCTGCCATATCCTTCATGCGCCGCATAAATTCGTCCATCGTAACGGTTACCGGCAGGGCATCTGCGGCCAGGTTTTCAATCGTAACGTCCATCCCTGGCCTGTTAATAGCATCTTTGTAAATCGCTTCCAGTTGTTTGGTCTGCTCTTCGCTGAGGCTGCTATCTATTTTTTCATCTTTATCAATAAGCTTTTCGATAACATCGGCATCTACCCGTTTGATCTGCGTTTTTTCGAGTTCCCTTTCTAAAAAGCTTACAAAATGATTGTCCAGCGGGCCATCCAGTAACAGAACATCGTATTCTTTTTTCAAAGCTGCCTGTATATAGCTGTCCTGCTTATCGGGACTGGGCGAGTACAGGTAAACTACATTTCCGTCTTTATCTGTTTGTTGAGGGGATACTTTATCCCGGTATTCGCTAAGTGTAGAAAACACCTTCGCAGTATTTTGCAGCAGGATGAAATCTTTGGCACGTTCCCAGAATTTGGGTTCGCTTACGGCTCCGTATTTAACGAACACGCCAATATCTGTCCATTTTTCCTCGTAGCTTTCGCGGTTGTTTTTAAACAATTCTCCCAGTTTATCGGCAACTTTCCGGGTAATATAAGTACTTATCTTTTTTACATTTCCATCTGCCTGCAGAAAGGAACGCGATACGTTGAGCGGGATATCAGGCGAATCGATCACACCTTGCAACAGCATCAGGAATTCGGGAACGATATCTTTTACATCGTCGGTAATAAATACCTGGCGACTGAACAGCTTTATTTTGTTGCGCTGTAGTTCAATATCATTTTTAATTTTAGGGAAATATAAAATACCGGTAAGGTTAAAAGGATAATCTACGTTTAAATGAATCCAGAACAGGGGAGGTTCGGTAAAAGGATAAAGTTCCTGGTAAAATTTCAGGTAATCTTCCTCTTTTAATTCCGAAGGCTGTCGGGTCCAGATAGGGTCAACTGTATTAACAATATTGGGCACCTCTACTTCTTTGTATTTTGGCTTTCCTTCTTCGTCTTCACCATCGGGCTCACTTTTCTTTCGGGTGCCAAATTGTATAGGAACGGGGAGAAACTTACAGTATTTATCGAGTATACTCTGCAATTTGTACTCTTCCAGGAATTCTTTATTTTCTTCGTTGATATAAAGAATAATATCGGAACCGCGTTGGGTACGGCTGCCTTCACTTATTTCAAAGCTGGTACTTCCGTCGCATACCCATTTTACTGCCTCAGCACCTGGCTGATAGCTCTGGGTTTGAATTTCCACCTGGTCGGCTACCATAAAAGCCGAATAGAAACCCAGTCCGAACTGCCCAATAATCTCGTTGGCATCCTTAGCTTCCTTAAATTTTTCAAGAAACTCGCTGGCTCCCGAGAAAGCCACCTGGTTGATATATTTCTTTACTTCGTCGGCCGTCATGCCTATTCCGTTATCGGAAATGGTAATGGTTCTGGCTTCTTTGTCTACCTTAATTTCTACCAGGGGTTTCCCTAATTCGCCATGAAACTGGCCTAAGGAGACCAGTCGTTTTGCTTTTTGGCTGGCGTCTACTGCGTTCGAAACCAGTTCTCTCAAAAAAATCTCATGGTCGCTATACAAGAACTTTTTTATTATCGGAAATATATTCTCTGTGTGTATCGAGATATTTCCTTTTTCCTGTTGTATCATAGTTTTTCGATTTTTATTTTCCCGAATTCAGCAAAATTGATACCGGCTGCTGAAGAAGGTCAGATTGTCAGTTTGCCGGTTATAGAATGACATAGTCGGACGTATAAAAAAAGTTCGGAACGAGGATTGTTCCGAACTTTTATAGGAAGATTTATTTAAACAAACTACGCTTCCTGCGCATCTGCACTCTGTTTAATCGTAAAAAACAGTTTATCCGATTCTTTGTCAAAATCGACCTGCAGCACATCTCCCGGCTTCACACTCATGTTCAGTATTTCTTCTGCGAGGGGATCTTCGAGATATTTCTGGATAGCCCTGTGCAAAGGCCTGGCACCGAATTGCTGATCGTACCCTTTGTCGGCTAAGAAGGTTTTGGCTTCTTCGGTTAATTCCAGGTCATAACCCAGGTTCTGAACACGTTTCAATACACCTTTCATGGAAATATCGATAATGCTGAAGATATTTTCTTTGGTAAGGCTATTAAAGATTACCACATCGTCTATACGGTTCAGAAACTCGGGTGAGAATGTCCTTTTTAATGCTTTTTCGATTACCGCTTTATTTTCTTCATCTTCGTTGGCCAGGCGCGACTGAGTAGCGAATCCCACACCGGCTCCGAAATCTTTCAACTGGCGTACGCCGATATTAGATGTCATAATGATAATGGTGTTCTTGAAATCCACTTTTCTGCCCAGGCCATCGGTCAACTGGCCATCATCCAACACCTGCAATAAGATATTGTAGATATCCGGATGCGCTTTTTCTATCTCATCCAGAAGAATAACGCTGTAAGGTTTGCGCCGCACTTTTTCGGTGAGCTGACCCCCTTCTTCGTACCCTACATAACCGGGAGGAGCACCAATCAAACGGCTCACGGTAAACTTCTCCATGTATTCACTCATGTCTATACGAATGAGTGAATCTTCCGAATCGAAAAGATAGCGGGCTAAAGAGCGGGCCAGTTCCGTTTTACCTACGCCCGTAGGGCCTAAAAAGATAAAACTTCCGATTGGTTTTTTGGGATCTTTCAATCCTACACGGTTTCGCTGAATGGCTTTTACTACTTTTAAAATAGCTTCATCCTGGCCAATCACCATGTCCTTCATATCATCGGTCATTTTACGCAGCTTTTCGGTTTCCGCCTCCACCATTTTTCTTACCGGGATGCCCGTCATAATGTTGATTACTTCGGCGATATCCTCGTCGGTAATGGGATAACGTTTGTGCTTGCTTTCCTCCTCCCACTGCAACTTGGCACGCTCGAGTTCTTCCGACAATTTTTTTTCTGTATCGCGCAGTGAAGCAGCTTCCTCAAATTTCTGACTCTTTACTACGCGGTTTTTTTCCTCCTTTATATCCTCGATCTTTTTCTCCAGCTCTACAATATTGTCGGGGACATTGATATTTTTTAAATGGACGCGGGCACCTACCTCATCCATTACATCAATCGCCTTGTCGGGCAAAAGGCGGTCTGTTACATACCGGTCGCTTAATTTAACACAGGCGTCTATGGCTTCATCGGTATAGGTAACACTGTGAAATTCCTCGTATTTGGATTTGATATTATTTAATATCTGGATGGTTTCATCCACACTCGGCGGATCTACCATAACTTTTTGAAAGCGACGGTCGAGCGCGCCGTCTTTTTCAATATACATCCGGTATTCATCGAGGGTGGAAGCGCCGATGCACTGCAGTTCACCACGGGCCAGGGCAGGTTTGAAGATATTGCTGGCATCCAGCGATCCGCTGGCTCCGCCCGCGCCTACAATAGTGTGCATCTCATCAATGAACAAAATTACATCCCGGTTTTTTTCCAGTTCGTTCATGATGGCTTTCATCCTTTCTTCAAACTGTCCGCGGTATTTAGTACCGGCCACCAAAGAAGCCAGATCCAGCGATATAACCCGTTTGTCAAACAATACCCGGCTCACACGTCTTTGCACAATGCGCAGCGCCAAACCTTCCACGATCGCTGTCTTACCTACACCCGGTTCACCAATAAGTATGGGATTGTTTTTTTTCCGGCGGCTCAGTATTTGCGAAACCCTTTCAATTTCCTTTTCCCGGCCTACAATAGGGTCGAGATTGCCGCTTTCGGCCAACTTGGTTACATCCCTTCCAAAATTATCCAATACAGGCGTTTTGCTTTTGGTATTGCCTTTGGCAGGGCCGCTCTTCGACTGGGAATATTTTTTTTCTTCCTCAAAATCGTCGTCGTTTTCTTCCCCGAATTCGGCACGTGGGTCATTGGATTTTACAATGCCTAATTCCTGCCTGAACATATCATAGTCCAGATCGAACTGGTTCAATATCTGGGTGGCTATATTTTCTTTATTCTTTAAAATAGAAAGCATCAGGTGCTCGGTCTCAACCTGGCTGCTTTTTAAAGCCTTTGCTTCCAAAACGGTAACACGAATTACCTTCTCAGCCTGCTTGGTAAGAGGCAAGCTGTTGATATTGGCGATATTTTTACCTGTTTTATCTTTGATTGCCAGTTCGATTTCCTTACGCAGTTCGAAAATATCTATATTAAAACCTTTCAGAATTTTCAGAGCCGTATTGTCTCCCTCGCGTATTAGGCCCAGCAACAGATGCTCAGTACCTATGAAATCATTCCCCAGCCTCAACGCTTCTTCCCTGCTATAGGAGATGATTTCTTTTACCTGGGTTGAAAAATTATTATCCATATTTTGTAGATAAAATGATTAGTTACAATATTAACAAATATATTTGGTACTGGTTTACGTTATTTATAAACCTGCCCGATCCGGGTTAGAGTAATATCCTAAATCCGTTTAACAATAAACCAATCCAAATTTTTATAATGCAGGTCAAAATAGATACCAAAGAGAAATTTCACGTCATCACGCCAACGGAGACGGTTCTTTCTGCTACTATGGCAGATGAAATGAGTATCGTATTGCGTCCTTATCTCGGGAATAAAGTTAAAAATATTGTTTTAGATTTAACAAATATAACGGAGATGGAGGAGGTTGTTGCGGGTCAGCTACTTCATATTCAGCAGGAATTTTATGAAAACAGTGCCTCTTTTGTAAGCTGTTGTTTACAGGAAGCTGTAGAGGTCTTTTTGGCAGAAAAGGAGTTGCTGGAATTGTTGAATACAGCTCCCACGCAAAGTGAAGCGGGTGATATTGTACAGATGGAAGAAATAGAGCGTGAATTACTGGATGGCGATGTACTGGAATAAGCTTTTTTGATTTGGAAAAATTGTATTTCTCATGGTGGGTGTAACAATATTGGGTAATAATTCGGCGGTACCGGCCTTCGACAGGCATCCTACCAGCCAGGTGTTAACCTTGCCCGGCCGTGTATGCCTGATCGATTGTGGTGAAGGCACCCAGATTCAGTTGATCAGGTATAAGATCAGGCGGCGGCGGCTTTCTCATATCTTTATATCCCATTTGCATGGTGATCACTATTTTGGCCTGATAGGACTGGTTAATTCGCTGGCATTACTGGGACATCAGCAGGAACTGACCATTGTGGCTCCGGGAGCTTTGAAGCAGATCATTGATTTGCAATTAAAAGTAGCCGACACGAGGCTGCCATTTAAACTAAATTTTATCGCGATTGACCGGCCTGGTTTATTACTCCGCCTTCCCGATGTGGAAATCAGTTGTTTCAGAACCGATCACCGAATTGAATGCTACGGCTTTGTTTTTAAAGAAGTTAAAAATCCAAGACGATTAAACATTCAAGCAGTGAAACAACACCAGGTACCGGTTAGCTTTTACGATAATTTGCAACGGGGAGAGGATTACCGGTCGGCCGAAGGAATGGAAATAAGGAATGATCAGCTAACGGTGCCAGCCCCAAAGCCATTCATATATGCTTTTTGCGCGGATACAAGGTATGATGAGCGTATCCTCGAATATATACGGGGCGCTGATATGATTTATCACGAAACTACTTATCACGATTCTCTCGCCACATTGGCCGCAGAAAGATTTCATTCTACTACCCGGCAGGCAGCGAAAATTGCTTTGTTAGCTGATGTGAAAAAGCTCCTTATCGGGCATTTCAGCAGTAAATACGATACACTGGAAGAATTTGAAACAGAAGCAAGAGAAATTTTTCCCAACACGGCGCTGGCATTGGAGGGCGTCACTTATCTGATGCCGGGTTAACCCTATAACCAGCCCAGGGACCCTGGTTTATCAAATTTCCGGTAATTTTTCAGCCTAATTGTGATCAACAATCCACATGGTAATTCCGAAGCCGGTATAATGCGCATCCGGATTATTTGAAGATCCTGCGCCCTGGTATTCGTATATTTGTAGATCCTTATACACCAGGCCAATCCCCTTCGCGTATTTTTCTACGGACACTTCTTTAGTCCCGATTTTAGTATCGGGAGTGGGAGGAATGTTTAAAATTTCATTGTGTTGCTCAATGGTCCACACATCGTTATACTGCTGTTCGGCAAAAGTTTCGCTGCCGAACCCGGTGTAGGCGAAATTCCATTTGTTCATTTCCATTCCGGCGGCCATATCAAATAAGGGCGTGTAAGGATAGAGCGCTAACCTGCTGTTGCCCTTCCAGTTAAAGCCCTTCGATAACGGAGCCTGCAACACAACAATGTGCAGGTTATTGTCGGTAACTTCCACTTTTTTGTCAGACACAGTAACGTAGTAATTTCCGTTATTTATCCAGGAATCTGTACCGTTTTCGTTGTTGATAGTTCTTTGCACCAAAAAAATCCTGGCCCCGTTTTCCCCTGCAGTTTCCTGTACTACCCGGTGCTTTACCTGGTATTTATGTACCGCTACAACAGTACCGCTTCTTTCAAACACGGTGGAGTCGAGCCGGTAAGTAATGAATTTTCCCGGTGACAAAGCAACATAATCCATTAAAGGAGCCGATTCAAAAATCTCTTTTTCCTCTACGCAGGAAGCGGTAACGAAAACCAATAGAAGCAGTGGCAAATATTTTGTCAAGCAAATAGGAGTTTTATAAATAATGGAAATGTATTTAAAATAATAACCTGCTAAAAAGCCAACCAACTGTATCTGCTACTTGCCTTCTCAACCGCAGGATCTTATATCCCTTTCCCAAAAATAACAATTATTTCAACGAAAATTAAACCATTCTTCCCTGCTGTATAATGCCCCCGCCAATAACATCATCGCCTTCATAAAATACCGCGCTTTGTCCGGGTGCAATACCTTTGGCGTGCTGGTAAAAACTCACGCGCATACTGCCATTTTCGGGATACAGGTTGCACAGCGTACCGCCGTCCTTATAGCGAATTTTGGTAACCGCCTCCATGCCGGGAGTTATAGTGTCGTATTTAATCATGTTCAGCTTTCCCACCAACATTTCGTTTCTGTCCAGGTCGCTTTCATCGCCCAGGGTGACCGTGTTTTGTAAAGGATCTATTTCGGTAACAAATACAGGTTTGCCCAAAGCAATATCCAGTCCTTTCCGCTGACCGATGGTATAGAAAGGATATCCCTTATGCTGCCCCAGAATTTTACCTTGTTTATCAATAAAATTACCCCCGTTTACGCGTTCCTCCAGCCCCTCTACCCGGCGTTTGAGAAATCCGCGGTAATCATTATCCGGAACAAAGCAAATTTCATAACTCTCGCTTTTTTTCGCCAGTTCGGGATAGCCATAGTCTACCGCCATTTGCCTGATCTCTGTCTTATGATACCCGCCTAAAGGTAATAAGGTGCGACTCAACAAGTCCTGCTGAAGCCCCCATAGCACATAACTCTGGTCTTTGGTATTGTCTACCGCTTTGCTGATCACAAAACGGTCGTTATCGTGTTGGCGGATTTTCGCGTAATGCCCGGTAGCAATAAAATCGCAGCCCAGGGCATCGGCCCGTTTTAATAAGGCACGCCATTTAATATGAGTATTGCATAAAACGCAGGGATTGGGAGTGCGCCCGGCCAGGTACTCTTCTACGAAATCATTTACTACAAAATCTCCGAATTCTTCCCGGATATCCAGTATAAAATGCGGAAAACCATGCTGTACGGCGGCCATCCGGGCATCGTTAAAACTATCTACATTACAACATCCGGTTTCTTTTTTACTACCCCCACTTTGGGCGTAATCCCATGTTTTCATGGTAATTCCTACCACTTCATAGCCTTCATGATGAAGCATAAGGGCCACTACGGTACTGTCGATACCGCCACTCATGGCTACCAGAACTTTCCCTTTTGTGCTCATTTTGATTAAAAAATAGTTTGCAAAGATACTGATTACAAATAACAACCTCAGCTGAGGAAAGGTTGAAAATAACCGGTCAAAAACTAACTTATTCACAGTTCAGCGACTTTCCCTCTAAATTTTATATCTTGCTTTTCCTTATTTATATTATTAATTAAAACGGAGTACTATGATTAAAATGCAGGTTATCGGGCGCCTGGGCAAGGATTGCCTGGTGAACAATGTGAATGGGAGAAATGTGATAAACTTTACAGTGGCACATTCGGAAAGATATAAAGACAGTCAGGGTAATCAGCAGGAAAAAACCATTTGGGTTGACTGTGCGTACTGGACCGATAGAACTGCTATTGCACCCTATTTGGTGAAAGGCACCCAGGTATTTGTAGAAGGCCAACCCGAGGTAAGAACCTTTACAAAAAACGATGGTACGGCAGGATCGGCCCTGTCGCTCCGGGTGCGGGAAGTGCAGCTATTGGGTAGCAAAGCCGATGGGGGAGCTCCCGCTGGTAATTATAACCAACCGGCGGCAGGAAATACGGCCAATGCATCACCGGCAACAACCACTCCGGCCAGCGGATTCGGAGAGGACGTAGCGGACGATTTACCTTTTTAAAAAACAGTAAAAAAAGATGGCCTCGCTTAACAAGTGAGGCTGTCTTTTTTTATTTGATAATGACGTAATGATAATGCAGGAAAAGAAAACACCCATCGGCAGGCTGATGCAACCCGTATACCGGTTTATACAGCTCGAAAAGTCAGGGGGTGTGGTTTTGGGGATAAGCGTAATAGTGGCAATCCTATTGGCCAATTCAGCCTGGGCCGACAGTTATCATCATTTCCTGCAATACCGTTTGGGACTGCACTGGAACGGTATAACCTATTTTGAGTATACTCTTCACCACTGGATCAACGATGGCCTGATGGCTATTTTTTTCTTTGTAGTAGGTCTGGAATTAAAAAGAGAAATTATCGCCGGGCAACTGTCTGATCTGCGCAGCGCTCTTCTTCCCATCGGGGCTGCGTTGGGAGGAATGGTAGTGCCGGCCGCCATTTACCTGGTTTTTAACCAGTCGACTGAAACAAGTCGGGGCTGGGGTATCCCCATGGCTACCGATATAGCTTTTGCCCTTGGCGTATTGTATTTACTGGGAAGCCGGATACCAATGTCGCTGAAAGTTTTTCTGACAGCCCTGGCTATTGTAGACGACCTGGGAGCGGTATTGGTAATCGCTTTTTTTTATACGTCTGATATTTCTTTATTACATCTTTCAATAGGCGGGGCGGTGCTGGTTACCATGTATGCGGGCAATCGATTAGGCGTTAGAAATATCCTGTTTTATGCTGTTTTGGGTATTGGCGGGGCCTGGACGGGGTTTTTATTATCAGGGGTACATGCTACTATTGCTGCTGTGCTGGCCGCTTTTACCATACCCGCCGATGTGAAAATAAAAGAGCAAGTGTTTATCGGCAAACTACAGGATTATCTCCGGCAGTTTAAAACGATCGATATAAACGACCGTATTCCTACCTTAACAAACGAGCAGTTGCATGTTCTGGAGCAAATACAAAAATCTACTATCGCTGCAATACCCCCGCTTCAGCGACTGGAGCAGACTCTGCATCCTGTGGCAACCTTTATAGTTTTACCCATTTTTGCGCTGGCCAATGCGGGTGTGTCGTTAAACATCGATCCGGCTGATCTTTTTAGTACTCCTATCGCCCTGGGGGTATTTCTTGGATTATTGGTGGGAAAACTGGTGGGGGTAGTAGGTTTTACATTGTTAATGATCCGTTCGCGTCTGTCGAAGTTTCCTGCCGGCATGAACTACCGAAATTTAATAGGTCTGGGTTTATTGGCATCTATCGGGTTTACCATGTCTTTATTTGTTGCATCGCTTGCTTTTACCAATGATGCGTATATCGCCCAGGCCAAGATAGGAATATTCGCCGCCTCCATCGTGGGCGGCATGGCAGGTTATATTGTTTTAAACAGGCGTAAGAACTAAGCCATTCGTAGGGGTGGATGGTATCACTACGATATTTACCGGGAATTCAGGGAGCTTATAATAAAAAAAGTGAGGAAGACAGAGCCTACCTCACCTTATTGCCATAACGCGGGACTCGAACCCTTCAAAAAACTCTTATACTGAAGAAATCTGTAGAACACTAAGACATAATGACTTAGAAGAAACCACTTCAAACCTCTATACTTGAACAACTGACCCTACCATGGGAATTGCGCTATACACTATAAATATACGAAATATGCCAATGATTTCCAAATTTTTTCATTGGTTTTTTACGGCGTATTACCGGTACTTACAACGCCACCGGATATGCGCAGGGGTATACCTTGTGATATAAGTACATTGTTCATCACCAGCCATTGTTGAAAACCGGTTTTGGTACCCAGGGGATGCACCAGGATGCCCGTAGAAAAGCTGTTTTTTTTGAGTTCATCCACGCTGGAAATAATATTGTTGCTGATCATCATACGCTCTCCAAAAACACCCCACACTTTTATCCCTTCTACCGGTATTTTCTCGGCGCCGCTTAGCCTTTGAATCAATATCTGGTTATTGTCAATCGAGAGCATTCGGGTGTTTCCCGCAAATATACCGTGGCGTTCTATCCGGCCTGCATCTCTCGGTAAAATGATTTGAATACTATTCCCGGCAATGGTTACGGATTGCGCCCTGTCGTGTATATTCCGGTTGGCATGGTGACTTAATCCTACATGTATAGCTGCCAATGCGCCCTCAATGGTATTGTCCAGTATCTTAATGTTACGGGCAATGCTTCCTCCAATGGTTATTCCGCTGGTGGCCACAGCCTGGGTTTGCACGAGGATGGCTCTTCGAAGTGCCCGGAAAGAGGCGATGGTTTCGGCAAAGTCTTTATTGAGCAGTACTTTGTCGGCCAGCTTTTTTACATGTGCCAGCAAATCGGTGGAAGAGTGAATATTGCTGCCGGGGTTTTGCGCCAGCAGCCGGCTCCAGTCGTTTTTTAATGTAGAGGTAGAAAGGAAACTGACGGTTTGTCCAGAGGCAGAAAGCGTAACTACCGACATGCCGTTGCCGTCTTTTATTCCCTTTGTATTGGCCTTCGCTACCAGTGCTGCCCTTGCTGTAGAGAGATATAGTTTGTCGCTCAGCAGCGCCTCCTTTTTTAAAGTATCAGAGGAGCCCTGAGTGCTTAAGCGATTGTTCCGGATCATCGCGTTGCCGGCATTTACCAGTAGCATACCCTGCTGATAATGACCTGTGCGCAGTGTGCAATCCTGGATCGTGACTGCTCCCGGAGCTTCGGCCTTGTTTCTTAGGGTGATGCAGGTAACCTGCTCTTTAGCCGCTGCTCCGCACTGAAGATCCAGATCGCTAAGGTTTACTTTTGTGCAATCCACACAAGTAATAACCCCGTTTAAATGTTTCGTGTTTTTAGCCGGACGGCTGATAAAGGAATCCGTGGAAGCGTGCAAATCACGGATGGTTACCGATTGGCATTGCTCGAATATAAGCGCAGCCTCAGTGCCTGTGGCTACAATTCTTGTTCCGGTTCCCGCTCCCGATAATTTCAGATGTCCTTTATTACGTATGATTACCGGCTCTGTCAACGGATAAGCTCCTACCTGGAAACAAATTTGTGCATCCTTTCCCGGTTCAATTTTCTCAAACACTTTTTCCCAGCCGGCACCGGGGAAAGCCATATAAGTACAGGCTCCGTCGCGTTTGTGGCAAAGCTCGTCCAATGCCTCTTGTACGTTCGTGGCAGTGGAGTTGGTGCATCCCCGGCTGGAATAGCAGATGTCTTCCGCGCAGATTTCTGTAAGTGCCGGAAATCGGGGGCGGCAATCTTTTACCGTCGCATTGCCGTTGGTTACTGTAATGATTGCCAACCGTACAAAATATCGGTTTATACCCTGCGGCAGTTGTGGTAAACTGTTTTGGGCATTGTCTTTCGGCCATTCAATGTCGGCCGTTGCCGTGCGTGCAGGTATCTGCCAATAGTCGCCCGGGCGGTACAGCCCGGCAGAAAACATAACCTGAATGCCATTTTCTATCGGGGTCCAGGCAGTGGGCAGTGGAATTCCGTTTTCAACACCCGTCCCGGAGATGTCCCATCTCCTCAGTTTCAGTCCGCTTTTTCCCTGGAATTGATTGGCGGATGCACCAAGCACTATTTGCTTCAGCCCGGGTTTTATTTCCATGATTTCGAACAGAACAGGTGTAGCCGGAGAGGGCTCTGCTTCCACAATTTCTACCCATTGACCGCCGGAAAAGCCGAGTATCTCATCTTTACCCATATCGGCCACAGTAAGTGTACTACCACTCACTTCAAGGATAGCGGTTTCTACCGAAGCATTATCTCTCGACCAGGCATAAGTTGCGTTGGCCTGGGTTCCGCCTCTGATGATCTGTATCCGATACAATTGGTTTTCGAGGCTGCTATAACCTCCCTTCGCGGGTAACAGACATGGTTTTGTGTCTACCGAATCCTCGACCGTTTGAACATTGAGTTGACCCGTGGGTGCTTTGATCAGGTTATTCCAGTCCCCGATATCAGTTTTGCAATTCAAAGAACCCGGCTGGTTGACGGATAGTAATTTAACCTGCCAGATATTTTGTAAACGCGTGGTCGTATCTGCTTCTCCAAGCGCTACTTCCTGGATATCGGGATCGTCCAGGTAACTGCGCTCGCGTTGCCAGGCTTCGAGGTAAGCGATATAGTTACCATCCTTAAGGCTGGCTGCCGGCGAGTCGGCAAACATAGCGGTGTCGGGCGATTTATAATGCGGTTGGTTCAGATAACTGACGGAATTGCCCGCCTCACATTCGAACAAAAGCCCGCCCGCATAAATCCGGCCGGGGGCTATTAGCAGGTCCGACCGGTTGGCATTTATACTGATGGCAAACCCTACGTCTTTTTTAGGAACTCCCGATTTTCCTATCAGGTCTGCCGAAGTAGTTTGATTATAGTATTGCTGCAGATCAACCTGTTCATTCCAGTCGGCATCGAGTTGCACTCTTCCCTGCTGTTCTAATACAGCACTGTAATGTTTTTTTCGGTCGAATAATTTTCGTGAATAATCTCCGGGCATGGTAAAAAGTTTATTAGGATCCAAAGAAAATACCCGCTTCCAATCCAAATGGCAGGTATTCGTTTAATTTTTTTTGCAGATGGTCTGTCCGCTGGGGTTGAAAAAGGCTGTTGAAAGCGCCCATTTCCGACCCATTGTCCGCACCCTTCCTGATTTCCCATGCGCAATGTTCATTCAACTGGCCATAAGCAGGGTCGCCAAAGCGGAGAGAGTTGAAAATGGGACGCATCCGGGCGGCTTTTAATAAATTGTCGGGTTGACATTTATATTTTTTAGGAACCACCGAACCTGGGGGGATATAGGAGAACCGGGCGCAGCCTTCCTGCGTTCGGCGGGCAGAAACCGGCGGATCGCTGCTATGTGCAGATAGAAATATCGTGTTGGAACAAGACAGCAGTTGGGTGGCTACCCGCCCAACGACAGTAGAGTTGGTAATATTGAGTTCGCCGCCAAAATGAGTCTCTCCTTTGTAGGCCCATTCTTCTTCCTGACCGGCATCTACAATAGAATGGGCAATTTCGCAGGAAGCATTTGCGTGTATAAGAACAGACCCTGTTATGGAATTATTAATCTTGCAAACGGTACCTGTTGTGGCTATTTGCAGGCGGGCCAGCCGGGGTTGGGAGGGTACCGATTCTATAGGCGGACTTTCGGCAGGTAGTAAAGTACAGTGGTCGATTTGCAGGGTTCCTAACTCGTTCAGAAATCCGGTTGGTTTGCTGGCAGGAATGTGTATACACCCTCCACACACCAGCAGGCCGTTTATAATTACTGTACTTGTTTCTTCTCCAAAGATGGAAAGATCGCCGGCTAATACCAGCACCGGACGTATTTTTTCGGCTGCTCTTAACTCAATGGTTTGCCCTTCTTCGAGGTGCAGGGCAGGGGTTTCGAGGTGATAATCATTTTGCGTGAGTTCAATAACGCCATCAGAGCCGTCCAGTTCGGTTAGTGCTGCCTGTATAGTAGCTGTATCATCGGGCACCCTGATAACCCGGAGGGGCGGATCTGATTCCTTTATTTCCCGTCCATATTCTCCCCCACCCATATTATTGCTCCACCCGTAATGATAGTTTACATATAGTTTTTCTGGTGCGGTTCCGGGAGGAAAGGCAATTCTCCCCAAAACAGGATCGATGGTGACTTTTATCGCCGGCAGGTTCAGCCAATTGCCGGATCCATCATCGCTGAGGTTGCATATTTTTATATCATCGACCGGAATATCATAGAGGTACAGGCTTTTACCATTCGGACCATAGTAACGGGTTGTATTGGCATGCATACGTCTTCGTCCGATAGGAGCCGGCACACTGTCAATGTCGGTTGTGTCATTTGTGAACTCATCTGCAGCAGGAGAATGGTAAAGCGCAGTATCTCTTCCCAGGCAATCGAAGGTGAAACGGTCATTATCTTTTTTATAAGCGGGCCCCCTGGTAATGGAGTGAGCTTGAACCCTCCAAAGGAAGACGCCAATATTGGGAATATTATATTTTCCTCTGCGGGAACTGATATTCCGGACATCTGCGGTATGAGGACAGAGATTAAATGGTGTGTTCGCTGTTTCCCATGAATAGCTATCCCGGACAGGGGCAACCGCGACGTTTTCTTTACGGATATGATTGAGATATTGAGTAGTGGATAGTAGCTGAAAATATTCCACTACGTTTACGGGCCAGGCGGTTATATCCCGGGCCAATTGTTTTATGAGAGAGGCAGTTCCTTTACGCCGGCGGTAAGCCAGTGTGTTAGCAATTTGTGCCCGTTCCCCAATGGTAGCTCCCGGAATGGTAAGCAGGTCTTTCTCGCCCACCAGGTCGCCGATATAAGGAACTATCCACCTGGCGCATGTTTCAATAAACTGATCATCGTATAGTTGATCGATATTATCTTCCAATAGGGCAATCTGTTCGCTGAACAGCTCTATGAAAGCCGCTAACGGACCTTTTTTTTGTCCCGATGAAGCTGCTATCGCCTCATCCTTCATTCTATAAACAGCAGGGATGAGCTGGTAAAGCCGATCTTCTTTAAGGTTCATATAATCGGTTTAAGGTTAATGCCTCCGGGTGCAATGGTCAACAATTCGGCGCCGGTGAAGGCAGCGGGTCCGATAGCAGGCAAAGAAGCCCCGAGAAAGAATTGAATAGAAGGATGGCTATCTTCTGCCCGGCAGAGATTGTCGATGTCTACGGCTAAAACACCTTCTACATCCTGCAGGCAGGTAATTACTTCGCTGAAGCTAACAGCCTGCATAAACTTTCTTGATGCAAAGGAAAACTGTGTACTTAGGCGGCTGGCCGCATCTTCCAATACTTTATCGGCTATAAAATCGGGGTCGATCATCAATCCCGCTCCAATATTGAAAAACCGGGGCGTATAAGAGCTGAGGTTTAGCGGAGCATGATGGGTTCCTGCCCTTTGGATAGCATTGGCCAGATTTTGATACAGAGGCGATCCTGATTCAATAGGAGTGCCTTCTTCGCCCGCGATGGTTAGAAATACCTGCTGCCTGTTATTTCTTCTGGCCCATGTGGCATGTGCTTTGGCCACACCCGGGAAGGCCGTAGCAAAATCTTCATAGTCGCTTAACGATACGATACGGTCTAATGTCAGGATGGTAAGCGTTGCATTCCTTTTGGCCTTTCCCATGTCTTCGGGATCTTCGGCGCCTGAAGTGATAACGGGGTTAATAGCCGATTTAACCTGCAATGGTTTTGTGGCAAGTTGGGAAAGTTGTTTGGCTTTTAATATTCCGGGCGAGCCGATTCCTTTCCGGTACGTAGCCACCACATTATTATTACCGGTAGGTAACCGGGCGCCGTTTATCCCGTCGCCAAATACCACCGTTGTTTTGCCTTCATTATCTCTGCGGGTAATATAAACACGATCTTCGCGCCCATGATTATAGAAGAAATCAGTTTCATGCCACAGAATATCATTGATCCGTAGTTCCAGCGAGGAAAGGGTTCCGGAGGGGGTAGGGGCACTTGTATAGGTAAGTGGCTGCTGCTTTAAAACAAATTTCTGGAAAATCCGGGCGGCGTTTCCACTCCCTAATATTTCCTGTACCGTTTCGCCGTGAGTGGCAAGTGCAACATTGGCATTAATAAAAACAGATTGCCGGATATAACTGTTTTGCAGGGCTTGCGAAAGCAGAAGCTCTGTTCGTCCGCCTTCCACTTTTATTTGTTTTATAATGGCGATTTCATAAAACAGGATACCCGGTAAGTCCTGCTTTTCACCGCTGATTGCAATAGCCTGCTTTTCTTTCAGACCCGGATAGTATTGGTCCAGTACAATGGAATCACCTTCTACCGCCGACTCGTCGGGCAATGCGGCAAAACTAAGTTGCTCCGATTGTGCCAGAACGGCTGCCTGCCGGATGCTTTCCATATTTTTAACAGCTCCCCACCATTCCGGTTTACTATTACCGTCGGCGGGTGCTATTTCCAGGGTTGTGGTTTTGGAGCTGATCCCGTAGCGGGTAAGTACACCGGTTACCGCTTTCTCTACCTTGTAGTAAGAAAGGGTGCTGGTGCTGTTGGCCGGGTTTTGAATAGCGATGTATCCGCCGGGCAATATCTCCTCGTAAGCATTGTCCAGACATATTGTCCCCGCTTTCTCCACTTGTGAATATTCAGATTGAACAGGGGTTTCGCCGACTATTGTGATTTTCTGCGGAGCATTGTAACCGAAAAGCGGAACTTTTTTTCGAAATACATACAGTTGGGATGTTGACGGTACTGCCACCGGTTTATTCAAACCCGCTTTCATCTCAAGATCCGTCCATTTATTAACCTGTTTGATCATTTTCAGATCTTTTTCAATAAAGCTGGCCTGCATAATCTGGCTCGACAGTGTATTGGTAAATTGGGTGGGTAGCATATAATTTACAAGCAACGGCGCAGCAAATACAAACTGGAACTTTGAAGAAGGGGTGATGACTACGGCTTTAAGATTGAGCCTTGTGACCTCCCTGTCTTCAAAAAGAATGATGTCGTGAACTGTTTTAAGTGTGTTCGTGCCATTATTTATCAGCAGCAGGGTATCTCCCTTTCGGATATTATTTTTTGTACCTTTAATAAAGATAACATTTTCATCTACCGGCTCCTGGGGCAGTTCCTGCCTGGGGCGAATATTGTTCCATTCTATTCTTGCATCGATGTCGCTGGCGGTTTCGAATATTTGCGGCAGCTCATCTTTTTCTGGAATACTCTGGATTTTAACACCTTTGTCAATCTTTACAGGCAGGGAGCCACCATAAAGGTTGGATGCATTTACGGTGGGTAATTTCGCATCGAAGGTGGTTTGAGGTTCTTCGAGGGTAAAGCAAATATAAGAGGAGGCAGCTACGCCGGCACGTAATTCATAGCCAACAAGCCTCGCCAATTCTGATACTGAAAATCGTTCGGTAGCTGTTCTTAGGTAGGATTCGTTGAGAATCCTTTCCTGGTAAAAAGAGAGTATATCTGCTACCATGCTCCAGGCATCGGTGAGCGCAATACTGTAATCGTTATTATTTCTTTCAGTAAGATCCTTAAGATTTTCATGGAGGGATAGTTTGTTTAACAGCGCTTGCCGGAAATCAGGGTATTCCCCTATCCTGTAAGCCACCGCTTTGAGGCCCGGACGGTTGCTGATCGTAAGTGGCAACTGCTCTGTTGGGTTTTGGCAATAATTGCAACAGGAGGATTTCATCGTAAGAAAGTTTATCTGTGGAAGGCTTTGTTATACATGTTGTTCAAACGCAGCTTAATTTCCGCCCGAAAGATTCAGGGTAAGTATGCCTCGTTCATAGGAGTTCGGATCATTGTCGAGGCGGGCAATTTCTGTTCTTCCCATATTCAATCTACCCAGGGTTAACGCCTCCGGGCTATTTATACCCAGGCGCTGAAATTTTTTTATAGTGACGGCAGATACACCCGCTTGTTTTTGCACGATAGCATATATGGCACTAAGGAATACGGGTTGGCCAAAACTAAAATTATCGGGATGGAAAAAACCGGTTTCGCCGTTGTTCAGTTTTTTATTGCTCAGCTTCAGGAGTACGGCCTGTTTAATATCAGATCGGGCATAACCCGGTAACACACAGATATCTATTTCAACCTCCAGTGATACATAATCTGGTTTTTCTACTTCCAGATCCTGTCCGGCCATCCTGTATTTTTCAAGCCTGGTTTTTAGGTTGGAAATAAAGAGCTGGTTTATTGCCTGCTTTCCGTAGGTATCCACCGAAAGAAAAACAGTTCGCCAGCTTCCTGTCCAGCGAAGTGTAGCAGCCGTTCGCTGGATATGTGGATTTTCGGTCCTGCTTTTTTCTTCATAATCGGTCATGGTCACGGCTCTTTCCTGCCGGCGAAAAGCAACTGGCGCTTTATATTTTACTTCTTCTATAGTTTCGGGATCGATGCCGCCAACTCCGGGTGTGATATTGGAAATACTAATAATGCTGTTTGCGTTGATTGCAGGGTCATCGGAAACCAGGTGCTTTAATGCTCCTGTTGCCATATTGCCCTTAATACCATTACCGATCCGGTAAACCGCCCGGAACAGTATTCCTTCGGGAGGTTTTCGGCCGTTAATATCATTTCCAAACCGAAGTTGAGTGAGGCCCCTGTTATCTGTTTCGGTAACAAAATGCCGGCTGTTAAACAGGCTTGAGATCAGATCGCTTACCGGCTCCCACTGTAAAGCGGCTATATTTTTCTCATAGAGCCGGATAAATGGTTTTGATTGTCGGGCGCCGATGTTCACCATTGTTGAAGCAGGCGATCCAGGCTTAGGAATAGTTCCGTTGGTTAGTTGAGCGTATTTTAAAACGGGAGTTCTGTTTTCTTTGGAAAAGCTTAGTTCTTCCGTTACCAGGTGCCCATGATCAGCCAATAAGATATTGCCTGATAAAGTGGCGGTAATGACAGGTTCTCCATTTGTATTGATGGTATGAATACAAAGAGAAAATGGCAGCGCGTCTTCTTCACTCCAGGTAATTGTTGTGACCGGTCGGCCTGATAAATCCGCCGGATTATCGGGGTTCTCTGCTAAAATATCATATTCTTTTTTAGCAGACAGTACTCGTAGAGCATGCCGTTTAGAAAAATTCGAATCTGCTTTTTTGAACGTATGTGGACTGGCTTCTTCCTGTACTACCAGTATCCTGCCGGGCAGGCCATCGATATGCCCATCGATTGTTGCTGTTACGGATCCCTTGTTTAAATGATATTGACGATATCCCCATGTATAAAAGAAAAGTTTATTCAAACGATAGTCCAGTTCGAGAGGATATACGGGTTCAAACACTTCGTAATCCGGACTATTAAACAGTTCGTCAGCAATGAAACTGTTGGCTTTGATAAAGGTTGGCTTGCCGGGAACGGCGGTTACAAATTTTATGTTTCCGGTATAATTGTTTGCGGGTAGTACAATACCGGAGATGCCATCCGCAACTTCGATGTGAACCCAGGTGCGGGCATTACAGCCTTCGTGCATTTTATAATCGACCAGCCGGGCATGACGTTTTACGGATATGCGTTGTCTTGCGGTACCTAAGTATGCTTCGGTGGCAACCGTATCCTGTTTGTAGCTGAGATAGTCTGCAGCATAAGCAAGGAGTTCAACAAGCATGATGCCCATGTCGGCAGGGTTTCGCTCTTTCCAATCGGGCATGGTGAGAGCCATCCGGTCGAGCATTAATTGCCGGAAACTGGCATAATCTTTTGCCAGGTAATTGATAGCCGGCTGTTCAGCCGTTTTTGTTGTATCGCATTCATTTCGGGGAATACAGTCAAATTCATTCGGACAGGCTATCTTAAAAGAAAAATCGATGGTAGATAATACAGGATCGAAGCCGGCGGGAGGGATTGATGCACCTACGTCTTCGATTAATTGTAATTGATAAATTGAGAAATCGCCGGCCCTGTTTAGTTTTACTACCAGCACGTTGGCTGCGCCATCTGCTACCGGAGGTGATGAGGAGTCAGCCCTGGTGACTTCTATAACCCGGATATTTGTTATTCGCTCGCCGCCGCGAATAATGATATTTTCCGGCTCAAAACTGTTGAGCTGGATTTCTTTCAGAAAATGAATGAGTAAGACGGTTTGGCGCAGATCATCGGGGTCGGAGGGGTTATCCACTACCTCCACAAAGTCGATACCGTTCACCAATGGATGCTCTAAAACGGCCAGTCGCCGCTCATCATTATGACAATGATTGTTATACATGTTTTAAAGGGAATGGAATACAGCGCGTTTCATTTCCTGTGTATCTATATTTTTATAAATGACTGTAATCTGTAAGGTTGAATCGATGGCGTCTACCTGTACATCAGCGACTTCGATACGATCGCTTAACCATTGTATCAGCGCACCCTGTACCAGAAATTTGGTGGTGGATGCCAATTCTTCGCTCAGAGGCTCAAATACGAGTTGTAACAGACCGCAGCCAAAATCGGGTCGGTTTACTCTTTCGCCGGGATTGGTAAACAAAACCTGCTCTATCATATCGTGGATATGAGCATCGTCATTTGCTGTGGCCGTACGCAGCATCGAATCAAATTGATATGGAAATTTTATATTCATTGGAGGATGCTTAAATGCCTGATACACGTGCTTGTGTAGAGGTGATAATCAGGGGAGTGCCATTAGGTGAGCAAACAGCCTGACTGTCGAGCAGCAATACCGGCATGCCCATTGAGGTAATCCGGGAAGCGGCGGTAACCCATTGGGCTGTTAAGCAGGGGAGTGGGTTGCCGCCCGGGGTTGTAAACGGACAAGCCGCGATTGTGTAGGGCAGTGGCTGTAATGCAATGGGCTGTCCGCTTAATAATACTCTTGATCCTGTGGACGCAGGTTGTGCCTGCCCGCCATGTGCGCATATTACCGTGGCGCCGAGATGTAATACAAAGCCTGGCATTTGTTTGTTTTATTATTAAATTACGTTTAAGGCACCATTGTTCACCGACACCTGCGGACCTACCATTACTATGCTGGCACCTTTTCCATTTTGTATGTAAATGCCGGTATCATTTACAATAATGGAAGCGCCGGCCGGACTTTTCAGCATGATGCCTCCCGTAGGATCGGGCATATCATTAATGATAACCGAGTATTGTCCGGCTGTTTGAAAAACAATCGGTGGGGATACGGGTAATCCTTTTTTTGAAAGCGGAGGAATATCGGCTCCAGTCCCCCACCTGCAACCCACCCAAATCGGGTGGTTGGGATCGCCGTTTTCAAATTCTATCCATACACCCGTACCTATGGGGGGTACGATATAAAATCCCATTGGAGGGCCGGTGGGGCCGGCAAGCGGGGTGCAGGCTTCGGCCCATGTACTGGGTACCAGCCCCAGCACATCGGGTACCATTGCGATAAGCCTGCCTTTCATTTCGGGATCTATATTGTTAACCACTGTTCCCCTGTATTTTCCAAAATAGGTATTCATCTATATTTTTATGTTTACTTCTGCTTAGTTGATGTTGTTACGGAACTACTACGGGTGTATTGGAAATAACACCGTCTCTCGAAAGGGTAAAATTTTGTTTGTATTCTCCTTTTTTTATGGCATGCGAAACACTGTCCACAAAGTATAAGCCGTCATAAGCAAGGCCCGCTCCCCGTACACCCACCATCATTCCCCATCTCAATATTCCTTTATATCTCGATACATCCAGCGAACCCGTTGCAGTAACCGATGGCGGATTGTGAGAGCTGCTTAAAATATCGGCTGTTATTTTTTTCATCGCTTCACTGGTATTCTTATTCGAGAAGGAATTTGCGTAAGCTACTTTGGGTATGGATTGCGCAGGCTTTACTCCAAGGGGAGGTTTAAGGGCATTCATATTGGGAACCGGAACAGGAAGTGTTATTTTTTCCGTTACCTCATCAAATATGGTATAGATATTTATTCTTTTTGCCAGCCCGTCTATTGTAAAGCTTAAAGATTCCACATTGGTATGTGCATCCATATTCACCGATAAGGCAGGTTGGGGAAACGGTATATTTACTTCAGGACCAAAATAGGCAATGTTTTGCCCGGGTAAGGGCCCCGGAATAATGACAAAAATATACCCCGATTCCTGCGCCAGGGTTTTTAAAAACTGCAGCGGTGTTTGCTTTGGAATGCTTTCCCAGCTATCCGTAGGCGATCTCACTGTAAATACCGGCGGAGGAATAACAATGGGTGTGAATCCCAAAAAGGAAAAAGGTGCCAGTGTGGCATATACTTTTGCAGTGTCGGGCATTGCGGGCAGCGGAACCACTACTTCTATCAGATCCATTAATACACTTATATCCTCTCCTGTAATTGTAAAAGTCGATTTACCCGGCTCGTTTGCTGGCGCCATCTGATGATTTGTTATGACGCCGTCGATGAGTACATTGGGCATGCCGTTAATAGTGGCGACAATAATTACCCGGGTGGTAGTAGGATCAAAAAAACCGGCAGTAACCAGGGTGGCAATAAAAGTTTCGCTTTTGGAAAGGGTTAAAGTTACCTGGAACCCGTTCTTGTCCTTACCGTTGTTTACCTGTATCTCGGTAACCAGGTCCATCAGCGGCTTAGGTGCGGGAACGGGAACGCCAACACCAATCAACATGGTTAGATAAACACCTTTAAGCATTTGTATTTCCGGGTATGCCGTTGGGCAAGGTTATACGTATTGTGTCGCCGGGGTTCGCAGTTAACTCATTGGCGTCCATGACGAGGTTGGCATCTGCCAGTTGCCAGAAAGCTTCTGCATTGTTATAATATTGATGCGCGAGCAGGTCGGGACGATCCCCTTCGGAGATTATGTGTTTCTTGAGAACGAAGAAGTTGTCCGGGGAAGGTACGAGCCTTCTTTTAACATACGCTATAGGTTCTTTATTTTTGCCTTCGATCGTTGCTGTCTCAACGCCATGATACCTGCTTGACGGAGAGAACGGGCTTGATTTGGAACCTGCCTGCTGAAATAATTTTGATAGATCGGTCATGATATAGAGTTGATGCCTAAGTCCTGAAGTTTCCCGGTAGCGAATTTGGCCGCAAGCCTCTCTTTATTTTGCTGGTAACTCATATACAGGTTTCCGCCTTTGTGATTAAAGCCCAGATCATCGGTGCTTAGCACGCGCATACCGAGGTTTATTTTTGCTCTTATCGGGTTGAGTTGGGGATCAAATGCTTCCTCGGTTATACTGAACTCTGTAATGCGCACCGGAATGATCCGGTTTTTGTTCCAGATAAATAATGTCAGCGGAGTTTCCATGGGCAATATCTCTATGGTGCCCAGGTTGGCCATTGTATTATTAAAATTCATCTGCGAACTTGCCGGATAGATCAGTGTTTCTAATACTGCCAACTGCGGCTGAATACCGAGATCGGATGTTTGGGAATCGCCCGATTCCATTTTGTCGGTGGCGTCTATTTCTGCTTCCAGCTTAATGGTTTCGACAGGGGGACCCGAAAGGCGCAATGGCTCCGATCTGTTACCGCCTCCCTCTCCGGCGCCCTGTACCTGCAGGCTGCGCGTTAGCGTATCGGGATTATATTGCAGAGGAATGATTTTTTCAACCGCAGATGTGGCAGGGTTGAGTAAAACAATACCTCCTTTGATGAGCCGGGGAGAGCCTGGGAAAGAAGACATGAAGAAGGGGTTAATAAATAATAAATTCCGGATGTTAAGTAACCAACGGTTCTATTGAGAAAACATCCAGTTTCGAGCGATGATAATTTCTTATTCTTTTCAGTACAGCAACCCCGTTTCTGGATCCGCCGGCATTGGTATTGCCTTCTACTGTTTCGAATATATCTCCCAGCACCGCCGTGATAATACCGGTGTGGATCCAGTCGTACGGCGTTTGCTGCAGCAGGAAGATATCGCCTGGTTTTACTGTCGAAGTATTATTTCGAACCACGTTATACCTGGTCAGTAACCCTTTCTGCAAGCCCACGGTGCCTACCGTGTCGCAGCTATAGGTGAGCGGCATTAAGGATTTAAAGTTTTTGCCAAGCTGAGAGGCTGCCTGGTCAATAATAGCTTGTACAAAGCCCATGCACCAGAACCATGCACTGCCTTCATGATTGTCCATATACGATCTTACCCAGGGACCTTTATTCGATTGCCCTTCAACGGTAAGCTCCAGGGGTTTGAATTTGGTGTGATGCAGCGCAGTGTTTACAACGCGTTGCCGAAGCCCGTCTCCCTGTATTTTTTGACTGAAAGCTTTTTGCAGAGGCTCACACAAGATGGAAAAAGTTTCCTGCGTTACTACACCGGATACAGGCAGGCCTTTGGTATTTTGAAAATTGATGACAGCCTGTTCGGTGGCGGGCCCAAAATCCCCGTCTACACTGGTAGCCGTACCTGCGGTGGGATGGGTGAAAGAAAAGAGGGTGAGCCAGGACTGTATCTTCATTACCTCTTTCCTGTTATTGTTGATGCCATTCTTTTTTTGAGTGGCAGGAATGGAAAGCTCTTTTTGGTAGTGTTTTTTTTGCATGATAACTGTTTTTAGTGATGGTTTTGCTCAGGCATTGTTGTATATGGTAGCTCTCTGGGTTGCCGTGAACAGTTCTCCAGTGGATGTATTCGTAGGATGCATGACCTGTCCGGTACTGCCTGGTGCGTGAAAAGAAGAGTTGAGAAGAATGTGGCCAAATTCGTGAGCCAGAGATCGTGATTCGGCGCTATTGGAAATAACTGAAATATTTCTAAGCAGTCTGCCAGATCCGGTTCCGCAGAAGGGGGGAACGCTGTAGGCTCTCGGCCCAGACCTGATTCTTGTAACATAAAAAACTTTGAAACTATTGCTTAACGAAAAATCGGCAGTTGCGCCCTGTACCATTGCCCGTTCTTCCCTGCTTACAGAGCCGCAGGTTACGGAGTCTGTTAGTAGCTGATCAGCGCCCAACCAGTTATTGGTTTGGGTATCCGTTGCCATTTCGTCTTTGGCGATATTAAAATTCACACAACATTGGCTGAAGATCATATTTGCGTAAGCAATGTCCTGCGAAGGTATCCGGTTGCTGCCAACCAGGCTTACCATATCTACATTAATGGTTTTCTGGGGTCCGGGACAGGCGAATATTGCGCCGGGAGCTGGCAAAGCGTTAATGCCCGATACATTTACAAGCATCCTGTTAGCTCTTTCCATATTTTCTCTTTGTTGTTGAGAAAGAGCGGCAGGTGCATTACCAAGCGCCGCTCTTACACGATCCAGTATCAGCGCGCCATCGGTTTGGGAGGCAATGATTGAAATTTCCCTGTTCACTGCATTATTAAAAAATTCCAGGGCCACATTAAATGCTTCTTCTCCTGATAACCTGTCAAATGCGGCGATAATAAAGTGCCGTTCATTCAATGTATTTCGCATGGCTCTTGCGAACAAATGAATGCCCCGGTCAAGAGCTGTAGGCTGCGCAGCAAGAAATTCGTTCACTATCTGAAAATTGGCTTGTTTCTCCCGAAATATCCATGCACATTAGCTTTTCAGCTATCGTATCAGCTTCCTCTTCACTTGGGTCGGTTGGCCGGCTAATGTTTAATTTGAGTTGGATGCATGAGGTGGGTGGAGTGTGAATGTCGATCTTGCCGAAACCAACAGGGTGAGAGATTTCATGATAGGATTTCGGCTCCAACGCTGCACTTTTGCTTACAGGCTGCTCCACGGTACTGCTCCGGACAATATTGTTGCGTTGAGTTTCCCTGGTTGAATAAGCTTTCATTGTATAGGATAAGGTTAGACTTTGAAAACCTTATTGTCTCCGGCATGTGGAAGGAGGAGTAGTGGGTTCGTTTCCTGCGGTTCCGTCTACGGTAGATCTTCGGGCTAACAAAGCTTGCAGATTTGAACTATACCTTGTTTTAAGTGAGTCTTCCAAACAATAATAGTATCCAATGGCTCCGTCTATCAAATTTCTTCTTGTAGCGTGTTGCATACGTCCTGTGCCGATAAACTCGTCTGCCAGTGCTTCTTCATAAAATGCAAGAAACTCTCTTTCGTTACTACGATTAGCTCCTGTCATTCCGCTCCTGTATTGATCAATATGTTGAATTTCATGTGCCAGTTGGAGGAGCCGTCTTGAGATGCCCGAATTGGTTGTATTGTTTACGAAATAGTTCCCGACACAAATATCAGCCCTGGTGGAAGATCCCGAACCTACGCTTCTTACCTGCAAGCCATTTTCGCCTTCATAATAGGTGATTTTTCTGATTTTGGACGCCTGCGACGGCATATAAGCGCATATCATATCATTTATCAGTTGTAGGGCTCTGTCCTGTATAGGTAAGGAAGAGTTTTGGGCAAGAGCTACGATTGTATTTGCCCGCGCGTCTCTTCGGTTGGATTGCCCCTGTGCCTGCCTTCCTACATCCTGGCTGCCTTCGGGGCATGCGCTTATATTCCTGCCGGGTTGCTCATCTGCAAAACAAGCGCGCTGCACGTGATTCCGTTCGCCGGACTGCTGTATCACGTGCACGAGCTCATGTCCCAGCAATTTTTTCCCCTGGTGAGTTTGCGGCGAATATTGGCCGTTGTTAAATACTATATGATTTCCGTAGGTGTAAGCCAATGCATGAATGCTGTTTGCAGATCGTGCTGCTCCCGCATCATTGTGAATTTTCACTTTGCTGAAATCGTACCCTAGCCGTGGCTCATAAAATTCTCTCAACTTTGGTGGTAATGCTTGTCCATCATTATTCAAACTGCCCAAATAAGATACAAGGGAATTGTTAGTGACAGCTGTTGCCGACACCGATTCTTTCCTTTGTAGTTTCTTTTTTTCTTCCTCCTCGCAGTGGGTGCATTTTCTTTGTATACCGGAACCCGACGGGTTGCTTGTTATTTTACCGGGTATCTTCATCCTCATCACATTTTCCGTCATTGCATCGGCCTCTTGCTCATAGGGGTCTCCGGGCTGGTTAATCGTCAGTTTGGGCTGAATACATGGAGAAGGTGGCGTGTATATAGCCAGGTTATTGAACCTGACCGCCAGGCTTTCACCCGAACAAACCCCATATTCCCTGCTCTTTTTTGTGAAAACGGGCTGTTTGTGGCCGGTAGTCCGAACTGTGGAGATGTGTTCTGCTTTCCTGGTTAAGCGTAATGTCATTTTTATGGATAATTAGAAAGGAAGTATTTATAAATATTCGGTCTCAGCACTTTCAGGGTTTGCGGTTGATTAATATACATCGTAAATGCTTCGGCAAAATATTCATCTTCTTGTGTTTGGGTTAAATCGTAGGTACTCATTCCTTTTTTTACGCCACCATCCAATTGGAGGGCTTCCCTGAAGGACCCCTTTCCGGTTACTGCGCTTAACGAAGGGCCGCCCTTTCCTTTCGAACCTTCATTGGGCCTGTAATCTAAGGCATGACCAAATTCGTGTGCCATTAGAAATGTTCTTTGCTCTATGTCTGCTGAGAAAAATCCGGCATAAACGGTAATCCGCCTCTCCCAAACATTGCTTCCTTTGGCCTTGGTTTGAGAATATTCTGCTTCTTCGCCCCTCGGCCCTTTAGTCGTTAGCCCCCTGTATATAGGAATACCTTTGCCCAGGTTCAGAATACTCGCTGGTACCTTATCAAGAGCTTGTAATATCAGATCAAATTTGGCATCATCCATAGTTTCCGGCGGATCTCCCAACGGGTCGTTTCTTACAGGAAGCGCGTTTGTTATCTGGTAGATACTCTCATATCTTTTCTTCCTGTCATCAGGTTTTTCCGTTGACACGGTGGCCGAAAAAGCTCCCATTTTTTCAACCATTAGCTGCACGTTACGCTTTTTAGCTTTATCCTTACCGGTTGCATCGAATTCTGTTGATGTTAATCGTATAATTGCGTCTGGACCTGTAATAGTAGCGTCTGCTGGATTTTTCTGTCCTGTCATGTCTAAATGCTGAACGGTCGTCAGGTTGGTGATGGGAGCCGCAGTTGCCGTACTGGCCAGGTTGAAATTGTATAGAGCTAAGGCCTTCATAGCAGGCTCTATCCAGGCTTCGGTTGCGGCAAAACCTTTCACAACAAACGAAACATTATATCCTTCTCTGACATCCATTACAATTCTTTTCTGAAAAAATAGCGGGAGTTTCGATTGAAAGGCAAACCCATTGTCGTATCGTATATTTTGCCTTGTTTTGGCAGAGTAAGATTCCAGATCTGTAACTGCAGATTCATCAGGCATTGGTGCGCGTTGAATGAAGTTGTTTTGTTGCTGCACCACATGCGTCAATTCATGCCCCAGCAATTTTTTCCCTTCATTCGAATGCGGAGAGAACTGACCGCTGTTAAACACAATATTATTTCCATGTGTATAAGCCAGGGCATGGATGCTTTGTGCTGATTGCGCTGCTGTTGCATCTTTGTGTATTCTTACTCTGCTGAAGTCGTAACCGAACCGGGGTTCATAAAAATTCCTTAGCTCAACCGATAAGGGTTGTCCGCCATAGCTTAAACCACCTACATAATTTTCAAAGGAATGGCTTGAATGGATTGGCTCTCTATGAAACTCTTTTCTTTGCAATTTCTTTTTTTCTTCCTCCCCGCAATGAGCGCATTTGCGTTGAATGGACCAGACAGGCAGAGCTCCCAGCTTTTGACCTGGTGTTTCCATGCGCATTATCTTGCTGGCTACTGCATCGGCTTCCTGTTCGTATTTGTCACCGGGCTCATTAATGGCCAATTTAGGCTGTAGCCGGGAAAGGCGGGTGGAATAATCGAACACAGGCTGTTGCGAAAAGCTGAAACCGGAATTGTTTTTCTGAACGGTATATTGCCCGGCATCTTCTTTAAAGATACGATTTTTTAGGGATAAATTATTTTTATCTTCGATTCGCAGCACCGGCGTGGTCATAGTGGCGTTATCCTTCATTGGAGAAACCTTTATATACAGTTGCTGCTATGTTCTCAGCTTTACCGCGGGGCTGTTCTGTAGAATGCATATCAAAAGTTCCGCTGTCAATAACCGGTATGTATCCCCCGCTTGACAGGACAGGAGGAAGGCCCTTCTCTTCAAAATGGTTATGTAACGCAGCCTGTAAAGCTTCGCCAATCCTATATTTTTCCTGCGGCGGAAATCCATGCAATACCAGCTCTTCGATATGAATTTCAATTTGCTTCACGATAGTGATTTAAGCTCCGTTGCAAAGGGTATTTCCATTTTAGCGTATTCGGTTTTGGCGGCTCTCAGGATATGCTGCATTTCTACGGGGCTCTCTTCACTGGCTGCAAGGAATGCCGCATTCATGGCAATGTTGCGAATATTACCGCCGGTGATGGTAAGCCGGGATAATCTTTCAATATCTAACTCTTTTTTAGGTGTTGCAAAAGGAAATACCTTGTTCCATATTTCAGATCGCTGTTGAATATCCGGAAAAGGAAACTGTACGATAAATCTGATTCTTCTCAAAAAAGCTTTGTCGAGGGCTGTTCTCATATTTGTGGTCAGGATCGCTAAACCCCGGTAGGATTCCATTCGCTGTAGCAGGTAACTCACTTCGATATTAGCGTATCGGTCGTGACTGTCTTTTACATCGCTTCTTTTTCCGAACAATGCATCCGCTTCGTCAAAGAGCAGAATGGCGCCTCCGTTTTCCGCGGCATCGAATATTTTTTTCAGATTTTTTTCGGTTTCACCTATATACTTGTTTACTACTTTGCTAAGGTCTATTTTATAAAGGTCGAGCTGCAATTCGTTGGCCAATACTTCTGAGGCCATGGTCTTTCCGGTTCCGCTTTCGCCGGCAAACAGGGCGCTGATGCCCAGTCCGCGGGATCCTTTTGTGGCAAAGCCCCAGGTTTCATAAACCCTATTTCTGTTTTTTACATGCGCAATTACTTCTTTCAGGACAGACTTTTGCTGCTCGGGCAAAACCAGGTCATTCCAATCAGCGGCTGGTTCAATACGTTGTGCCAGGTTATCGAGAGAGGGTCGCGTATGCCGGCTGCAAATTTTCCACAGTTGTCCTTCTATGATTCGGGTATCCGGCCGTTCTTTTTCTGCTGTCGCGAATTTCAACTCTGATGCTGCTTTTTGAATAGCGCTGTTGCTAAAACTGAACTGGGAAACGATCCGGTCTAACATGCCATTTGTTCCTGTATATATGTCTCCCAATGCAGCCTTCCATAGTTCCACCTGTTCTTTGCCGGTGGGATGGGGCAGATGAATAGCCAATACTTTTTTTTCCCATCGCGGTGTCCAGCCATTTGTACTTACTACTAACGGTGTTTTGATCCCGGCAATAAAGTTTTGCAAGGCATATATCCCGGGCTTGTCATTTATATCCAGCTTGTCGCATTCTAACAGTAGTAAATAGCGGTGTAACCTTGCCTCCCTGTTCCACAATCGTGTCAGCGCCTCGGTTTCTGCATTGTTTACCGGTATGTTATACGCGGTGGTACTGAATAATTGAAGCTTCATGCTATCGGCTAACGATTTGGCGGCAATCCGCCTGTCGCCCTCATTATCACCCGTTAAAAGGAAGGAAGGAGATAGGTGTTGTCCATTTAGTTTTTGTTTCATGATCTCATTTAGTACGACCTGTTGCACGGGTGTAAGTTGTCCTGAAATAGTCAGGGGCGAGATCAATGTGGTCAATTCTTCAGGCATGTAGGCTGTGCCGGTGAGGTAATGTAAAATGCTTTCCTTAATGGTTAAAGGGGCTTGCGTTGTAATGGCAGATTTTCCTGTTTCGATCAGGTTCCAGTGTCTTAACGGAGCCTGGGGTGAAAGGGCGCTCCAGTGGCAGTGGTCAAATATTGCAAGCGCTACCGCGTAAGAAGGCAAAGCTGTTCCGTTTAGTTTGGAGAGGATATCAGGGAACCTCGCATCCAGTTCTACGCCCGCGCACAGCAGAAGTATATTTTTTTCGAAATCTGATAGTTCGAATCGCTGTACCAGAACTTCCAGGGCGGGTGGGCTGCTTATGGAATTAACAAGCGCTTCAAGCTCCCTGTTAATATGCTCCTGATCGGCGATTTGTTGACTATTATCCGTTGCAAAGCCTTCCAGCCTTTTGAATACTTTGTTCAATTGCAGGGAAAGATATTGCTGGTTTGCATTTACCCAACTATAATATATTGTGTCTTCATTCATATCGAAACCGCGGGAGAAATATATTGATGATTAGCGTTTGTTTGCAAGGGCGATTCGGCTCTGTCTGTAACGACCCGGACGAGATAGTTTCCGGGCTTTACACCCGATATTTCAAAAGGAATGCTGGAAATGGCCTGTTCCGGCTCGCCAAAAGCCGAAGCGTTCATGCTAAAAGTATAGGACTGTGCCGCGCCTGAAGTTGCGATTTCATTCAGCAGGAGCTGAACACGTTGACCTGGCTGCACCAAAGGCTGAATGGTTACTTGAAGGGTTGCCGATACCAGACCGTTGCCAACGGTTCTGTCGCTAATCTGAATATTCCCTTCTATATGCGGTGAAAGCGTGAAAAGCATCGGTTTCGAGCTGACTCCTTTATGGGGAAGGCCCGGAGTACCCATTAAGACGGGGTGTACAATTTTTAACTCATGTGTGCCGGCGGCTAATTGACCGGGCAATGTGAAGCTTATTTCGGCCGGGTTTACCTGCTGGTTGGAAGCGACCGCATCAATGACAGATCCGTTGATATGTGTTTCTACGGCATCGTTAAAAAGGTTATGACCTTTTACCGTTAAACGATACCCGCTTAAAATCTTACCGCCTTCAACAAAGGGCTGATCGGGTGCGGACTGTGAAAGAATCTTTTCTATAACCGGTAGTTTAAAAGGCTGTACATAGATATTTCTTTCCTTTACCGGGAGCCCCTGGCTCGTTTGTTTGTCGCTTTCAATCAGTATCACTGTTACTTTATAGGCGGCTGTGGGGCGGTATTTTGCGCCAAACGCTGCCCAAAGTTTGGATATGTCTTCAATGCTGAGTGCCTCCGGACTTATAGTTATCTGTTCTGCCTGATCGGCTAAAAGTGCCTGTGAAAGAAATCGCAGGGAATCGGGCAGGCTGTCGCCCGGGTTGGTTACCTGTGCTGAGCCGGTTGCTTCCGCAATTTTTTCTCTCCCCAATACAGGAGTTTCATGCAGGAAACGCATGCCCATACCCAACAGGATATCGGTATGTAATTCGGAGGCGCCGTAGGCTGTCAGCAGGTAGTGCAGGTCGAGCGCCAGTGGTGGATTGGTTATTCTTTCTCCATTGGAATTAAAAGAAGGATAAGCGGTGTTTCTCCACCCCTGGTTATAAGTGGCCTGGTACATAAAAATATTAAGCTGACTGACTTCGGAGCCATTATCAACAGCTATCCGGTCGGGCGATAAAGAACTGACTGTAATGTTATTTTGAGTGATGCCGGACACATCGTTATTGATCAATCCATCGTTTAGCAGGTCTTTTAATACCTGTGTAACCGCTGCTATGCGTAAGGCTGTACTCATTATCAGGGGTTCTTTTTCTTGTTAAAGTAGTCGTCAAGCGACATATGGCTGGCTTTAACAGGAACGGGGTTTTGTTTGACGGGAGCAGTCGCCGATATGGCCCGCACATCAATTCTCCCGATCGAAACCTTAATCACTGACTGTCCTTCGCCCTTCTGCCTGATTGGTGCCATAAGATCTTTTTCGACGGGCTGTACATTTAATAAATGAGTACTCTTATTGTAAGGGTAGAGCGAACCATTCACTACTGTTTCTTTTTGAGCAAATACCTGTTTGTGTTTGGGGAGTTCAGTGTTTACGGGCGGACTATCTTTGTTTGTACCCTGGTTGTCGTAAGCGAAACGAAAAGAGGGTTCCTCCGGTTGGAGCTTATGCTGCAAAGGTGATAATGTTGCATCATTGTCGGGCTTTATTTGGAGGATTGAGGGAGCTAAGCCAGGTTCTTTTACACTATTCAAATATTGCTGGGAGAGGGCATCTGAAATACTTTCCGTGCCAACTATTTTTTTGGCGATTGCTATGCTGTGTGCCTGATTTTTGAAGGCTTTTTGCTGTGGCAGATCCTGAGGCTTGCCGAAATAACCCGTGTGCTGGTTGATCGAAGGCAGATCTTCCAGTTCAGGGGCCGGACTCCATTCCTGTGTCTCAAATCTTCCGGGTAAACGGGGTTGAACCATGGGAACGGAAGCCGTGTGATTTGCTACGATATTCGATAGGAAATTACTCATGTGTTGATCATTTGCAGGTATAACTGGCGGCGGCGGGGCGACATCGCAAGTATGTCCTGTTCCGACCAGCCGAAAAATCTGGCCAGCACGAAAATCTCCTGCATTATTTTTTGTGCCCAGTGATTGATTTCTGCCCAGAAAAAGGACATAATATTAAAGCCGGTCTGCCATTGGTGATGGCAGGCAGGGCAACCGAGGTTTAACTGTACATCGGCTTGTGGATCCCGCACGGACATTTCTTCCTCTATAGTTTCCGCTATTTCGGCAGGCAGGTTTTCTTTACTTATCAACCCACCCGATTTTTTCACTTCCAGGATACAGTGTTGCAGCAGGTAGTTTGCGGACTGTTCCGGTGGGATTTTGTTTTTTATCAGGTTGACGATATCCGCGCTGTTTACCAGTCTGAATTTTACTTCATAGCTATTCCTGCTCAGTTCAATAATTCTGGGGGAGGCTGTACCTGGATGTATCTGTATATCTCCGGATAAGGTTTCCCATTCTATTTTTTCTGAGCAGGCGGGGCAGGTAGCGGTTTGAAACATCCTGTTGCCAAACAGCCATTCCCGCAGCCTGAACATCCGGGCATCTCTTTCTCCTATAGGAAGCGAAGCAATATCTGCATGCTCACCAGAGGCCAGCTCCAGTAATTTAATCGTTCTGGCGATTAGGGGTTGATCCAGGGTTTGTTCCCAAACACCGAATAGCTCGCTACTTGTTAAAGGTCGCATAGAACACGCATTATGGTTCTGTAAACGTTGGTTCAGATGGTTCGGGTATTTCATAGTCGCGTTCCCATCCTTCATTTTCCAGTTTTAGGTTTTGGATGGCCACGGCATTGGCATTGGCATCTAAATCCGGCAGCGCCTGGTATTCAGAGACCCAGCAGCGATACAATTTATAGGCGATCGCGAGTTGACCGGCCTCGTTATAAAGTTCGATAATGATATCCTTCCTGAAGTCTTTGAGTGAGGTTTCGGCTCCCAGTCCGGAACCGAAATTCCAAACTTTATTGGCCCATTGTTCAAATTCGGTGTCATGTGTTACACCCCGTTCCAGGGTTACTGCCTCATATTTGGTTCGTCCGGGTGATTTGCGACCTGTACTCGGGTCGCCGCCTTCGCGATGTTCCACTACTTCGGTTGTTCGTTTCAAACCTCCTACTTTGCTAATACCGGCTACATATTTTCCATCCCATTTTACCCGGAATTTGAAATTCTTATAGGGGTCAAAACGTTGTGCATTTACAGTAAACTGTGCCATAAATTTATTTTTTAAGATTCAATCTGACCTGCCAGTTGTTGGATTTTTATAATGACAAATTCGGCTGGCTTAAGCGGGGCAAAGCCAACCAGGATATTGACGATGCCATTATTTATATCATTTTGTGTTGTCGTTTCTTTATCACATTTCACGAGGTAGGCTTCGCGGGGTGTTTTGCCCTGAAAGGCGCCTTGCCGAAAGAGATTGTGCATAAAAGCGCCGATATTCAAACGTATCTGCGCCCAAAGGGGTTCGTCGTTTGGCTCAAATACCACCCATTGAGAACCGCGGTAAAGGCTTTCTTCAAGGAATAGCGCTGTGCGGCGAACGGGTACATATTTCCATTCATCGGCCAACTGGTCGGCGCCCCGTAATGTTCGGGCTCCCCATACCAGGTTGCCTCTTAAGGGAAAGGAACGCAGGCAATTGATCCCAATTTTATTTAAAGCCCCGTTTTCGTTGTCGGAAAGGTTGATTTGTAAACCCTGTACACCATTTAAAGCTACATCATTGCCAGCAGGGGCTTTCCATACGCCTCTTTGGGAGTCGGTTTGCGAAATAGCCCCGGCAATAGCGCCGCAGGGAACAAAAAGATCAGTCTGGTTATTTCGTAAAGGATCAGCTTTTTTAATAAGCGGATAATATAGTATAGCATTACGGGCATTGGTTCCGGATATTTGAAGATTGCTGAGGTTAGATATGGGATTGGACACAGCGCTATTTACAGAAGAAGCCCAGGCTGCAGGGCTGTCGATGATCAACATAGCTCTCCTGCTTACGCATAGCTCAACGGCTTTCGACCAGGTAGTACCGGCGGTATCGGTGCCGCGCTGCGGTGGGGGAATACAGAGCAGGTTGAACAAGTCGGCCTTATTGAGTGCATATATTCCTGTTTTATCTCCCGGGTTGCCTTCGTAATCTGCTGTTTCTAACACTAAGCCGTCAGTACCTCCGGTGCTCTCAACAGTAGCGGCGTCGGGCCTGAGATCGGTTGTTGGTATAGCCCAGTTTCCGCTGCTGGTTTTATTTACTTGTAAACGATCGGAGCTTTGTTCCAGCATTCGGGGCAAAAAACGCAGATCGTTTTCTGAAAGTGTGACCCGGTGGTATTCTTCTGCTTTAATTTTAACTCCTTCACTATTTTTTTCGTAGATAATCAGATTGAATTCCTTGCTGTCTGATGGTGGATCGGTGGAGGAAGTAGGATCTTTTATTTGATGATCGATGCTTACTGATAAGCTTTTACCCCAACTGCCGGGATTTTTAGCCGATAGCATAAGGAACTCAGTTCCGCCGGGCATGGGTATATTTATCGTGGCAATTGTGCTTTCAATTTCTACGGGTTCCTCCTCTTCACCAGGTTCTTCAGGCGTTTCGGGCGCATTGTATATTCTTACAATAATGGCTTCACTGCCTCCGTTCTGATAAAAATCCTGCACGGCATAGCTCATGGTGCTTTCGATCCACAAGCCTCCGAACTGTCGCTCAAAATCGGCATAACTTCTAATGGTTACCGGCTCGTTTACCGGCCCCTTTTTTGCCCGCCCAATGAATGCGGTAATGGAAGTGGCAACACCGGTTATGGTTCGGATACCGCCGGGTAGTTCTTCGATATATACTCCCGGGTAAGATGTTTGTACTGGCATAATCCAATATTTATATTAGTGATGGAAAAGGAAATAAATGAAATAAAAAACGGCAAAGGCGATCGTTCTTGGAAGTGTTGCCGGAATATTTGTATAAGGCTTCGCCGAAAGCTGTCACAGTGTAATGACCGCTGTAGTGCTGAATAAGCGATATATTTGATTCTATCCCGCTTTTAAGAAGTTGCGGTCTATCTCAACGCTGGCAAATTTTCCCAGACTTTTTATCCGGATCAAAAACCTGTTCTTTCCGTTTTCGGAGATAGCATAGCCGCATAATCCTGCCAGTGGGCCCTGTATTATAGTAACTTTATCGCCTTCACTAACATGGCAGGGTTCTATTTTAATATCGACCGCATAATTACACAGCATTTTTACTTTTTCAATTTCTTCCTCCCTGGCAACGGCCAGCTTACCATCTGATTTAAGAAAGCGAAAAAAATTGCAGGTTTCAAAAAGTAGCTTACGATCTTTTTCACTGGTAAAAATAAAAATATAAGGGGAGAGAACCGGAACCTCTATCCAACGTTTGCGATCGCTCCAGTACCTTAATTGTTTTTGCAGGGGCAGATAAAAGGTGTAACCCAACTTCTGAAGAACAGAAGTTGCCGTCTTATATGGAATGGATCTGACAACTACAACATACCAATTTTTCAGTATTTGAGTTGTTTCGTACATAAGTTGAGTTAAATGATTAAAGGGCAATTGCGGTTCCGTCTTAAATCCAGACTAAAATAACCCAAAAACAGGCGGTTGAGAATTTTTAGGAGGGATATTTTTTAAACATACCCTATATTAGGGAGGGGATTTTACACCTGTCTTAAATGCAAAAAGGATCATCATTGCTGATGATCCTTTTTTGCGGACCGGACGGGACTCGAACCCGCGACCTCCGCCGTGACAGGGCGG